>CAMJCT010000029.1 GCA_946404215.1 uncultured Clostridium sp. | reverse complement strand
AAAATATTTTTTTCAAAAAAATTAAAAAAATTTCAATTTTTTATCCTACAAAACGTTGATTTATTCCTTTATGGAATAAGGGGATAAAAATTCTTTAAAAAAAATTTAAAGTTTTTTCGTACAAAGTGCCATTTTTTTCCTTAATGGAATAAGGGGGAAAATAATTTTTTTTAAAAAATCTTGCACAAAGTATCAAATTTTTCCTTTATGGAATAAGAGGATATTTTTTCCCTAAAAATTAAATATGGAAAAATTACTAAATACATTCTTATTATTATGAGCCAGTTTAATAGGTACGCCAAGACATCTAAATTAGAACGAGCGATAAATACTTATATTATAAAATATTAGGTAGCAACTAATAAGGCGATGAATAATAATAAGCATAATGATACTCTTACCTAGTCACAGTTCGAGCGTGATAAAACCGTCTAAAACAATGAAGGTAACTTCGTAAAAGAGCGAAGAGGTGAAATTCCTGTGGAGCAAATTAAGCTGATTTGCCGTTTAGTGATTTATAATAACATTTTACTCAAATTGTATTTATGCAATTAGGATGTGAGTAAATGGTAGATAAAGTTTTAATCAATAATATAGAAAAATATGAATTATCATTTTTTAAGATAGCAATGCAATTAAGGGCAATTAATTATTTGGAAGAAAAGAATGCATTAAATGAAAAAATTTGCAAATGTGCAAAAGCAAAAATTAAAGAAAATTTACAGCTTTGTACTTTTACACCAAAACCTTTAGAATTTTACAAAGAAAGGTTAGGTGGTAAATGTGGAGATAATTAAAATTCCTAAAAAAGAAGGAATAATTGATAGAACAACAGGAAAAGTGTTAAATAGAAAATTGAGAGTAGCAGCATATGCAAGAGTTAGTACAATGGGAGCAGAGCAATTAAATAGTTATGAATCACAAAAGAAATATTACTATGAAAAAATTAATAATAATCCTGAATGGCAGTATGTAGACATATATGCAGACGAAGGAATATCTGGAACAACAGATTATAGAAGAGCAAGTTTTATGAAAATGATACAAGATGCATTATCAGGAAAAATAGATTTAATATTAACTAAATCTATATCAAGATTTGGAAGAAATACAATGGATGTTTTGAAAAATGTAAGATTGTTAAGAGATAACAATGTTGCAGTTTTATTTGAAGAAAATAATTTAAATACTTTAGATACAAAGACGAGTGAAATGTTATTAACTACACTTAGTGCAGTAGCACAACAAGAAAGTGAAAATATATCTGAACATGTTAAATTAGGTTTGCAGATGAAAATGAATAGAGGAGAATTAATAGGATTTAACAGATGTTATGGATATAGAAATGAAAATGACAAATTAGTAATAATAGATGAAGAAGCAGAAGTGGTTAAATTTATTTTTGACAAATATTGTGATGGACATGGTGCAAATGGAATTGCAAAGATGCTAACAGAACAAGGAATTAAAAGCCCTAAAGGAAATAATAAATGGAATGATAGTACAATAAGAGGAATATTACGAAATGAAAAGTATAAAGGAGATGTATTGCAGGGAAAAACTTATACAGCAGATCCTTTATCACATAAAAGATATAAGAATTTAGGTGAGGCTGACCAATTTTATGTTTCAGAACATCACGAACCAATTATTTCTCCAGAAAAATTTGATATGGTACAAGAAATTTTAAAAGAAAGATGCGGAGCAAGGGTAAATGGAAGAAGAATAGGAAATGTAGGAAGAAAGTTTGCTTTTAGCAGTAGAATTAGATGTGGATTTTGTGGAAATTGCTTTACAAGAAGAACAGTTGTAGGTAAGGATAGAGAAAAAATACCATCATGGTCTTGTATTAGCTTTGCAAAAAACGGAAAAGAAAACTGTACTGAGTCAAAAACTATTAGAGAAGAAATGATAAAAGAGGCTTTTGTTGATAGTTATAAATTATTATATTCAAATACAAATTTTGAAACAGAAGAATTTTTGAATTTAATGCAAGATACAATGAATGAACATAGTAGGCAGGATGAACTAGAAAAATTCAAGAAAGAGTTTGTAGATATAAAATCAAAAAAGAGTAAATTGATAGATTTAATGGTAGAAGACAAAATATCCGAAAATGATTATAATGAAAAAGTAGAAAAATATAATCGAAAACTTGAAATATTGGAAAATAAAATAGAACAATTAAAGTTATTAGCAGAAGATAAGAAATCTATTACAGATGGTTTAAAGAAAGTAAGAGAATTATTGGATTCTAAGGATATAATAGAAGATTTTGACCAAGAAATATTTAATGCTATTGTAGATTATGTTATAGTTGGAGGATACAATGAAAATGGAGTAATGGATCCTTATTTAATTAGGTTTATATTAAAGCGAGAATTTGATTTAAGCGTTCCAAAAGATGTACCTGATGAAGTTATTATACAAAGTAATAAAATTGATTTAAATAGCAATAATTTGCTTGTTGATTTTATTAATACAAGAAAATATTTTTCTTATGAAAGAGATGAAAATGGAAAACTTAATAAAGTACTTCGAA
>CAMJCT010000028.1 GCA_946404215.1 uncultured Clostridium sp. | reverse complement strand
TGGCAGGGGTAGAAGGACTCGAACCCTCACAGGCGGTTTTGGAGACCGATGTGCTACCATTAACACTATACCCCTATAAAATTAATTAAACACAACTAATATATTAGCACAAAAAAAATGAATTGGCAATGTTTTTTTTAAAAATATTGACTTTTTTATTAACTAATAATATAATATATGAAACAAATAATTACGTTGAAGAAGAAAAAATACAGAAAATCTGCTATAAAGAGAACTAGTGATGGTGAAATACTAGTAGTAGAAATGTATGGGGAGCTTTGGAGTAATATTAAATTAAGGTGCTTAAAATTTTTATTTTAAGAATTAGGGTGGAAACGCGGAATTATTAACTTTCGTCCCTAGCTAGTAAGGCTAGGTTCGAAAGTTTTTTGATTTTACTAAAATACTTAGTAACTTAAATTTGATAACTACAATAAAGGGATAAAAGTAGTGTTTAAATAAAAAGATTTGTTTGTAACCTAGTAAAAAAATAAAATGGAGGGATTTATATGTTAAAATCAATGGATACATTGGTATCACTTTGCAAAAACAGAGGAATAATTTATGCTGGTTCAGAAATATATGGGGGATTAGCAAATACGTGGGATTATGGACCTTTAGGAAACGAAATAAAAAATAATGTGAAAAATGCATGGAGAAAAAAATTTATACAAGAACAAAAAGACATAGTAGGATTAGATGCAGCAATTTTGATGAATCCTGAAACTTGGGTAGCATCAGGACATGTTGGAGGATTTTCAGACCCATTAATAGACTGTAAAGAATGTAAGACAAGGCACAGAGCAGATAAGCTAATAGAAGAATGGGCTCATAATAATGGCAAAGACATGATAGCAGATGGAATGTCAGATAAAGAATTGATAGATTTTATAGTAGAAAACAAGATACCATGTCCAAGTTGTGGAAAAACAAACTTTACAGATATAAGAAAATTTAATTTAATGTTTAAAACATTTCAAGGAGTAACTGAAGATACTACTTCTGAAATATATTTAAGACCAGAAACAGCACAAGGAATATTTGTAGATTTTAAAAATGTGTTAAGGACATCTAGAAAAAAGATGCCTATGGGAATTGCCCAAATTGGTAAAGCATTTAGAAACGAAATAACACCTGGAAACTTTACATTTAGAACACGTGAGTTTGAACAAATGGAATTAGAATTTTTCTGCAAACCAGGAACTGACCTAGAATGGCATAAATATTGGAAAGATTATTGTGAAAAATGGTTATTAGATTTAGGAATTAAAAAAGAAAATATACGTTTAAGAGATCATTCACCAGAAGAATTAGTATTCTATAGTAAAGCTACAACAGATATAGAATTTGCATTTCCATTTGGATGGGGAGAATTATGGGGAATTGCAGATAGAACAGATTATGATTTGTCTCAGCACATGAACCATTCAAAACAAGATTTATCATATCAAGATCCAGAAAATAATGAAAAATATGTACCATATGTAATAGAACCATCATTAGGAGCAGATAGAGTAGTTTTAGCATTTTTATGTAACGCATATGAAGAACAAGAAATTGCAGAAGGAGATACAAGAACAGTATTACACTTACATCCAGCATTAGCACCATATAAAGTAGCAGTACTACCACTTTCTAAAAAGTTATCTGAAAAAGCAAATGAGGTATATGAGATATTATCAAAAAGATTTATGTGTGACTATGATGAAGCAGGAAGTATAGGAAAACGTTATAGAAGAGAAGATGAAATAGGAACACCATATTGTGTAACAATTGATTTTGATACATTAGAAGATGAAACAGTAACTATAAGAGATAGAGATTCTATGGAACAAATAAGACTAAAAATAGATGAAGTTGCTAAATGGGTGGAAGAGAAAATAGAGTTTTAAGTAAAAAATACATGGAGGAAAGCGTATATGAAGATACAATATAAAGAAAAGAGCATAGAATTACAAGAGTCAAAAACAATACAAGAATTATTGAATAATGAAATAGAAAACAATAAATATCCTGTAGTAGGAGCAATATTTAATAATGAATATGTAAATTTAGATTATGAAATAAAAAAAGATGGGAAAATTGAATTAATAGATATTTCTGGTAAACAAGGAGCAAAAATTTACAGAACTACATTAATATATATACTTGCAAAGGCATTTGAAAAATTATACCCAAATGAGAAGCTTGTAACAGATTATCAATTAAATAATGCTATGTTTTGCGATGTGGAAAACTTTGAAATAACAGATGAGTTTATTCAAAAATTAAGTAATGAAATGAGTGATATAATTCAAAAAGATTTACCTATAAAACAAGTAATAATGACAAGGCAAGAGGCAAAAGAGTTTTACGAAAAACATGATACTCCTAAAGGAAGACTACAATATGATTTAGAAGAAAATAAAGAAATATATATGTATTTTTGTGAGGAGTATTATAATTATTGTTATGGAACTATGGCAAATAGAACAGGTGTAGTTAGAGTTTTTGAACTTGTAAAATATAATAAGGGCTTTTTAATGAGATATCCAAGATCAAACGAACCAGAAAAGTTACCACCATTAGTAAAAAGCAAAAAATTATCATGGGCATTGAAAGAATATGAAGATATACATAGAATTCTAAATATAGAGACAGTGTATAGATTAAATAAAGCAGTAACTGAAAACAGAATTAAAGATTACATTATGCTTGATGAAGCCCTTCATGAGAAAAAGATTGCAAATATAGCAGATAAAATAGCTAGAAATAGAAATGTAAAGATGGTACTTATTGCCGGACCATCATCATCTGGAAAAACAACATTTGCTCAAAGGCTAGGGATTCAATTAAGGATAAATGGCATAAAACCAGTAACAATATCTGTTGATAATTATTTTGTTGAAAGAGAGCAAACACCAAGAGATGAAAATGGAAATTATAATTTTGAAGATATAGAAGCAATAGATTTAAAATTATTTAATGAACACTTAACTAAATTATTAAATGGAGAAGAAATAGAAATACCAAAATTTGATTTTAAAGTAGGAACTAAAAGATATGATGGAACGACAATGAAATTAGAAGATGACGAAATATTAGTTATTGAAGGAATTCATTGTTTAAATGATAAGCTAACCAGTAGTATAGCAAAAGATAAAAAATATAAAGTATACATTAGTGCACTAACGGTTTTAAACATGGATAGATACAACAGAATATCAACAACAGATACAAGGTTAATAAGAAGAATAGTAAGAGATAACCAATTTAGAAATTATAGTGCTAAAGACACAATAAAAGCATGGAGTAATGTAAATAAAGGAGAAGAAAAGAACATATTCCCATACCAAGAGCAAGCAGATAGCATATTCAACACATCTCTAATATATGAGCTAGGAGTATTAAAAAGCTATGCACTACCTTTATTGGAAAAAATAACAGAAGAAGAAAAAGAATATGCAGAAGCAAGAAGACTAATAAATATGTTAAAATATTTTAAAGAAATACCGGCAGACTATGTGCCGACAAATTCATTGTTAAAAGAATTTGTTGGAGGAGGAGCCTTTAAATATTAATTCTCACTAGTAACAACAGGAAATCAATAAAATAGTTTT
>CAMJCT010000027.1 GCA_946404215.1 uncultured Clostridium sp. | reverse complement strand
TACCCCCGCAACCAAACTTTAGTCACTAGAACCATAACGGTTTTAGTGATTTTTTTATATTCTTAAGCAGTTTACAATAACCCTAAAATTAAGCATTATTATGTTGATTTGGGAAAAAGTTGGGAAAGATAATCTCCTCAAACCACTTAAATTCTAATAAAAAATCATTAAAATTTTATACTACTATTTTAAAAAATTATAAAAGGCAATGGGAAATCTAAAATTATATTTAGTTGCCTTTTATTTTTATATCGTGAAAACTGTAACGGCTTTTTAGCCTTATGTGAAAATTAGAAAAAAGTTCAAATTAAGACCTTGTTGGCAGTAGTAAGTTTTCTAGTGCATATCCAGCTTTTCTGTTATGAGATAGTAGTGGATGTACATAAAAGTCAAGTGTTGTACTTATTTGTGCATGACCTAATCTTGCAGAAATAACAGCTATATCAATATTTTGTGCAACTAGTAAACTTGCATTAGTGTGTCTTAATCCGTGAAAATTAATTACAGGTAAGCCAATTTGTGCAACAAATTTTACAAACCATTTGCTGATTGTTGATGGATGCATAGGCTTACCATCAACTTGTACAAACAACCTATCTGAATCGGTCCATAATTCGCCGTAAAACGATTTTTGATCCTCATACCATAACTTATATTCCTCAAGCAAGGAAATTATAAATTCGGGTATTGCGATCTCTCTTATAGAACTTTCTGTTTTAGGTACTTTTGTAAAAACCCCTAAATCAGCTAAATACTGACTAGAACGATTTATACAGATTATTCCGTTTTTAAAATCAATGTCTTGCCATTCAAGTCCCATCAATTCACCTAAACGAACACCAGTAAAAACTGTTAAGATGATTGCAACTTTATATTTAGTATCTTCTATAGATAATTGCTCTAAATTTTCTAACAAGATTTTAGTTTGCTCATCATCATAAGATTTTCTTTTTGGTTTTCTTGCTTTAGGTGGTTGTACACGTTCTGCAGGATTTGTAACTATTAATTGCCAATAAACTGCTTTGTGTAACATTGCTCTTAATAATCTGTGATGTTCTAAAATAGTTTTACCAGATAAGGGTTTCTTAGTTTTTGCACCATTGTTACCTTGTTTTCTAACTAATTGAGTATCTTTTTCAAGTAAATCATAGAATTTCATAATGTCAGTTGGTTTGATCTTGTTAATGTAAAAACGTCCGAAGTAGGGTAGAAGTCTTGTTTCTAACATTCTACAATATCGTTTATATGTCGATGGAGCTAGTTCTTTTGAACCATAATCTCTTTTCCATATTACAACGAATTCAGAAAATCTCAAGGCTTTACCATCTATAACTAAACCATTTTGTACTTCGGTAACGAATTTTGCAAGTTCTACTTCAGCTTCTTTCTTTGTTCCATGTACAGTCTTTCTATGTATTAATGGTTTCCCATGTAAGTCATATCCTTCAGATACTATTAGCCTGTAACTATTTTTACCTCTTTTTTCTATACTCCCAGCCATTACTCTTTTCACCTCCTTTCGAGCATACCTATGGGTGGGAGGAGTATATATATTATATTTCTTTTTCTCCTAAATCTTCAGAAAATCTTAATAAATATCCATCTGGATCTTGTATTAAGAATTCTTTATTTCCTAATAATTTATTATCTTGTCTATACCAATTTTCTTCAATATCAAAAGTTATTTTATAATCTAAATTTTTAAAGTTATTATATATTTCATCTAGATTTTCTACTTCTAGTTGAAAATTTATCCCATTTCCAAAAGGATAGGAAAGTGGAGCAACATCCCATTTATCATTATCAGCAATTTCTTGTAACATAAATTGAATTTCACTTAAACTTATAAATGCAAATTTATTTTCAGGTCTGTCATATTCTACTTTAAAATCAGCAGTTTTATAAAATTTTAGGCTATTTTCTAAATTAGTAACAGACAATTCAGGAATATTTTTATTAAATTCTAAATAGTTTGAACTCCTTAATATTTCACTTTTGAAATATTGTTCTTGAAATTCTGTTAGAACTCTTATTTCATTATTGGAAAAAGATTTATTTTCAGGAGCAATAATTAATTTATCATCATTATCATTTAATCTATGTATTATTGCAATGCATTTGCCTTTAAAAGTCTCTATTGGCTCATGTATTCCAAGCACATAACAATCTAATTCTTCTCCATCACCACTTATTGTATTGGGGATATATCCATAATTTACGGGATAAATAAAACCATGTTTAGGATGCTTACTTCCTAAAGGTCTGTCAATTTTTACTTCGAGTATTTTATCTAAATAATTGATATTATTCATGTATATATTTCACCTTCTTTCTTGTATTTGATTTAGTATTTTCCAAGTTCTGTTCCATTTTTTAAGAATACTTTAATTTGTGTTATTATGTGAGGAATGTTATAATTTCCTCCGAATTTATTATTGTTTAACAATTCGTCATTAAGTTCTACCCATTCTAATTTATTTTTCTCTTCAACTAAATTCACATCATGTTTTAGAATACCGTAATAGACTTGGAGGTTGTTTTCATATTTAAAATAATTTAAGTCCATAAAATGGTCTAACTCAATATCGTTTTTACTTATTCCTGTTTCTTCAGATAATTCCCTATATGCTGCTTCGTCATTGGTTTCACCTTCTTCAACTTTGCCACCAACAAAATTATACTTCCCTTTATATGGCTCTTTAGCTCTAATACAGAAAAGCCCTTTACTTAAATCTTTATTGAATACAACTATTAAATTTAATTTTCTCATATTCTGCTCCTTAATTATTTTTACTTTCTAAATTCTTTATTTAATTCTTTTTCTTCCTCTAAATTTCTTTTTTCTTCATCAACATATTCTAAATAAATTCTATTATTAAAAGCTCCTTTTTTATCTGCCTTTTCTTTCATAACTTTATATACATCTTCCATTTTGTAACCTTTTAATTTCATTAGAGCATTTATGACTTCCATTAAATCACCAAGTTCTTCAATGCTATTTTCTTCGATAAATTCATTTGCTTCTTCTATAACTTTTTTATTTAATTCGTTTAAATATTCTTTATTATCAAGAATTCTATATTTACTTTTTCTACCTGGTTCACTATCTATGTTTTCTGGAATTTTATCTCTAACTAGTTTATTATATGTATATCTAAAGCCACAACTAATCAAGGATATCTTTATTCCTACAACGCCATATTGCTTTTCTTCGTCAGGAGAATAATACTGATACATTGATGTTGTTTTATTCTTGATTTCATTTTCATCAGTAAATAGTTTTTTAAATAAGTTTTCAAATGTATCTTCTCTATATAAATCTAATACATCTACAAGGATAGTTTCTTGTAAATCAGGTAATTTAGAAAATTCAATCTGATCACCTATTTTTATTTTACTTCTCTTTTCATCATATAATCTAAATTCTACAGTTTTTGTTCCATTTTTAATTCTTTCAAATGGACTTTCTTGTAATTTCATTTTATGTATCATTTTTTTCACCTTCCTTCAACCAATTTAATAATATCTCAAATTCTTCATAGTGATTTTTGAAAAATTTATTTTCATTCATTAAAGAGGTTATTTCATCTATTGAAAGCCAACAAACAGATTCAACTTCTTCTTTTTGTAAAGATAAATTTTGAATATTAGGTATATCCATTTTAATATAATAGTCATCCCAAAAGACTTTTTCTGAGTCAGACCTTCCAGAATAATACAGTTTTAAATCTTCTGGATTGATATTAAGTCCAATCTCTTCTTTTACTTCACTTATAATTCCTTGAATACTATTTTCACCAGACTTTGGATGACCACCAGTAGTAGCATATTTGCCATTTTTTATTTCACTTCTTTTTTGAATTAAGAATTTTCCTTCACTATTTTGTATAAATACTAGAAC
>CAMJCT010000026.1 GCA_946404215.1 uncultured Clostridium sp. | reverse complement strand
TTTTAACGATAGAATCTATATCTTCAATTCTAGAAGATTCAGGTATTCTAGCATCAACAATTTCATATACTAAATCTATTAAAGGTAATAAATCATTTATTTCCCTTTTAGTTTTGGCCATATGACCAGGATACCAGTTTATATTAGTTTTATTATCCATAGGAATCACTCCATTTCTATTCAATTATAGCATAAAAAAGACGAAATTTAGTATAGTTTCGTCCATTTTTAAGTCATTTTTGTGGGGTTAATTATTGCAACATCATTTTTTGAATTACAGTTGCCAGGTCATATGGCAAATCGTAATATCTTAATCTTCTGATTAATTATCTTTTAATATAATTGACTTAATTCTATCCATTCTTTTATAATGAATCTCATTATTATTCTTTTTGAATTCTTTTAATTCAAACCATCTTTTATCGAATGAAACTAATTCTCCCTCTAGTTCTATATCATGTTCATCATCAAGATAAACTTTAACTTTTTTACCTACCAATTCTTTTAAATTAACTTTTGTTTTTGACTTGTTTTCTAATTTGTTTTTTATAGAGTTTAATTGTTCTGATATGGAACAATATGCCACCAATACTGCACCTAATACTACATATTCCATTATTTATCCTCCTCTATAACTTTAATAGAACTAACTAAATTCATATCAATCAATTTATTAATTTTTTGTTTTCCTTTAGTAACTTCTACTTTTATAAATTCATCATCTATAGATAAAACTTTAACTTTACCTTGATATTCAATATCCATATCATAATAATTATCATAATCAAAGTTTAAAATAACTTCATTTCCTACTAATTTATTCAAAATACCATTTGAATTATCTTTAACATCTAGTTCTAACTCGTTATCTACTAAATCATTAATTTTAATTTTTAATTCTTTGCATAATAAACTAGCTTGATTTAGATCTGGACTTGTTATATTACTTTCCCAATTTGAAAGAGTTTGTCTTGTAACTCCAATCTTTTCTGCTAAATTTTCTTGTGTATAATTATATTTTTTTCTTAATTCAGCTATTTTTTCTCCAATAACCATTTTTCTCACCTCACAAAAATAATAATATAATGACTATTATTTATAAATAAAATTTTAATAACATTATGCAAAAATATCTTAACATTAACATTATACCACACAAAAACGGATTCTCACCCGTTCTGTATATCTTAATATTCCGTTCATTTTGACTCTAAAGATTTTATCTTTATTTTTTTAGCTTTCATATAAACGCCTCTATTGAACATTATAACACACATTTTTAAAATTTAATTACATCGTAATATTACTATTTTCCGAACACTCGGCAAAAGTTGAAAAGCCCTTATTTTATAATGGGTTAACTGGAAATATCAAGTCCCTAATTCCTAACCTAAAAATCATTATTTTTAGCTAATTTTTATCATTTTTTACAAATTTTCACTATTTTTTAATAAAAATATGTAAGATTCAATTCTTAGTTTTTCCTTATTTTATAAGGATTTGTTAAAGAGGTTGAATAAAACAATATCAACCAATTTATATTAGTTTTATTTTCATTATTCATGTAAATCACCTACTTTGCCATAAGTCTCTTGTAACTCAATCTCAGCTTTTTTAACAAAAAAATTATTATCTTTAATTGGAATTTTACTATCGATAATAACTGCTTTCATTTCATCTATAGAATTATAAAATCTATCAGCATAATTACATTTATCTTCTATTTCAATATAAATATGTTTACCATTTACATTTTGGATAACCAATTCATCTTTATCTGTTGCATATACAAGCATGTGATCGTTGATTTTGATTAATTCTTCAAAATTTAATTTTTCAAATAGCAATCTAGAATTATCAATATCATCTACTTTAACTTTTACTTTTCCTTGTTTTGTTATTTCATTATTCTCATTATATTCCTTATACTTGTAAGTTAACATTTTAGTTTCCTTGTTTTCTTCAATTATGTGTCTAATTAAAACACATTTGTTTAACATTGATAAATAATCACCTTTTTTATCAACTTTATTTATTAGATAAATATCATTTAAGTCATATGTTTCTTTTAACTTAAATCCATTATTTTCAAGAATACTAATTAAATCTTCTAGAGTAGTGTTTACTTCAACAGTTATTTCATTTTCATAATTCATAGTTTCACCTCTTTTTTTAGTCTTGACTATCCGTTATCACCATGTCAATTCCTAAGCAATTTTCACTCAAAAACATTCTATTTTAAATATTTTTATCTATTTTAGCATATTTTTATGCAAAATATGCAAGATTTATTTTTTTCTTTTTCCTTATTTTATAAGGTTTTGGAGGGGGTCTTGACTAAATTGTTATCAACCAATTGATATTAGTTTTATTTTCATTCATTTGGATCAACTCCTCTTATTTTTTTGTTTAATTAACTTTTTCACATGTTTTGCTTCTAAATTAGAATACATAGGAAAATCAGATATTTGAAAATTATCTAAATACTTATTTATTTCATTATATCGCACAATATTTTCCATTTTAAAATCAGAACTCAAAACATAATAATAATACATACTTCCTTGAGTATCATTGTCACAAATCATTATCTTTTCATTTGTTGCTATCTCTTTAGCATATAATAATCCTTTTTTTACTATAACTTTTGTATTAAATCTTACTAAATCTATATCTTTACTATAAATTGTAACTTGGTAATATTTTTCCATCATTTTTTTCTCCTGAACATATTAGTTACTGTGTCGTAATCAATACCCTAATTCCTACAATATTTTTCATATGTTTTAATCATTTTTGACTATTTTTTATTAATAATTGTTATATTTTATTATAAACATGTAAGATGTTAATCCTCGCATACCTTTATAAATAAAGGAGTTTCTAAAAAGTTACTATAAATCGTAATCAACCAATTGATATTAGTTTTATTTTCATTATGTTAGTATATCACACACACTAAAGAATGTATATCGTAATCAAAGATAATCAATTATATTTTTTTACTTTAATATAACCTATTCTACCAAGTGTTGCACGTAATCACCATCCCTTTAAATACTAAGCTATTTTTAGGGATTTTTATATTTTTTCGCTATCAGAAGCAGTTACCGAGAAATCCTCGACAACTGATTTTTCATCTAGTTCATTATCCTTAAAGATATTTTTTAAATGCAATGACATGTTATCAATAGTACAATCAAAAACTTTGGACATGGCTTAGTTTTATTTTCATTCATTTTGAGCAACTCCTTTTATTTTATTAATTTCTTTATTAATATTTACCTTCATCTGTAGTTATTTCCATTTTGGAAACAACTGAATCTTTTTTCAACTCTTCTTCATCAAAAATATTTTTTAAATACTGGACTAATTGCTGATACAAATTCAAATGCTATATCATTACGAGCATATATTCCGCCATATTTTCCTCGTTTTGAATATATGCCAATAGCATTTGTTTTCTCACACCATTCAGTAACACTTAAAGTAAATGTATGAAGTCCAGCACTTTTTCTAAGCCCGTCGAATTCGATGGGTTATTTATTATTTTTATCATTATTATCAGGTAATGATTTCATTAATAAATCAAAATCACTTTGAAGTTCTTTCATTTCTCTTTCTCTATATATTTGAAATTCTTTTTCGGCTTTTTTTATTGCTTCTTCATGTGATATTTTACCATTACCTTCCAATATTTTTTTCCTATTTAATAAAATTTGATTATCTAATTCTTCAACCCAATCATTCATTCTCATTGTTCTTTGTTCTAATGCTTGTAATTCTGCAAAATCTAAGAATTGAGAAACTAATAAATTAAGTCTTTGAAGTTCAATTTCAGATAAATAATTCTTTGCTATTTTAACATCGTCAATAGTTACATAATTACCTTTAAAATTAGTCATACCAACATATGGTTTTTTATTATCTACTCTATTATATATTAATTCAGCTGCAGTTTGTTCATGTACTGCATAATGTAATTTATTTTGAACTGTAGCAAAGAACTTTTTTGTTATATCGCTTCTAGGATCATAATCTATACTTGTTGCATATATATCTGTAACTTGTTGATAAAAATTTCTTTCACTAGAACGAATATCCCTTATTCTTTGAAGTAATTCTTTAAAATATCTATTACCACCTTGTTTTAGTCTATTATCATCAATAGTAAAACCTTTTTGCATATATTCATGAAGTCTTTGTGTAGCCCAAGTTCTAAATCTGATTGCAACTTCAGATTGAACACGATATCCTAAGGCAATTATCATATCTAAATTATAATGGTCAATATTTCTTTTAACTTCTCTATTACCTTCTTTTTGAACTTGCAAGAATTTCTTGCAAGTTGAATTAGGTAATTCGTTATCTTCATAAATATTATTAATATGTTGTTCTATATTCTGTCTTGTAGTTTTGTAAATATCAGCAAGCTGATATTTTGTTAACCAAACATCTTCATCAATAAATTTAACATCTACACGAGTTAAACCATCTTTATCTTCATATATTAAAACTTCATTTTTATTTTCCACAATAACTACCTCCTTTTTCATTAAGTGTTGCACATAATCACCACACTTTAAATACTAAACTATTTTTAGAGTGTTTTATATATTTTTACTATTATATATAGTTTTTTATTAAAAAAATGTAATTACTCAATGTCTACTATATCTTTAATTCATAAGATTATTTCGATGTGTTGACTAAATAAACACCAACCAGTTTATATTAGTTTTATTTTCATTCATTTGGATCAATTTCTTTTATTTATATAATTCAATATAACCAAGTTCTATAAAATGGTTTATTTCATCATA
>CAMJCT010000025.1 GCA_946404215.1 uncultured Clostridium sp. | reverse complement strand
GCAGATATGCAAGCATTTAACAATAAGTTTTTAAAATATGAAGGTTCAAATAAAAGGGCATCAGAAGTAAAAGCATTAATAAATGAAGTTCTTACAAGTAATGCTGCTGATCCTACAAAATCAATTACACTTGAAGGATATACAACAACATCTACTGTTACGAGCGATAAAACATATAAAGTAGCGTTAACGTATGAAAACGGACTTGTTAAAAAGGTAACAATTTCTACTCCATCAAATTAGAACTAATAGACATTAATTGTGTTGAGCCAAAAGAAAGGAGGAAAGTAGTATGGAAAACGCATCAAAAGCTTTAATTATAGCAGGAGCTATATTATTAGCAATTTTATTAATATCTTTGGGGATTATGATATTTAATCAAGCTCAGGATACTGTAAATAACAATGGAATGTCCCAAGCAGAAATGCAAGCATTTAACAATAAGTTTATAAAATATGAAGGAACAAGAAGTGGAACAGAGGTAAAAGCATTAATAAATGAAGTTATAGCAAGTAATGCAGATGATTCAAACCTTAAGTTAGGGTCTCTCAGGATTATAAACGTTGGTAAATACGGAAATGGTACAGGTTATTCAGAGTGGAGTGACTTAGGCACGTCAAAAATAGTTAACAATGCAAATTATACAGTTGTGTTATCTTATCAAAATGGTATAGTAAATCACATAGAGATTTCAAAAATTCCATAATAAGCTTAGGAGGATACTATGGAAAATGCAGTTGAAGCATTAAAAATGGCAGGTTCTGTCTTAATATTCGTAATAGCACTTTCTGTAGCTATCCTTGCTTTAACGCAAGCACGAGAAGGAATAGATGCAGTGCTTAAATATTCAGATAGAGAATCATCAAGAATAGATAATGATGAAAGATTCTATTATGTTTCATCCGATGATAATAAAAGTAGAATTGTTGGATTAGAAACAATAATACCTACAATATATAGAGCATATAAAGAAAATTTCAAGATAGTATTTAATTTTGGAGATGAATTCTATTTATATAAAGATAAAAATAGCAATAAAATAAATAAAATTGATATGTCACTAACAAATGTATCAAATGACAATGATAGTAGGGAATTTTTGGAAGGAATTGTTTATGGTAAATACAATTCTGTGGTCACTAATGTAAACGGGAATAAGTTAACAGGTGAAATGGCTTTTGAATATTTTAAATATAAGTTTAATTTTGTAGATGATATTCAATCTGGAGGCTTAGTTAAATATATAAATGATAATAATAGGAATATTAGAGAACAACTGGGAACATATTACATGGAAGATATAGGAGAATCTAGTGAAGGACTAGATGACGCAAATAAAACTAAAAAAAGAGTAATAACATATAGCTTTGTTGAATAAAGAGCATATAATTTTAATTACATAATACACAAGAGAAAATAAAAAATATAAATGTTTTACATTATAAGTATTAATTGTAATAAAGGAGGATAATATGAGTGATACTTTAATAACAGTAATTGCTATAGCATTAGCAGCAATTCTAATGTTTGTATTTCCACTAATGACAATGTCGGATAGAGCAGATGACGTTTCTCAAACAGCTGTAAAAGCTGCAGTAACATCATTTGTAAACGAATCAGCTACAAAAGGAAAAATAACTAAGGAAGATTATAATAAATTTGTACAAACCATAACGTCTACAGGTAATACTTATGATGTAGAATTATCAGTACAGGTAAGAGATAGTAATTTAGCAAAGAAAAAATCACTATCACAAGCAGACAAAATAGGAGAAAATATATACTACACTGTATATACTTCTCAAATTCAAGACAAATTAGATACAGATGGTTCATACTTATGTAAAGAAGGAGATATTATTTCTGCAAAAGCAAAAAACACAAATCAAACAATATCTGATCAACTAAAGAATTTCTTTTATTCAGTTACAGGTAATGATTCATATTCTATAGCTGGAGAAGCTACAGCTATGGTTAGTTCAAATGGAAAATAATATATCTTATGTGCTTTTGAGTATTTAAAAACTTAGAAAGGAACAATAGCTAAGATGAAAATACAAGCATTGGCTGTTATCTCTATTATAATAATATTACCTATGACAATATTATTAAATAGCTATACAGCAAACCAAATGAAGACATTAGACTTGCAAGTTTCATACGATTCGAAGCTTATGAGTGCAACGCAAGATGCTATAAGAGCATTTCAATTAAATATGTCAAATAGTAGTACTTCAGATTTGGCCAATTCAAAAATGAGAGATATAGAAGCTTCAATAAATACATTCTACAATTCATTAGGTAGTAATTTTAATATGGCTGGATATGGAGAAAATGTTTTACAAAACTATGTACCAGCGGTTGTGTATACATTATATGATGGTTATTATATATATTCTGCATATAATAATACATTAGATAAAGATGATACACTTGCAGCGAACGCAAAATATAAAGATACTGAAAAGATATATGGCTTAAAGCCATATATCTATTATAGTTGTAGATATAAGCGTGATAATTCCTTTGATATTGTTATTACATATTCTCTAGATAGCTATATTACAATTCAAGGTACAATAAAATCAGGTGACAATCCTAATTTGGCTGTTAATAAATCTGGATATTTATTATCAGGTGTAGATAAGTATAATGGACAGTACAGATATAATAAAATTAAAATAGAAGAGGAAACAGGTCTAAAACAGTATGTGTATGAACCTAAAGTATATGATGGAGAATATGTAGTATCAGAAGGTACAAATTTGTTTGGTTCAATTATTAATCTTCCATGCAGAAAAGTAAATGGAGTAAAATATTACGAGGGAAATAATAGTGTTTTTGCTATAATAAACGATAATAAAATTGACCAGAATACTAGTGATGTTGCACCTAATACAATAGAAAAAAATACTAATGCAAAAAATTATTATAAAGAAGCATATGAGTTTAAAGAATGGATAAAAAATAATTTGAAAAATTTTAATATATCAAGTGATGATGCCGTAGATGAAAAGGGAAATAAACTTGAAGGGATATTTCCACAAAAAAGATTTATTTTTAATGAGCTTTTTAATGATGATGATAATAAAAAAGATATAGAAGACGAGGATTCAGAATTTAATGTACATAAAACAGAAGTTATAAAATATGTAATTGAGAAAAATTTGAAAACTGCTATATCTAATTATAATACATATTCAACAGCTGGTGTTAATTTTTCTATGCCAAAATTGTCAGATTCTGAGTGGGAGCAAATAACTAAAAATATTTCAATGGTTTCATTTTTACAAGGTCTTACAATTGGTGGAAAAATATATAATGGTTATTCAATTGTGCAAAATAGCATAAATGACGACTATGTTTCAGAAGATTCCATATATATAAGCGATAAAAATATGTATTACAAAGTAAATGATGAAAGTCTATTTAAAGATGGTAGTATTTCTAATTTTGCAGTTGGTTTTGTAAATACCGATTTTGAAAGAAAAACTTCGCTTGCTTCATATAAAAACGAAACAGATGGAATAGATATAAGTAAAAATATATATTATTATCCACGTAAAGAACTAGCATCATATAGTTCAATTATAGAACCAGGCAAATCTGAAAATCCATTAAAGTTTTTAAAAAATAAGCTAAAAGATGAACCAGATAAATATAGTAAATTAGCAGAAGTTTACTATACAGCATTAGGAAGAGAAAGATATGGAATGTATAGAGTTAATAATGAATATACAAAAATACAAGAAATTTTAAGAACTGAAGGAAAGTAAATTTAAGGAATATAAAAATAAAAAGAGTTAATACTAATAATAGTAAATATTTAAGGAGTATGTTATGAAAAATAAAATAAAAAAACTATTATTAGTATTTTTTTTAATGCTTATATATTGTTATATACTGGCAATAGAAAACATACCAGATAATGTTGTAGTTTTTCAGGGAGAAAACATTAATATGAAAACATTATTAGGATTAAGTATAAAGCAATCAAATAAAACAATAGAAACATTAGCAACTAATAATAAAACAGTAACAGAAAAACCCGGAAAAGCAACGCTAAAAGTAAGTCTGTTTGACAATATATTCGTAAAAAATGTTAATGTAGACATACTACCCAAAATAAAAGTAATACCACTTGGAAATATAGCAGGGGTAAAATTATACACAAATCGGAGTATTAGTAGTTCGGTATGTCTGAAATAGAAGGAATGGACAAAAAGAAATATAAACCATATGAAAATAGTGGGATTAAAGAAGGAGATATGATAACGCAGATAGAAGAAACGCCAATTTATACTACAGAAGAATTAATATATACAGTAAATAATTCAAATGGGAATAGTATAAACATAAAATATACTCATGGAGAGGAAACAAAAGAATGCAGTATTATTCCAACAAAAATAAATAACAATGAATATAAATTAGGACTATGGGTAAGAGATAGTGCAGCAGGAGTAGGAACAGTTACTTTTTATGAGCCTAGCACAAAAACATTTGGAGCATTAGGTCATGGAATAACAGACATAGATACGAATGAGCTAATAAATATATCATCTGGAGAATTTATAACAACAAATATTTTAAATATAACAAAAGGAGAAACAGGAAAACCAGGGAAAATTCAAGGAACAATAGAAAATCAGAAAAATATTGGGAGAATAAATAAAAATACTAAATTTGGTATATATGGAAATGTTGAAAATATATCAAGTTTAAATATAGATGCTTCGAAGGAAATGGAAGTCGCTCTAAGAGAAGAGATAAAATTAGGAAAAGCGACAATACTTTGCAGTTTAGAAAATCAAAATGTAAAAGAATATGAAATAGAAATAGAAAAAATATATAAAGAAAATAATTACGATAATAAGAGTATGCTAATAAAAATAACTGACGAGGAGTTAATAAATAAAACAGGAGGAATAATACAAGGAATGTCTGGCTCACCAATAATTCAAAATGGAAAATTCGTAGGAGCAGTGACACATGTGTTAGTAAGCAATTCGGAAAAACGGCTATGCAGTATTTGGAGACATTATGATAAAACAGCTAAAAGAGGCATAAAATGAAGAAAAATGTAATTTGCTGTTCTTTTATGTATAAAAAGACACAATTATAGACAGAAATAAACAATCACACAAAAAGTTTGAAAAATATGCAAAACAATATTGCATATTTTTTTGTTTGATAGTATAATCTTTTCATAAGAATAGGAGGTGAAAATATGGAAGAAGTAATATTAAATAAAATATTAGCTCGAGTAGAGCAAATTGGCACAGATTTAAGTGAACTAAAGGAAGAAATGCATGAATTCAAAAATGAAATGCATGAATTCAAAAACGAAATGTACGAATTCAGAGATGAGATGTATGAATTCAAAAATGAAATGCATGAATTCAAAGATGAAATGTATGAATTCAAA
>CAMJCT010000024.1 GCA_946404215.1 uncultured Clostridium sp. | reverse complement strand
CTTTTTGTGAAATGTCTCCTCAAGATAAAAAGTATTGCATCTGTTTTGAAGAAATTACGGAGAAAATACTAAAAAATGTACCTAATAACAATAAAAAATATGTTCAAAAGCAACTAGATCAGCTTGATAAGAATTTTATGGATTATTTATATTACTGGAATGAGAAATACTATAGAAATGGATTTGTAGATGGAGTGCAATTGATTGGTGGATGCTTTGATATATAGAAAAAGCCCTATTGGGCTTTTTCTGTGTAATAATCATTTAGAATTTCTCTTAATATTAATTGTACTTTTTTCTTCAATTCATTGACTTCATTTACTGTATTTTCATTAAAAATACCTTGAGAAATTTGAATATCAACTCCTAGTTCATGACTATAAGCTCCTTTATTATTCTCTTCTATTACAACATTTAATTTTTGTTTTTCTAAATTTTTTTGAATTATTTTATATTCTTCAAAATCTTTAGATTCATTACAATAATGAAATACTTCATTTCTGTAATTTAAATATTTTGCATTTACAGTGTCTTTATAAATCGTTGGATTTTCTAACTCATCCGATATTTCATTTAGAGTTTTATCAATTATTTTACTACTTCTCCACTTATTCATTATTCCTTTAAATCTATCAGTTCTTTTTATAATTCCAAGTAATTTTAAAGTTTCTTTTAAGTGTGAAGTTAATAATTTAAAAAAATAAATTTGAGCTTCGTCTTTTCCATTTCCTTTTACACCTTCAAATAAAGAAGTATTTATCTGTAAGTCATTATATGCCCTTGTTATTAAAAAAATTGCAAATCCTTCATAATCTTCTGTATAATAATTAGTTCTATCTATTACATTTTTCTTCATCTATTTTTTCTCCTTTAATTGTTCAAAATATTTTTCTAGTTCTTTTTTAAATTTAATTAGCATATTTTCAATTTCTTCTTTCCAATTACTATCTTCATAATATTCTTCTTTTAAATCTAAATAGTTGTAAATTGTATGATTCTGAATTTTTTCATAAAACTGTTTATAGTATTCAACCAAAGATCTTTTTTCATTAAATTTATATATAGCTGCTTTTTCATCATTCTTGATGTTTTTATTCTTGGATATACTTTTTTCGTATTCAAAAATATCTTTTAGCTTTATCAGGTTTTCAGGCAGTAAATATTCAGCATCCTCTCTATCATTATAAATCATACCTATTTGTCTTAACATACATGCAATGCAAATGCCACAATGAAAATTGCCTTTATTCTTATTTCTAAAATGTCTTATTCCAGCATTTTTTGAACACGTTCTAGTTGAATTAATAATATAGTGGTCATATTCCTTTGGAATTATCTTAATAATATCTGCTTTAGTTTTATATTTAAAGGGATTAATTATTTTTATATTAATATCTAACTTTTCTAAAATTTTATTAATATAAAATAAAGTTTTTTGATTTGTAGTTTTAGTTACCCTTCTGCTAAAATTAAATTTAGGATTAAGAGACATAATCCCATTTTCATATATTTTAATATTTTTTATCCCATAATAATCTGCAAAAATCAAACTACTTGCTATAAAAATTAATGAACGAGTCCTTTCTGTATAATGTTCCTCTTTTTCTAAATAGACTTTTTTTACAACAATATGTTTGTTGTATTCATTTTTCACTAAACTTTCATAAATATTGTTAGAATTATTTACTTCTATAGGATTAGTTTCATAAGTTATAAATAGTGTTTTATTATTTTTTTCTAATACACTTCCTGCCATAGAATCTAATCCACCTGATAATACACAAACAGAATTATAATCTATTTTATCATTAATGCATCTTTGCTCTCTCACTAACTTTTTAACTTTATTTTGATTTTCAAAATTTATGCACCACTTTTCTCCATTTGTCATATATTTTAATAATCTTTCCATATCTGCTTTTATGGAATTAAATTTTTCAAAATTATTCACTGGGATATTAATAGTTAATCTGTGTTTATTATTAACATCTTCATATCTAGGTGTAAAAAAATCCGTATAACAAATATATGCTATCGTATCAAAAAAATCCAGAACCACCGTATTTTCGTATTCATTTATGTCTAAAAGATTATCATCACCATAATGTAGTAAAAATGGATCGTCTTCAAATAATTTATCACTCATCTTCTACATCTCCACGTAATTTTCTTATAATATTTGAAAAAGCATTATTTACTTTAGCAGTAAAGCTATCTTCTTCTAACATTATATCATCATTGAAATCTATTTCTTGAAATTCAAATTCTATTATTGGAACAACTTTTTCTTCCATGTAGTCATCAATGCTACTTGTATATTCCTCAGTATTAAAATTTTCTAATGAATTTAACGTATCCTCATATGTAAATTGTTTATATATATTAGAAATTACATTTTTTACATACTGTGCTATAAATCTTAATACGCCTATAGATTTATCTAATATATTTTCTTTTTCTAAGGTTTCTTTAAACGAAGTTTTTAGTAATTCATTATCAGATATACCTATAAAATCACATAATTTTTCTTTTACTTCAAAGCTAGATAAATTACTAATTCCTCCTAATCCTATTGCTGAAAGATTATTACTATTTACAGCTTTGGAGACTTTTATTATATTCTTTATACTGTTATTACACTCTGTTGAATATAAATTTTCACTTAATGTTGCTTTAATCTTTGACTGCCCTTTTTTAGGAAAAAGTAAAGTTGCTAACAGTTCTCCAATGCCTGCTCCTTCCTCATTAACTATTCCATTTTCTATTCCCTGTTTTATAATTTTATCTGATCTTTTATAACTATTTCTTGTTGATGATCCCATTATTACTCCTTTTATTTTTATCATACAATAAACTTTATAAAAATTTTGTCGAACTTTGTCTTTTATTATCAAAAAAGCAAAATAATCCTGTAATTTTTAATTACTCTCATACTTTGCTTTTCTTTTGTAACCTTATTCTAAATATTCTTTTAATCCCTCTACTATTTTGTAGACCTTTGTCATTGGATTTCTTTGTGATGCTTGACCATATTTATTTAGTTCTTCCATATGCTCGCAATTCTTTATTGCTGTATGTAGTTTTCCCTCACTTGTAACCTTATCAAATATATTTGTATCATTTTTAGTGTAATCACCTAATCCTTTTTTCTGAAATTCTTTGCTAAGTTCTTGTAACACATCATCTTTTGAAATATATCTATTTACTTTCTTAAAATGTGCTAATAACCAAAGTTCGAAGTTTGGATTAGACCAAGCAACATTGTAATCACAGTTTTTTATTGCAGAATCAAATTGTTCATCGTTATAATCATCTTTATCAAATACTACCCAAACTTGTCCATATACTTTATTTGCATGATTAACTGTTTTTTGAGTATATTTTACTAAAGATGTAGTATTCATTCCTGTACCTTTTACATCAATATTCGGAATCAAAACATCTACCTTATTTCCATACTTTTCATTGATTTTTCTTTTTAGTCCGTTAAAGTAATTAGGTTCTGTTTTCTCTCCTTCACATACAATTAAGTAATTGGCTGGTGCTTGCCTTTTACTTTTTAATCTGTCTTTTCTTGAAATATTATTATTTTTCATAGTCTATATCAAATTCTTCCAATACTGGAATAGCACCATATCTTCCAGTTAAATAGTCTTTATTGTATGTTGCATCATTTCTTACTTTTTTACCTGCATTCTTGTCATCTTCTAGTATATAGTCAGATAATGCATATATTTCTGAAATACCATCTTTATCTTTCTCTGCAAACCATATTTCATCTCTTCTAAATGTTTCTTTATTTAAGTTTACTGTATCATGTGTTGAATATATTAACTGCCCATTACCTTTATTTGTGTCACTATTGTGGAACAAATTAATGATATATCTTGTAAGTAATGGGTGAAGCTTTGCATCTAATTCATCAACAAATAATACCATACCATTTTTAAGTGCATCCATAAAGAAATCAAATAAATGGAACATTTTTCTAGTACCGTTAGATTCTAAATAAAAAGGTAATGCCTTTAATTCTCCATTTTCCCCTTTATGAATAACCTCTATATCTATTATTCCATTATTGCTTTTTACAGCCTCTATTGAATCTGGCGTAGTTTTTATTCCTTCAATTCCAGAATCAAAAGTTTTTATAAATTTTAATAGTTCCTTTTTATAATTTTCGTCACTTAATATTTTTAATGAAACTCTATTATTAATAAATCTTTCAAAATTAGGATTACCCAAATCTAAATATGTGCTGTTTACAAACCAATCATATACATTACTAAAATCTTCGTTGTTTCTATCTATTTTGCTATATATATTTAAGAATAATGTTCTTTCATCTATATTTACTAAATCTGAAATTTTATTAGGTTTCATTGATACATTATTATTCTCTCTTTCAAAAATAGAATAAAATTTATTTACTCTTTTTTCAAATAGCCACTCTGAAATTATTGCATCTTTTAAAACTTCAAATCCATATTTATATATTTTATTGTTTTTGGCTAATATTTCTACTTCTAAAGCAATTGGATCATTATTTATCATAAAGCTGTATACATTTTCTTCATCTATTGGAGAATTCTTTTTAGAGTCATCACTTACTAATATTCTCTTTTTCATATAATCAAAAGCCTGTAACACATTAGTTTTTCCACTAGCATTAGCGCCATAAATTGCAGATACTTTTAAATATTCACCATTATCAATTTTAGCTACATTATATTCATGTTCTTTTAGCGATGTTGCTTCCATATCTAAACAATTTTCATTTTTAAAAGATTTGAAATTTTTAAAACTAAATCTTATTAACATTTTAAAATCCTCCTTTACTTTACATATTATATGCTAAAATTAAAAAAATATCAATATTTTTGAGAAATCTTCTCAAATTTTATTGATATTTTTATTTTTTACATGTTATATTCCCATAAACTTAAATGACCTTTTACTTCTATTGGTTTTTCAAATACTTCAACATCTGAAACTTGCCATCCATAGTTTTCTTGAAAAGAGCTTTTAGTATATATATCACTATTTTCTTTTAGTAATAATTCTTTGAATTCTGGAGACATCTTTATACAATCTACTAATTTTACTTTTCCTAAAATTTTCCCATATGGTAATTCTGCCGGAAGATATTTTGCTAATCTTTTCATTGCTTCTTTATCTATGCCTTTACCTGCATGTATTAATAAATCACCTCTATATTTTGTTTGCCAACTTCTAAATTCAAATCTTTTATCACCTTGCATTATTAAAGTTGCCCAAGGTTGTTTAATTGTTAATGCTTTCATTTTTAGCTAACTCCTTTATCCTATTATCTTCCCATTCATCATATTTATTTTTGTATTCATCTTCTTCACTTGCTAATATTTCAGTTCCATCATCAAATAAAATTAAAATTTTATCAAAATCTTTCCCTCCAAAATGCAAATAATCTTGTCCTCCATCTATATAACAATTTCCACATTTACAGTTTACTAAATTATGTCTATATTTTGATTCAATTATATCATTACAAGATAAACATTTTATTTTCATATATAACCACCTTCACAATATTTTATATCATACTTTACATTCATTTACAATATATATGATTTTCCTTCATATACTTGCTTAATGTATTCCTATGTACATTTAAAATTTTTGCAATTTGTGTCTTTGGAATACCTTTATTTAATAATTCCTCTATCATATTATCTTTTCCAGTTAATTTATAATAGCTTGATTTTCTCCCTTTAGGTCTACCTAAAATTATTCCTTCTGCTCGTTTTTTTACAAGTGCTTCCTTTGTTCTTTGGCTAATTAAATTTCTTTCTATTTCCGCACTTAATCCAAATGCAAATGCTAATACCTTTGAAGTCAAATCATCTCCTAGTCTATAATTATCTTTTATTGTCCAAACTTTTATTTCTCTTTCCATACAATAATTTAATATTGACATTATCATAAACATATTTCTTCCTAATCTAGACAATTCCGCACAAATCAAAATGTCATCTTTTTTCAATTTATTTAACAATTTACCTAATTTCCTTTGATCTATTTTTTTAGTTCCCGAAATTGTTTCTTCAATCCATGAACTTACAATCATCCCCCTCTCTTTACAATAATTTTCAATTTCAAACCTTTGATTTTCTACATTTTGTTTATCTGTACTTACTCTTATATATCCATATATCATAAATACCACCTCCTATGCTTATTATATACGACCGATTTTAAGAGGCAGAGATATAAAACGATAT
>CAMJCT010000023.1 GCA_946404215.1 uncultured Clostridium sp. | reverse complement strand
CACTTCTTTTTTGAATTAAGAATTTTCCTTCACTATTTTGTATAAATACTAGAACTACAACTATGTAGTTGTTATCTGGAATAGAATCACCTTTAAAAATAGTTTTTCCTGTTAAAGCTCTATTAATATCATATAAATCCCTTTGTTCCATATGTTTATAGCCTCCTACAAAATAAATCTATTATTATTTTCAATAATATCAACAGTTTCGTCAATTGATAAATTAGTTGTATCTAATATATTTTGATTGTTATAATTATTGTTTTTAAAACTATTTAATAAAGTTATACAACGTTCTTTCATTTGATAATCTTCAGGTCTTTCTTTATCTCTTAAAAGTAGTGTTTTTTCATCTACTAATAGTACAACAAATTTTATAGAATAATCTTCAAATTCTTCTTTCATTATTTCCAAAGGAGTAGGTGTTACTATGTAATTAAATACTACATCATATCCATCTTCTAAATAAGTTTTTATAGTGTTAATACATACTTTCCAAAAGGTTTCAAGATGATTTCCTTCTTTCCAAGCTTGAACATATCCACCAACTACTTGATGATAAATTTCATCACCTTCAATTAGTGCAGATTTCTTTTTTGACTCTGCTATCTTCTTTGAAATTGTACTTTTGCCTACTCCAGCAGGCCCAGTTATTATATATAAGTTTGACATATATTTCACCTCCTAAATTTGTTTAGAAACAATCATATCTCTAACTATATAGTCATTTTTTTCATAGAAGTTTAATCCTCTTTTATTTGGACCAAATACTTCAATATTAATTCTTTTACAATTAATATTTTTAAAATATTTCTCCATTTGTTCTAGTAAAGTTTTGCCTATGCCACTTCCTCTTATATCGTTTTTAACAATTAATTCAATTACAGAACCAGTTTTAGCACAATCATTGGTAAGCTTATCAATCTCATCTTTTTCTTCGACTATTCCCATAATCAATCCAACAATTAAAGCATTTTCAATCGCAAGAAATATTTTTCCTTCTTGATTATTAACTTTTCTCATATCCATTTGAAAATTTTCTTCTCTATATTCAGGAAGCATTACTTGTGTATGCCAATCATCAATATCTATTAAATAGTTTTGAAGCTCTACTAATAAGTCTTTTATTTGTTCATCATATTGGGAATTATATTCAATTATTTGCATTGTTCATTCCTCCTAATAATTTTTTCTTGTTTCTTCAATCCATTGTTTAAATTCTTCTTCTGTTTTTTTACCTTCTTTAATATCTTTCTTAAATTTATTAGCTTCTTTTTTCCATTGTTCATATTTTTCTAAATACATTGGTATGTCAGGATTTCTATTTGCTAGCATTTTCTTAGCTGATAATGTTTTTCTATATAGTGAATTTATCTCATCCTTTTTTAAATTTTCATTATAAGTAATCATGGCCCCAATTTCTTGGCATGTTTTATTATTTTCAAAGATATTATTGCAATACAAAGTATTTTTTCTTGAAGTAGGAATAAAGAAGTTTCCGCAATTTTTGCATATATTAACAGGTATTTCATTTTGAATTAGTTGTAACAAACTAATGAAACATACTGATTCAAGCTGTTTACAAGTAAAGCTAAGCAACTGATTTGGTATTTTTGAAAACTCTTTTTTATGAGTTTGAATATATTTGGCTAGTTTTCTTGGGTCATTATCTGCAAAATTTAAAAGATCATGGAAATCTGAATCTTCCTTAACTATATCTAAACTATATCCTACAGAAGTACAATGGAATATTAACATATGAATAATAACAGATGCCATAGGACTCATATTTTGATATATTAAAAATCTTTGGTTTACAGATAAATTTTCTAGATAATCAATATTATCTATATTATAAGAAAACATTAAAGCTTTTTTTAAAAAGCCTTGAGATATTTTTATGTATTTGATATTTTCTTCTGTATAAAATTTTTTGCATATTTTAGTAAATTCATCAGGAGTAATATATATAGCTTTTTTACCGTTAAGTGTCTTTAATTTAAGTGTTTTATGAAATGGATTTTCGACTTCTTCAAAATCATTAAATAAGCCATATATAGCAGGAAAACCATATTTAAATACATAATTTTGATATGCTTCAAAATTATTAAAGTCATACTTTAAAAAGTCAAATAATACTGTTCCAACTTTACTTTTTTCATTACAAGTATCTGATTTATATAGTGTACACATTTTGCTTTTATACTTTTTTATATAAGAGTTATATTCTTTTTTAGTTTTAAAATCATTTTCAGTTTTTAAAATTTGATAGGCATTTAAATCAGACAAGAATATTGCATTCGCTTTTGAAAAAGTATCTCTATGACTATGTTCGCTATTTTTATTAAAAGTGATATTAAATTTATCGTTTATAGAATTGATTTCAGGAATATCCATCATAGCCTCCTAAATTTTGTTAACAATTTGAAATGCATTTTTTAAAATTAATATGTATATCAAATATGAGCCTAAAATATTGACTTACAACATATTAACAATTAAAATACAAATAAATCAATTGTTAACGATATTATACATAGAAAAACACAATACGTCAATATCAAAAACAAAATTTTATAAATTTTTTAGATTGGAGGTGAGCAAATGGAACTACAAAAGATTCAAAGAACAACACTAACGATGAAAGAGGCAGGTAAATATCTAGGAATTTCTTACTGGTTGATAAATCAATTAGTGAGAAGAAAGAAAATACCATGTTCAAAAGTTGGTGGAAAATATTTATTTAGAGTACAAGCTTTAGATGAATATTTATCAAAAATGGAACAAGAATCAATAGATTAGATTCCAGAGAAAGTGAGGAAAGGAGGATATGGCAGATTTACAATGGCTAAAATTATCTACAAATTTTTTTGATAATAACAAAATAAAATTGCTAGAAAGTGAAAGAGATGGAGATACACTAATTAGAGTATGGATACAACTTTTAACAATAGCAATGAAATGTAATTATCAAGGTAGATTATCAGTTACAGAAGATAAACCAATGACAGTTGATGAATTTTCAAAGATTATGGGAAAGTCTAAGAAAAAAATCACAAAATGTTTGGAAAAGTTTGAAGAATTAAAAATGATTATTATAGAAAATAATTTTTATAAAATCAAAAACTGGTCTAAGTACCAAAGTGCTGATAAGCTTGAAGAAATTAGACTACAAAATTGTTTAAGGCAACAAAAATATCGTGAAAAAATGAAAAGTGAAAAAGAAAAAAGTAACGTTACAGTAACGCAACGTAACACTAAAGAAGAGAAAAAGATTAGAAATAAAATAGAAAAAGAAGGAGATGAGAATAGAAGTGGATTTAAAGAATTCAAATTATAAAGTTATCACCAATGAAGGAGCAAAATGTGGATTCTGTTATAAAAATTTAAAGCCAATTGGATTTGATTATTTATATGTAAATTATGATAAAAACATGATTGAATATGAAAGATGTAATTGTGAAAAAGCAATTCAATTTTGGAAAGATTTTGATTTAGAACAAGAAGAAAAACAAAGACAAGAGAAGTATAGGAAAATTATAAATAATATTTATAAAGACAACTATATGAAAAAGAGATTACAAAAATATAGTTTTGAAAATGTTAGTGATACATATGAAGATACATTTATTATAAATCAATTAATAAAATTCACAGATTTATGTATTAAATCAGAGATGAAGAATGGACTGATTATTTATGGAAATATAGGTTATGAAAAAACATTTTTAGCAGTTTGTATAGCTAATAAAATGATTGAACAAAACAAAATTGTATTAATTGAAAAATGTAGTTCTATAATTGATAAAATTAAAGAATCATTTAATAAAAATGAACTATCAGAAATGCAAATTATTGAATTATATTCTAATGTAGATATGTTAATTATTGATGATTTTGGCAATGAAAATTTAAGCAAATGGGCTTTAGAAAAATTATATAAAATCATTAGTAATCGATATGATAATGAATTACCGATTGTTATTACAACAAGATATAATAAAGAGCAATTAATTGAACAATTATCTACTGAAAATGATACAGAAATTGCAGAAGAAATTGTTGAAGTTCTGAATGAAATGTGTTATGGAATTTCAATTTTAAAAGATAAAAAAGTAAAAGAAAAAGTTAGCATAAGCGACCAAACTATTTGCTAACTCAATCTAAAAATCTAATAAAATTATAATATAAATTAAAACAATTGTAAATAGAAAAAGTTTGGATTTTTGTTCAAACTTTTTCTAAAATTTAAACAAAAATTATGAAAAAATGAATAAAAAATTTCCCTCGGAGAGCCAAAAAAGGTTTTAGGGATTTTTCCCTAAACAGCAAAAAGGGGGTCAATGCCCCAAGCTGGCGAATATTAGGTACTAAAAAATACTACCTATATTCGAGCAAAATAAATTTTGCTAATTATTAATGCTTCGTAACCTAGCATTAATAAATCTTTATAGTAAGGAAGTGATAAATAATGTGGAGAACTCCAGAATCTAGATTAGATAGTGTTTTTCTATCATACGAAAAAATTTTAAGAAGATTTAATATGTGGGGAGTAACTACTAAAAATGGAAAAGAAATTACACATACAGATTTAAGAAAAGCCGTTAATGTAATGTTAAAAAAAAATCCAACATGTAGATGGAGAAGTGAAAAAATAAAAAGCAATAATTACTTTGTTCTAATTGAAGGATTTGCATGGCTACAACAAGTGTATTTCCAAAAGGAAAAATCTTTAATTGATGCTGATGTAGACTTTTTTGAAGATAGAATAAAACAATATGAAGAACTATTAAAAATAGAGCATGATGAAAATTGGTGGAATGAAGATATGGATATAAAACAGTTATGTAAATATTTTAATAGAGAAGAAATTACTATAAGAAAAGCAATTAAGAAAATGTGTGATAGTGGATTAAGTGAATATAAATCTTTTGTAGATGGAAAAGTTTCTATTTCCTGTAAAGGCGTTGAATGGATTTGTAAAAATGTGTTTAAACAAAGGTATCTAGAACTATTAGAAAAGAAAAAAATGGAATTGACAGAGAAGTATATAAAAGCAGGTTACATATATGATCATTTCTTTAATAGGAATTAATTGTAAATATTTAAAAGTACCTGTTGAGAAAAATGTCGTTTTGTGATATAAAATATAATAGAATAGTTGTAATTAGTTGAGGTGAAAATATGAGTGAAGTATCTTTGCAAGAAGCATTGAAAAAACAAGATTTAAGATATTATAAAAAATCGATAGATGCTAATATTATTGAAAAATTTAGTGAAAGCTTAAATATATATGCAGAAAATGTTAATTCTGCATTTAATAATGTAGAATTAGGAGCAAATGAAGAATATTATAAGAAATTAGTAAATTCGTTTTTAGAAACCAATTTTTACAAAGAAGATAAATATAGTATAAATACAAAGGGAAATATAGATAGTGCTATAACAAAAAATGGACAACTTCTATGTATTATAGAAACAAAGACTCCAAGAAATACATCTGAAATGTTAGATAAAAATAATATAAATAAGAAAGCTTTACATGAACTTATATATTACTATCTTGAGGAAACTAGAGATGTTACAGGAAATAAGATTAAGAAAAAACTAGATTCTCAAATTAGAAATTTAGTTGCAACTAATTCTGCAAAATTTTTCATATTTGACTCAAATTCAATAGAAAGTATTGTAAAAGGAGAATTAGAAAACTACTATTTTAATTTTAAAAATAATAATTATAATGTATCTAAAACATCAGATATATATGAATATATAAATAATTATTTAAATAAAAATCCAGATGTATTAAATAAAATTGACTATGTATATTTTGATATGAAGGATGTAAGAAATGATAAATCTAAAAAAACATTACCATCTTTATATAAAATATTAAGTAAATATTATTTATTAAAGGAAAAATATACTTTTCAAGTTAGTAGCCATACATTAAATAAAAAGTTTTATAACGAATTACTGTATATAATGGGATTAAAAGAAAGTAAAGAAAGGAATGTTAAAGTAATAAATTTAGATTTATCTATAACGAATTCTATAGGATATCAAGTATATAAAAGGTTTATTGATAAGGAAAATAAAACTGAAGATGAAGCGAAAGAAAAAACTTTTGAATTACTTATAATATGGTTGGATAGAATACTGTTTATAAAACTTTTTGAAGGACAACTAATAAGCTTTAATAGTGATGATGAAAAATATCATATATTAGATAGTGATAAGATAAGGGATTTTGATGATTTAGATAATTTATTTTTTAATGTATTGGGAAGAACAATTGAAGATAGAAAAGAGAATCCATTTTATTCTCAATTTAGTTGTATACCATATCTTAATAGTGCTTTGTTTGAAAGACAAGAACTAGAAACAACAGGTATAAATATAAGTGAATTGAAGAATGAATATTTGAAATTTAAAAGTGATTCAGTATTAAAGAATAAGCAGTATAATAAATTACCTGTAGTAGAATATTTAATTCGATTTTTGAACTGCTATGATTTTAGCTCAAAGGAAGTTGAAGATAGTATAAAGGAAAAGAATAAAGATATTATTGATTCTTCAGTTTTGGGACTAATATTTGAAAAAATAAACGGATATAAAGATGGATCTGTTTATACACCATCACAAATAACTGAATATATGGCAAAAATAGTAGTAGACAAAAATGTTTTAAGAAGGGTGAATAAAGAATTAAATACTAATTTTGAAAATTTACATGATTTAAGATTTTATATAAAAAATAACGCCACAATCGAATTATACGATAAGGTTAATGGAATTATTAATTCAATTACATATTTAGATCCTGCGGTAGGATCAGGGCACTTTCTGGTTTCATTGTTAAATAGAATAATATATGTAAAAAATCAATTAGGAGTTTTAATGTATTATAATGATAATGAACCTGTTAGGGACTATAATATATATATTGAAGATGATACATTGATTATAGAAAATGCTCAAGGAGAACCGTTTGAATATAATCAAAATAATAGTTTGTCGCAAAAAATGCAGGAAACATTATTTAATGAGAAAAGAATTATTATTGAAAAATGTCTTTTTGGTGCTGATTTAAATGAAAAAGCGGTATATATTTGCCAATTGAGATTATGGATTGAATTATTAAAAAACGCTTACTATAAAAATCATATAATGCAAACGTTACCAAATATAGATATTAATATTAATGTTGGAAATTCACTTATAAGTAGGTTGGATTTTAAAGTTGGACAAGAAATAAACATAGGAAAACAATTAGATATTGATAGTAGAAGAAATATTGTAAAAAAGTATAAAGAAAGTGTAAAAAAATATATACTTGAAAATGATAAAAGTGAAAAAAATAAGATAAAAGAAATTATTAATGATTTTAATGAATTTTATATTCATCCTAAAGTTCAAAGCTCATTTTTTGAAGAATTAGATAAAGAAAAAGAACTGGAAAGAAGTTTATACGAAAATAGCTTAGAGTGGGCTTTACAGTATCCAGAAATAATAAATGAAAAAAACGAATTCTTAGGATTCGACTGTATAATTGGAAATCCACCATATATACAATTACAAAGTATGGGAGATGAATCTACCAAATTGCAAAAAATGAACTACGAGGTGTATACAAAGACAGGTGATATATACTGTTTATTCTTTGAATTGGCTAAGAAATTAGTAAAGAAAGATGGAATTATAGCTTATATAACTTCTAATAAATGGATGAGAGCAGGATATGGAGAACATTTAAGAAAATACTTAAACAATATGCTAAATCCTATTCTATTAATAGATTTTGGTGGAATAAAGATATTTGATGAAGCAACGGTGGATACAAATATTTTAGTATTAGAGAATTCCCAAAATACTAAAAAGACATTTGCATGTAATGCAAAAGAAAATTGTATCAATAATTTAGAAGATTATATAGAGCATAATAAAAAGATAGTTCAATTTGATAATAATAAAACTTGGGTTATAATTTCAGATATTGAAAGAAGTATCAAAGAAAAAATAGAAAAATATGGAACAAAATTAAGCGAATGGGATATATCAATTAACTATGGAATAAAAACAGGATATAATGAAGCATTTATTATTGATGAAGAAACTAAAAATAAATTAATTAGTGAGGACCCTAAAAGTGCTGAAATTATACGACCGATTTTAAGAGGCAGAGATATAAAACGATAT
>CAMJCT010000022.1 GCA_946404215.1 uncultured Clostridium sp. | reverse complement strand
TTTAAAAAATGTAGACAAAATTTTTATTTTTTGCCTACATTTATTTTACACTAACCTTTAAACTCTCCTCTTTCATTTGCAAAGTATCTTTAAAATTTTATTTATCAAAATATATTAGTTCTGTATTTTAAAAATAATTTTGGTTACAATAAATTTAGTTTTATACTTTAATACTTTATGGAGGTTTTATATACTATTATGAACTCTTTATGGCTTAATTCAGTGAATAATAATAAACAATTTGATATATTATCAAAGAATATTGAAACAGATATATGTATAATTGGTTCTGGAATTTTTGGAATTACTTGCGCATATTACCTTAGTAAATTAGGTTATCATGTTGTAGTTATTGAAAAAGAAGAAAGCATTGCAACTAAAACAACTGGCTTTACAACTGGAAAAATAACAAGTCAACATGGGCTTTTTTATAATTACCTTATTAGCTCATATGGGAAAAAATTTGCCAAGGATTATTTGGAATCTCACGAAAAGGCAATAAATAATATAAAAGAAATAATAAATTTAGAAAAAATAAAATGTGACTTCGAATATAAAAATAATTATGTTTACACTACCAATACTTCAGATTTATATTCTATAAAAAAGGAAGTTGATTCTGTAAATTCTCTAGGATACAATTGTGAATTTGTAACTAAAACTGGTCTTCCATTTGAAATAAAAGGTGCTATATGTTTCAAAAATCAAGCTCAATTTAATCCTTTAAAATATATATATGGACTTTCCGATAGTATAATTTCAAACAATGGTAAAATATATACAAAAACAACTGCTATAGATATAAAGAAAAATATAGATAATTATTTGGTATATACAAATAAAAATACAATTAAATCCAAATATGTTATTGCTGCTTCACATTATCCTTTTCTTAAATTACCTGGTTTATACTTTAGTAAAATGTATCAATCTACTTCGTATGTTATTGCAGTAGACACTAAAGAAACATTATTTAATGGTATGTATATAAATAACTCTGCACCAATTTTCTCTTTTAGAACTGGTAAATATAAAGGAAAAGATTTATTAATAGTTGCTGGTTCAGACCATAAAACTGGTAAACCTAGTTCATATAAAGATAGCTATGGTCTTTTAGAAAATGAGGTAAAAAAATATTACCCTAACTGTGAAGTTTTATTTAGATGGAATACAGAAGATTGTATTTCACTTGATAAAATTCCTTATATTGGAAGCTACTCTTTATTAATGCCAAATGTATTTGTTGGTTCTGGCTTTAAAAAATGGGGAATGACATCTTCTAATGTTGCTGCAAATATAATTGTAGATAAAATATGTAAAAAAAATAATAAATACGAATATATTTATCGTTCTTCTAGAATAAAACCTTTAAAAAATTCGGATGAATTTAAAAATATGTTAGTTCAAAGTACCAATTCGTTGCTTATAGATAAATATTTTAGACATTCCAATATGTCTTTTGAAAAAATTGCTAAAGATTCTGGAAGTATTGTAGAAATAAATAATGAAAAAGTCGGAATATATAAAGACCCTAGCGGTAATATCTATGCAGTAAAACCTATTTGTACTCATTTAGGTTGTTTACTTTCTTGGAATGATATTGATAAAACCTGGGATTGCCCTTGCCATGGGTCACGATTTAACTATGATGGAAAAAATTTATATAATCCCGCATTTAAAAATTTAAAATCTTACAACTTATATGATAAATATTAATATTTTTATTGACTTATATATATTTTTTTGCTACAATGCCAATAATAAATCATATATTTATATATTTATTTTTTGTTTATTGAACTAGATTTCTCCTTATTATAGTAATCTAGTTCTCTTTTTTATGAATATTTTTAAAAATAATACATCTTATTTTAATTAACCGTATATAATAAAAATGTTACAGTAAAAACTGTAACATTTAAAGATTTTTTAAAATTTGCTGTTACTATTTATATAGCAATATAATCCATCTAATTTGTTTAATCATCAAATAAAAGCTTTATTCCCCATAAACCTGAAATTCCTACTAAAGAATATACAATTCTTGAAATTGCGGACATTTCTCCAAATAATGCAGCTACTAAATCGAATTTGAATATTCCTATTAATCCCCAATTTACGGCTCCTATTATTATTAAAACTAATGCTATTTTATCTATTACTTTCATTATGCTACCTCCTTATATAGTGGACTGTATTTTATTTAATATAATCATCTACTTATTAAATAAAATATTTGTTTATTATTATTATATATTTTTATTATAAATTTATTCATTTTATTGATTTTTTTTATTTTTTATGTTATTTTTTTAGTATTAATAAATGTTTTGAGGTGTAATTATGGGAAGGCATAGCAGAGAAAAAAGAAATCAAAAAAATCCAAATTTTAAAATAAGAGTTGCACTTATTTCACTTATTTCTTTTATATTATTATGTGTAATTAGTTACGTTGTTATTAATTCTATGTACTCAAATTTTACCACAAGTACAAATAATATATTAGAAAAGGAATCTAATAACTCAGATTTCAATGATTCCAACCTAGAAAAAAGTAAAAACAACGATATTAATAAAAAAGAAGAAGATATAAGTTTCACAATGACCGCAATAGGTGATGTTATGTGCCATAACACACAATATTGGGACGCTTATAACAAATCAACCGACTCTTATGACTTCTCTTATGTATTTGATGATATAAAAAATTATACTCAAGATTCTGATATAACAATTGGAAGTTTAGAAACAAGTTTTGCCGGCAAAGAAAGAGGTTATAGTAACTATCCAACCTTTAATTCACCAGATGCTTTAGCTTATGCAGTTAAAGATATAGGTGTAGATGTTCTATCTACTGCAGGCAATCATTGTCTTGATATGGGCTTTTCTGGTCTATCCAGAACGATAGATGTCTTAGATGATGCAGGTATATCTCACTTAGGAACATACAAAAGCCAAGAAGATAGAGATACCATTTTATTTAAAGACGTTAAAGGTGTTAAAATTGCATTTATTAATTACACATATGGAACAAATGGAATTCCGGTTCCTTCTGATAAACCTTTTTCAGTTAATTTAATTGATAAAGAATTAATTAAAAAAGATATTGAATCTGCCAAGTCTCAAAATGCTGATTTAATAGTTGCTTGTATGCACTGGGGAACTGAGTATAGAACAACCGCAAACCCTGAGCAAGAAGAATTAGCAAATTTCTTGTTTACTAATGGTGTAGATATTATTCTAGGAAATCATCCTCATGTTTTAGAACAAATGGAAAAAAAGAATATTACACTGCCAGATGGTTCTACGAAAGAATGCTTTGTTATTTATGCATGTGGTAATTTTATTTGTGACCAAAATGCTGAAAATACAAGAAATTCTATAATTTTAAACTTAAAAATAACTAAGCATAAAAATAATAAAATAACTATTGATAGTGCAAATTATATTCCAATTTATATGTATAAAAATCCTTCTCTTTCACTTAAAAAAATGAAGGTTTTGGATATAGAAAAGACTATATCAAATTATGAAAATGGAACAGATACTTCTATAGGGCAAACTACTTATAATTATTTAAAAAAACAGTTAGATATAATAAAAAGCATAGTTGGAGAAATTTAAAAAATGAGTATGTAATTATTTAATTAATTACATACTCATTTTTAATTGTTTAATTTAACATATCTTTTTTCTTTAGCCACCATGTTACCCCTAAAGTTAATATAACAGATATTAGTATCATTACAACAAAGCCATATGGGTTATTTTGTAGTGGAAGTCCAACATTCATGCCCCAAAAACTAGAAATCATTGTAGGTACCGCTAACACTATTGTTATTGAAGTTAAAAATTTCATTACTCCATTTAGGTTATTAGAAATAATAGAAGCATATGCATCCATAGTTCCATTTAAAATATTGCTATATATTTGAGCCATTTCTATTGCTTGTCTATTTTCAGTTATTGCATCTTCTAGTATATCCTCATCATCTTCGTATAATTTTACAATCTTTCCCCTCATTGTTTTCTCCATTACTATTTCATTAGACTTCAAGGATGTTGTAAAATATACTAATCCTTTTTCCAAACTAAGCAATTTTAATAGTTCCTTATTTTTCATAGAATTTTTTAAAATATATTCTGCAATTTCAGTTTCCTTATTTATTTGCTTTAAGTAACTTAAAAAATAAGAAGAATTTAAATATAAAATTTGGAAAATAAATCTTGTTTTTTTATATGTTTGAAAATTTTTAATTTTATTTTTTTCAAAATCTTCAATAATTTTATTTTTTCTTAATGATACAGTAATAAAAAAATCATCTCTTACTACAATCATTCCCAAAGGCATTGTTGTGTATATATCGTTTTCTTCGTTTTTCTCTATTACCGGTACATCTACTACAAAAAGTATTGTATCGTCTTCCTCTTCTTTGTCTATCCTGGCTTTTTCTTCATAATCTAATGCATCTCTTATAAAATCTTCTTGTATATTTACGTTTTCACAAACTCTTTTTATTTCTGATTCGGATGGATTTACTAAATTAATCCATGAACCTTTTTTAAATTCTTTAATTTCTTCTTTTTTGTTTGTTTCTATATTTGTATTATATATTTTTAGCAAATCTATCACCTCTTTTATTCTTTATACTATTATTTTAGCTTATTTTAATTTTTTAGTCAATTTTTTGATGTACATCAATTTGGTTGTAAGGTACCTTAATACCATTCTTGTCCAACTCTACTAATATATTTCTTAATGCATCCCTTCTAACCTGAAGTTTATATATAGGGTTACAGTTAATTTCAATTAGATAATTAATTCTTGAATCAGCTAATTCGTTAACTCCTTTATATTTGCATCCATTTACATTATCATTTTGACCTACTTTTGTTACAATACACTCTATAACTTCTTCTGCTTTTTCAACAGGTATTTCATATGGCATTGGAACTTCTATATAGATAAAATTTGATTTAACTTCTACTTGTTCAATATTTCTATTAGAAATAGAAATAATTCCACTATCTTTTAAAGTCTCTATTTTGGTTGTTTTTATGCCAATACTTATAACCTTTCCTTCTATATCATTGTACTTAACAACATCACCTACCTGAAAGTATTTGTCAGAAATAATATCTACACCTTTTATTATATCTTTTAATAAATCTTGTATAGCAAACCCTAAAACAACGCTTGCAATTCCAACTCCAGCAAGTGTTGAAGTTACATCTACTCCATTTATTTCTAATACTATAAGAGTTGTTATTATTAAAAATGTATATCTAATAATACTTTTTAACATTCTTAAATATGTTTTACTTTTATTACTTTTTGCTCTTTTGAAAAGATTATTTTCTCCACTTTTTATTATTATATGTGTAATTATTTTATATAATATAAAGCTTATAATTATAACCAATATAGACGCAAGTATTGCATTGTTTCCAGTATTATTTAATAATTTATTAATATTACCCATTTTCAACTTCTCCTTTTTTCAAAAATATTATAGCACTTTTTATTATTTTATAAAAGACCTTTTCTGTATAAGATTATTTTTTACCACTCTTATAAAAAAAGTTTAAATTATTAAACTTTTAATAATTTAAACTTTTTTATAATATTTTTTACATTTCCTTACTATTTTTGTATTTTCTATAAAATACAAATGCTATAACTGCTATTATAAGTGATACTGGTAATAATACCTTTCCAACACCTGTTTTTGGTAGAACTTTATTAGCCAAATTTTCTAACTGTCCTGCTACAGATGTTTCTTCTTCATTTGCTTCTTCCTCATCCTCATAAAAATCTTCTTCCTCTTCAGCTTCATCATTATTTTCATCAGATTCTTCTGTGATATTTTCTTCTCCTACTTCATCAGACCCTTCTTCTCCTGTTTGTTCACCTATATGTTCATCTTCTTTTTCTTCTGCTTCAGCTTCATAATTTGCAGGTTCATCTGTAACATCTCCTGTATCTGTTATTTCATTTCCTTCAGCATCTTCTGGATTATTCTCTTCTACCTTATTTTTTTCTTCTTCTACATTTTCATTAATTATTGTTACAGGTACTTCTAAATTGCCTAATTCAACTAAATCTCCGTTTTCCTTAACAGCCTTAACATTTTCTAAATAAACTTTTGTATCAACAGTATTATCTGCATCTAGTCCTGATAATTTTATAGCTGCTACTGTTTCTTCATTTGAATTTAATGAATTTGTTGATAATAGTAGTATTTTGTTTGTATCAGAATTTATACCTGATGTCCAATTTTCATTGGCCCTTGCTTCTTCATATTTTAATGCATTGCTATCAAAAGTTATATTTCCTTCAATTCCTTTAATATTAGTTGAATTTACATTTACAGTTACATTTTTTTCTTTATCTACTGTAGCTGTTAATTTTAAAGAAGGTTGTGTTTTATTAAATTCTAATAAATATTCATCTTCAATTTTATCTCTTAGGTATGTTAAATCCTGAATATCTATTATATTATTCTTAGTAATATCCATTGCAAATTTTATATCTTCTTTATCATAAACTTTAGTACCTAGTACATGTTTCCACATCATTACTAAATCTGTTGTATTTATATGTCCGCTTACATTAGAATCTCCTTTAGAAACTATATTATATCTTGGATTTAATTCTATCGTTTCTGAATAACTTTCATTTTCTTTAACTTTTATGTAATTATATGAATATACGTTTCCACTAAATGTAATTTGCAATGTCTTTTTATCATCACTTAATCTATAATTTTTATATTTAGCGCTTATTTCTTCTACCTTTTGTATTGGTCTTTTGAAAGTTATAGTTCTTGTAACTTCTTCTGTTGGGGTATTCTCTTCAATGTCATCAGTTTGGCTTTCATATAATGGTTCTACTTGTGAGCTTTCTCTATCTATAATTATATCTACTACCTTTGTTTTATTTCCAGCTAAGTCTTCTACTCCAACATTAACTACGCTCACATCTTTATCTATTTCTTTAGATATTGTTTTTTTATCTACGGATAATGTCCAGCCACCTTTATTTATTAATTCTGTTGTTTCTTTTAACTCTTCGCTAAATGTAATAGTTACTTTTGTATTTCCATTATCTAATTTTTCTTTTTGTATTTCTCCTACTCTTTTTGGAGCTATTTTATCTTCTAATTTAATTGTTTCTTCGTTTCCAACATTATCTGTTACAATAACACTTTCTTTTACATCTGTTCCTCTAAGATTTTCTTCTTCATATATCCTTTCTAATGTTTTATCATCAGATAATGTCCAATTGCTAGTTCCTTTTTCTTTTATTTCTTTATTTGCCGTAATAGTAACATGAACTTTATTTATGTCGTCTTTATCTCTTTTATAGCTAACTTTATATTGTAGTTTTGTATTGTCTATATTATTTATCTCAAATTCTCTTTCTGTATATATTCCTTGTTTATTCCATGCTATTATTTTATATTTTCCATTTTCTTTTATTTTATATCTTATTGTTATTTCATTGTATTTGTTATTTGCATCTATGCTATTTTTTGCTTCTTTTTCACAAATAATTTTATTATTTTCATCTGCTTTTAATATCTGGTATTTACTTATTCCTGTTTCTTCATCTTGTATTTTGCATGTAACTATTCTTTCTTTTTCTTCTTCTGCAATACTAAATAGATTAAATTTAGGCCCAGTTAAGTCTTCCTGTGGTGTAAATGTGTAAACTCTTTCGTTTCCTTCTATATCCTTAACAACTAGTAATACTTTTCTTCCCTGTTTTGGTTCAAATTTAACACTGGCATTCAATTCTGTTTTGATGTCTTTGTTCTTAAATTTATACTCTTTTGGATTTCCAATAGTTAATTCTGGGCTATTCTCATCGAATACACTCCATTGATATTCTGCTATTCCTGAGTTATCTTTTATATTTGCAACAAGTTTTCTATAATTTCCTTTTTCAGGTACTACATTTGCTACTGGCGCGGAATTATCTACAAATATTTTTGCTTTATCCCAAACCTTTTTTGCAGATTTGTTTCCAGCTGCATCTGTCAAGAAACCTTCTTCCATTATAATTTTTGCTTCTCCGTCTTCACTTCCACCTATTACATACATCAAATAATATGAATTAGACGGTTCACAGAAGATTTGACAATTTGCACCTTCTATTTTTAATTTACTATTATCTATTGTTACTTTTTCACTAAATGATGCTTTAAAATATACTATAGAACCTTTCTTTAAATAATTTATTCCATTTAAAGTTATTCCTGTAGTGCTTTCTTTTGCTATTTTTGTTACATAAGGTTTTACATTGTCTATATTACTTACTGTAATTGTTTTGGTTGTAATGTGTCCGGCTTTATCTTCTACTGTTAACCAATATTTTCCGGCTTGATTAATTTTATATGTTATTTCTCTTTCTTTTTTTCCATTTAATACTTGTGAATATTTTAAATCTTTTAACTTTGCTGGATCAAGGCTTTGCCCCATTCCAGCTGCACTTCCATTATCTGAATTCCCACTAAATGTTGCACTTTCACTAGCTGATGAACTTGGATCATAATTTGTTAAGCTCCAATATTTAAGTCCTGAGCACTCGTCTTTTGCTTTAAATGTAAGCTCAGCATATTTTCCGTTTTCTTTAACTTGTACACTTATATTTTCTAGTATTGGATCTTTACTATCTATTTGTACATTTTTAAACACAACACGCTTTGCATTACCAAATATGTCTTTAACATATATATACCATGTACCTGATTTGTTTATTTCTTTTGTTTTTTGACTCTGGCTTGTTTTTACTTGGTCATATTTAGTATAGTTTTTATACCACTCATCTTCTTGTGAAACCTTCCAATACTTTATTCCATTAGCATCTGTTACAGTCCACTTTATTGTTTTCTTATTCCAATCTCCATCTATAGTAGCCTTTAGATTTAATGTATTTTTAGCTGTTAGTTTGTAACTTCTTGCATTTCCTGCTGCATCTTTAACATATATGTACCAAGGTCCATCATTATCTTTAACATTAATTGTAGCTTGACCATTCTTTGATGAATAATTTTTATCATAACTTTTCCATCCATCTTTCCAATCTTTTGCTTTATTAGATATTTTCCAATATTTAACTCCTAGACCATTGTCTGT
>CAMJCT010000021.1 GCA_946404215.1 uncultured Clostridium sp. | reverse complement strand
TATATTAAATTATGAGAATAAGAAAAAATCTTCTGCAAATTTCGAGCAACGAGATTGGTCTGGTTATGATTGGGATAGTATGTATGCAAATAAATATTAAAAGAAAGGTATGTGAAAATTTATGAAGAATTCAAATTTTAAAATAACTTATCATCAAGAAGGTGATTATTTAATCCCTGATTTAGTTATAAAAAAAGATAGACATCATTATCAAATTGGTAAATATGGATACTTAAGATTAGGCTTTTTAAAGAATCATAAGAGAGGATTATATTGTGAATTAAGTCTTAAAAATGAACTTGATAAACATCTAATTGAAGTAGATAAAGAAGCAAATGAAAGAGTTAATATTATAATTGATCAACTAGCTAAAAAGGAAAATGTGAGCGTATATCCTGATGGAAAAGAACCTCTATCTTGGACACAAAAAATGAATAATATTAAAAATAGAGCAGAAGAAATTGTACTAAATGAGATTATATATTGTTAATAAAAAATGGATTTTCTTTGTATAAGCAAGCACTGAATTTGGGGACTGCAGATTTTGTCCACCTCAAATTCTATGCAATGGGATTATATCCCAAACCCTATAAAAAAATTTTTAATTGGAGGTTTAGATATGAATAATTTTAGAGAAGTAAATGATGATATGTTGAAAGATTGGTTGGAATTTAGAGACCAAACTGTATTAGCCTATACTACAAAAGAGGATAAAAAACATACTATTGAATTTGATGAGATTTGTGAAAAAATTTTGAATAGTGTTCCAAAACAGAATAGAAATTTTATTCAAAAACAGTTTAATCAACTTGATGATAATTTGATGGATTATATTTCTTATTGGAATGAGAAGTATTATAGAAATGGATTTTGTGATGGAGTGCAACTTATTGTGAAGTGTTTTGATAAGTAGTGAAAAAAACCAGAGGATTTTTCTTCTGGTATTTCTTCTATTTTATGTCCATTGAAAATTTTGGACAAAAAAAGCAAAAATTTTCAATGGATTGTATTTATTTATTTTTTATTTGAAATAACAATCTAGTATCAATCATTTATAAACTTATTTTTATTGCACTTAAGAACCATTTATTCATTCCTTTTAAATTATAAAAATCTTTAAATACATTGGAAATGCTTTCTACAATTTCTTCATCTGTTATTTCTTCGTATTTTTTGTCTATATTTATAAAATCAATTAGCCATCTTCCATGTTTATTCTTTATAAAATATTTATTTAAATAATCAATAGCTTCTTGTAATTTCTTTGTTTGTCCATTTAAACATTGATTATATGCATCAATGTCTTTAATCTTAAATGCAAATATTATTGGAAGTATTATAGCATGAATACAGGTGTTTTCTTTTTTATCTAAACAAAAATCTGTCCTATTTGTACTTTCTATGTACTCTACAGCTGTATCATATAATACTCTATATCTATTGCAATCCCTTAATGTGAATTTATACTTATCTATCATTGCATAGAACACATCATGAGGCAAAAATGTTTCTGTTTTAAATTTTAAATATTTTTTTGAATAATTAACACTTCTATTATTATCAATAGTTATAATATAATCATAAAATCTATTTAAATAACTATATGCGTTAAATTCTTGACCATATTGTTGCTTTACCGTACTTTGCAATTCTTTATTATTAGAAACTATTATAGTTGTTATATTCTTCAAATTATAGAAATGTTTAACAACCTCTAATAATTTTGTTGCAAAGTTAGGATTACATCTATCTAATTCATCTATAACTAATATCATTCTTTTATTATTTAATATTCTGTTAATTAAAGTTTCAAATAATTTCTTTTTTTCTTCACATGTATTTATTTCATTTGATAGATCTTTAAAAGATTTGATCTTTTCAAAATTTTCAGCACTTAAATCTGTATTTAAAAACTTATTTGATAAAATTTTTGTTAATATATTTAAGAACTCCTTAAAAAACTCTTCTTTATCAAATCTATTTGTTATTTCGTCTTTATATTGAGGATAATCATTTAATATATTATAAATAATAGATTCAAATGGATTATTATGATCATCATTTTCCCATGCATTATAGTAAAAAACCAAATTGTTATCGCATATATTGATTAGTTTCTCTTTTTCAGCTTCAATCAATTTAAATTGCGATTGATTTATTCCTTCTTTATAATGCCTAATTAAATATATTAACTGTTTAACAAAAAATGTTTTCCCAACTCCCCAATCTCCATCTACACATATAACTTCATTGTCATCTATATTAGATATTAATCTGATAATACTACTTAAGTATTCTTGATTTCCTAACATATCATTTATTAATGAATTATGAATATTTATTTCATTTGCATCTAATTCATACTTTTTCATAGTATGCCTCCTTATATAAAATCTTACATAAATATAAAATTATATTAACTCTAAAAAAGCAAACTAATTAAAAAAATAATTACTTTGCTTTTGTAAATTTTATTTATTAATTAATTTTTGATACATTTTCATTAACTCAGCAACACAATCCGACTCAGTCATACTTCTCCAATCGAAACCATAGGCTTCCATAACTGCTTTATCATTTTCCTGATGTGCTTTTCTTAATTCTGGTGGCATAGTCAATTCATCATATAAATCAGCTAATGAACTATTAAGATATTTTTCTCTTGCATCTAATATCATTTGAGCTGTTTTTTCTATTTTTTCTTTTTGCTCTTTTGTAGGATTACACCATGGAAAATTATTATAAACTATGTCTTTTGAATATCTATAATCACTTTTTAATCTTCCTGCAATCACCCTCATCCATGCCATGTGAACATTAGATTCTAATATTCCGAACTCAAATATATTAGCATTTGGTATTATTTGAACAGCATCTGTAACTATCGTTGTTCCATTCATAAATGCCATAGGAACATATCTTCTTCTTTCTGATGATACTCTTGGAATAATTATATATGGCTTTCCAACAGGCTGGGTTATTTGAGCAAATAGTGTAGGTGTATTCGCAAATTTTCTTATTCCTGCAGCAATACTATTTTCTCTCATTTCCTTACATAATTTAACCCTTTCAATAATAAACGGATACTTTTTTAATTCACTTGGAGAAGCACCTTCTAACCACAAACAATATCTCTTTTTGTTATGTAAAAACTCAACAGCACCTAGCAATGGTTTTATATATTGACTTATCCCTGGAAATTTATCACAAACCTGGTGATACTCTCTTTCTTCAATTATTAAATTTCCACCGTCTGCTGGTTTATTTCCATATACCATTTTTGAAACATCACATAAAGGTGTATTTCTACTTTCAACAATAATATTAGGGGCATCGCATAAATAATAGTTTATATTATTTACTTTTAACTTTTTATCACCATCAAACAGATATTTTTCTTTTTTATCATTCATTGAAAAACCTATAATTACGCAATGAACATGAGCCTTTAAACTAGCTTCACTATTCCATATAAAAGTTTTATATGCATAGTTTATTTTAATATTTAGTTTATCCCAAATTCTAGCTACAGTTTCTCCCTGTGTTATACTATTAGTTGAAACAAATCCACATTCAATTATAGAAGCTTTTATATAATCAGAAGCTTTTTTATACCAACATGCAACATAATCAATATTCTTTATGCCAGGGAAACAATTTTCAACATCATTTTTCTGTTCTTTTGACATATATGTAAACCCAACAAACGGTGGATTTCCCATTATATAATTCAATTCATTCTTATCAACAACATCATTCCAGTCAATTCTCAAAGCATTGCCTTCGATAATATTTGTATAACTCTTTAAAGGTAAAAAATCTAAATTCATATGTAATATTTCTTCTGTTTCGTGCATCATTTGACTTTCTGCAATCCATAATGCAGTTTTTGCGACTGTTACTGCAAAGTCATTTATTTCTATTCCATAAAATTGACCTATCGAAACTTTTATTGGATTAACATTTGCATCTCCAAAGCCAATTTGTCCACCTTGCAAAGCATCTAATCCTTTATTTTCTAATCTTCTTAAAGACAAATATGTTTCAGTTAAGAAATTACCAGAACCACATGCTGGATCAAGGAATTTTAATTTTGATATTTTTTCTTGAAAAGCATATACTTTTTCTTTTTTAGTTTTTAAAACCTTTATAGATAATATTTCATTTAATTCAGCTTTTAAATCATTTAAGAATAATGGATCAATTACTTTATGTATGTTTTCAATAGAAGTATAATGCATTCCTCCACTTCTTCTTGTTTCTGGATTTAATGTACTTTCAAAAACAGCTCCAAATATTGTAGGACTAATATCACTCCAATCGAAATCTTCACTTGCTTTAGTTAGTAATAATTCTTTTACTTTATCATTTAAGTTAGGAATTTCAATATCTTCATCTGCAAATAATCCACCATTAACATAAGGAAAACTTGCTAATTCTTCATCTAAATATGGATCTCTTTCTTCAGGTTTTTGGTCTAGCACTTTAAATAAATCTATTAAAGCTCTTCTTAGATCTTTTGTTTCAAACTTTTTTAAATAGTCATGAAACATCTGATGTTTTCCAAATAGTCCAGCATCTTCTGCATATAAACAAAATACTAATCTTACGCAAAGCATATTTAAGCTTTTTAGAGATTCTACATTTTCAGGATTTTTGTATAATGGCAATATTTCATCATATATTTTTCCAACTAATTCTCCTGCTTGAATAGATATTTCCATTTCTTTCTTTAAGTTTTCATTTTCCTTATCAACGATAAATTGTAATCTATAATATTCTTTTTCTAAATCTTTTAAAAATATTTCTTCAGGCTCTCCATTTGGATTTTCCATATTGTATATTAAGAAAGATTTAAAATTACAAGTTATTACCCATTTAGGATGTTTTGATAATGGCAATTCTGCTATGTATTTTTTAGCTTGTTGAAAAGGATTTAAAAGTGAACCATCTGATTGTCTTATTCCTTTTCTTAAATCTTTATCTATGCTTTTTTGTTCTATTAATACTTTTGTTGTAGGAATATATCCGTCTATAAATCCAGTATTTTTATCTATATGAACTTGGTCTTCAAATTCTATAAATTGTTCAGGTCTTTCTATTCCGTATACTTGACTTAATAATTGTAGCCAAAATGTTTGAGATTGACCTTTTTCATAACCTTTATCTTTCCAAAACTCTGCAAATTGTTTTGCTGCTTGTTTTTGTTCCTTTTCAGACATAAAATCTACTCCTTTATATTAATAATTTAATCCTATATAATTACCATTTTCATCATATGCAATACATCTTTCATAGCCACATGCATTCCAAATACTATCAAATATTGGTTTTAAAATGTTCTCAGCTTTCTGACTAAAGTCTTCTACATATACATTATTCATACACAATATTTCTCTATCTATTTTATTTAAAATATCATAAAAACTTCCATTTGGAATCGTATAACCTGATGCTTTTAATATTGAGCAACTTATTACTATAGGCGAACTAATTCCAATTTTTTCATAATAATTCTTTACCTCTATAAAATCTTCTATCACATTATTTAATATCTTATATCCATTTACAAGATCTATAACTATACTAGGTGAAATGTTTGTTATTTTATATTGCTTTTTAAAAAAATTAGTAGTTGCTTTTTCTATTATTCCATTATTATAATACTTGGCTATAGAGCTATTATAGGAATCTTTATGTGCTATTATAACTCCATCTATAGTATATTCTTTATTATAGCCATATCCCAAAGCTTGAGAGTTACAATTAATCATTTCATTTTTAATTGTTTTTAACGATATGTGATTCTTTAATTCATTCATTGAAGATATAGGAATATAATGAATAACAAATATTGGTAATTCATCAACAAGTTTATTATTTTGATTAGAGATAAGTTCATAATATCTATTCATTTTAAAATCTTCAATTCTTTTTTCTAAATTCAATCCTGAATTAAATGCAATTCTTAATTCATTAACATCCATTGCATATTTACCTTTATTGTTTCTGGTATAAAATTTATCAGTTCCTTTATACTCTACTCTATGTGGTGCAATTAAGCTTTGAGGAATTCTTATAATTAAAACACATGTATTTTCCTTTATTTCTATTACTTTATATTCTATATCAAGAATTATAGGTTGAATTGACTGCCTGATAAAATCTTCTAGTTTTCTAATTAATTTATCTTCATTTTCATATGTAATTCCACATACTTTAGTTGGTATTTTTTCTTCACCATCTTCTTCTACTCCAAAAACTATGTCACCTCCTGTTGAATTTGCAAAAGAAGATACATCAGCTAAAAATTCTTTCTTTTCTGCATCTGTACCGATATTTAATTCTCTTTTGTATTCTAAAGATTTATTTTCGCAAACTGAATTTTCAACAAGAGAGTTAATATCTTCTATATTTATATCTTTAAACTTTTTATTAAATAACATTTTATTTCTCCTAATTCACATTATAATCTCTAATAAAATCTTTTGTTAATTTTATAATTTCATTAAGTTCTATATCTTTTGCATATTTATTTTTATCTTTGTAATTATTCCAATATGTATTCATCCTTTTATCTTCTGCTATTTCTTCCAATATTTGTTTATAATCATTTAGATATTTAGAAGATTCTCTTTGATTTATTGTATTATTAAATGCATTTTTGAAAGTTTCCATATTTATTTCATTTTTTAATTTTGTTAAAAATGAATATACATCATAATAGTCTTTCATTCTTGCATTGTATTTTCCTCTTCTTAAAATGGTTTCTATTTTTTCTGATAATATAGTTTCAATATTATATGAATCAATAAGAATGTTTTTATCTTCAAATATAGAAGAGTATGCATATTTTAATTGTCTTGGTGTAATCTCATCTCCAGTTGATATATCTATCTCTAAATTTACTTTAAGATTTTCTAACTTTCCTACTAAATGGTATTTGTTTCCTCCGTATTCATCATCTTCTCTTATATCAGTGATTTTAACAACTTCAAATTTTACACCATCATTTAAATCTATAGACAATATTTGATTAAGAATATCTAACATTTTTTCTTTTGAAACATCAATTCCTTTAATTGAAATATCCATATCTCTTGTACTACGATTATTTATTCCAAACATAGCAGATAACAATAATCCACCTTTTAAAATAAAATTTTCGTTATAGTTTGACTTGGATATTCTCTCTAATATTCTTTCAAACATAAATCTTTGATAAATTTCAAGATGTTGTAACCCTGTATTTTTTTCTATTTCTCTTGCTTTATCATTTAGTTCTTTATAATTCATTAAATTAAAACCTCCATAATATGATTAAATTTTTTATGAATATTAAAGATTTTAGCATACTCTTCTAATAAACTTAAATCTTTATTTTTTTCTTTAAAATAATTATTAATAATTTTGTTATATAACTCTATATCCACTGAATTTGGATTTTTTAGTAAGTCACATATGCAACGCTCTGCATTATAGACCTTTATAGGATTTCCATAAGGACTTTGAATTTCAGTTATACCTAAATTATATTTATCTTTTGCTACATAGTGAACATTTAAGTCATCATTAATATGTTTCCCAGTTATTGTTGTTACATCTAACTTGTATGGAGATCGATCACTAAACTCTAAAAGGTAGCAGGCTGTATTATAAGAAAAAACAATATTTGAAATTCTTTTTTGCAAAATATAATATTCATCTTCTATAAGGTTATTATCAATATATAACCCATAAGAAACTTTACGAATTATTTCTTTTTCAACAAAATTAGGTATTAAAACTCTAGAAATACCTATTTGTTCAAATTCCTTTGAAGAAATATAACCATTATGTTCTTTTAAGAATTTTTTTAATTTCTCTTCCATGATATTCTCCTTTACACTTTTGCTTACATTTTAACATATTTACGCACAAATGTAAATATGCTCTTATAAATTCTTTTATTATTTTTTCAAAAAATTTGATATTTATTAGAAAAAATAGATTTTTAAATTTTATTTGTACGAAATTTTATGCATTTGCAAAGAAATTCGTACAAATAATTAATAGTTTTGCTATTTTTCTTACGAATTTTTTTGCCTTTTCAACTTTTTTCGTAAATATAAATTCGTTAATATAATTTAAAAAATTAACCTAATTAGCTCCATTGTTATAAATTTATGGAGTCAATTAGGTTAATAGTATTATTTATAATTTCATTTCTGTATTGTCCATAATTAATATTCTTTCGTAATTTCCAATGCTTTTGACATAGATCCAGTCAATTTGAACAAAAAATGCTTCATTAATTCATTTTAACGGTCTCGATTTATTCGAGGTCTAGAATTAATGAAGCTTTTTTTCTTTTTATAAATTATATTGATTATCTATATAAATTGTAAGTTGTATAATTATATAGCATTCCAAAATAATAAAAATATCAATATACAACCCCAAGCATTATTTGTATGTTCTTTAATAATTAACATACCATATATTATTATAAAAGTTGTTATTGCCTCAAAAATTGTATATAAATCAAAACCAATCATTCCATGAATTAAAATGCAAATTATTCCACATACAATAGCACCATAATTTATCCATTTGTTTCCACTTATGTATCTATCATTTATTTTTTTTGAAATCACAACATAATTAAACCCTTCAAAAAATCCCCAAACCAAAACAATCAATAAATACCCTAATAAATTTGTCGGACACTGTGCATTTAAAAACATTTCTGTAAAGAAACACCCTTTTAATGGAAAATATGATTTTATTTCATTATTGACTAACAAAAAGATTAGAGAAGGAATACATACAATCAATGATAATATAATAGTTTTAAATAAATTTTTTTTTACTAATCCATATTCTTTCAATTTCTCTTTTCGATAACAAACTGCACTAAAACTTCCTAAACCCGCTAAACCGAACTGTATTAATATAATTGGAATAAATCTCAACCATATATTTATATCACTTGTTTTAGCAAAATTCATTATACTATTCCCAAAAAACAAATAAATGATTAATGGTATTAAAGTAAACAAAATAATAATATTAAGATCTTTATCTGCATTTTTTTGTTTAGTTGTTAATTCTTTCTTTTTCATATATTTAACTCACTTTCAAATTACTATTAATCTCACATACTTATTGTAATTTTTATTTTTGCTTTTCATCATCTCTTTTTGAGAAAATTAAGCTAAAAGCTGGAACAAAGCTTATACCAAAACATATACCTATACCAATTCCAGCCATACTATTTAGTACATTAACAAAAACTATACTCCATAAAATTGCCATTACGATTCCAATTATTAAGCCAATTATAATTCCTTTATTCTTCATCAATTCATCCTCCTATATAAATTACTATTCTTTTCACACATTAATTGTAATTTGTCTATTTACTCTTTTTTATGTTCTTATAAAATATAAAACTCATAATTATCATCATAAATGCTAATAAATCAGATAATATTAGTTGTAATATTGCTGCCCAAGCCACAGGTTCTAATGGCCAAGGTTCAATAAATGTTGCTAAACATGCTCTAAATATCCAAACAATAGTTAAAAAGAAATATA
>CAMJCT010000020.1 GCA_946404215.1 uncultured Clostridium sp. | reverse complement strand
AATAGTAATTTCTATGGGAGGAAGTTATGGTTATTTTAATAGCTGGAAGTTCACATACAGGCAAAACTTTATTAGCACAAAAACTATTAGAAAAATATAAATATCCATATTTATCAATAGACCATTTAAAGATGGGACTAATAAGAAGTGGAAATACTGAATTGACAGTAGAAGATGATGATAAACTAACAGATTATTTATGGAATATAGTTAAAGAAATTATAAAAACAAATATAGAAAACAATCAAAATATTATTATTGAAGGATGTTACATTCCTTTTAATTGGAAAGAATCTTTTGAAAATGAGTATTTAGAGAAAATACAATATGTTTGTTTAATAATGACAGAAAACTATATTAGAACACATTTTTCTGATATTGAAATATATAGTAATACAATAGAAAACAGAAAATTTGAGGATATATCACAAGCAGAACTAATAAAAGAGAATAATGCTAATTTAGAAATGTGTAAAAAGTATAATCAAAGATATATTTTAGTTGATGATAAGTATGAAATTGATTTTGAATTATAACAAAATTTTGGTGTTGTTAACATCTTAAGTAATATTGTTAACAACTTAATGTATATATGTTGGAGGTAAGTATGTCTGAAAAAGATAAAATGTTAGCAGGAGAATTATATGATGCTAACTATGATAAAGAATTGATAAATGATAGATACAGAGCAAAAGATATTTGCTATGAATACAATAATTTAAAACCATCTGATATAGAGGGAAAGGATAAAATTATTAAAAGTTTATTTGCTAAAACAGGAAAACAAATTATAGTAGAGCAATACTTTTGGTGTGATTATGGCTATAATATTTCTGTTGGAGAAAATTTTTATATGAATCATAATTGTATTATATTGGATGGTGCAAAAGTAGAGTTTGGCGACAATGTTTTTATTGCACCTAATTGTAGTTTTTATACAGCAGGACATCCTTTAGATTATGAAACAAGAAATCAAGGTTTAGAATATGCTAAACCTATAAAAGTAGGTAATAATGTATGGATTGGTGGTAATGTTGTAGTATTGCCAGGTGTTACAATAGGAAATAATGTTGTTATTGGAGCAGGAAGTATTGTTACTAAAGATATTCCATCAAATGTAGTAGCAGTAGGAAATCCTTGTAAAGTTATAAAAGAATTATAAGATGTTCACAAAATTTTGGTATTGTAAACAAGTATTAGAAACACAAATTACAATTCATTGAGATGTTAACAAAATAAGTAATATTGTTAACAAGCTAAATAAAGAAAAATAATAATTTTTTAGGCAAAATATAATTATTCAACCATTAGTTGATATAAAAAACACCCCACTCAACCAATGGTATGTGTACTTTTTAATAATAATATTTTACACTTAATTTGAAGGAGGTAAAGAGATATGGATCAGATTAAAATTGGAAAATTTATAGCTGAATGCAGAAAGAACAATAATTTAACTCAAATGCAACTTGCAGAAAAATTAAATATAACTGATAGAGCTATATCTAAATGGGAAAATGGAAAAGCAATGCCTGATTCATCAATAATGTTAGAGCTATGTAGTGAACTTAAAATAAGTGTAAATGAATTATTAAGTGGGGAGGTTTTAGAAATGAATAATTATAATGAAAGAATTGAGCAAAATTTAATTGAAATGATAAAACAGAAGGAATTATCAGATAAAAGATTATTAACAATGGAAATTGTTATAGGGGTATTGGTAAGTTTAGTATTATTTATATTAATATTTATTGCTTCATTTGTGGAAATGACTGACTGGTTAAGAATAATACTTATTATAACTGGCTTAATACCATTTATAATTGGAATGTTATTTGCAATAAGAATTGAACAAACAGCAGGATATTATGAATGTCAAAAATGTCATCATAAATATATTCCAACATATTCAAGTGTATTGTGGGCTATGCACATGAATAGAACAAGATATATGAAATGTCCTAAATGCAATCAAAGAAGTTGGCAAAAAAAAGTAATTACCAAAGAATAGGAGGAGTTTATGATGAAATATATTAAACAAAATTGGAAATTCTGTATATTCATGATTTTAATGTGTATTATTGGAGGATATTTTACTACTATATATTCAATAAATTTATTAGATCAAAAAATGATTGATGATGTAATAAAACAAGCTGGTTCAAAAGAAATAGTTATTGTTGTATCAGTTATTCAAGTAACTTTATATGCCGTTATATTAGGTGCAATTGGTTTAGTTTTATCAAACAAGATAGGTTTATGGAAAAAAATAGAAAAAAATAAAAATGCAATAATAGGAGTTATAACTATTTCTATTGTTGGTGGTTTATTAATGAGCGTATTTGATAGATATGTGTTTGGAAATTTTATTAATCCAGTATTACATAGTTATGATAATAAACCATCTTTAGAATATATTATTTCCTCATTAACTTATGGAGCAGTATGTGAAGAAATATTATTAAGGTTATTTTTAATGTCATTATTATCTTGGATTATATCTAAAATATTTTATAGAAAAGAAAAGGAAATACCAATAAAAGTATTTATTATTGCAAATGTAATATCTGCATTATCATTTGCATTATTGCATATACCGGCAACTATTCAAACTTTTGGATATATTGATGGATTATTATTATTTAGGTGTTTATTGATGAATGTATTATTTGGATTATCATTTGGATGGTTATATAGAAAATATGGAATAGGATATTCAATGTTGGCACATTTTGGAGCTCATCTAATATCAAAATTAATATGGTTATTATTTATCTAACTTGTTCGGAAGATTTTTGTATTCCGAACAAGTTTGTAAACAACTTAAATTAAAAAATTATAAATAATAGGTGGAATAATAAATATGTTTAAATGGATTAAAGAAAATAAAATAGTTATAATAATGATGTTAATATTTGAAACAGTTGCAGTATCTCTATTTTTATCAACCAAAAATTTATTTTATTTATTGAATTTTAATTATATAGGTTTATGTGTTTCAATTGGAGTTTATCTAATGTCACATAAAGTAAAGTATGCTAGAAACTTTGTACAATTTGGTGTTGGACTATATATGCTTATATATTTAGGTGTTATTTGTAGAGAAAACATGCAGATTGAGGGATTTTGGTATTATCTATTCTTAGGTGTATTTGAAGCAGCAACAATACACTATTTTGTAGCTAAAATTGCTGGACCTCTATTCTTCGGAAGAGGCTGGTGTGGATATGCTTGTTGGACAGGCATGATATTAGATTTACTACCTTACAAGACGCCAAAATCTGATAGAAAGAAATTAGGCTGGATTAGATATATTGTATTTTTATTATCATTAACATTTGTATCAGCTTTGTTTATTTTTAAAGTTGAAAATATAGAGAATATAATGTTTTGGTCATTCTTAATAGGAAATATAACATATTACATTTTAGGAATCTTATTAGCATTTATATTTAAAGATAATAGAGCATTTTGTAAATATATATGCCCTATAACGGTGTTTTTAAAGCCTACAAGCTATTTTTCATATTTAAGAGTAAAATGTGATAAAAGCAAATGTATTAATTGTAAAAAATGTGTAAATAGTTGTCCGATGAATGTTGATATGTTAGATGATTCAAGAAAAAGAAAATACGGAACAGAATGTATTTTATGTGGTAATTGTATTAGGAATTGTCCTAAAAATGCTTTAGATATAAAACACTAAATGTTCGGAAGATTTTGGTATTGTAAACAAGTAGATGTGCAGAACATTTTGATATTCAGAACAAAAAAGTAATAGAAATTTAATAGATTCTATTGCTTTTTTTATTGTTACAAAGTATAATAAGTATGAAAAGTATAACAAGTATAATTTAAGGAGGACAAAATGGAAAAGGATAAATTTGTTGGAATAAGTAAAGTGGGAGAAAAAGGACAAATTGTAATTCCAAAAGAAGCAAGAGATATGTTTGGAATCAAACCTGGAGATTCTATTATAGTATTATGTGATAAGGAAAGAGGAATTGCACTTGTAAAAGCAGATGTAATTGAGGACTTAACAGATAAGATTTTACCTAAAGGAGGAAAATAAAAATGTTAGCGATTGAAACGAAAAAATTAACTAAAAAATTTAAAGAAAAAATAGCTGTAAATAGTGTTGATTTGAAAATAGATGAGGGCGAATTATTTGCATTATTAGGAACTAATGGTGCAGGAAAAACAACAACAATAAAAATGCTTTCAACATTGATTTTACCAACTGATGGAGAAATAAAAATAAATGGATTAGACATTATAAAAGATAGACAAAAAATCAAAGAAATCCTAAATGTATCTCCACAGGAAACAGCTATTGCTCCAAATCTTTCTGTAAAAGAAAATTTAGAATTTATGGCAGGAGTATATCAAATTTCAAATAAAGAAGAAAAAATAAATGAATTGATAAAAACATTTAAATTAGATGAAGTATTAAATCAAAAAGCAAAAACATTATCTGGAGGATGGCAAAGAAAAGTATCTATTGCTATATCTTTAATAAATAACCCTAAAATATTATTTCTGGATGAGCCAACACTTGGATTAGATGTTATTGCAAGAAAAGAATTATGGGCAGTTATAGAAAAACTAAAAGGAAGAATTACAATAATTTTAACAACTCATTATATGGAGGAAGCAGAAAGTTTATCAGATAGAATTGGAATAATGGCTAAAGGAAAATTAATAGATGTAGGAACTGTTGAAGAACTAACGAAAAAAGCAGGAACTAAAAATTTTGAAGATGCTTTTGTGAAAATTGCAACAGGAGGTGAACTATAATGAGAACATTAAATTTTGCAAAAAGAAACTTTAAAGAAATAATAAGAGATCCATTAAGTATAATTTTTGCTATACTATTGCCTTTGTTTTTACTATTTATATTTCAACAATTTAATATTCCAAATGATAGTTATAAAATAGAAAACTTTACATCTGGAATTATAGTATTTGGATTTTCATTTATTACATTATTTACAGCAATGCTGATTAGTAAAGATAGAACTACATCTTTACTTGTTAGGCTAGGTATAAGCCCTATGAAACCAATAGAATACATATTAGGATATATGTTAGCAATTATTCCTATTATACTAATACAAAACATATTATTCTTTTTACTTGCGATTATATTAGGACTAAAATTTAGTATAAATATTATTTTTGCAATACTTATATCAATAATTGTAGCAATTTTATTTATAGTAATAGGTATAATAATAGGGAGTATATTTTCTGAAAAAGCATCTTCTGGAATATCAAGTATTATTGTTCAACTTGTGTGTTTTACAAGTGGAATGTACTTTCCAAGAGAATCATTAGGAGAAATATTTGCAAAAATTTGTGAATATCTGCCTTTTGAATCTTGTGTAACTATAATAAAAGGAATAATGAATAATAATTTAGAAACTATATCAATAAGAAATATAGTAATATTTTGTATATATACTATTGTAATTTTAATAGTTTCAGTTTTAATATTTAAAAAGAATATGATAAGTGATAATAAATGATTATATTTAATAAAAAGTCCTAGTTTGATTAAATCAAATTAGGACTTTTTCTATCTCTTAATTAACTGCTGTTTTTAAAGCTTTACCAGCTTTGAATACTGGAGCTTTTGATGCAGGTATTTTTATTTCTTCTTTAGTTTGTGGATTTCTTCCTTTTCTTGCTGCTCTTTTTCTAACTTCAAAAGATCCAAATCCAACAAGTTGTACTTTATCATCTTTCTTTAGGCTTTCTGTAACTGATTCTACGAAAGCATTTAAAGCTGCTTCTGAATCTTTTTTTGTTAATCCAGTCTTTTTGGCGATTGAATCTACTAATTCTGCTTTATTCATCAAAAAATCCTCCTTCCGTTCTGTATTTCTTACAATTTATCAAATAATGTATATAAAGTCAATAAATTTAAGCATTTATTGGCTCTTTTTTTATCCACAATTTCCTTTTTTTCTACACAAAATGCTTTTTATATCCACATTTTAATCAAAAGCATAAAATCCAGAGTATAGTGTCCGTGAGTTGAGAGAAAAAACTCCAAACAATAGAAAAATTATTTCACGGATACTCCAGACAAAGAAAATGAATTGCAAAATTGGAGATGTATTAGATGATTCAATCATTGTCTGGAGTTAACCTAATTGAATATACGAAAATCACTTCTTTAGGGATATTTTGCCTTAATGCAAGTGATTTTTTTGTTGAGTGTATCTCTATTATAAGAAATAAGTCGCCACCTCTATACAACCGAAATTTCAAAGAAATTCGATTGTTGGAGGTTAATAATGAAAGAAAATATTAAAAATTATGATGAGATAAATAGATATGATTTCTATGTTAAATATTATATGCAATTTGCGATAGGAACACAGTTTGAAGATTGTGTTGAAATTACCAAAAGGGAATATATTGATCTGCGAAAAAAGATAAATAATACTAAAGAAACTATGATTAAAGTTTTTGCAACTTATACAGTAGGCTTTTTTAAAACTCCAGAAACTTATGTACTTCAAGCAGTAAATAAGGATGTATATTATTGTTTACTAAAATCACAAAATTATGAAAGTAACAAGAGGAGGCACGAACGAGAGAGGCATTTAGATCGTTTTTTTAAGCAAGAAGATATAAATAATCTTGCAAGTAGTAGCAATATTGAAAATGAAATTCTAATTGGAATAGAAGAAAAGAGAGTAAAGGATTTTTTAAATAAAACACTTTCTAAAAAACAAAATGAAAGATTTTATAAAAATAAATTTCAAGATATTCCTTTAGTTGTTATAGCATTAGAAGAAGGCTCTACACCAGATGCAGTAAGGGATAGTGTCAATAAAGCTAAAAAGCAAATCAAAAAAAATTTAAAAAATTTATAAAAACAGCTTCGGTTTTTAATGAGAAGTGGGATTGTATATAGAAGGGAGGAAATGAGTTTATGAAATTTGTTAATAATAAATCTCATTCAATGCTAATTAGAATTGGCTTAATACCTAATCTATATAGCCTTATATATAAAATAAGAAGCCCACTTCTTATTAGTTTTGTCAAGCATTTAAAGTGTTAGCAAAAAGTTAAGTAAAGGAAGTGAGGCACTTATGAAAAATCGTAAAGAAATAATTTTGAATATGTACTTTGTTGAAAATTTAAGACCAGTAGATATTGCAAAAAAATTAGATATTTCAAAAAGTGCAGTAACGCAAGTATTAAAAAAAGACAAGCGATATGTTCAAATTAAACAGAAAAGAAAAAGCAAAAATCAGAAGAAACATATTGAAGCTACAAAAGAACATATCAAAACTAAAAGAAAAATTGCTCAATTTAAGAATAATGCAGATGACTTAATATTAAGAAATATGCACAATCAAGCAAGTGCCGAGTTATCTCAACCTAGAAAAATGACTAATATGGCATTTAGAAACTGGAATAAAAGTGCTTATTCTTACAATGAGAAAAAGAGAAGATTTGAATTTAGAGAAGAATTAGGTAGAGCAGCAGATGTACCTAAATATATTAAAGTGGAGGTTTTATAATGGCAAGAGAATTATATAATTGGGATCAGAGTATGGCATATTCTATAATTGCTATACATAATCTTAAAAATAAAAATATTGAAATTGATGAGCAAAGTTTTTTAAAAGAAGCAAACTCGCTTCAAACTATGTATGGAAAAGAAGGAGTTATTGGACTTGCTCATAGATATTTAAAAAAATTAAGTATTTAGTATTTTATAGAAAATAACTACATATTTTTAAATATGGAGGTTTAGTATGGAGGAAAATATAGAAGAACAAGAAATTTATACAATAGAAAATAAAAACTACAATGTTATTACAAGAGTTACTAAACAAAAGCTAAGTAAAGATAATTTAATTAAATTGATAGCAAGATATGGAATACAGGAATTGCAATCCGAAGATTTATAAATTTTGCAAGAAATCTAGCTGACAATGTTGCTACAAATGATGTATAATATCAGAGGTAGTAACATTGTTTTTCAATTTAGACAATATTTACGAATGGGAGGCGTATTTATTGTGAAAAACGGATATAAAGTTGCAGCTTATTTAAGACTATCAGTTGAAGATGGTGATAAAGAAGTTAGCGATAGTATTGTTAGTCAAAAAAGTATTATAGAAGAAAAAATCAAAAAACTTGGAAAAGAATTTGAATTATATGATTTTTATATAGATGATGGATATACAGGACTTAATACAGATAGACCAAATTTTCAAAGAATGTTAGAAGATATAGAAAGAAAAAAAGTAAATTGTGTTATAACAAAGGATTTATCAAGATTAAGCAGAAATAACTTTGAAGCAAATTACTATATAGAAATATTTTTTCTAGAAAGAGAAATTAGGTATATTGCTATATTAGATAATGTAGATACATATTTAAAAAATTCTAATAATGATATGATTCAATTCAAAACACTAATAAACGATTGGTATAGTAAAGACATTTCAAGAAAAGTAAAATCTGGAGTATGGGCAAGAAAAGAAAAAGGATTATATGTTGCTGCAAAAGCACCATACGGATATGTTAAAGATGAAAACGATAGAAACAGACTTGTTGTAAATGAAGAAGAAGCTAAAATAGTAAAAAAAATCTTTCAAATGTATAATAAAGGAAAGACAATGGGAGAAATAGCTAGAAAGCTACAAAATGATAAAATATATGCTCCAAGCTATAATGGCTTTGAAAAGAACAAAAATGGAGAGTATGGTTGGACTTATTCTACTATATCTAAAATATTAAAGAATAAAATTTATTTAGGTCATACTGAATATGGAAAAGTAATGAACTTAAGTTATAAATCTAAAAAGGTGAAACAAGTACCACGATCTGAATGGAAAATTGCTCATAACACACATAAAGCAATTATTGAACAAGAAGTTTTTGATACAGCACAAAAAAGAATAGCATTAAATCAAAGAGCTAAATCACACACGCATAAATGGATATTAAATGGTATTGTATATTGTAAAGAGTGTGGAGAGCCAATGCAATTAAAAGTTAAATACAGAAAAGATGGATCTACTATTTCCTTTATGAGATTATATTGTTCTAGTAGTTTACACAAGAAAGGATATTGTTCAAGAAAATATAAAGGTATTGAATTACAGTCTGTAACACAAATTGTTGTTAGTAACTTAAATAAGAAAATAAACAATATTGTAAATTGTGATGATTTATCAGAAATTATGAAAAATAACTATAAAAAAAGAGATACAAATCAATATGAAAAAGAATTAAAAACAAATGAAAAACAATTAGACAAAACAAACAGAATTATATCATCACTATATCAAGATTATAAAAGTGGAATTATACAAGAATATGATTTTAAAACTATGTATGAAAATCAAACTGCAACTAGAGAAAAATTGATAGAAAAGATTAATGACTTAAAATATAAGATAAGTAATAAATCTCAAATTTCAAATTTAGAATTTAAAAGAATAGCAAAAAATATTTCAGATGTAAAGAAATGGACCAAAGAACAATTATCAGATGTTATTGAAAGTGTTGAAATAGACAATGAGGACAATATCTATATAAATTATAAATATGATATTATGGAGTATGTATAATGAAAGATTATAAAGCAGGAATATATTTAAGACTTTCAAAAGAAGATAGTGAAACAAATAATAGTATAGATTTTCAAAGAGAGATTACAACAAAATATGCAAAAGAACATAACTATACTATTATAAAAGAATATGTTGATAATGGTTATTCAGGAATATTAGATTCAAGACCAGAGCTTGATAAAATGATTAGAGATATTGTTAGAAACGAAATAAATATGGTAATTGTTAAAGATACAAGTAGATTAACTAGAGATAAGAATTTAACATCATATTATACAGATGTTTTATTTCCAGATAATGATATTAGATTTATTTCAGTAACAGAATATATTGATACAGGCGAAAGATATGAAATTGATGATGTGGTTGCATTAAGGGGTATTGTAAATCAATGCTATGTTGAAGATATTTCAAAAAAAATAAAGGCAGTTAAAAGGAACTTTAAAGAACAAGGAAAATTTATAGAGGGTAGTGTAGCCTATGGTTATAAAAAAGACAAAACCGATGGATATAAACTTGTTATAGATAAAGAAGTAGAAGATGTAATTAAATATATTTATATGTCTTATTTAGAGAGAAAAAAGCCTATTGAAATTGCAAGAGAATTAAACAAGAAAGAAATTGTTACTCCAGCAAAATATTTAGGACTTAAAAATACTGGCAAAGAATGGACATCTTCAATGATAAATAGAATATTGCAATCTCCGATATATGCAGGTAATATGGTACTAAATAAATATGTTTCTAATCTGCGATTAAAAAAGACAGAAAAAACTAAACTTGGAGATTATGAAATAATAGAAGATACACATCCAGCAATAATTTCACAAGAGGATTTTAAACGAGTACAAGAACTTAAAAAGAGCAGAATAAAGAATGAAAAAAGAACTTATTACTATTTGTTAAAAGAATTACCTTTTTGTATGCACTGTGGCAGAAAAATGACTTATAAAAATCCTAATCCTATGATTATTGATAAAAATGGCAATGTAAAGGGAAAACAAAATGATAAAGGTTATTTTGTTTGTGAACAACATAATAGAAATAAAGAAGTATGTAATGTATTCAATAAAATAATGGAAAAAGATCTAAATGAAATTGTTTTGAAAAAATTATCTCAAAGATTAAGACATCTACAATTACATAAATATGCTAAAGATGTTAAAGATTTAAAAGATAGACAAAATACAGAATTATCTGAAATAAAAAAGATAAAAAATGAAATATCAAGACTTGAAGCAAATTTCAGAGTATTATATTCAAAGAAAGTAGAAGGAATAATCACAGAAAAAGAATTTAAAGAGAAATATAATACTTATAATGAAAAAGTTACTAAATTAAAAGAAAAAGTAAAGAAATATGAGGATTCAAAGCAAACTTATGATTTACGAAATGATATTGAAAAGTTAATTATTGAGTTTGAAAATTGTAAAAATTTTGATAATACTATTCTGAAAAAATTAATTGAAAAAATTGAAATTGGGAAAAATAATAATGTTAACATAACTTTTAAAATTTAAGGATTTTATCCTTTATTTTTTGAAATACAATCGTTGCACTTTGATACCTTATTGTGA
>CAMJCT010000019.1 GCA_946404215.1 uncultured Clostridium sp. | reverse complement strand
TTTGAGGATTTAAAAAAAAGATAAAAAAATTGCCTACATTTACTTGACACATACAGTTTAAAGAATAAATAATAAAAAAGCTGGAAAAATATTATATATAGTGATATAGTATAGGAAACAAATAAGAAAAATTTCAAAATTTACAAAAATTATAAGGAGGAAATTATGGGAGAAGAGTTAAAGAAAAAACTGTTTAATAGCAAGAAAGATGGATGGGAAACAGCCGATGAAAAACAAAATAAAGAGATTTTTGAATTATCTAAATCTTATATGGATTTTTTAAATGTTGCTAAAACAGAAAGAGAATTTATTAATCAGGCAAGAAGTCTTGCTAATAAAAATGGATATAAAGATATAATGGAATTTGAAACTTTAAGTCCAGGAGATAAGATATATTTTATAAACAGAGAAAAAAGTATGTATTTAGCTATTATTGGAGAAGAATCAATAGAAAATGGAATGAATATTATAGGTTCACATGTTGATTCACCAAGATTAGACTTAAAGCCAAATCCTTTATATGAAGATACAGGATTAGCATATTTAAAAACTCACTATTATGGTGGAATTAAAAAGTATCAGTGGACTACAATCCCGCTAAGTATGCATGGAGTAATAGTAAAAACAAATGGAGATAAAATAGAAATAAATATTGGAGAAGATGAAAATGATCCTATTTTCACAATAACAGATTTATTGCCACATTTAGCTCAAGAACAAATGAAGAAAACATTAAGTACTGGAATTGAAGGCGAGAATTTAAATTTATTGGTAGGAAGTATTCCATTTAAAGATGAAAAAGTTTCAGAGAAAGTTAAATTAAATATATTAGATATATTAAATAAAAAATATGGAATAATTGAAACCGATTTAACAAGTGCAGAAATTGAATTAGTTCCATGTTTTAAAGCAAGAAGTATGGGATTTGACGAAAGTATGGTAGCTGCATATGGACAAGACGATAAAGTTTGCGCGTATACATCTTTAGCGGCAATGATGGAATTAGAAAAAGTGAAAAAAACTGCTGTATGTATTTTATCAGATAAAGAAGAGATTGGAAGCATGGGAAATACAGGTATGGAATCACATATGTTCGATTTCTTTATATCTGAAATATTAAATAAATTGGGAGTAAATAGACCAAATTTATTGGATAAAGTATTTTGCTTTTCTAAAATGCTATCTTCAGATGTTGATGCAGCATATGACCCAATATATGCATCTGTATCTGACAAATCAAATGCAGGATTTTTAGGTAAAGGGATTGCCTTAGTAAAATATACTGGCGCAAGAGGAAAGGCAGGAGGTTCAGATGCAAATGCAGAATATGTTGCTTATATAAGAAATATATTAGAAAAAAATGATATTAGATACCAATTAACAGAATTAGGAAAAGTTGATGTTGGAGGGGGCGGAACAATAGCGTATATTCTAGCCAACAAAGGAACAGACGTTATTGATTGCGGAGTACCTGTTTTGTCAATGCATGCTCCATATGAAGTAACAAGCAAATACGATATTTATTCTGCATATAGAACTTATAAATCTTTCTGGAAAGAATAAAACAAAAACGATACTAAATATTAGTATCGTTTTTTGTATCTAGAGTTTCTAATAGTTCTATAATAGAAATTAAAAACTGTTTTTTTTCTTCAGAAAGAGAATTAATTTTCTCGGAAATTTCAATATTTTTACACACTTCCTTATTTGTTATAAAAGGTTTATATATAATATCCGGCGTTATTCCTAAAATATTCATGTAGTTTATAAGAGTTTGGGTTTTTACTCCGTTATTTCCATTTTCTATTCTGGAAATGTATTTTAAAGAAATTCCTAGTTTTTCAGATAATTGTTCTTGTGTTAATTTGTTTTTTACACGGAAATCTCTTAATATAATACCAAAAAATTTATCTATATTGGATTTTGAAAGATCGTCCATATTGCACCTCCAAAGCATTCTATGTATAAGTATACCAAGCACTATAAAAATGTTGAACATAGTGCTGATACAACTAAAAAATCATAATTATAGCATAAAAACTCCAGAAAATGCATAATTTTTAAATATTGCTTTTTGAAAGCAGGTATCACTAAAAGTGCCCAAAATAAAAATTGCCCAATAGTTTTATAACTAAGGCAATTTTTATTTATATTAAGTTATGGTGGGCCAAGAGGGATTCGAACCCCCGACCCCACGCTTAGAAGGCGTGTGCTCTATCCAACTGAGCTATTGACCCATACATTGAATAACAATAAATATAATAGCACAAAAATATGAATGTGTCAATATTTATATAGCAACTTTTTATATTGATTGTCTAATATATTATTTAGTGTTGAATTATAACACGGAACTTAGTACCAAATAAGGCCAATTAAGCCGAAAATAATAAATAGAATACTAGATAATGTCCTCATTAAATTTGGATTCAAGAACTTTTGTATAAATTTACCAAAGAAAATAGCTAAGGAATTACTAAAAACCATACCACATAAAGAACCTAAAATGAGCGAAATTTTATAGTTTGGGTATTGAATACCTGTTCCTAAAGATGCTAAAAGAGTCTTGTCGCCAAACTCTCCAAGTATAATAGAGATTGCTACAATAAGTATAGTATTGAATTTATAGTGTGATATTTTTTTTAGTAATGTGCGTTCATTAGTAGAAGAAGACTCATTTTTATTAAAAACTAAACTAATAAAACCTAGAATAATAAAAGTTATATAAGTGAAGCTTTTTAAATAAAGTTGAAACTTTAAGCTAGAAAAAAATGAAAGATTACTTCCAAATAAAATAGCAATTCCATGGCTGAAAAATGTACCCAAAGCAACACCTGATAAGATATTTCTTGGTTTATCATGTGCTGAAAAAGATAGTACTAAAAGCTGAGTTTTATCTCCAAGTTCAGAAAAAAATATAAGACAAAAAGTTATAAAAAAAGGATAAACTAATTCCATATTATACCTCTCATAGTATAAATAAATATGTTAAATTTATTTAAAATATTACAAGTATTTAACTGTTACAATTAGCAGACCAATGTGAATTTTTTGTGAAGTACTTTACTTTAAAAAAAGAAAATGATAATATGTTAGGGATTAAAAGATTAGAAGGTTTGTAAAGGAGGAATTTTTTGTGATACAAGTAAAAAATGTTACAAAAAAGTATGGAAAAGCACTAGCCGTAGATAATATTAGTTTTACCATAAACGAAGGCGAAATTGTTGGTTTACTTGGTCCCAATGGTGCAGGAAAGAGTACAACTATGAATATGATAACAGGTTTTATTGAACCAACACAAGGTGAAATAATTGTAAACGGGTATGACATTTTGAAAAAGCCACAAAAGGCAAAAGGTGAAATAGGGTATATGCCAGAAGGAGTTCCTTTATATACGGATTTAACAGTAAAAGAATTTGTGACATATATGGCAGAGATTAAGCAAGTAAAAGAAAAAAAAGAGAAGGTTAAGAAAATAATAGAGCAAACCGGACTAGAAGATGTACAAAACAAATTAACTAAGAATTTATCTAGAGGATATAAGCAGAGGGTTAGTATGGCAGGTGCCTTAGTTGGAGAACCCAAAATACTAATTTTAGATGAACCAACGGTTGGTCTTGATCCAAAGCAAATAACTGAAATTAGAAACCTAATAAAGGAATTAGGAAAAACACATACTGTTATTTTGAGTTCACATATACTATCAGAAGTTAGTCAAATATGTAATAAAGTAATAATTATAAATAAGGGAAAGATTATTGCAGTTGACACACCAGAAAATCTAGAAAAAAAAGTAACAGCAAACAACTGTATATATGTTACAGTGGAAGACCCTGAAGATAAAATGAAAAATGTAAAGGATGAAATAAACGATATAAAAAGCGTAGAATTAATATCAGAGAATGAAGATGGAACAAAGAAATATGCAATAGAAGCAAAAGGTGAAAAAGATTTAAGAAAGATAATTTTTAGTGAATTTGCAAAGAAAAATATTGCAATATTTGAAATGAAAAAAGCAGATACCACTTTAGAAGATGCTTTTATGAAATTAATAGAAGGAGGAAATAAATAAATGTGGGCAGTTATAAAGAAAGAATTTAAATCATATTTTTACTCTCCAACAGGATATGTGTTTATAGGATTATTTTTAATTATGTTTAGCATTTTTTTCTACATAGATGTATTTAGCTATCAAAGTACAAATTTTGAATATATTTTCTATTCAGGTGCAACTATATTAACATTTATTATTCCTATTCTTACGATGAGAACAATAGCAGAAGAAAGGAAAAATGGAACGGAACAACTGTTGCTTACATCTTCTCTTAATATAACAAAAGTTATTTTAGGAAAGTTTATTGCAGCAGTATTAATAGTGGCTATTACTGAAATTTGTACATTTATGTATTTTATAATATTAAGCTGCTTTGGAAAGCCACATATTACAACAGCGTTAGTAACATTATTTGGTTTTTTGTTATTAGCAATGTCTTATATATCATTTGGTATACTTGCATCAAGTATTACAGAAAATCAAATTATAGCTGGTGTAATAACAATAGGATTTTTCATATTAACATGGTTTTTACCTCAGTTTAATACTATATTTACTAATTTTTCTTTAATAAATATATTTACTAAGTTTCCTACAGGTCAAATAAACATAGCAGATACAGTAACCTTTATAACATTTACTATTTCATGTTTATTACTTACAATTATATTTATGCAAAGAAGAAAGAGTGTAAGATAGAGGGAGGAGATTATAGTGAGAAAAGACAACAAAAAAAAGAAATGGTTAGTTGATGGATCAAGAACATTAATTTTGGTTTTAGCAATTATTGCACTTTTTTTGGGAATAAATGTTTTTATAAGAAATTTAGAATTGGAGCCTTTAGACTTTACACAAGAAAAATTATATACTTTGACAGATGAAAGTAAAGAAAAGGTAAAAAATATAGACAAAAATGTTAATATATATTTTGTTGGATATAGTGAAGATGATTCAAACTTAGATTTAGCAAGGCAATACAAGAATGTTAATGATAAAATAGTAGCAGAGGCTGTAGACCCTAATAGTAGACCAGATTTAGTTAATAAATATGGAATTGAAAGCGGAACAAAAGGAATAATTGTAGAGTGTGGAGAAAAAAATAAGATTTTAAGTGAAAATGACTTGGTTACATATGATACTAAAACTTATGAAACAATTAGTGTGGCAGAGGAAAAATTAACAAGTTCTATAGTTTCTGTAACTAGCGAAAAAATTCCAAAAGTTTATTTCCTAGAAGGATATAGCGATTATTCATTATCAAAAGATATGAGATATTTAAGCATGTATTTAGGAAATGAAATAACAGATGCTCACACACTTAATGTATTAACAACGGGAAAAATACCAGATGATAGTGATTTACTAGTTATAACTACACCGAATAAAGATTTTGATGATATTGCAACAAATGCAATTATTGAATATATTAATTCGGGGAAAAATATACTATGGCTTAATTCTGCAATAACCAAAAATATAGATATGCCAAATGTTAATAAAGTCTTGGAACTTTATGGAATAAAACCGTTTGAAATAGGAGTAATAAGAGAAACAAATGCAAATAATATGATGCCAAATGCGCCAGCCTTAATAATTCCAGAAATACAATATAGTGAAGAGACAAAAGATTTAGTTGATTCTGTTGGTGTTGTACTAGTTAATGCAACAAAAATAAATTTAGATCAAGAAAAAATAGAAGAATTAGGAATAGAAGAACATGACTTGTTAATCGCAAGTGAGGACTCATATTTTAGACAAAACCTAAATATACAATCTGAATATCCTATTGATGGAGAAGAAAAAGGAACTTTCCTTGTTGGAACTGAGCTACACAAAACTATAAGTAAGGATGATGAAGATCCGGAAAGCAACAAAATAGAATCTAAATTAATAATATATGGTGAAAATAATTTTATAACTGATTATCAAATAAGCCAAAATTCACAATTAGGATTTATTCAAATTGCATATAACAAAGATTTAGTACTTAATTCTATTGCATATTTAGTAAATAGAGAAGAGGATATAACAGCAAGAAAAAGCACAGGAACTGTTACTTATACAGCAACACAAGAACAAGATATAATAGTTAGAACAATTATATTTGTTGTTCCTAGTTTGATAATTATTACAGGAATTATAATTTGGATATTAAGAAGAAGAAAATAGTTATATAAGTAGAATAAATATACAAAAATCCCATAAAATAATATGGGATTTTTTATATTTAGGAGACCAACTATGAAAAAAGAAAGTATTAGAGTTATTTTAGTATTACTTGGAACTATGGTTGGAGCAGGATTCGCTTCAGGACAAGAAATGTATTTGTTTTTCTTTTCACATGGTTTAAAGGGACTAATAGGAATATTAATATCATCTTCAATATTAGGAATTGTAGTAAATAAGACATTAAAAATATTAGAAAAAAATAATTCAAACAATATACAAGTGAACACATATAAGGATTTTTTAAACATGTTAATAAAAACAAAAGATAAAAAGAGCAACACAATTAAAACATTAATAAATAGCTTATTAAATATTTTTATACTAACAACATTTTTTATTATGGTTGCAGGATTTGGAGCATATTTTGAACAGCAATTTGGTATAAGTAGTTTAATTGGTAGCTCAATACTTGCAATATTATGTGCAATTATATTTATGACTAGCGTAAAAGGTGTTGTTAAAGCAAATGAATTTATAGTCCCTATATTAATAGTGTTGTTAATAATAATAGGAATATTGAATTTTAGTGAAATTGATTTATTAAAAATAAATAATTACATTACAGAGATAAAACATTCTAATTTTATATTAAGTGCAGTTCTTTATAGTAGCTATAATTTGATTTTTTTAATACCGGTTTTAATTACATTAAAAAAGATTGTTAAAAATAAAAGTCAGATACCTATAATATCTATAGTTACAACTGGTTCAATAATTATATTATCTATTATTGTTTTTTTTATATTATTTAAAGTAGATGTAGACATAAAAAAATTAGAAATGCCGGCTGTTTATGTTGTTTCTAATATGTCTAATATTTTAAAACTTTTTTATGGGTTTATTATTATGGGCTCTATATTTACAACATCAATTTCATTGGGAACTAGTTTTTTACAAAATGTAGCTAAAAGTAAAAAAACATATGAGTATATTGCTATTGGCATGTGCATTATTTCTGTGTTAATTTCAAAGGCGGGATTCTCTAATTTAGTAAATCTATTGTACCCATTTTTTGGCTATTTAGGATTACTACAAGTTTTAAGGATTGTTTTTATATAAAAATGGTGTTTTGAAGTTAATGTTTATCAAATACTTATAAATCAATCTTCTTGATTTTTAAAAAGATGTATAGTAAAATGTATTCAATAAAAGATTAAAGATTTAGTGGAAGCTTGCAAAACATTGTATTTATATAAAACAAGGAGAATTTATGAAAGATTATTGGAAAGAAGTTGAAAAGAAGAGTTTAAATAAAAAAAAACTTATTATTATAATTCTAATTGCAATTTTAGCTATATTGTCTGTTTCAATTTCAATTGTGTACTATAATAAAAGGGATGTAAGAGAGTGGATAGATAAGAACATATTTAGAAAAGAGGTTCTGCAGGATAAGGTAACAACTATTGAGCTAAAAGAAGAACAAAATGGAAATATATATGCTTTTAATAAATACATTGGAATATTAAATAAAAATAAATTTGATATATATGGCAACACTGGAAATAAGGAAAAAGAATTAGAGGTTAAAATATCCAATCCATTATTCGATTCAGAAAATAGATTTATTGCAATTGCAGAAAACAATGGAAAAAAAATATATTTAATTGCAGATAAAGACATTGCTTGGGAGTCAGAAGTAGAGGGAAGTATAGCTCAAGTTCATGTAAATAAAAATGGATATGTTGCAGTTGTAATTGTGGATACGGTATATAAAACCGTAATATCTGTATATAGTCCTCAGGGAAAGCCTTTATTTAAAACATATTTAGCATCTACAAGAACAGTTGATTTGTCAATTTCAAATGATAATAAGCATCTTGCTATAGCTGAAGTTGATACAACAGGGACAGTTATACAGTCAAATATTAAAGTTTTGTCAATAGAAAAAGCAAGCTCGGATCCAACAAATTCACTTGAAAATACATATAAAAGCGGTATAAATAAATTAATAACTAACATAAAATATCAAGACAAAAATAGGTTAATTTGTATGTACACAGATTCAATAAATATAATTGAAAATGATCAAGATATTACATTAGTGGACAACAATAATAAAAAGGTAATATATCAATCTGTTGATCTAAAAGATAATATTGTATCAATAGAAGAGCAATCTTCAGGACTATTTACAGCAGACTCTAAAGTAAATATAATAAATACGGACAATAAAAACAAAAAGGAGTATACGGTTAATGCTGTAACAAAGGATATTTATACATATGGAGATATAATAGCGTTAAATACTGGAACAGAGCTAGAGTTTATTAATACAGAGGGATGGCTAGTAAAAAGGTATATAGCGCAACAGGAAATTACAAATGTTGTTGTTTCAAACAGCATAGCAGGGATAATTTATAGAGATAAGATAGAAATAATTAATTTATAAATAGTATGAAGTGATTTAAGAATAATATAGATTTTGATAGGAGGAGGAATATTTGATGAGTATTGTAGTTGATTTAATAATATTATTAATAATATTATTATCGGTTTTTTTAGCATATAGAAAGGGATTGATTTTATTAGCTGTTGGAATAATATCTTTTATAGTTGCAATAGTTGTAACAGTATTAGTGTATAGACCAATTTCTAATCTGGTTATTAATACTACTGAAATAGACGAAATGATAGAAAACTCTATATATGAGCAAGCAAATGATATGCTAGAACAAAAAAATGAAGAAACGGGTATTATCCTGGAAGCGGCAAAAAATAATATGTTACCTCAAACTGCTAGGACACTTGCAATTAACATTGTAACAGGAGGAGTGTTTTTAGTAGTTTTTATAACAATAAAAATAATATTAATGTTTGTTAAAGAGCTAGCAAAATTAGTTTCTAAATTGCCTATAATTAAACAATTAGACAAGGCCGGCGGAATTATATATGGAGTTGTAAGAGGTTTTTTAATTGTATATGTATTATTGCTAGCAATAAGTGTAGTTGGAGCTATTAGACCTGATAATATGGTTAATAAGGAAGTTGAAAAATCATACATAGGAAAAATGATGTATAATAACAATGTTTTGAATGTATTTTTTGATGAAATTAAATCTTAATATATGTAAAAATTGTCCATAAATGTTGATTTTTATGGACAATTTTGTTATACTTTTAATATAAAAATTTAGGAGTGAATATTTTGGAAAATAAACAAAGGAATAATAGTGATTATAAAGGTAAAGAAGGATATAACAATACTAAAAGTAAAAATATTGAAAATAAAAAAAATAGTAAAAATAGTAAAAAAAGAAAAAAAGATAAAAAAATGAAAAAATGGAAGAAGATTGTATTAATAGTATTATTGGTTTTATTGATTCCTATATCAATATTTGCATATAAAGTTTACCAAAACGGTGGCGGAATGTCAGGAATGCTTGCTACTGTTATTGGGCATGATGCGAATACTAAAAAGAACTTAGGGGAGTTTAAAACATTAATATTAGGAATAAGTACAGACCAAGAAGGTGTAGAATTAACAGATACAATAATGGTTGCATCTTATAACCCTAATACACAAAAAGCAACTCTTTTATCAATACCAAGAGATACATATACTGGTAAAAATACGGCTAAGGCAACAGCATATGAAAAAATAAATGCTTTGTATGGAAGAAAGCATAGGGCTGATGAAACGCTGGAAGCTGTTAACGAACTAACAGGTCTAAATTTGAAATACTATATAGTTGTGAAAACAGAAGCATTAATAAAATTAGTAGATGCAATAGGCGGAATTACTTTTAATGTACCAATAGATATGGATTATGATGACGAGAGCCAAGATTTGCATATTCATTTGAAAGCAGGGGAACAGAAATTAGATGGAGATAAAGCAGAACAGGTTGTTCGTTTTAGACATAATAATGATATGACATCGTTCCCAACAGAATATGGAGATAATGATATTGGAAGAATGAGAACTCAAAGAGATTTTATTATGCAAGTAATAAAACAAACAGCTAAGCCAGAGAATATATTTAAATTAGGTGAAATACTTGAAATAGCTAATCAAAACCTTATAACTAATATAGATATGAATGTTGCAAAGGATTACATACCATATGTTGTAGAATTTAATACAGATGATTTAGAAACTGCATCGCTACCTGGCACAGTACCTTCATTAAAATCAACTAATAATGTTAGTATTTTTGTGGTAAATAAAAAAGAAGCAAAAGAACTTATAGAAGAGATATTTTTAAATAGGGATATAGATAATACAGAAACTCAATCAGATGACAATTCGCAAAGTAGTGATAAAGAAGGACAGATAACAAATAAATCTGAAATAAAATTAGAGATTTTAAATGGTAGTGGGGATTCAAATAATTTACAAAAAGCTGTGAAGGAACTAGAAGGAGCTGGATATAAAATATCGAGAAAAGGTACAACAAATACAACCCCAAAAACAACAATTGTAGATAAAAAAGGAATTAGAGAAACCTTTTTGAATAATATAAGGGACGTTCTTGGAGTAGGGGGGATTTCAAGTAGTGAGTCAAGTTCAGTAAAAGCTGATGTTACAGTTATTCTTGGAGCAGATTATAAATAAAAGTTTATAAATACAAAAAAAGGGCATATAGAATTATATACATAATTCTAGTAATGTCCTTTTTTAGACTTTCTTAAGCTATTATTTGCTATTATTCGCTATTTTTTCCTATTTGCTATAATTTTATAGATAATAAAGATAATAATTAATATAATTAAGGTTTTAATAAGTATATCGAATAATTTTGACTTTTCTACAGAATGTGATGCTGTTAAATTAACTTCATATTCTATTCCATTGATTTTGTATATAGCCTTTCCTAGAACAGAACCCTGTTCTATTGGAGCTGATATTTTTTCTTGTAAATGTAATTCGGGTTCAAAAATTTCATTTTCCTGCTCTTTTGTAATTAAAGCTTCAATTTCTTTTTCAGGGAGTAAATCTAGTTGTTTTGTTTCATGTGTCGCATTTGGAACTTCAATTTGACTAATTGCAGAGTTAGAATCAGTCAGTTGCTTTAATAAGTAATTATTAAACCCAAATTCAAATAAATCTGTTGTTTCAGAAAATCTTGTAGATACACCATTAACAGTTGTTCCACCCAAAATAACACAAATTAATTCTAAATTATTTTTATAACTACAAGAAACTAGACAATCTCCTGCTTGTGTGGTGAATCCAGTTTTTCCGCATGTTAAAAACTGATAATAGTTTTTATTACTAGGGTCAACAAGTTGATTGGTTGAAGTGTATTTTCTTGGACCATATTTATTTGTTGAAGCAATAGTACAAGATGCACTTCCAGAAATCTTTCTAAAATCCTGATTTTTAATACAGTATTTCATGATATAAGCTAGATCTTTTGCTGTAGTATAATGATTTGGATCGTGCTTGCCATAAGCATTTGTGAAATGAGTATTGGAAAGTCCAAGTTCATTTGCTTTAGTATTCATCATAGAAATAAAGCTATCTATGGAACCACCAACATGCGTAGCTAAGACATTTGCAGCATCATTTGCAGAAGGAATCAAAAGAAGTTGCAATAGTTGTTCTATTGTTAATTGCTCACCAATTTGTAGATTAGCAGTGGAGTAACCTTCTGGAACAGCCATTATTGAGTCATAGTCTACAGTAACTACATCATCTAGATTGCAGTTTTCTAAAGCTAAAATAGCAGTTACTATTTTTGTTGTACTGGCAGGATACATTTTTTTATCTGAGTTTTTATCATAAAGAACTTTTTCTGTTTTATTATCCATTAAAAAAGCAGCTTCAGATATTAAAGTAGGTGCTTTAGTATCTGCAAATGTATAAGAAAAATTCAATAAAAACATTAGTGATATAATTAAAAGTACAAATATCTTTTCTGATTTTTTTTTCATATTTTATTTAAATCCTTTCAGTATTTTGAGTTATTTTTATTATTATATTTTATAAGTAATGTTGTATTCAATTTTATTATATGAGTAATGTTATTTTAAATTTTATATTATTGCTAGTAATTTTTTAATAAACCTTTATAATCATATACTATTTTTTTAAAAGATTCAATTGAAAATTGATATTTTATAATTAATTACTTAGCGTGGACTTCTAATTGCATATGATTTACCAGTAACAAATTTCTTTATTTGTTACTGGTCAGCCTATCGTTATTTTAATTTTATAAAAGGAGGTATTATGAATAGTTTTATAAAAAATAAAAAGTCTATTATAATATTAGTTGTGTGTGTAATTTTTGTGCTTGTATATATTTTTTTTAATAAAAGCAAGGATAGTTTTAGAATTACAAATGAAGAAAATGGATATATAAGTGGAGATATAGAAGAAACTAAAGAAATGGACACAGGGTTAGCTAATTCAGAGCTGAGAGGAGATAATAACGATATTATTGAGTCGAAAGATTTAGATGAAATAATTATAGTACATATATCAGGAGCTATTGCAAATGAAGGAATAGTTGAATTAAATAAAAAAAATAATAGAGTAGCAGATGCTATTGAAAAGGCAGGTGGACTTAGAGAAAATGCAAGTATAAAAAATATTAACTTGGCATATAAATTGGAGGATGGAATGAAAGTACACATTCCAAGTAGCGATGAAGAAGAAAAAGAAATTAATAATACGCAAGAACATCTTGTTACAGAGAATATGGATAATTATATTGAAATTAAAAGTCCTAATGAAAATGGATATAATACATATGCAAAAGAAGAAATGAAAGTTAATATAAATACAGCGACACAAACAGAGCTAGAGACTCTGCCTGGGATAGGACCATCTATTGCTTTAAAGATTATAAATTATAGAAAAGAAAATGGAAGTTTTAAGTGTATAGATGATATTAAGGAAGTAACCGGGATTGGAGATGCAAAGTTCGAAAATATAAAGAATTTTATAGTAATTTGAGGTTTTATAGTAATTTGAAAGTTGCAAGTCAGCCTATCGTTATTTTAATGTCCGCGCCAGTGATTATATATAATTACTAAGGCAGGACAGATATAATTTTAAGGCTGACTAGCAACATTTTAAATCGCTTTAGCGTGTCGAGCCAGGAGCGAGACAAAAATCCGCCAGCTATGCTGGTGTTGTTTTAAAAACTTATAGAAAAAGATATCAAACTTAGTGATATAATGTTAGTGTTCAAGCCAACAAAATATCAGAAAGGAGTGATATCTTTGAGTAATACTTTATCACATACAAAATGGAATTGCAAATATCATATAGTATTTATACCAAAGTATAGAAGAAAAGTAATATATCATAAATTAAGAACAAATATAAGAGGTTATATTCAGGATTTGTGCAGATGGCAAGGAGTAGAAATAGTGGAAGGACACTTAATGCCAGACCATGTACATTTGCTGTTGTCAATACCGCCGAAAATAAATATATCAAGTTTCATGGGATATTTGAAAAAAAAGAGTTCAATGATGATATTCAAAGACCATGCAAATTTAAGATATAAATATGGAAATTGTAATTTTTGGGCAACAGGATATTATGTCAGCACAGTCGGATTAAATGAAGCAACTATCAGAAAATATATACGAGACCAAGAAAAAGAAGATGTACTAGAAGATAAACTAACTAAGAGAGAATATCATAACCCTTTTAAGGGTTTGCTACAGTAGTAAATGCGTAAAGGCTTGAACGGAGTGAAAGCCAGCACCTTAAGGTGCTGCAATGTTATATGCCCTTATAGGGCATGAGAAAACCACCCGTTCTACGGGTGGTTATTATTTAATTTTATAGTAATGTGAATTAGTTTATAATAATGTGAATTTAGTTTAAATTGACAAAAGTAAATGATTATAGTAAAATGTTAGAAGAAACTAACAAGGAGGAAATCTATGGAACTAACAAGTTCTCAAGAAGAATATTTAAAAACAATATATATTATTCAAAAGAATAATGAAAAAGTAAGAGTAACAGATATTGCAGTGAGATTGAAGATAACAAAGCCTAGCGTAAACAAGGCTATAAATACACTAAGAGATTTGAAACTTATAAACTATGAGGCATATGGTGATATTACTCTTACAAGACATGGCGAGTTTAAAGCAAGGGAAATATTAAAAAAACAAGATATTTTGGAGACATTTTTGGTTGAAGTTTTAGAGGTAGAAAGGGAAGAGGCAATAGAAGAGGCAAAAAAAATGAAACATGCAATGTCTAAAACTACTATGGAGAAATTAGACAATTATGTGGGTAAAGTTTTAGATTTGGGTGATTTGGACTGTGGTTATGATGAAAATAATGAAAAATGTAAAAAATGTGAAAAAGGCAGAAATAGAATAAAAAAATAGTAAATTTATAATCACTAAGGCAGGATAGATAGAATTTCAAGGCTGACTAGTAACAAAATTTTCACGTTATTAAGATTTTATTTGAAAAACTATTGACAAATTGTATTTGTAAGGGTATAATACATATTGCTAATATATCGCGGGGTGGAGCAGTTGGCAGCTCGTCGGGCTCATAACCCGAAGGTCGTAAGTTCGAGTCTTACCCCCGCAACCAAACTTTAGTCACTAGAACCATAACGGTTTTAGTGATTTTTT
>CAMJCT010000018.1 GCA_946404215.1 uncultured Clostridium sp. | reverse complement strand
GAAGTTAAAAATATAATGGTAGATAATATCCATTGTACATTTTTATTATTTAAAAACTCTTTGATGTTTTTCATGTTATCACCATACCCTTATTATAATTTTACTATATATAATCATTAATATCACTAAATATGTAAAATAAAGAAAATATGAGTTTACTCTTACATATACAAAAAACAGGGTTTAGCCTGTATTTATTTTAGTGAATTTTATTTATTTATTTTGTTCTAATTCACTTAACGATTTAGATTTTTGAATTGTTTCTTTTGAAATTTCAATTAATTTATTATCTACTGCAACATAATGTATCATTTCTATATTATCTATATCCATAGCTTTTCTTATTTCGTTTTCTATATAGTGTAATTGAACACAATGAGGAGATTTGTCTACTGATGCAAATATTATTTTCTTGATTTTTACTCTTGATATCATACCAATAAGTTTAGTTATAACCATATTTATATGTGTTTCTTCTAAACATACATCATAAATATTACTAGAAATACTTTCTAACTCTTTATATGCATCAGGTTGCATTCTATCTAAACAACTACCTACGATAATTAATGTATCTTCAACATCATAAACATTTGTTTTTAATAAATCCTTTTTCATAATTTTACCTCATTTTATTAATATTAAATTTGTCGGCATGTTACAAACCAGTACTTTGATTTTTCTCAAAAAACGAGTATATTTTAACCTGTTTTTAATTGTTTTTTTATTTTCTTTATTAATTATAACATAAAAAAAGACGAAACTTAAAACAAATAATATTATTGATTTTTTTTAAATTTTATTTTAGAATAATCAGCTAAAGGTGAGATCATGTATAAATTATATGTTGGAAATTTCAATTCAAATAATGGATTTCGTATTATTTCATTGGATAATAATTTTAACAAAACTAATGATAAAAGCACTAATGAATCAAATTATAACTCGTATTTATATTGTGTTGACAATAATTTAGTTTTATCAACAGTAGAAACGAAAGGAACAAAAAACAATCCTAATGGAAAAATTGTCGTTTTTAGGTTGGATGATGAAAATAATTTAAAAGTTGTTGCTAGTTTTAATTCTTTTGGATTAAACCCATGCCACATCACTTATAATGAGGAAAAAAGACTAATTTCAGCAAGTAATTATGATTCCGGAAATTTATCTTTATTTTTTCTAGATAACACAGATAATCTAGTTTTGAAACAAGTTCTTACTTTCTTTAGAAATTCTTTAATTCACTGTTCTTTGTTTAATAAAGACAATCTTCATATTGTAGATAAAGGTGCTAGTAAAATTTATACTCTAAATTTAGCAGAAAAAAATGAATTAATCACCTCCATATCCTTTAAAGATGATGTACAACCAAGGCATTTGATTAATCGAGACAATAAATATTTTTATCTCATAAGTGAATCTAAACCATTAATTATAACATTGGAATATAGCGATAATTTATTTAAAATAATTGACGTACAAAGACTTTCAAATAATCAATGTACTGGATGCGCTATAAAGTATTTTGAAGATTCAGATATGCTATATACAACAATTAGGGGTTCAAATGAAATAAAAATATTTTCAACATCGCAAATTGTACCAAAATTTGTCCAAACAATTCCTTCGTTTGGTTTAAATCCAAGAGATATAGATATAAGTGAAGATCTTGCTGTTGTAACGAATCTTGATAGTAATAGTTTAAGTTTATATAAAAAATGTAATGATGGAACGCTAGATTACTTAAACAGTTTACCAACAGTTTCTCCATCATTTGTCAAAATAAAAAAATGTTGAACGTAATTACTTATTCAACATTTTTTTTAATGAATTCATTATTTCAACAACCAATTTTTTTAAATCATTATTTTCTGGGAATCTTGGTAGCAATCTTAAATTTGCTTCTAAATTATAGATTTCATGTCTAATTTCAAAGTTATCAAAGTCGTATATTTCAGGATAGAATTTTTTTAAGTATTTTTCTATATTTTGGTAATCTTCTATTTTGACTAAATTTTCTGCTTCTTCACTAGCATACTTTAAAGGGTTATTGCACATTCTTAAAAATATATCTAATTCATAATCAATTGGAGCATATAACGATGTTTCAAAATCAATTATTTTTATTTGATCATCATTACAATAAATAATATTGTCAAAATGAATATCAGAATGAACCAATCTAAAGTCGCTACTTTCCAAATATACATCAATACTTTCTAATAATTTTTCAGTTAAATTTTTTTCATCTTCTGAAAATAATTTAAGATCAAAACATTTTTTGAAATTTCGTTCTAACTTTTCTTTTATATATAGACCCCAATCATAGGATTCCCCTTTTATTGAGTGAAATGACTTCATCATATTTACTATTTCTTTTATTAATTCTTTTCTTTTGTCTTCATCGAATTCGTGCCATACAAAATATAATGATTTGCCATCAATTTTTTCTAGTATTTCATAAGAAAAATCATCAGCAGAATTTGAAATATAAAATGAATACAATTTTGGGATATATTTATTACCATTATTACTTTTATAAAAATTAATTTCATTTTCAAAATTCTTTTCATTTTCTTTGTTGTTACAAATTTTAATAATATATTTATCATCAGCAGAATATACATAGTTTGTAAAGCCTGCATTTATTTTGGATATATTTTTAATATCCTTAAAAATCTTAGCATTATCATTTACTACTTTTTTTAAATATGTATCCATAAGTATCACCTATCTTTCTATCAAATTATACCATCATTTTATTTTAAACGTAATATTACAAATAAAGTTTTAAAAATAATCTTAATATCCAACAGCAATGAATAATTAGAAATATAATATAAATCGTATAAATATCTAAACTTTGGTTCTGTATAGTAATTACCATATACATGTGACAAACCCGTTATTCCAGCTTTAACATTGTGTCTTAAATTGTATAAAGGGTACTCTTTTTTATATTTATTAATGAAATAAGTTCTTTCAGGTCGTGGTCCAACGATTGACATCTCACCTTTTAATACATTATAAAGCTGTGGTATTTCGTCAATTTTGAACTTTCTAATAAACCTACCAATTTTTGTTATTCTAATATCGTCAGGAGATGCAACTAATGGAATACCATCTTTCTCTGCATTTACATACATACTTCTAAATTTATACAATTTAAATTTTTTATTGTAAATAGTCTCTCTTTCTTGAGAATAAAATACCGGACCAGATGAATCAATTTTTATCAATATAGAAACTAACAAAATTATTGGAAATAAAATAATTATTGCTACAATCGAAAAAAGTATGTCAATCATTCTTTTCAGTATCCTATTTAAACCATTAATTCTCAATTTATTAATTTTAATAAATGGAATATCTCTTATAATGATGATTTTGTTATTTGAAATAGGTATAAGTTCATCTGTCAATTTTAAGTATACTTCAACATCTGATATTAGGTTTGATAAATCTAGTAAAATTTTTTGATGTACATCTGAATTAATAATTAAAACGTCATATTTTTTCATATTTTTTATATCAAGAAGTCGATTATATTCTTCTATATATTTTATTTTTATATGATAATTATTACAAAAATCTATAATATCAGATTCTTCAATATTACTTTTACATAATGAAATATAACATATTTTTTTACTGGTTGATTTATTATAATATATTTTTCTTATGATAAATTCGATTATATTTAAAACAATTAAAATAAATAATAATATTATTGCATCATTAATAGTAATTATTCTAAGTATTAGAAAAAAAGAAAAACAAATAAAGAAAACTACAATTCTTTTAAAAATTTCTACTAAGTTGTATTTTTTAGGTTGAAAAATATCTATTGTAATTAATATAAAATATATTATAAGAAATAGCATATAAATATTATATTTATCCATTATTTAATACCTTTTTTATTAGTTCATAATCTTCTGGAATACCAATATCAATAAAAACGTCATTATAAAAATAAGGCATAAAATTCATTGTTTTAACATATTTTGTAAAGAAATCATTTTCTATTGAAAAGTTTTTATCTTTTTTAAAATCAGTTAAAACATTACTATTAAATACATAGCATCCAACACTCATATAACCTTTAGAGACGAATTTCTTTTCATTAAAATTAGTTATTCTATTGTTGTTTAATGTAGTTGATCCATATCTCTCAAAATTTTCCATCATTTTTAAAGATAATGTAACATCAGCGCCGTTGTTTAAATGACATTTATATAGATCAGCAAAATTCAATTTTGTATAAATGTCACCATTCATTACGATAACACTATTACTTCTAGTTTTTGTCAAAGCTTTTAATATTGCGCCACCTGTACCCAAAGGTTGGTCTTCCTCTGAATACTCAATTACAATATTTTTATATTTATTTCCAAAGTAGTCTTTAATATATTCTTTTTTATATCCAATAGCAAGGATAACTTTGTTAACATTTTGCTCATTTAGATCATTTAATATATATTCTAAAAATGGTTTATTATTAATCGGTGCCATTACTTTTGGAATATCTTTTATTACACCATTCAGCCTAGTACCAAAACCCCCTGATAAAATTATAACTTCCATATAATCACCTCTTATAAACTTAGTCTTTTAATAGGAGAACTATAAGATTCATTTTCAGTTGCTACAACATCAAAATTACTTACAAAATCTTTAAGATATGTATCGTATTCACAATCTAAAAAACCTACAGATATTTTGTTTAAATCCAATGGAAGCATACTTAAATCAGATAATGAATCACCTAATATAACAAAGTTTTTGTAATTTTTTATATATTTAATATATGCGCCATTATATTTTCTATATGGATCAATCACTGATGAAAAATCTAGCATATCATTTTGAATAAAATTTGAAAAAACAATTAGATTATCAAATTGACATCCTTCTTTTTTCAATAATTCTATAATCAAATTTCCAAAACCAGAAGAATTTATGATAACTTGGTATCTCTTTTGAAGATAATTTATAGTTTCTATTGCATCATCCCTAAAAATAAATTGTTTAGACGATACTATGTCATTAATAACTTTATAATTGTTTAAAAATTCTTTTAATAAATTTAATTTTTTAATCCAAATAGAATGTAGCAATTGTTCCTTTTGTTCATCAGATATATTGTCCAATAAAGCTATTTTTTCTTCTTGTTCCATAATTCTTGCTTTTTCATCTACGTACTGTTTAGGAAAAAAACTTGAAAAAACACCAATTGAACTAACGCTTTCATTGCTAGTAATTGTTTTATCAAAATCTGTTACTATACACAAGTTCTCCTTAGAAAAATTATTTATCTTTTGATGATTGTTTATTATTATCATTATGTCACCTATCTTCTAGTTTTTTTTGAATTGGGAGATGATTCCTCCACTACTGATTTTTTTCTATCTATATATTCATCGTAATTTCCTGAAAAAACATCCACTTTTTTGTCTTCTAAATTCCAAATTTTATTTGTCATTTTTTCTAAAAAATATCTATCGTGTGATACAAACAATAAAGTTCCTGAATAATTCATTAAGTTTTCTTCCAAAACTTCTCTAGAATTTAAATCTAAGTGGTTAGTTGGTTCATCTAAAACAATTAGATTAAGATTTTGATTCATCAAAATACATAGTTTTAATCTTATTTTTTCACCACCGGATAATACTTTTATTTTTTTATAAACATCATCACTAGTAAATAACATTGATGCTAATTTATTTCGTGCATCTCCTTGGCTCATGCTATCAAATGACTGAATAAATGTTTCTAATATTGTTTTTTCTTCATCCTCAAAAGATGTATCTTGTGTCAAATAACCGATTTTTGCAGTTGGTGAAATTTCGATTATTCCATCATCCGCCTTTTCTTGATCTAATAAAATTTTTAACAATGTAGTCTTACCACAACCATTTTCACCAATAATTCCAATTCTGTCTCCCTTTTCAATAGTTAAATCTATATCAGAAAACAATTCTTTTTGTTCAAATGACTTTGAAATTCCGACAGCTTCTAAAAGTGTTGCACCTGAACGGCTACCAGAAAATTCATTCATACGCATACTTTTTTTCTCGAAAACCGGCTTGTCTATTTTTTCCATTTTATTTAATCTGTTTTCAATTTTATTTGCAACGCCTCTCAAAATTTGTGAATTCATTGATTTTAAACGTCTTACTTGCATTTCCATTCTGTGTGTTATGTATTGATTATTTTCATAAGCTTTATATCTTTCTAAAAATCTTTGTTCCTTATCTTGTATATACTTAGAATAATTTCCCTCATATTCTTCTATTCCGTCTGTATCTAATTCAACCACTCTGCCTATAACATGATCTAAGAAGTATCTATCATGTGATACAACTAACACACTTCCCTTATATTGTTTTATATAATCTTCTAACCACTCTAGTGTTTTAATATCCAAATTATTAGTAGGCTCGTCTAACAATAATATTTCTGGTTCTTCTAACAACATTTTTGCAACGAGAACTCTTGTTTTTTCACCACCACTACATTTGTCAAAAATAGAATTTGATAAATCTTCGCTTATATTCAAACCATTTTTTATTTTTTCTACCTTACTACTAATTGAATAACCATTGTTTTTATCAAATGCTTCTTGTAATCTTCCATACTTCTCTAATAATTTATTCATGTCTTTTTCATCTAATGAAGTAGCTAAAAGTGCTTCTATTGTTCTCATATCGTTTTCAATAGACATAATTTTTTCAAATGGCAAATATAAAACATTTTGAACAGTCATATTTGGATATTCAGGAATTTGTTCTAAGTAACCCATTGAACATTTTTTAAAAAATTGGATATTTCCAGAATCTGGCATTTCTATTCCTTTTAATATTTTTAACAAAGTAGATTTGCCTGTACCATTTCTACCTAAAAGACCAACAACTTCTCCTTCTTTTAAATCGAAACTTACATTATCAAATATTACATCAGCACCATAAGATTTTTTTAAATTATTAACTTTAAAAATCACCATGTAAATCACTCCTTTTCGTTGATATGTTACCACAAATATACCGCAAGTTTGTATTTTTTTTATTTTTCTTCTAAAATATAGCAACCATATACATTTATTTTTGATTTTTCTTTTATATTAACAGTTTCTTTAATACATTTTATCAAATCATATATATAGACTTTTTTGTTTGATAATAGAGGCTTTAAATCAATAATACATTCTTCATTACATTCAATATAAAAAATTTTTTTAGATTTTGAGTTTATTCTATACACAGTCAAACTCTTTTCTTTTTTTAACTTCCTTGATAAATATTTTCTTATGCTTTTAAGTTCTTTAAATATAAATAATGGATGTTTTAGTAAATTTATTATTCTTTCAATTATTTTGTTTTTTTCAATGGTGTCTTTATTTGTACTATTATTGTTATATTCTATACTTAATCCTTCTGTTGATATTTCTTCAAAATTATCAAACTGAAAATTATGATTGTTAGTATTATAAAAATCAATAATTTTTTCATATTCAGAATTAATAATTATATCATCCCACCACCAGCTCATTGCTGAATAAGTTAGTTTTAAAAAGTATGATCCCCATAATCCGGAAGTAAAATATAGTTTGCTTCCATAATCCTTCATGTATGAATAGTCAGAGTTTTTTGCATATTCACCAAAATATAAAATTTCTTTATAATTATCTATTACATATTGTAGATTTTTGAATGCGCTTTCACTTGGAAAACTATAAAAGTGAAGATCTACATAACAATTTAATTTTTCTCTATACAAATCATATTTTTGATGGTTTGAAACACTGCAAGTAAAAATGTATTTTTTATAATTTTTTGACAATATGTCAATTAATTTATTACACCAATTTATTAAAATTACATCATTATAATTAACTTGATCTATTTCGTTCATTATCTCAATGAACTTTATATTATTATATTCAGCAATACTGTCTAATACATAACTTATATCTTCAATTAGAACATCATTAATTTTTTTGAAAAATTTTGATACTTTTTTATCAATAATTTGATATTTATTAAATTTCCACGAAAAATTTTCATTATTAATATCTAAATAATTAATTGTATTAAAATCAGTAAAATTAAGTAAAGATATTATTATACTAATATTTTTGGTAGAGGCATATTGGACAATTTGTTTAAATATTATTACATCCTTTTTATCATAAATGCAGTTTAATCCCCATTTACTAAAGATGATTCTTATAATTTTTATCTTATGTTTATCGCACCAATCTATATAACTTATATATGTTTTTAAAGTATTAGAGTTTGATGGATTCCAACAAAAATTCATACCTATGATTGTATTCTTCATATTCTTCACCTTTTTAATGATATTATCTTATTTCTTACCAATTGTTTATCTTCTTCTAACATATCAACTGCTGTTTTCAAAAGTTCATCTAAATAAAATTTTTCTTTGCAACAGGTACTTTCATTATATATATACTTTTGTCCAATACATCCAGATAAACACATTGGATACAATTTGCATTTCTGACATTTTTTAAAATACAATGTGTTACACCAAATATTATAATTTTTACTAGAAAAATTAATATCACTATAAATATCTCCGATTTTATTTGAATCATCATCTGGACACATCTGACATTTAGTAATTATACCAGCAGGTCCAATTACAAGCGAATCATCATTAGAAGCATAACAATTATTATTTTTATATGTTAAAGGAAGTCCACTAATACCTTGAATATGATTAAATTTTTTTAATAATTTAAAAAACTCGATTGAATAATTTCCTATTTGTCTCATTTCGATAAGTTCTTCTTTTGTTAAGTTTTGATTTTTAGGAGTCTTAAATACGACACCTAAATATAATAGAAGATTCTTATTACCGTGATGCCTTTTTAGTATTTCTTGAATTAACAACATTGCATCATTAAAATTTTCTTTTGTTATATTAAACCTTATCTGTACAACTATATTTTTATTTAGCAAACAATCTATCATATCCAAATTATGCTGAAAGGCATCAAAATTTTTTATTTTATAATCCTTACTTTTATTATGTTGTTCTTTATTGCCATCAAAAGCAAATTCAATTTTATTTAAATGCCAATTATGTATTGCATACTCAATATCAGTTTTATCAAGTAGCGACAAATTAGTTGCTAAGCTTGCTTGGTAACTTATACCATTTTTATTGCTAAAATCAATCAAATTTTTAGATATTTTATCAATAATATCTCTACGGACTAATGGTTCTCCTCCAAACCAATACATTCTTATTTTCTTTTTACCTAAACTTTCTTTCATAATGAACTTTATTGTCTGCTCAACAACTTCATCACTCATATCATATCTTGGTGAATCATTTTCATAGCAAAAAGAACAATTAGCATTACATTTAGTAGTTGGTAAAATAGTAAAACGTTTATAGTCTTTTTCTTTTGATAAATATTCACTTCTTTTATTGACAACTTCTTCAAATTCATTTAAGTCGTCACTAACAAGAAAACCATTTGATACCAAATCAAAATAATAACTTTCAAGCAAATCGTCATAGTTATCAAATGCAATTAGTTTTGAATTCTTAGTATTGTATATAAAATTTAAACCATTATGTTGAAATTTTATATTATAAAATGATTCTATCATGTTTTATGCTCCTATATTATAAGTGATAAACCACCATCGATAACTATACTTTCACCTGTAATATATCTTGCGTGATCAGATACTAGAAATAGTATCAAATCAGCAACTTCATCTGGCGTTCCATGTCTTTTCATAGGAATATTAGTTGCAGCTTCATTTATCAATTCATCATTATTCAAGTCTTTTCTTAGCAATGGTGTATCAATAGATCCCGGTTCAACGCAATTAACTCTAATGTTATAAGATGCTAATTGATAAGCTAATTCTTTTGAAATCATTTTAATAGCTGATTTAGATGAAGAATAGTGAACTATATCTCTAATTATTTCAGTATGAATTGAAGTAACATTAACAATTGATTGATTATTTAGTGGGGTTAATTTCATTAATTTAATTATTTCTCTTTCTATAAAGAATATCGATTTAACAATGGTATTATACATTTTATCCCATTGCTCATAATCAATATTATCAATAGTAACATTTTCTTGATACCCTACTGTATTAATTATAAATCTAACCGGTAATTTTTGGCTATTAACTTTTAATTCAATAAATTTTTTTGCATTTTCAAAATCACTTAAATCCAATTGATAAAACTCATCTTTTTCATCTAATAAATCAACTGGTGATTTATCCAATATTATCAATTTTAATTCAGGATAATTTTTCTTTATTTTTTGGTATGTTGCTTTTCCTATACCTGAGGCAGCACCAAATAAAAATCCTATTTCTTGCATATTGTCATCTCCTAACTATTATCTTATATAATCATCTGGCGATATATTTTTTGTTGTTTGTTCCCATTTAAATGATATTGGATTTGAATCTCCTGAACAATATTTACACAACTCAACAGGTTTATTTATATATTTAAGAACTAACTTTCTACTTTTAAAAGATGTTATTTCTTTTTTAGTTTCTGGATAATCATATTGAAAATGGTTATTAAAAATATTAATAAAGACTGATGGTGCACATCTACTTATTACGCCATTATGTATAATAATACATTTCTCACATTCCTTCGCAATATTTTCAAAATCTGATGTTTTCTTATTATTTAAAATCTTATTAAATTTATCGCCTATTCTAAATATTTCATATCTTACACCATTTTTTATAAGTCTTGATTCAACTTCGTTTATTCTCTTCGTCATCGGTGGATATAACGAAATTGAAATAAAAATATTTAATCTTGCTAGTTCTTTTAAAAATTCTTCTGATTTCGATAATAGTAATATTCCATTTGTTATTATTTTCATATTTGAATATGGAAATATTTGCTTTGTATATTCAATATAATCTAAAATATCATCACATAACAAAGGTTCTCCTCCTAAAAATCTAAACTCAAATATTTTAAAACCTAATTTATTAATATTATTAATATCTTTTTTATATTGTTCTAAATCGTAAAACTTTGCTTTAGTTTGCAAGTTTGAAAAATGATAACATCTATTACATTTTAAATTGCAATGTATTGCAATTGGTATTTGAATCTTATCAATCCAGTAATAATCTAGGTAACTTGATACAATATTATCAATATTATCAATATTATCATCTTTACTATTATATATATGGTTAAGTCTATTTACATCATATATATATACTTTTTTCTTATCAAAATTTAGTGAAGCAATTATCAATTCTCTCTTTTTTTCACTTAGTGAAGAAGGTAGTACCAAAATCGAATTATTTAATTCATTATTTGTAATATTTAATTCTTCATAGGTGATGAAGTGTATTTTATTATATTTATTATATATTTTTGTAAAAGTAAAATTTAAAAAGTCACTAAATTCATCTTTCTTATTATCTACAATTATAATTACATTTTGCATGATTGCCTCCATTATTATGTTTCATCGTTTATATAAAATTTTTTTCACAATATGTTTTAAATGCTTTACCAGTGTTCTAAATAATAATTTTATTTTCACAAAAACATTTGGGTTTATATAGATATTGTAATTTTTTGAATTTTCTATACTAAAATGTTTTTTTAACAAACTATTTCCTCTTGAGAAATCAAACAAATTGTATTGTTCTATTTTTAAATAATTTAACAAATGGTATATTACCAATTTACCTGGTTGTAAACGACTATATTCCTTATCAAATGCCATATGATATGCCATAAAATTACCAGGTGTAGCTATCAATCCAAACATATGAGCTATCGGAGTATTATTGTAGTATAAAATACAAAGCATACTATAATCAGTTTTAGAAATGTTTCTAAATAATTCTTTTGCTTTTTCATCAACAAATAAAGCTTTACTCCTTTTTATTTTATTGCTTCTACTTTCTATATCGAAAATCACGTCAATGTAATCTCGTACACCATTTCCAGATATAATTTTAAATGATAGATTGTTATTCTTTTTTAATATACTTTCTATATATCTTTTTTCTTTCCTTTTAATAACCAAATCTAAATCTTGATTTAAGGAAACAAATGGATTATCTGAAGCAAATTCTGTAATACACTCTTGTTCTTTTATACCATATGTGTCAAAATTACATTCTAATAAAGTAATTGTTTTTTTATTTTCTATACAATATTTCTTTAAAGTTCTAATAATTTCTTTTATATCACCTTTATATAAAAAGGAAACTTTGTCTAAATATCTTCCACCTACAACTACCAGATTTTTAAATGGTGTTTTTATTAAAGGTAAAATAAATTGCACAGAATTATTATCATATCCTTTTAGGATGGTATATTGTTGTATTTGATACACTGAAATATAACTTTGAAACCATGATACGGAATTAAAAAAATTTCGATTGATGTTATTTTGCCATAGTTTTATCCACTCTTGTTTTGTTTTAGAATCAAGCTTATCTATTTCTTTTATAATTAACATAGCTTTTATACCTCGCAATATCATAAATGTCTGTTAAATCATTACTTTTTTTCTTAATCAATATAAATAATCTATACTTAATAAGTTTCAATATAAGTCTTATTTTGTGATATTTTTTATCCAATAGGTAATCACTTTTTCCTTGAGTTTCTATTCTTTTTATAGTACTTTCATAATTACCATTCCAATAGTGAATAACATATAACTTCGGATCATATATTATTTTAATGCCGTTTTTTTGTGCTAAATCCTGAATTAAAACATCTTCATTAGCTCCTAGTTTACTACTGTTATGACCAAAATTTCTATTGAATCCATTTACTTTGTTAAAAGTTTCTTTAGTCATAACTAATAGACAACCACCCAAATATTTATATTTTGGTAAAATTTTTTTATCATCACCAAAATCTTTCATTCCGACAATATATTGATACTTAACAGGTAAAAATTCAGGAAGTTTTTTTGGAATTATTTTGCCACCAACTATTGCTTTTAAAGATTTATTGTTAGCATAACTACTTAAAGTTTCAAAAAACAAAGATTGTGGTATTATATCATCATCTAAAAACACTAATAACTCATTAGTAGCTTCACTTGCACCTCTATTTCTTGCATTGCTTAATCCTGGTTTTTCTTCATGGTAATAATGAATATCTTTATTCTTCTTGTATTTTTGCAACGTTTTGTTCTTACTATTATCAATAAGTACTATTTCGTTTCCATCAAGATGATTTATTAAGGAATTTAATAATTCGTTCAATTTTTTTGATTCTCCTATTGAAGAAATTATATATGATATTTTCATACTTACTTCACCTAACCTTTGTGATTTTCAACACACTTTTCACAGTATTTTGTTACTATAGGATCATTTATAAATCTTTTTCGCATTTTTTGCATATAAGTATTATTCCAAATATCTCCATTATCATTTATGTTTCCATATTCACTAGATGGATTAATAACTCTTCCACAACTTCCCATATTTCCATAAGCATCAAATGATAAATTTTTGAAATACCAATCACAATTTTTGCAATAATTATTTTTTGTGATTTTGTGTGGTAAATTTGTTTTTGTATGAATATTTAATTTTGCATAATTATATAATTCTTCTATTTTATCATTAAAATCATCCAAATCCGTTAACGCATCTTTAATATTAAAGTCTATATATCTATGTAAATCAATTCTATCTACATTTAAATCGTCACAAAACTTTAAGAATTCATAACTACTATCCATAAACTCATGACTACAAACACCACTAACCACAATTTCTGCCTTCGATTTATACTTCTTTTTAGCAGCGACAAGTTTTTTTATATTTGATACAGTTTTATCAAATATAATATTTTTAACTTTACATATTGAACTATACTCTTCTGAATTGGATGCGTTCAAACTTATAGATATTTGATTTAACATTTTTTCTTTCATTAAAAATTCAATTAAATCATCATTTAGCAAAGTCCCGTTTGTAATAATATTTATTTTCTTTTTATTTTTAGAAGTTAATTTTATTATTTCTTTAAATTGTGGATGAAGTAATGGCTCACCTACGCCACCTAACATCACAAAAACTGATTCCGGAAACTTCTTATATATTTTTTCAAGCATATCCAGACTAATAAATTTCTTACTAAGTTTTTTTTGATACTCAAAATCATTATTTTTTCCGGAATGATGAGGACACATTTCACATCTTAAATTGCATAAATCTGATACATATATAAGTAACCAAATTGGTCTATAATTTAAAATTGTTTTCTTTTTATTACTTCTTTTATATAAGTAATAGTTATAAATTTGTTTAACGCTAAAGCCATACTTCAAGTTTTTTAAATTCACCATTTTTTGCACCTACCTATCTAAATAGTTTTGTTTCAGAATTTTTCTTTTTATATAGGCTAAATGTAAATAAATATTTCCAATTTTTGAAATAAATAATTTATATTTATTAAATTTTAAATAACCATTAATACATATTCTAGGAATTTCCTGTTTGTTAAATGTTTTGCCAACATGAAAAGGTAATACTGTCATTCCATAATCAAAACCAGAATTTAACATTTCTTCTTTTACAGCATCGTTATATTTTCCTTTTGGAAAAACTAAGATTTTTTTTGATATATAAGGTTTAGTAACAGTTAATTCTTTTTTCAATTCTAAAGATGATAAAGTTGATAAGTCTAAATGATTTCTGGTATGAAAGTAGAACTCTGCATACTTTAAATTTTTAAGCTCTGACTCAGTCAAATAACCTTCTTTACTAATATTGTCTTCTATGATTGCCAAAGAATATTTTATAGCATTTTTTTCTAAATATTTTATAGCATCTTTTATTGATTTTAATCCATCATCAAACATAATCATAATATTGTTTCCGGTTGTAGCTTTTATAAATTCACCAAAATGACAAAAGTTGAATTTTTTTGTTTTTAAATATTTTAATTGCATTAAAAATGTATTCATTGGAACTTCCATAAATTTATCTGAATTACCAATCCCATGATATACAGTAATAATTCTTTTCATTATTTTTTCACCAACTTCTCTATTGCTACATTTATGTCGTAATTTTCTATAATAAATTCTTGTTGATTTTTGATAATATTTTTTAATGCATGTGTATCTAATGCATTTATTTGTTCTATTTGTTTAGCTAATTCCTTAGGAGTATTTCCTAGAAACACATATTTCTTTATATCGTTTTCTATTCCTTCAATTCCTAGGTTATTCGATACAATTGGTAAACCTACACTTGCTGCTTGAAGAATTTTATTTTTAACACCGGAACCGGCTATAATAGGACATATATACATATCATATTTTTGAAGTTCTTCTTTCATGTTGTCGACATATCCGACAAAATGAATATTACTTGATTCTAATTTTTTTAGTTCTTCCGAACAATTTTTTCCAACGAAATAAATATTATAATTATCATCAAGTAAAGGCATTATTTTATCAATGATATAGTGTACTGCAAGAATATTTGGTTCATAATCCATCATTCCAGAAAAAACGATTTTTGTTCTCTTGTTTTTTTCTTTAAATAATATATTTTTATTTACCCATCTTTCGGTTTCTATTGAATTGTTTATTACTAGCATATTATTCAAATCGGTATTCAACTTCTCCATAAGGTATTTCTTATCTTCTTCTGAACAAATAACTGTATTATACTTTTTAATAATTAAAGTTTCATAAATTTTATGTTTTATATATTCTTCTTCACTTATTATTTTTTTAAATCCCTTACTTTGTTTTCTTATCCTATCATAATATTTTGTTAGACTATCGGTAATATCAATATATACTTTAGATATATCAAAATATTTACCATACTGTGCCATTCTCAGTCTTTTAATATAAATTAAATCATAATCTTTTTTAGATTTTTTTAAAAATTTGTGTAATTTTCTATTGTATACATATAAGGTTCTTAAGGTATATGGTAAAAGTATCCCAATAAAGCAATTTAATAAAGAAATAACCTTTGGTTGCTTAAATAATATAACTTCGTCAACCATTTTTTTTGTTTCATCTAAATATACCAAGTCTTTTTTACTTGAATATAATGATATTAAAGTAATATTACATCCTTTATTTTTTAAAGCTCTAATAATATTTTTACTTCTTACTCTCGAAAAATCATTTGGTAAAGACGGTGCTATATAAAGTATCTCCATAAACATTTTCCTCCTCATATTCTTCTTTAAAAATATGATAGTTATATTCACCAAGTTTTTTTAATTTTGTTGGTTTTGATAATAACTTTTGTATTGAATTTATTATTTCTGTGTCTTCATCAACAAGAAGAGTTCCTCTACTACTTGGTAACCCTTCGGCGCCCAATTTAGTACTAACAACCATTTTACTATGTGACCAGTATTCTAATATTTTAATTCTTGTTCCACTACCAAAATATACGGGAACTACACAGATCCAAGATTCATCAATAAGTTTGTTTTTTAATTTTTCCTCTGCATTTTCATATATTTTAATATTCATTTTACCATCATATTCTTTTATTTCATCATTTATAGTTGACCCAACTATATTAAATTTAATAGATGGATTATCTAAATATAATTTTATATAAATATTTTTAATAAAATGTAATAATCCATGCTTGTTTGGTTTCCATGATAAACTACCAACAAAAATTAAAGTAGGAATATTATTAATTTTAGCTAAATCATTTTTCATATTAGCATAGGTATTATTTACAACGAATGATTTTTTCTTTATTTCTTTTGAGTAGGAAAAAGTTTTCAAATCTCGTTCGCTGACAAAGAAATTATTCCTAGATTCGTTTAAAGCTTGAAATTCCACTTTTTTCATAAGTTTTGACTCTCTTTTCAATATTATATTCTTTGGGAAATTTTCATACTCTGCTGTTCTCTTAATTAGTTCATATTCAACATTATGATCGTCAAAATAGAATGGAATATTATTAATATATTTTTTATATTGCACTGTTGCAATTTCTGCAAAGAAAACGAAATTATATTGATTTTTTTTACATAATTCATTTATTCTATTCGCTAATTCTTTATTATAGTATTGCAAATTTATAACTGGTTCTTTACTTATAAAACTATCTAATGTGTTTTTTATTAGAGTTTTCTTTGTTCGAATAAAGGGATATCCATATATATTATTTGTATATCCTTCTAATTCCTTAATTTTACTATTTCCAAAATCTTTGTTCCAATATCCAATGACATCAACTTTGTAATACTTTGACAAAAATTTTATCCAAGCAAAATTTCTCTTTAACCCTCCTCCATATGCAGGAGCTGGTATAAATTTTGTTATAAATAATACTTTATTTTTCATAAAAATCCTCCTAATTTATGAAATTATCAAAACATTCAAATTACCAAAAATAGTATAATTAGTATTTGGTAATATAAAATATGTTTCAGATTTTTGAATTTTTTGAAAATTATTAGCTATATTAATAGTTCCATTACCATCTAACACTATCAATATTTGACAATAATTTTTTTTACGAAAACTTTTCTTCCCTTTTATATTAATTTTTTTCATTTTAAAATTTAAACTGCTAAATTTTTTAAAATTATGATAAATATTCTTTCTAATATTAAACTTGTTAAAATGTGCATTTTCAACAAACTCTTTTTTGGTTAGTTCTCTATTATTATCCCAATCAAAATATCTATAAGTCGCATCATAATTATTTTGAACCTCACATACAACATTATTTTCCAATATTGAATGTATAGT
>CAMJCT010000017.1 GCA_946404215.1 uncultured Clostridium sp. | reverse complement strand
AAAATAAAGCAATCGAACTAAAACTAAATATTTCATCTATGTATTTTTGAGTGTGCTAAATACACGATAATATAATGAATAAAATTATTAAAAACAGTAAAAAATATTTTAAAATACTTGAAAAAAAATATATATTGTTATATAATAAAAAGTGTTAAAAATATGTTATCAATTTTCTGGTGATTATGACATTTAGGGTAATACCTGTTCCCATTTCGAACACAGAAGTCAAGCCTAAATGTGCTGAAAATACTTGTGGGTTACCCTGCTGGAAAGATAAGTTATTGCCAGATTTTATATATTCCTCTTTAGCTCAGTTGGTAGAGCGCTCGGCTGTTAACCGATAGGTCGTTGGTTCGAGTCCAACAAGAGGAGCCAATTCGAATTTTCGTCGAACTTTGTTAGAAACTCAGTTTCAGCAAGGGTTCGACGATTTCGTGTTTTATACGGAAAAATTACAAATTTTATAAAGATTTTCCTCGAAATAACGTTACAGGTCGATTTAACAATCGGCTTTTTTTGTGCTTTAAAGACAAAAAATAGCCTCAAAAACTTGATGTAAAGGAGGTTTTATGTTATGATAATCACAGTTAATAAAAAAATAAGTATGGATAAAGATTTACTTTCTAGAATTAAATGGGCATGTACTTTTAGTAATTGTGTACCAAAGATAAAGAATGGCAATCTGAGAATGATAGAAAAAACAAATTTGGCTTATATTGAGCCACATAGTGTTATTATTAAAGAAAAGTTATATCTATTTTTTAATAATCATGATTTTTTCTATGTTGGAAATTTATCAAATAAGTTTCCGCTCTCAAGATTAAAAGATGTTATCGGTAGCAACTAATACTAAAAGTTTATTAATTTAAGTTTGAATCTTACATCATAATAAATGATAATGATAATTAGTGTTAGTTAGCTATAATGCAACTAGCATTTTTTTTATTAGGGGGAATATTGATGGAAACATTAGAACAATTAGTTCATTCAAACAAAAAAATGGCAGGTATTTATATTAGAGTAAGTACAGAAGACCAAGCAAGAGAAGGATTTTCTTTAGGAGAGCAAGAAGAAAAGTTAAGGCAATTATGTAAGTATAAGGATTTTGAAATTTATAAAGTTTACAAGGATGCAGGTATATCTGCAAAAGATATGGAACACAGACCGCAGTTTCAGAAAATGCTTGAAGATATGAAAGCAGGTAAAATTAATTACATAATAGCCTATAAATTAGATAGAGTAACTCGTAGTGTAAGAGATTTGGAAACACTTATTAGTACATTAGAGCAATATCACTGCTATTTAATATGTGATAGAGATGATGTAAATACTTCAACTGCTAATGGTAGATTCTTTGTTAGAATGTTGACTGTATTATCACAATTAGAAATTGAAATTGTATCTGAAAGAACGAAATTTGGTATGGCAGGAGCTATTAAAGCAGGACACATTCCAGGTTCATGTCCACTAGGATATTATAGAGATAAAGACAAAGTATGTAGAGTAGATCATTCTACAAAAGATATTGTAATTAGAATTTTTAATATGTATTTAGAGGGTAAATCTTATCAAACAATTGCAAATATATTAGATAAAGAAAAAGTATTATATCCAGATAAGAAGAAATGGACAGATGGTGCAATTAAAAGAATTATTCATAACAGAGTATATGTAGGCGATTTTGAAAGATATAAATATGATGCTAGTAAAGAAACAGAACTATATATGGATGTAGTTGAACCAATTATTTCTAGAGCTATGTGGGAAGAAGTTCAAAATCAAACAACAATTAATCAAAAATCATTTTCTAGAGATAGGGTGTATATCTTCTTTCAGAAATTAATCTGCCCTGAATGTGGCAATATAATGACTTGTAAAGGCAGTGGTGGAGAAAAGAAAAAGTATGTTTATTATCACTGTACAAAATGCAAAACATATTTTAGAGAAGATTTAATTGAGGAGTGTTTGATAGAATACATTCTTGATTTAATAGAGTATGATTATAATGTTAATAAATTCTTTTATCCTATTCTAGCTGAGAAGAAAACAAGTGAAATTGAGAAGATAGAAAAAGAAATTAAGTTACTAAACGAACAAAAAGATAGACTAAAAAAAGCTTATATGAATGGTGTTTTAGAGATGGAAGATATATCAGCTGACTATAAGTTAATTGATGATAAATTAGCAAAATTAGAGAGTCAAAAACTAGACGCCCTTGATTATGATAAAGAAATGTATAACCCTGCACATTTACTTGCACAAAGGGATATTGAAAGAGAAAAATTAACAGAAAAAGGTATGTATAAGGACTTATTATTACAGCTTTGGATGCAAAAAAACAAAGAAGAAAAACAATCTTTTATATCCAAATTTATTGATACTGCTATTCTAAAAAAGAATGATGAGGGAGATTTTTATATAGATAAAATAAACTTTAGAAGTAGTTTTATAGACCAAATTGATAAGCTATATGGAGAAGGTGTAATTGATATACCTTCTAAAATAGAAGCAGATGGTAATATTGATGATGTAAAAGTAAGTGTTAATTTAAATAATAAGCAGTTAGATGAGTACATAAATGAGATGAAAAAAGAGCTTAACATTAACTATTTAGACCTTGGAGAGTATTACTATCATGATGAACATTTTGATGAAAATTATGATACAAAAACTGAAATTGCTACAATGAAAAACAAAGCTGTTGAATTTAAATTAAAGAAAAATGAGAAAGCAATAAGGATGATTGCGATAAAAAATAGAAAGAATTTTTTAGCTAAAGAAGAATATAAAATGAGACTTGGAGTTGTAACAAAAGTTAATAAAAACAGAAGTAAAAAGTAATTAAAATCATCAAAAAGGAGTGAAATAAATGGATAAATTGGAAAATAAAGAGACAGATAATAAAGAAATATATGATGAAAATAACGGATTATATTACACAAAAGTAGGCGATTATTATTATCCAAACATAGTTGTAAATGATGAAGAAAAGGTCACTTTAGGTAAGTATGGAAGAGCAAGATTACAATATTTAAAAAGCCATAAACGTGGTTTATGGTCTGAATTAAAAATGACTGAAAAACTAATAAAACATTTAAAAGATGTTGATGATAATGCTAGTAATAAGGTAAAAAATATTGTTAATAATCTTGCTAAGAAGGACAACATTCCTATCTATTATGACGGAATTATTGACCAACTTGAGTGGGTTAAAACCATGAATAACTATAAAAATATTGCAGAAGAATTAGTCTACAATGAACTAATTTACTGTTAATTAAAGATGACCAATTTGTGTAAATAAGTTGGTCATTTTTTTAATTATAAAACTAATAAAAGGTTCTTTTAGTATGTAATATTTATAAACAATATTATTGTAAAAGTATGAAAAAATTGTCCTAGCGAGCACTGAATTTGGGTGACCGCGAAATCGCTTTTCACAAAATTCTACTTTTATGGGGATACCCCCAATCCCTTTATAAAAAATTCTATAAGAGCAAAAAAATTTTTATACTAAAAATGTGCTAAGGGTTTGGGACGAAGTCCCATAGTAATGGAATGTGATACAGACGGATTACGGCTAGCCACATTCAGTGCTTGCTGGGACAAAATTTCTTTATTACAATGTTAAAAAAAATTTAAAGTAGAACTTTGTTTATTTAATGCTCTTTTACGGCTGTAAGGCTTATAATTGCGTTGCTTGGAAGGGTTGCAAATATAAAATGTTATGGTATAATTTTGTTAAATTAGAAAGAATAAAAAAAATAACTCATAGTATAGAAAAAAGAGTTTAATGGGAGAAACAAATGAAATATAATGAAATAACATTTTCAGAAATTGATTTAATTTTAGATAATATGGAAGATGAATATGTAAATAAAATTCCAAGCAAATTAAGAGAATTTATCAAAGGAAACAAGAAGAATAATTATATTCCCAATATAGATTCTAATAAATCACTAGAAGAACAAAAATTACAAAAAGAAACAAAAATTTTATTATCCATTTTATATATGAATTATTGGTGTGAAAGCGAAGAAGAAAAGAAAAAATTATTAGAAAAATTTGCAGAAAATGAAAATATAAAAGAAGCTGAATTAAAAGAAAAGTATAACATTGAAAATATTTACAGAAGAAATATAAGCAGAAGTAATGAAACAGAACAACAAGAAAATTCATTACAAATTTATAAAGAAGATGGAATATTTAAAAAGATATGGAACAAAATTATAAGGTTCTTTATAAAATAATTATACAAAAGTAAGAAAGGTGTGTTATTGGTAAATGGCTAGACAATTTGATAAAAGTGTTTTAACAGTTCAAGAAGAACAAAGATTAATTAAAGAAATGTCAGATTACTATATGCAACACGAATATGATCCAAACAATGAACAAATGAAACAAGAATTAGAGAACTATTTATATAGATTATTTGAATTAAATGTTAATGAAATGGGATATATACCAGAATTAACAGAAAACAATGGTGGAAAAGTAGATTTTGAAAATGCAAATAAAATCAGATTACAATTTTTTGAAGACATAGATGATTTAGGTGTTGGTTATACAGGAATATCAGGAGCACAAGAAATAGATGAAAATGGAAATGCTAGATTTGGTACTATTCCAATTTCCATAAACATGGCAAGAGCACAAAAAGGTGAACCATTTGATATAGTAAAACTTATAAGTGGAATGTACCATGAATTAAATCATGTTAGACAATTAATAATGGTAAGAGAAGGTATAAGCAGTAAAGAAACTATACAATATGCCAGAGAATTTGCATTGAAACAAGCAGGAAAATCCGGTTTTTATATACAAAATTATAATAAATTATTCACAGAAAGCGAATCTTTAAGAGATGTAGATTTAACTGAAATTGGAACAAAAAGTATTTTTGGAGGAATAAAAAATGTAGGTTATTATAGTTTAAATAAAAATTATATTAATCCAATTTTCAGAGACGAAGTTTCTGACGAATTAGATACATGTATTACATCAGACTTAATAAAATTATATCCAGTATTACAAAAAGAATATAATATGGATGGAACAAGAAAAAGTGCTACTCAATTAGTTACGTCACTAAAAGCAGAACTAGATAATTTATCAAGCAATGATGAACTAGATGAATATGACAAAAAAAATTCAATCAAAGATTGCAAAGAAATGTACTTTGAACTAATTTTTAGAGCTATTGACAAAGAAGGATTAACAGTAGAACAAATATCACAATTAGACAGTATGTATGCAGAATATGGTAGTCTATCTACTGATATACAAAGCTATTTTGAAAGTCAAATAAAGAAAATAAGTGAAGCAGAACATTCTTTAACTCCACAGGAAATAGAAGATATTACAAATTTTTATAAAGATAAAATTAATGCACTTACTGATAGAGAATGGTCATTTGGATTAACGGAAGAAGAACAACAAAAAGCCGCAGAAGAAAGAAAAGCACTTGAAAAAAGTGAAAATGATTATAATAATCCAAATGGAAAACCTATAACATTTAAAAGAAAAATTCATAAACAGACAATAAAGTTTGTTGATAATAGTGAATTAGGTGATACAAGCGAGGAATGGTCATTTGGATTAACAGAAGAAGAACAACAAAAAGCCGCAGAAGAAAGAAAAGCACTTGAAAAAAGTGGAAATGATTATAATAATCCAAATGGAAAACCAAGACAATATGAAAGTACGAAAAAACAACCAATTAGAATTACTTTGTCTGATGTAGAGGATATTTTAGATTCTTCGGATATAACTTTATCAGAATACAAAGAAGGCGTTACAAAACTAAAAGAAAAGGTTATAGAGCAAACAAGAGGAAATAATGAAGTTACAGAGCAAAAAAGAAATGATGAACACGCAAGGGAAAGAGAATAAGGTTAGGAGAATATGAATGAAAGAATTATTAAAAGTAATATCCAAAAAACTATTTATATATTCATTTATAGTTAATTTGATATATTCAATAGCAGATTATGGACAATCATTTGCATTATCTATATTCGGAACAAGTCCTTTAACTTTAGATAAACTTACAAAACTAGCAATAGCAATGATAGTTGCAGATGTTTTAATGTTAGTGTTTGGAAAAATAGGATCATATATAGATAATGTAAATGAGGCAAAAGCTACCAATGATATAGAAAAATACTATTTTAATAAACTGCAAAATATGACTATGGAAAGAATACAAAATACTCATACAGGATTTATACATAATCTTATATCAGAAACTGCAAGTCTATTTGTAGATGTATCTTATTACTTTGAAATAAGTATAGTTCCGCTAATAATAGGAATAACATCGATATTATTTATGGTGTGTAAGCAATCGGTATTAACTGGTATTATTTGCATTGTAATAAGTGCTTTAGCAGTCTTTTTAAAATACAAAATGATGAAGAATAAGCAAAAATTTGATAAAGAAGTAAGAAATAAAAAGTCAAAATATAATGCAACACTAATAGATTTTATACAAAACATAGTAGCAGTAAGAAAACTAAATATAGGCAAATTTTGTTATAAAAAGATAGACCAAAATTCAGAAGAGTATTTGAAAGCAACTAAAGTAAATGAAGTTAAAAGGTCAAACATGAATGGAGTGTTTACAATCCTAATGGATATGTTATATATAGTTGTGCTATTAAGTACAATAGCATTAGTAAAGAATGGAGAAGATGGACTTCCATATTTATTATTCTATATAACTGCATTAGGAAAAATATATTCTAATCTTAATAGTCTAGTTAAATTTATAGATACTTATGTCAGATTTAAAGGTGCAAAAGAGCAATTAGATGAATACTTTAAGGATTGTAAAGAAACAAATTTAATTAAAAATTTTAATAATTTAAAGCTATCAGAAGTTGTATTTTCATACACAAAAGATTCTACTAAAATTGCAATACCAGAGTTTATTTTGAAAAAAGGAGATAAAATAAGCATAATGGGGCAGTCAGGGCAAGGAAAAACAACAGTAATGAATATTTTAGCAGGATTATATCCATTAGAGATAGGAAATTTAACAATAAACGGAAAAGACAAAAACGATGCAAGATTAGATTTAGTTTTTGTATCACAAGAAGTTGATTTGTTTGATTTAAGTGTTAGAGATAATTTATGTTTAGGAAAAGACATTAAAGAAGAAAAGATAATTGAATTATTAAAAGAGGCTGGATTATATGATTGGTACACAGAATTACCAGAAGGACTTGAAACATTAGTTGGAGAAAGAGGCGTTAAGTTATCTGCAGGACAAAAACAAAGATTAAATTTAATTAGAGGAATCTTAATTGATAAGGATTTATATTTCTTTGATGAGCCAACTTCTAACTTAGATGTTGAATCTGAAGAAAAAATTACCAATATGATTGATAAATATTTAAAAAATAAAACATATGTAATAGTAACTCATAGACCACAATTAAAAAGGTTATGCAGCAGACATTATGTGTTTGAGCATCACATGATGAAAGAAATTGTAAATGTATAGAGGGAGTTTTATGGAAAGAGAGTTATATAGTAAAATAATATATTTTGAAGATTATAGCAATAAAGATATTTTTGATTTTGAAGTAGAAAAAGAATATAAAAGAATAAAACAAGAATATGCAGATTGCGTAGTAACAAAAGAATTTTATAAAGGCAATAATATTTTAATTAGAGCTTGTAAATTAACAAAAATTCAAACAAAAGAAAAAGAACCAGAGGAAAAACAATATTTAAGAGATAGATCAGATGGATTTAAAAGCGGTGGAATGGATAGAGAGAGAACTAGATAAAGATATTATAAAAAGAAGCATATTATCAAAAGCCAAATGCTTAAATATAGAAATTGACAAACCAATATCTTAATGTTATATTGAAAACAATTTAATAAAATAGGAGGCGATAACAATGACAAAAGCAAAAATCAATTTCATTGGTCACCTTTTTATAAAGATAGATTATAAACTGAATAATCTAAAAAAATAATAATATAATAATTGTAGATATAATATACTAAAATATTTGACATTTTATAAAATATATTGTATACTATATTTAGCTTAAGCAAATTCGTAGGAACCGAATATTGCACGGAGGTATGTGGTCGCATATCTCTATTTTTTTGCTTTAAAAAGAAAAGACAGGTGGTCGCCTGTCTAAAAGAAATTAATCTTTTTTGTTGTCTTGGTTTTCATTGCTATCATTGCTTGTTAGTAATAATACAATTAATCGTCAAATTAATTCGTAGGAACTCAAATGTTGCACCTCCTTTCACAAAGATTTCCTTTGAAAAGGATAATTCAATTATAACATTTTAGAACAATAAAAACAACACATTCCGAACAAATTTTTGAAATGTATAAATTATTCTTTTTTGTGTATTTTGCTTGAATTTTATAAAAAAATATTATATGATATGCTTGTTCCTCACGAGGCTCGACTAATAAGTCCCCTTGTTTGGCTAGCGATAGCGAAGGATATTCTGTATATCCTGCATAATTTGCATGTAGTAGATTTTATTATCTAAATGTACTATATACAGATTAAGGAGTCCATACTGGCATTGCCAAAGATGCCACATAGTAACAATGTTACACGAGATAACAACGAATTCATATTATTATGTTGCTATGTTGTATAGGTGATGATGATAGATTTAATACTGTTTGGTATTGTTAAATATTATTGAAGGGACTTCCGAGATAAAGTTAATTAGGAACCGCAAATAAGCTGTACACTTTCTAAGATTAGAGATGAAGGGGCCTTGTTTATAGCATTAAGTGCACAAATGTTGTAAATAAGTCTAATCTGAAAAATAGGAGGTGTAACGATTATGAAAATCTTAAAACCATTATGTTTTGTGATTATTGTAATGTTAGTGGGGAAAGTTTGTGGTTATAGTGAAGAATTGATAATGGATTTAGTTAAGTTTATTATCGGTTTTGAGATTTTAGTAAATGCTAAATTTATTATCGAAAAAACAAAGAATGGTATAGAATTTACTATTGAATTTTTCACTAAAAACTAATTAATCTTTTCTTTCTATAAATAAATTATGTAATAATTTACTTATAGAAGGAAAAGGAGAGTTTATGATTAATTTTCAAAATTGTGAATTATACAAAGTTAAAAGAAAAAGAGATTTATATTATTTATTAAGGGCTACCCAAAAAGATGTAGCCCTTGTTTTGAATAAATATGTAGTATGTGTAAATGAAAACAATAGATTATTGGAAAAGCCTAATTACCAATTAAAACAATTGCAAAGACGATTGCTTTACAAGTTATATCAAATAGAATTTCCAGCTTATGTTTTTTCAGGCATTAAGGGAAAATCAGCTTATGATAATGCAATTCAACATATAAATTCTAAATACATGTTAAAATTGGATATGAGTAAATTTTTCCCTAACACCCATAGAGATAAAATTTATGAATTCTTTTTAGAAAAGTTAAAAATGGCACCAGATGTTGCAAAATTATGTACAGATATAACTACAATAAATTTTAAAAAAGATGATGTATATATTGAAGATGGAGTAATGAATTATTTGAAGGAGAAGCATATAAAAATAACAAATCATTTACCATCAGGAACTCCAACAAGTCAAATATTATCATATTTAGCTAATCTAGATATGTTTAACGAAATTATTGCATATTGTGATTTGCATAAATTATCATGCTCAATATATGTAGACGATTTAACAATTTCAACTAACAGAAATATTAGTTTTGAAGAAGAAAAACAAATAAAAGCAATAGTAGAAAAATATGGTCAAAAAATTAGTAAGAATAAAACAATAAGATATAAGGAAAATGAATATAAAAAAGTAACAGGTTTTGTAATTTCACCTAATCACCATCTAGTTGTTGCTAATAAAACAAGAAGAAAAATAAAGAAAAAATTATCGAAAGTCGAAAATATAAAAAGTATTGATAGCTCAATAAGAAATTCGTTAATTGGACTAGCTAATTTTACGCAGTTGTCACAAAAAGATGCCTATAGTGGCTTGAAATATCAATTAAAGCAACTAAATCCTTTTAGTTAAATTTATTACTAAAAAATACAAATAAGTACTTGAAAACTTCTAATATTTATGTTAAATTAAACCTAAGTTAAAAGAGCTGTAACACAAATTCCTATTTATAAAAGTTTGTAAACCCCAGCTGAAACGGAGCAGTAATAGTAGAAGTTGTAAAATTTCTACTATTTTTTTATTTGTTCGCTTTAAATTTCATGTTATTTAATATATAATATTTAAAATGTATTCTATTATTTTCAAATTGTCATAAAGAAGTACATAGTGAAATTGTGTATATATTTGAGTAAATAAAAGGAGAACTAAATAATATGAGTGAAACTATCGTTTATTTAATTAGACATGCTGAAACTATTGCTGAAACAGGAAATAGAAATACAAGTGAAACAATGCAAGAAATAAATGAAAAAGAAATATTATCTGTTGAGGGTGAAGAGGCATCAAAAAGATTAAGTAAAAATGGTGAATTACAAAATATTGATAGTCTATGGTGTAGTAGTTATGTTAGAGCAAAGCAAACAGCCAAATATATAATATTTGAGAATAATATAGAATATAATTTAGATAATAGATTATGCGAGAGAAAATTAGGTAATATAGATGATTTAGCTAAATTTATGAAGGATAAATCATCAAGAGATCCATCACGTGAACAATTAGCTTTTCCAGAATTTAAAACTCGTGATGGAGAAAGTGCAATTGATACAAATAAAAGAATGACTGAATTTATAAGTGAAATACTTTTAAAATATGAGGGAAAAAGAATAGCAATAGTAAGTCATTGTGGTGCAATTAAATTTTTTCTTTTAAATTATTGCAATGTTAATGATAATCTAAATCTTGAATACGACGGAAAAGAGCTTGAGATAACTTCACCATGTTTATTAAAACTTTCGTTTAGAGAAAATGAATTATTAAGTTTAGAACAAATTATATAATAATAATTGAAAGTGAGGAAAAGTGTATGAAAGAAGAATATGGAAAATAATACTGGTTCCACACTGGAAACTTGAAACTTGTTGGATGGATTAAAAAAGAACTAATAATGCATTGAAAAACTAATTTATTATTAGAAAAGAGTTATAAGAATTCTTGAGAAAAAAATTATTTTATGATAATATATTTTTAAGTTCATTGGTGCCAGTAATTGGTTTTACATTATCTACATTATCATTAAATTTAATAAGAAAAATATGGGAAAAGAATAAAACTACTAAAGAATAAGAAATGAGGTAAATTATGATAGTTGAAGGAAATCCGCAATTAGGTTTACAAAAGCATCAGCAAGATGCTTACAAAGCTGTTCAAAAAGCATATGAAAATGGTAATAAAGCTTCAATTGTAATTCCTACTGGTTGCGGAAATATGAAGGAAAGAGATTTAACATTAAATGTTTTAGATTATAAGCTAAATATAAGATCAGCAGGAATAATAATTCATAACGGAAAAGTACTAGTACATAGAAATATAAATAGTGATCATTATGCTTTAGTTGGAGGAAGAGTAGAAATAGGTGAGGATTCAGCTATAACATTAAAAAGAGAGATACAAGAAGAAATGGGAAAAGAGATTGATATTACAGGTTATGTATCTACAATAGAAAATTTCTTTCAAATGAAAGGTTCAAAATTCCATGAGATTATGTTTGTACATAGAGCAGAATTTACAAATGAAGAAGACAAGAAAATAGAATATACTATAAAAAATATTGAAGGTGAAGATTATTTACAATATGAATGGATTGAGATTAATAAAATAGATGAATATCCAATAGTACCACAAATAATTAAGAAGGTATTGCAAGAAGGTATTTTTCCTGTGCATAAGATAAATAATGATTTATTGATAAAATAGTAAGTTGTGAACAGATTATTTATTGATATTATTAGGTATTATATTTTTAAGCAAAGGAGGCGTATGGTTATTTAAGTTATTAAATATATCATACAAGAATAAAATGGAATTTATTAAAGAAGGTGAAAGAATTTATTCAAAAGATGAAAATGGAAAAGTAATAGCTGAAATTGAATATAAAGAAATAGAACATGGAATATTTGAGATATATCATACATTTGTAGATGAAAGCTTAAGAGGAAAAGGAGTAGCATCTAGTCTTGTTCAAGAAGCTGTAGAACAGATACAATCTAAAAATGGAAAGATAATAGCAAGTTGTTCTTATGCTAAAAAATGGCTTGAACATAATAAATTATAAAAATTGTTAAATCATATATAATATAGCAAAAGATTAAAGAGATTATATTTAAAGTAAACAAAGGATTTAAAACATAAGATATAAATCAAGAACTTTATTATATTTATTAAGGAACCCCTGAAGCATGGAGAGAAAGAGAAGAGTAAAAGAATATAATGATAAGGAAACTTAAAATGGTAAAAAGATATAAACAAAATGATATTAAAGAATTAGTAAATATATTAAAAAATGATGGAGTAATTTGTGTGCCAACAGATACAGTATATGGTGTCTGTGCTAGAATTAGTACAAAAAAAGCACATGATAAATTAGTTGCAGTTAAAAATAGACCAAAGGAAAAGGCATTTCCAGTTATGTGTGCAAATATTGAACAAATAAAGGATATAGCTCTTGTAAATGAAATAGCAGAAAAGATAATAAAGTTATTTATGCCAGGACCTATTACATTAGTTTTAAAGAAGAATAAGACCTTACAAAATTATGTAACAAATGGAAAAGACACAATTGCTGTTAGAATGGCAACATCAGAAATATTAAAAGAAATAATAGAAAATGTTGAAAGTCCACTATTTATGACAAGTGCAAATAAGAGTGGGCAACCAATATGTAATAACCTAGATGAAATAGAAAAAACCTGTCCATCGCTAGATGGAATGATGGAAGGAAAAGTTAATTATGGTGAAGCAAGCACAATAGTAGATTGTACTTTAAATGAAATAAAAATCTTGCGTAGTGGTCCAATTTCATTTGAACAAATAAAACTGGTATAATTTTTATACAAGTTTTTCTAAAATATTCTCATTTTTAGTAAATTTCTTTAACCAGCTATTCAAATCCTTTTGTTTTTTAAAAACTAAGATTTTATTATCAGAGTATGAACTTAATAGTTTTTGAACTTCAGGTCGTTTCTTTTTATTATATGAAATTACATACTTTATAAATTTTATATTGAATCGTTCTTTACATCCAGGTAATTCAGCTTTTTCTTTATTATAATTCTTTATTATTCTTTTTAGTACTCCTTTTAAATGTGCAAAACTTGAATAATCTAACCATATTATTAAATCTGCATTATCAAGCCTTTCTTTTAATGTCTTATTATAATTTCCATCAATAATCCATTTATCCTCTTTTGTTTTTGCTTCAATTATTAAATCTCTTTGATTTCTGTCAACTTCAACCCAATTAGCATTATAGTTGATTGCATCTAAATGAATAGCAGGTATTTTTAATTCCTCAGAAAGAATAGTGGCTAATGTACTTTTTCCACTTCCAGAGCCACCTATAATTGAAATCTTATTTGTTGGAATATCAATATAATAAAGTTTTTCTCCATTTTTTAAAGTTTCAATATAGTTAGCTCCAAATTTTTCATAATAATTCTCTAAGTTTGATTTTAAATACAATTTCTTAAAATTTCGTTTTCGTGCTTCTGCTATAATTGCATCATTTAAAATTTTAGAATATCCTTTTCCACGATATTCTTTTTTTACATACATAGTAGCATACCAAGGAGATAAGTCTTGTCTTTCTTCACCATCTTTTGGAAATATTGATATAAAACCGATTAAAATGTCCTCTTCAAGTAAAATTAATTTACAATAATTAAAGTTTTTTAAATTTGACTTAATTTGTGAGATTTTCTTTTTGATTCTTAAATTGAATTCTTTTTGGAATAGATTTTTTTTGCCCCATTCTTTTTGCGTTAATATTGAAATTTCTTTAATATATTTGGGTCTTTCCTTTAAATCGTAGATTTTTAACATAGTATTTAACTCCTTTAAAATAATATAGAATTCTGTTAAATTAAAATGTTATGTGTATATTAACATAAATTGGCTTACGTGTCAATGTGTTTTTTTAGTTATTCATATTACGGTAAAAAGGTTAATTGAAAATTTTTTATATTTGTGTTAATATAGTAATAATAAGTAGTGGAGGATATAAAAGAGCTTAATATGATTTGAGTGAATTTAAGGAGGAAAATATGAAAATAATTTATTTTGCTGCACCTTTGTTTAACGAAATGGAACTGAAGAAAAATTAAGAATATACAGCTATATTAGAAGAGTGGGGGTACAAAGTATATTTACCACAAAGAGAAGCAGGGCTTTCAGCACAAATATTGAGGGATGAAAATGAAAATAAATTAGAAACAAACAAGAGAATATTTAATACGGACTTAAATGGAATAAGAGAATGTGATATTTTAATTTTTTTTCTAGATGGCAGAGTTCCAGATGAAGGTGCATGTGTAGAATTAGGAATAGCCTATGCATTAGGAAAGAAATGTATAGGATATAAGACTGATGATAGAAATTTGGATTTTACTGGCGACGATAATTTATTTATAGAAGGATGTATGGATTTCAAAGTAATGCCTAATAAGGAAGAATTAAAAAAAGCATTAATGGAGAACTAATATATGAAATTAATTGTTATATTAATTATTACAGGTTTTATTTTTTATACATTGTTTTTTCTTATAAGGACAGAGATTTTCTTGAAAAAATCACAAAAAGAAAAAAATAATATAAAACCAGTAAATAAAAAAGATAAAAAAATAATAGTTGCTATTCCTGTTTTAAGAGAGCAAAATTGTATAGAAGATACAGTAATGTAGATGTATTTTTTAATTCTTGTGTGACAAATAAAAATTTTCCTGTATTTGTAGACTTTAGCATCCATTATCCAGATGCAAAATTAATTGCAAATGCGGTTAGATATGCTGGAGGTAAACTTTTTGTAGCATATGTATTTAAATATCATTTAGATGATACAATAGGTTTTTTAAATAATTTAAAAGAAAATAAAATAATTGATGGAGTAGAAGTATATCATTCTAGTTTTACAGAAGAACAAATGAAATATCTAGATAATTATTGTAAAGAGAATAATTTTCTTATTTCAGGAGGAAGTGATTGTCACGGAGAAAAAGAGGCTGATAGAAAAATTGGTATAGGATATGGAAATTTAAATATAAATAAAGAAATATTACAGAATTGGAAGGTATTTAATTAGGTATAATACATTATATTCTTTATTTTCAATATAGCAATTATTATATCTTTTATTTGTATTGTATTTAATATATAATCTTTAAAAGATGTGATGTAAAAATTATTTTATGTGAGGTTTGTATATGAATGAATATATTAATTTAAGTATGGAAAATATCGAAAATGAACATATTTGTTGCGCTATAGGTGATCCAAAACATCAAAATGGAGTTGAATGTAAAAAGGAATGGATTAAAAGTAAATTAGAAGAAGGTCATGTTTTTAGAAAATTAAATGCAAGAGGTAAAACTTTTATTGAATATGAGCCATTGGAAACAGCATGGGTTCCAATTAGTGGAAATAATTATGAATATATCTATTGCTTGTGGGTTGCCGGAAGCTTTAAAGATAAAGGAATTGGAAAGGAGCTATTGCAATATGCAATAAATGATTCAAAGGAAAAAGGGAGAAAAGGGATTTGTACATTGGTTTCTAAAAAGAAAAAACCATTTTTAGGAGAAAAGAAATTCTTTGAACATTTTGGGTTTAAAATAGTTGATAGTATAGGAGATTATGAATTATTAGCATTGCAATTTGAAAAGGGCGAGACACCAAAATTTAATGATAGTGCAAGGACTATGAAAATTAAAAGTCTTGATTTTACTATTTATTATAGCAATGAATGTCCTTATGTAGAATATGAGGTAAAAGAGCTTTCAGATTATGCAAATGAGAATAATATTAAAATAGATTTTATAAAAATAGATTCATTAGAAAAGGCTAAAAAGGCACCTTGTATTTTTAATAATTGGGCTAATTTTTATAAAGGAAATTTTATATCAAATACTATATTAAATGCAAATGCTTTGGAAAAAATATTAAAAAGATTGGATAGTTGAAAATGAAAAAAATAGTAGTTGCAACAAATAATAAAGGGAAGATAAAAGAAATAAGGAATATTTTGAAGGAATTTGAATTAGTAACATTGCAAGATGTAAATTGTAATATAGAAGTAGATGAAAATCAAGAAACATTTGAAGGAAATTCATTGAAAAAGGCAAAAGAGATATCTGAATTAGTTAAAATGCCTTGTATTGCAGATGATAGTGGATTATGTATAGATACATTTAATGGTTGGCCAGGAGTTTATACAGCAAGATTTTTAGGAGAAGATGCTACTCCGGAAGAAAGAAATTATGCAATATTAGAGAAAATGAAGAATTTGGATGACGACCAAAGGACAGCAAAGGTAATATGTGTGGTTACATACTATGAAGATGGAAAGGTATTAGTTGGTAAAGGCGTAGTAGAAGGAAAAATTTCAAAGGAACCTAGAGGAAACAATGGATTTGGGTTTGATTCTATATTTGAACTAAAAGATGGAAATACATTTGCACAGTTAGATGAAAGCGAAAAAAATGCTATAAGCCATAGAAAGAAAGCATTAGAAAATTTGAAAAAACAATTGACATATATGTAGAAATATGGTAAAATTGATAACTGTAATCCGCTTAGTCAAGGTACATAAATATTAACAAATTGTTAATTACCTGAAAATTAAGGATTAGCGAGTATACAAATAAGGGAGGTGCATTTTAAATGTACGCAATAATTGAAAGCTGTGGAAAACAATACAAAGTATCAGAAGGAGATGTTGTATTTTTTGAGAAATTAGATGCAGAGGAAGGAAAAAAGGTTACTTTTGATAAAGTAGTTTTAGTATCTGAAGAAGGAAAAGTACAAATAGGAAATCCTTATGTAAAAGGTATAAAAGTTGAAGGTAAAGTAGTTTCTCATGGTAAAGCTAAAAAAATAATTGTTTTCAAAATGAAGGCTAAAAAGAATTATAGAAGAAAACAAGGGCATAGACAACCATATACAAAAGTAGAAATTACATCTATAAAAACAGCTGCTAAAAAGGCAGAAACAACAGCAAAAAAAGAAACAACAAAAAAAGTTGCAGAAAAAGCAGAAGCATAAGTAAATATGTATAAAAATATGAACGAATATAAATAATGAATCGAAAGGAGTGAGAAAGCATGGCTCATAAAAAAGGTCAAGGTAATGTTAAGAACGGTAGAGATAGTGAATCAAAGAGACTTGGTGTCAAAAGAGCTGATGGTCAATTTGTACTTGCTGGAAACATCCTAATGAGACAAAGAGGAACTAAAGTACATCCAGGGGTTAATGTAGGAAAAGGTAGTGATGATACACTATATGCATTAATAGATGGAACAGTAAAATTTGAAAGAAAAGGTAAAGATAAAAAACAAGTAAGTGTTTATCCAGTACAAGGATAGATTTAAAACGAGTACTATTTAAGTAGTATTCGTTTTTTTTGTGATATCCAATTGTAACTATAGAGAAACGTTACTAGTCAGCCTTGAAATTATATCTGTCCTGCCTTAGTGATTATATATATAATCATTGGCGCGGACATTAAAATAACGATAGGCTGACCATTAACAGAGAAACCCCTTATTGAAAAATTTTTTTCTATAAAATATTTACAATTATGTAAATGTATTATATAATTATATACATAATTTAAAGATGACATTTTTTCTAAATGTAGCAATTCAAAGAGAAAATACGAATAAAAAAATATAATGGAAAAGGAGAAATGAAAAATGGCAAAAATTTTAGAAGATATTTCAAGAACGTTTAATGAGTTTTTATTATTACCAAATTTAACAGATGAGAGATGTATACCAAGTAAGGTAAGTTTAAGAACACCACTTGTAAAATATAAAAAAGGAGAAGATGCAAAATATTATGCAAATGTCCCAATGGTATCAGCTATTATGCAAGCTGTATCTGGTGAAGAAATGGGAATTGCTTTAGCTAGAGAGGGCGGTGTTGCTTTTATATATGGTTCGCAATCAATTGAGTCACAAGCAAGAATGGTAAGACATGTAAAAAAGCATAAAGCAGGATTTATAACCAGCGATTCAAATGTGAAATCAGGTACACCATTAAGAGAAGTACTTGACCTTGTAAAGGAAACAGGGCATTCAACAGTTATAATAACAGACGATGGTAAGCCTAGAGGAAAGTTTATAGGGCTTGTTACAGATAAAGATTATAGAATTTCACGAGATAATTTTGATGCACCAATTGATGATTACATGACTCCAAAGGAAAAAGTTGTATGGGCATATGAAGGTATTAGTTTATCTGAAGCTAATGATATAATATGGGAAAACAAAATTGCGTGTTTACCAATTTTAGACAAGGAAGAAAGATTAAAGTATTTAGTATTTAGAAGAGATTATGAAGAAAGAAAAAATAATCCGAATTCTTTGCTAGATGAAAATAAAAGATACATAGTAGGTGCTGGTATTAATACAAGAGATTATGAAGAAAGAATTCCAGCATTAGTAGAAGCAGGTGTAGACCTTATTTGTATGGATTCATCTGATGGATATTCTGTATGGCAAAAAAATACTATAGATTTTGTAAGAGAAAAATATGGAGATACTGTAAAAATAGGTGCTGGTAATGTAGTTGATAAAGAAGGATTTAGGTACTTGGCAGAAGCGGGAGCAGATTTCATAAAAGTTGGTGTAGGTGGAGGATCAATATGTATCACTCGTGAAACAAAAGGAATAGGTAGAGGACAAGCTTCAGCTTTAATGGATGTAGTTGCAGCTCGTGATGAATATTTTGAAGAAACAGGTGTATATATTCCAGTATGTTCAGATGGTGGAATAGTACATGATCATCATATAACAATAGCCTTAGCCTTAGGTGCAGATTATGTTATGATGGGTAGATATTTTGCAAGATTTGATGAAAGCCCAACAAGAGTAGTAAAGAAAGGAAACGGATACGTAAAAGAATACTGGGGAGAAGGTTCAAACCGTGCTAGAAACTGGCAAAGATACGATATGGGAGGAGATAAAAAGCTTTCTTTTGAAGAAGGCGTAGATTCTTATATTCCATATGCAGGAAGATTAAAAGATAATTTAGAAATTACTGTAGCTAAAATAAAATCTACAATGTGTAACTGTGGAAGTGTTACTATTCCAGAATTACATAAAAAAGCTAGATTAACATTAGTATCACAAGTAAGTATTGCTGAAGGTAGTGCACATGATGTTATTTTAAAAGAAATTGATAGACAATATAAATAATAGAATTATAAGAAAATATATTTAAAGAGAGTTGTCAATTGTGCAATTCTCTTTTGACTTTTAGAAATGTTTTTAGGTGTCCCCAGAAATCAAAAAGGATGCTTTTGGAAGGTGTCCCTAAAAACACCTAAAAACATTTTTTTATTAGAATGCTCATTTTGCTTGATTAAGTGGGAGATAAATGATAAAATGATAAAAAAAATAAGGAATTGTAGTAAAAATGAAAAAATTATTATTTGCAGCGTATTCTCTTGATATAGGAGGAATAGAAAAAGCACTAGTTACTTTGACAAATAAATTGCAAGAAAGAGGATATGATATAACAATCGTTCTTGAAAAAAAACAAGGCATATTTTTAGAAGAACTAAATAAAAATATTCATATTATTGAATATGCACCAGATGAAAGTAAAAATATATTAAAAAGAAAAATTACAAACCTATATAAAAGAATTAAATTTATATTAAAATATAAAAATAAGTTTGATTTTTCAGCTTGTTATGCAACATATTCATTAGCTGCATCTTTTATGAGCAGAGTTGCATCAAAAAATACGGCTTTGTGGG
>CAMJCT010000016.1 GCA_946404215.1 uncultured Clostridium sp. | reverse complement strand
GATGAAGAAGATTTTAAGTGCAACCAAAACTAAAAAAATAGTCAAAAGTATTGCAAATATTAAATTATAGGGAATTTTTGATGATTTATATGAAAATGGTTGCATTTATTTCCTTTCTAATCTCATAAGGAAAGTAAAGTGCAACTAAAAAAATAATAGTCTAAATTGCGAGGAATGTTACTAGAATAGGCATTATCAAGAAATTGATAATGTTTATTTTTTTTATCATAAAACCAAAAAAAATGATAAAAAAAGTACATTTTTAAAACAGGTTAGAAAAATAAGACCTATTTAAAAAATAGTAAAAAAACAGCAAAAAAAATTAAAAAAGAGGTGAGTAAAATGTGGCAATTTATATTAGGATTATTTATAGGTGCAAATGTATCACTATTTTTATATGCAATAATTCTCGTTGGCAAAAGGAGTGATCCATACAATGAATGAAGAAAACAAAATTGGATATTATGCAATCATTCCTGCAACAGTTCTATTCAATGAAAAAATCAAAGCAAATGAAAAATTATTATATGCAATAATAACAGTTTTATCTAATAAAGAAGGATATTGTTATGCTTCTAATAATTATCTAGGAAGATTATTAAATGCTCAACCTCATACTATTTCAAAATGGGTATCACATTTAAAAGCATTAGGTTTTGTATGTTTAGATATAATAAAGAATGATAAGGGAGAAATTATACAACGAAGAATCTATCCTAATGACACACCCTATACGATAAATAGGACATACCCCTATGCGATAGATAGGACAGAGGGTATGTCCCAAAAAGGACAATATAATAATATAATAGATAATAATATAAGTAATAATAAGATAGATAGATTATTTAATTATATAATAGACAAAGATAAAGAAAAAGAAATTCCAGAAGAATTTATAAATGTTGAATATGATGAAATAATTGTTGCATTAAAAAGATATGAAATGCTTTATTCAAAAGAAAGTATGCAATATATATCTACAGAAAACTTGGATAGAATTAAAGACATAACCTATATTATTGCATTGATGGTAAAAAATAGACTGTTCTATTTATCTAATAAGGTTAGCAGAGATAAGTTGATTCAAATGTATAACGATTGCAAAAATAGGGAGAATCAATATAAAGGAACAGATAATCAAATTGAAAATTTTATTAACTATTATTATAAGAGTGTAGAAAACGAATTAACGAAGGATGTATCAACACCTTCTTTTTTTATGCCAGATAATAGTGAAATAGAAATTTAATATATAGTAGAGGAGGTGTTTCTTATGCCATATCCATAAGGTATAAAAAATAAAATATTAAAAGAAAGGGGAATTTTTCAATGAAGATTTACAAAGTAACATATAGAAACATTTATCTTGAATCTGGTGAAAACGAAACGATTACAACAGTTTTTTTAGATAAAACTTTAGCTCTTAAATTTTATCAAAGAGAAAAAGAAAAGATAAAAAAACAGGAAGAAGAATTAGATATGGAAGATTATTGCATTGATGAAACCGATTCATTATACGAAAGATATTTAGATGGACGATCTGCTGAAGATTCTATTGCTGTTTTTATAGAAGAAGATGAAACCTATGATGAAAGAATGTTACAAGAATTACAAAAATCACAAAGCGAAAAGGATAAAGACTATGAAATGTAAGAAAATATTAGTTATAATGCTAATTCTTATATTTATTATAGTCTTTTCTATATGTGTGTATTTATTGTTAAAAGATCTGCAAGAGTTAAATGAAAGCAATGAATCTACAGAAGATTTGATTGAAGAATCCGTTGAAATAAATGAAGAAACACAGGAAAAGAAAATAGATTGGGATTATCTAAAATCAGTTAATGAAGATATAGTTGCTTGGATTGAAATTGAAGGTACAAATATAAATTATCCTATTCTAAAAGATAAGGATGTTTATTATTTAAAACATTCATTTGATAAGACATATAATAGTAATGGCTCTATATTCACAACAGATTTATTACCATTTGAAACTAATGAAACAATAGTATATGGGCATAATATGAGGAATGGAAGTATGTTTTCAAATTTAGGTAGTTATCTGGATAAAGAATTTCTTTATTCACATCTTAAATTTAAAATATATACTCCAGATTGTGACTATGAAGCAATAATTTTTAGCGTATATTCAATAGGTATTTCAACTGAAAGTAATAATATAAAACTATTAGATTTTAGTGAAAGAATAAAATACTATGAAAAGGCTAGTAAATATGATATTGAATATAATGGATGCATCAATAAAATAGTTAAGTTATCTACTTGTTCTTATATAAATGCAAAGACAAGACCAACAGATCAGAGATACTACATTATTGCTAGTCTTATACCTATGTAAAAAGAAATTGTGGAAAAAGGGCTGACAAATTTTAAATTTCACGTTATTATTATAGTAGGAGGTGTCTATTATGATGAAAAAGAGAATCCTTATAATAATAATTTTGATATTAGTTATTCTTGGAATCGGAGGAACTTTATATTTCATATCGTACAAGAATGATAGTCAAGCTAAAATAGATAATGCGGATGAATTAAGTCCTATGCCAGAAAATATAATCAATTCTATTGCAGAGGATACAAATACAGTAGTTAATGAAATTGAGAGTAATCTAGTTGAAGAAAATGTTGAAGCTTCTATTACTGAAACAAATAATGAAAATATAGAAGTAGTTGAAGCTAAACAGGAAACTCAAACAACTACGAAAAACACACAATCATCTACTCAAACAAAGAGTAGTCCATCAAATAATAATTCAAGTACACCAAAGAAAGAAACTGTAAAACAAAGTACAAGTCAAGAAACACAAACAACAACACCAGCATCTACATCTACTACAACAACTAATCCTACTCCACAAACATCAAGTAGTCAAAATAATAAACAAGAGGAAACTAAAGTAGAGCCAAAAGTAGAAAGATGTACCAATAATCATAATCATTCATTAGATGTTGGAAATTCTGGAAAATGGTTTAGCTCTAAAAATGAAGCTATTGCTTATTATGATAATCAAGTAAGTTATTGGGGAAATCAATGGGAAACAGAACAAATTGATGATGCAAAATACTATAAAAACTGTCCTTCTGGATATGAAGTATGGAGTTGTATGTACTGTGGTAAGTGGACTATCAACTTTTATTACAGATAATTAAATTTTATAAAGGTCAAGATTAAGTTCTTGGCTCTTTTTTTATGGGAGGAAACTATGATAAAAAGAGTGTTAAGAAAACTTGAAAGATTAAATGCAGACAAATCTAAATTTGTAGCAGAACAATCTAAATTACAAAAGCAAATTGATGATATTGATATAGAAATAAAAAATTATACTACAATAAAAAAGGATTATGAAAGATTAGAAAAAAAATTTAATGATCTGACAAAGCCAAAAGAGGTAAATAAAAATGAATGAACAAGATGAAAAATTATTAAAGCTTTATTTAAAGGATGCCAAAAAAAAGAAAATATTTTTTCTAATTATAATAATAGTCCTTATATCAAGTATTCTTTTTTATGGATTTTTTGCTAAATATAAGCAATCTTCAAATGATATAGAAAACTCTATTCAAGAAGAACAAAAAACAAATATCATCAATGAAAACATTACTAAAGAAGAAAATACTAATAATGCTGACAATACTACAGTTGAAAAAAATACAGAAAAGTCAAATAAAGTAGATGAAACACCAAAAGAAAATACAAACAAAGAAGCAAAGGAAGAAAATAAAAATCAAGAAACGAAAGAAAAAACTAAAGAAAATGTACAAACAACAAAAGCAACAAGTGAAAATAAAGAGAAAAGTGCAAAGGAAAAACCTGCAAATAAGGATTTTTTATTTACAGATGGATATACAATGGATAATGTAACACAAGCTGCACAAGATTATTTAAAATCTTATGATTTTAGTGGTGAGTGTGTTCCAATAAAGGATAACGAAGGTGTTTATCTAGGAATGAGAGTTATATTTTATTAAGGGGAATTTAGTACCCTTTATTTTTTTTTGCAAATTTTTAAGGAAAAGGAGATTTTAAAAGTGAAAAATATGAAAAATTTAATTTTAAACAAAAAAATAGTTGCAATACTATTACTTTTAATTACATTATTAACTAACATAAGTCCAGTTTTTGCAGCATCTGGTAGTGGAAAATATGTTGGAGGACAATATGCCTCTTATATGTACACATCAGATCATAAGGCTAAAACAACAGGTATTTTAATTAGAAGGTTAATAAATTATACTACAAATGATAGAATTACTGTTTTTTGTGCAGAACACGAAGTAGATTTTGATACTGGCACAATTTATAACGGAGAATATTATACACCTACAGATGCTACTATTAAAAAAGCGTGTAAAATTGCTTACTTCGGATGGTATTCAAAACACGGAGATTATGTAATAGATGGTGGTATTATGGCAGATAGTATGGTTGATGTTAAGAAAGACTATGTATATACACAACAATTCATCTGGGAAACATTAGGACAATCTAATGCAACATTTGATAATGCAACTTATCAAAGTGAATATATTGCTTTTAAAAATAATATAAACAACCAAATAGCAAATATGCAAAAAAGACCATCATTTGATGCAACAACTGTAGAAATGGAAGCAGGAGAAACAAAGACATTAACAGATTCAAATGGAGTATTAAAAGATTATTGCAGCATTGATAATACAAAAGATGGTGTTAGATTTAGGCACAATAAAGGAGAAAATACATTAACAATAACAGTACCAGAAGATTGCACAACAGAAAAAATAAATATTTCTGATGCTACAATGAGTTCTTGGGGAATGGTAAAAGAAGATTCAAAAGACAATGACACAACTATTTATTTTGAATTTAAAAGTGGTGTTCAAAATCAATTATATGCAATGAATTATAATGATCCAGTACCAATGGCAATGAGTTTAAAAATTAACTTATTTGGAAAAATAGAATTAACAAAATTAAGTACAAACAATGATTTGATTGATGGTGCAGTATTTAATATTACAGGTCCAGATGGTTACAATCAAGATGTAACTGTTACAAATGGAAAAATAACTGTAGAAAAATTAAAAAGAGGAACTTATACAATAAAAGAAAAATCTGCTCCTACTGGCTATCTTGTAAATACAGAAACATATCAAGTAGAAGTAAAGCCTTCTCAAACATCAACAAAAACTATAACTGATACGGAGCCCACTGGAAAGATTCTTATTTATAAAGTTAGTGACAATAATGATAAATTAGAAGGTGCAAAATTCAAAGTAACGGCAGCAGAAAAAATTACAAATAAAGCAGGAAGTAAAACATTCTATACAGAAGGTCAAGAAGTTGCTACAATAACAACTGCATCTGGAACTGGTGTAGCACAAATTGATAATCTTCCACTTGGAAAATACTATGTAAAAGAAATTTCTGCTCCAATTGGATATTTACTAAATGAGCAAACATATACTGCAAATTTAGTATATAAAAATGATACAACTCCAGTTGTAGAATTAAAAATTGAAGGTGTTAAAGATACAGAGCCAACTGGAAAAATAGTTCTTTATAAAGTTAGTGAAAATAATGACAAAATTGGTGGTGCAGTATTTCAAGTAATAGCAGCAGAAAAGATTACAAACAAAGCAGGAACAAAGACATTCTATACAGAAGGTCAAGAAGTTAGCAAAATAACAACTGCATCTGGAACGGGTGTAGCACAAATTGATAATTTACCACTTGGAAAATACTATGTTAAAGAAGTACAAGCTCCAACAGGATATTTATTAAATGAAAATACATATACTGCAAATTTAGTATATAAGAATGATACAACTCCAGTAATCACAATAGAAATTAAAGGAGTTGTAGATGAGGAGCCAACTGGAACAATATCAATTATAAAGAAAGATAGTAAAACTGGCTCTATGGCACAGGGAGATGCAACTCTAAAAGATGCAGTATATAAGGTGTATGCAGATGAAGATATTTATAATGTTGCAAAATCAAAGAAATTTTATAGTAAAGGTGATTTAGTAGCAACAAGAACTACAGATGAAAAAGGTGTATGTCAAGATGTTACAGATTTACCACTTGGAAAATACATTGTCAAAGAAGAAAATCCACCAAAAGGATATTTGATTGATAAAAAGACATATACAGTAGATTTAAAATATAAAGATCAATACACAAAGATAATTACTGGAAATGCAAATAGTACAGATAAAGTTAAAGAAATGAGAATTCATATCTTTAAAAGTGGTATAAAAGTTAATTCTGGAGAAACACCTGGATTAGAAGGTGCAGTATTTACTATTAAATTAAATAGTGCAGTACAAAGAGCTTATGATAAAGGCTACACATACGCAGAAGTATGGGGTGGAATTGATGAGTATGGAAATGCAGTAACAGTTGATAGTAAAAGAGTTGCCGAAGCACAAGTTATTGCTCCAACCTATGAAGCAATAGAAACAGATGAAAATGGAGATGCTTATACACAAAAAGTTCTTCCTTATGGAAAATTTATTGTAAAAGAAACTACAACTCCAAAGGATTATGAAAGTGCAACAGATTTTACTTTTTCAATAACACAAGATGAATCAGAGATTCAAGATGTTGCAAAGAAAGTAAAAGATATTGTTGTAAATGATGAACAACAAGAAACTTATATTAAACTTATTAAGAAAGATAAAACATCTGGAAAGACAGTATCATTAAACAATGCTACCTTCCAGATAAAAGCTACAAAAGACATATATGATAGAGCTACAGGAAAAATACTTTACAAAAAGGGTGAAGCAGTAACACAAAAAATTGGTAGTACAACATATAATTCTTTTACAACTAATGCAAAGAATATTGTTGTACCAGCAAATAGTTATAACAATAAAACAGGAGATCCAATAGGCTCTGTAATAACTCCATTAAAATTGGAAGTTGGAACTTATGAAATTACTGAAATTAAAATTCCAGAAGGCTTTTTACAATTAGATAATCCAGTTGATTTTAAAGTTGAAGGAATAAGAAATTATGATACAGACCAAGATGGCGACTTTATAAAAGAAGTTGTTATTAAGAATGAACAACCTACAGGAACATTAATCATAGACAAATCAATCGCTTTAAGAGAAGATGCAGATACAAGTTTAGTTGATACATCAGATTTAAGTGGTATTCAATTTAAACTTACTGCAAAAGAAAACATCATTGATTATGCAGATGGAAGTGTTATCTACAAAAAGGGCCAAGAGGTTAAAACTTATAATCTTGATAAAAATGGAGATTTAAAAGTTGAAAAATTACCAATGGGAAAATATGAATTGCAAGAAGTTAAAGTAATTGATGGATTGGTATTAAATGACACAATTTATGATGTAGAATTTATCAAAAAAGATGATGTAACAAAAGTATATACAGTAACAAAAGATATTAAAAATGATACAACATTTGTTGAGTATTCAAAAACTGATATTACTGGAGAAAAAGAACTTGAAGGAGCTAAATTAACAGTTCTTGATAAAGATGGAAATGTAATTGATTCTTGGACTTCAACAGATAAGACACACAAAATTGAAGGTTTAGTTGCAGGTAAAACTTATATATTAAGAGAAGAAATAGCACCAGAAGGATTTGTTAGAGCTACTAATATAGAATTTAAAGTTGAAAATACAAAAGACATTCAAAAGGTAACAATGATTGATAAAGTTGTAGATATGACTAAAAAGAATATTGCAGGAGATGAAGTTGAAGGTGCTAAAATGCAAGTATTTGACAAAGAAGGAAATATAGTTGATGAGTGGACTTCTGGAAAAGAAGCACATAAAATCAATAACTTAAAAGAGGGAAATACTTATATATTACACGAAGAAACTGCTCCAGATGGTTATGTTGTTGCTACAGATATTGAATTTGAAGTAACATTAGATAAAGAAACACAACACGAAGTTATGACAGATAAAATAGTTGAAATGACTAAAAAGAATATTGCAGGAGATGAAGTTGAAGGTGCTAAAATGCAAGTATTTGACAAAGAAGGAAATATAGTTGATGAGTGGACTTCTGGAAAAGAAGCACATAAAATCAATAACTTAAAAGAGGGAAATACTTATATATTACACGAAGAAACTGCTCCAGAAGGATATGTTCTTGCAACTGATGTTGAATTTACAGTAACTACAGATAAAGAAACACAACACGAAGAAATGATTGATAAAATTGTTGAAATGAGCAAAGTTGATGTTGCAGGTGAAGAAATCGAAGGAGCAAAAATCCAAGTATTCGATAAAGATGGAAATATAGTTGATGAGTGGGAATCTGGAAAAGAGCCTCATATAATCAATAATCTTAAAGAAAATGAAACTTATACACTTCACGAAGAAATTACTCCAAATGGATATGTAAAGGCAACTGATGTTGAATTTACAGTAACTACAGATAAAGAAACACAACACGAAGTTATGGTTGATAAAATAGTAGATGTAACAAAAACAGATCTAACAAATGGTGAAGAACTTGAAGGAGCTGAATTAGTTGTTACAGATGAAGATGGAAATATTATTGATAAATGGACTTCAACTAAAGAGCCTCATCATATTACTGGATTAGAAGAAGGCAAGAAATATACATTAACTGAAACAACTGCTCCATACGGATATGAAGTTGCAGAATCTATTGAATTTGAAGTTTCTTTCGATAAAGAGAATCAATTAGTAGAAATGAAAGATATGCCTATATTAAAATCTGTTAGAGTTGAGAAATTAGATAAAGATACAAAAGAACACATTAAATCAAATAAATTTGTTTTCGGAATTTATGAAGATGAAGAATGTACTAAACTTATTAAAGAAGCAGGAGCAAATGAATTTGAAGGAACTGCATTGTTTGATGAGTTAAGATATGGAACTTACTATATTAAAGAAATTAAAGCACCTTTAGGATATAAACTATCAGAACAAGTTGTTAAAGTAGAAATAAATGATAAAGGTGTATTTGCTGATGGTGTATCATTGGAAGAAAAAGATGGTATATATAGTTTTGAATATTACAACTCTTTACTTCCAAAAATCCAAACAGGAAATGAAACAAACTATGTTCTATTAGGAAGTTTAGCAGTAATTTCTTTAATCGGAATAGTTGGTGGAATTATGCTATTAAGAAAAAAACACAATGAAAAATAATTTGAGTGGGTGAAACTCCCACTCTTTTTTCATTTGTGAGAAAAGAGGGAAACTATGATAGAAAGCAATATAATTTACAATTTTGAAGATTTTAGGGCATTAGTGTCTGACAAAGCAAAAGAAGGAGCTTACTATTTATTATATGATGATTTATATTTTGAGCAAATAGATAAAAACACAATGATAACAAGAGAGGCATTTACAGTTGCAGGAAGATATACAAAATCATTCAATATAATAAAATATGTAGATTTTAAACTTAAAGATAACTATACAACAAAGGAACTTGCAGAATTTGTTGAGCTATTAAGAAAACATACGAAAATACTTCTAACAATATACAATCCAAAGAAGAAGGATTGTTTTTTATTGTTTATAAGTAATAGAGATGATTCACAAATAGAAAAAGAAATTAAAAATTTATTGGGAATGGAGATATGATTATGCAACAACAAGTCAGAATTATAACAACTAAAAAAGGATACGAAGAAATTATGAAGTTTTTACGAACTCATAATAATAAAAAATTAACAAAAAATATAGTAAATGATACTACTTGCAAATACATCAATGATATATATTTTTTTAAGTGGAATAATCCGAAATATTTTAGACTTCTAAAAAATCTCTTAACTGTTATTATAAACAAAAACATAACGCAAAGAGTATGTATTATTGATAGAAATTATATTAAGCTATATGACAATACTCTATTAGAAGATGAATATAAGGATATTCCAATGCCTTCAATGACTTGTGAATTTAATGATAAGGAAACAATAAAATTGTTAAAACAAATTGATAATGGAGGTAATGAAAATGGGATATAGATCAGATATTAGAATTATAACAAGTAAAGATGGTTATGAAAAATTAAAAGAATTTGTGAAAAAATATTTAGGAGAGGATAATAAAGATTACAATCTTCTAGAGGAATGTGATATAAAGCAAGAAGGAAAAAATCAAATTTATTTTGGTTGGAATAGTCTTAAATGGTATGAGGGTAGTTATAAAGAAGTTGATGCAATAATGGAAGGATTAAATTATTTAGGCGAAAATGAGTATTCTTATAGATATTCAAGAATTGGAGAAAGTTATGATGATTATGAAGAACAATACTATGATGGCAACAAAGAAAAAGAAAATTATTTAGAATATCCAAATTTAATAAGAGAATTTGATGATGAATATATATTAAGTTTGATAAAAGACACACAGGAAATAAAACAATATAATAAAGAAGAAAATAAGGAAGAAATAGATATATGAGTGCTTATGATGAGATATTATCAAGTTCTAATATAGTAAATATTCTTGAATACTATGGACTAAAGGTTACTAGAAATAAATGTACTTGCCCTTTTCATAATGATACACATCCATCTATGATGGTAAACACAAGCAAAGGTATTGCAAAATGTTTTGCTTGTGGCTCTGGAGGAAATGCTGTATCATTTATCCAAAAATATGAAACAGAAGTAAATCATAATGCAATAAGCACAGTAGAAGCTATGCAAAAAGCAATAGATATACAACATTTGAATATCGTACTTTCACAAAATAATAACATACCTCTAACCGAAGAACAAATGAAACAAAAGAAATTATCTAACATTTTAAAAGATGCAATTACTATTTGCGAGAATAATTTAAAATATAAAAGTCTTAATAGTAAAAGGACAATAGAGTATTTAAAAAGTAGAAATTTATCTGAACAAATAATAGATAATTTTCATATAGGATTTGATTTAGACTATAACAATATTACAAATGAATTATTAAAGAAATATCAGTTAAAAGATTTAATTGAAGCAGGTATCACAAAAGAAACAAACAATGACTATATTGATATATTTAGCAATAGAATAATGATTCCTATATTCGACCAATATGGAAATCCTGTTGGATTTGGAGCAAGAGTGTTAGGAGATGCAAAGCCTAAATATATTAACACTATGGCAACTCCGTTATTCAATAAAAGTGAACTACTATTTAATTATCATAAAGCAAAATCTTTTGCTAGAGATTACGAAATGATAGTAGTTGAGGGATATATGGATGTTATAAGTGCTAATGCAATGGGATTTGCAAATGCTGTAGGAATAATGGGAACTGCATTAACAAAAGAACAAATTGAATTACTAAAGAAATTAAAGTGTGAAATTACGCTTTCCCTTGATAATGATGATGCTGGTAAGAACGCAATGATTAGAGTTATACCAGAGTTATTAAATGAAGGATTAGAAGTAAATGTATTAGATATATCAAAATTAGAAGGTAAATACAAAGACTTCGGTGATTTACAAATTGGAAATGTAAAAAAGGAAGATGTTTATAAAACAAAAATATCTGCCTTTATTTTTTTACTCGAAAATCAGTATTTACATGATAAAGAACTAAATGTTGATAATATCTATAATATTTATAAAAAGATGCAAAGAGATGGTTTAATTAAAGATACAAAAGATATTCTTCGCTTTAAAGAATATGTAACAAATAAAACCAATTTTAGAGTAGAGGAGGTTGAAGATATTATTATGCCAAAAGAAGTAAAACAAGAATCCAGAGTCGAAAGATATAAAGGCTTATTTTTCTATTACTATATAATAGATCATTTGAAAAAGTATGCAATCAATCATCAAGATAGAATATTACAAAAATATCTTGAAACAAATGCTATTACACAAGAACTAATTGAAGAAACATTGAATAATGAAAATTATTTAAAAGATGGAGAAAATACAATAGATATTTCAAGATATGTAAATGAGTATATCTATACATCTGATGATTATATAAAATTTAAAAATGATAAAATTTTTATTCTAGAAAATTTACTAAACAATGTAAAAAGTTTTGATCAAGAAGGAAATGTTGTAAATATAAAATTATCTGTAGAGCAAAAAGATATTGTTTTAAAGCAATATGCAGAAAGTTTTGAAACTAATATAAAAGAGTATATCGAAAACAATCCAGATGAGTTTGAGGATTTATTTATTGCTAATAATACTTTGCAATTTGAAAAATTATTTCCTAAAACTTATGTTGAATCATTAAAAGAACAGGCGGTTAGTAGATTTAAAAATGAAAATGTTATGGAAGCAGTAAGATATGGTTTAGCATATCCAGAAAATATGAAATCGGCAATGACTAGACAATTTGTGAATAATGACAAATACAAGACTTTACTCGTTTTCAATAATAATAAAAATATTTTAGGATTAACACCAGAAAATATTATGAAAGAAACGAAAGAAGAATTAGAAAAAAAGCCAGAGAAAGTACAAGAAAAAGCACAAGATGAAATACAAAAACCAGAAGTTGAAACTGTAAAAAATAATAATGACATGTCTGTATTTATTAAGTTATCTGGAAAAGAAAAAGAATCGTTTAAAGGTATTTATTTGCCTATTGATAGTGGAACGCAAGTATTTATTCCAAAACAATTATATAGAATTGATGATGGAAAACTACAGATATTAAATTCACAATTAAAATCGGCAAATATGAGCGAATATGCAGTAGATGAAAATACTAGAACTAAAAAATTTATGAATAGATTAACATTGGATAATTTTTATCATAAATATTTTAACTTATATGAAATTTCAATGGAGAAAGAGGTGATTCCAAGTGCAAGCTACTAATAAAAGTGATGCAACACAAGTCTATGAAGGTGCAGAAAGAGCTACAAGAGTTGGTATAAAAGATTTCTTTAAATATATTCTAAAACCATTTTCTGTATTTAGTTATCATTATTTTGTTGAAGGTATAAAAGCAGTACAAAAAGATGGGCCAACAAAAGAATTAGAAAAAATAACTAATCTTTCTTATGATGAAACAATAAGAGTAATGGAAAAGTGTCAAAAAGATGGAATTAGAGTTGTTGCAAGTGAAAGAAAACTATCAACAGAAAATACAGAGTTTGGTAAGAAAAAATCACTATTTCAACAAAAAAGAATAACAAAATACGCAAGAAGAATAAAAAGTTTAAGCGATTTTAAAGCACATTTTCCTAGAATTGCAAAAGTGTTGCAAATAAATAGACTTATGGCTAGATATGAAAAGAAACAAGCAGAGCAAGTGAAATCACATCAGAATAAAAGATATAATATCTATTTCAATAAATCTAAACAGGGATATATGGGAGATAGAATTGCAGACTTAATAGAATATAGAACTAAAATCTCAAAAGACTTATTTGATGACAATATACAAGCTGCAATAGAAGAAACAAAAGAAAAAGGACAGACTTTAAATGCACAGGAATTGAAAGACTTATCAGAAAGTCTAAATTTACACGAAATGGGTGAAGTCGAAGTTGAAGAATTTAAGAAAGACTATTGTATTCACTCTATGCCTTTCTCTGCTTTTATGAGTATAAAGGATGATTTAGAAGTCGCAGATATTCCTTATGGAATGAAAGTTGTTACAAATGATGAAGATAAAAAAATTGCTAGTATATACTTTGAAAATAAACATTTAGAAAGATATTCGGAACTTGGATTCAATAATGTAGGTCAGATTCGTGTATATGGATCTGATAATAAAAATATGCAATGGAATATCAATTCACAAGATGAAATAATATCTTTCAAGACAAAACTTGGAGAGCAAGAAAGACAAACTTATGAAACATTAAGTGGTAAAAATTATATTATGAAAAGAACAGAGAATGAGTGTGTTTGGACTGTTTTTAAAAATGATATAAAAGAACTTGCAGAGAAGGAAAAAAAAAGGAATGTAGTAAATGAGGATTTAGAAAAGCATAATATCTTTGAGGAACTTGAAAAAGAAGTTGCTAATTCTCCTACGCTAACAGAAGATAAGAATATAGAAATAAATATAGCAGATGAAAAAGAAGTAGGTGAGTAAAATGGATAAGATACAAGAAAAAGCATATTTTAACATTGGAAATAGTGAATACTATGAAGGCTATCATATAAAAGATGAGCGTTGGAATGGTTGGGCTAGACCTTATTTTGAAAAATGTATCGCAGAATTACTTGTAAATAATTTTGCTACAAGAGATTTTCAAATTGTATATGATAAATATACAGATTGCTATATTTGTAAAACGTTAGAAAATGATATTGTTACTGCAACAGATATAGCAGAGAAGAAAATCATAAATACAAAAGAAGGAGCAAAAAAAGTATATGATTTTGGCTCTATAGGATGGACTTGGGATGATTATACTCTTGATGAAATAAAAAATCGAGAGAATATTCATATAATTACTCCAGATAAACTTATAGAAAAAGATTCTATAAATTTAGATTATTAAAAAATGGGAGGTGATGCAAATATGCTGGTGAAAAGAAATAAAAAGAGTTCAAAAGTATTATTTGTAATAGTTTTTGCAATTATATTTTACTATATGTTAAGAGTAACAACTCTGGTGTCTAGCAATGGTGGAAATTGGTCTTTTGATTATTTTACTATTGCTCTGAATGAATTATATAAAATTAACACTCCAATAGATTTTTCAAGAAATAACTTTCTTGTTTCGGCGGGGGTGTCTTTTTTTGTTTTAATGATTTACGAAACTTATAAAATGCAAAACAAAAAGAATATACAAGAAAACACCTATGGCTCTGCTGAATGGAAAACTCCAAATGATATTAAAGATAAAAGAGATAAGAACTTTGAAAATAATATGATTTTAACACAGACAGAATTGATTTCTAAAAATATGAAAATTAGTAAAATGAATAGGCATGTTATATTGATAGGTAGGCCTGGAAGTGGTAAGTCGAGATATTATTTTAAGCCTAATATTCTAAATGCAAATGGAACAATAATCGTAACTGATCCTAAACGGAGAACTTTTGCGAGATTGTGGTTATTCATTAAAGAAAAAAGGCTATACAATAAGAGTTCTTAATCTTGATGATAAGTCTTGTTCGGATTGCTACAATCCACTAATGTATATTAAAGAAAATCATAATAATACAGGGGTTTATGATGAAGAACATCCTATACAAGAAGATGATGTAATGAGCTTAATAAATACAATAATGGCAAATACTAAAAGTGAAAATATACAAAATACTTCTGGAGATCCATTCTGGGAAAAAGCAGAAATGATATATCTTCAAGCCTTATTTTATTATACTATTCGCCATTATGATAAAGCACATCAGAATTTTACAACTGTTTTAAATTTAATTCGTTTATCGAATCCAGATTCTACAGGTGTATCAAATTTAGATAGATTATTTGATGCTTGGGAAAAAGATGAGCCAGAGGCAATAGGTGTAAAACAATATAAGCATTTTAAAGTAGCAGCATCTGCACCAAAAATGATGAGTACAATTATTATGGTTGCAACTGCAAGATTAGCTTCATTCAATATTAAAGAAATTGCAAATATGACTGATACAGATACTATGGAACTTAACAGAATAGGGATGCCTATGGATAACAATTCTCCTTTATTAAAACAGATAAATAGTGAATCTAATAAACCTATTGGAAATGGAAAGGTTGCATATTTTGTAATAACAAAACCGAGCAACAATACTTTCAACTATTTAGCAAGTATTTTTTATACACAACTATTTGAAATCATTGATGAAAATGCAAAACTATGTGGTGGAAGTTTAGCAACTCCAGTAGAAATCTATATGGACGAGTGGGCACAATTAGGAGAAATTCCAAGATTTGTTGAAGAACTTGCTTATTTGAGAGGATTAAATGTTGGAATTACTGTAGGATTGCAATCATTAAGTCAATTAAAACAAAAATATAAAGATAGTTGGGAATCTGTTTTAGATTGTTGTGATAGCACTCTTTTTATGGGAGGAATGAGTAAAGAAACTTTGGAATATTTGGTGGCTCTACTTGGCAAGAAAACTTGGTATAAAAAGTCATCTGGAAGAACTTATGCTAGACAGGGGTCATCTTCAACTAACTGGGATGTAGTTGGTAGAGAACTAGCAACTTTAGATGAGTTATCAAAGATGCCAAGTGGTAATTGTGTACTTTTTATAGCAGGAATAGGAGCTTTTTACTCTAAACTATATAACTTAAAAGAACATCCTAACTATTCTGAATTATATGAGCCACGAGATAATAATTCTCAAAAACTCTATAATCACAAGAAAGAATTGCAATATGGTGAAAACGCAGACTATAGAATGTTATGCGATTCTGGCTTATCATTTGCAATTCCTATTGAAAAGCCAGAAATAAGAGAGGTTGATAAGGATGACTTAAAAGACCTTAAACGAACTGGAGTAATCCAATTTGAGGATTTAGTAATAAAAAAATAATTAAATAAGAAAAGAGATAAATCTTGAAATTGGATTACTAGCCAATTAAAGGGGGATTTATCTCTTTTTAATTGGAGGTAAAAAATTATGAAAAAGATTAAAAATTTATTTAGAAAATTAAAAGAAAAAGTAACTGTCATTGGAACAACGCTAATTGGAACTTTAATACTTGCAGAATCAAGAGTTTTTGCAGATTCAAATACTGGATCTATTGATTCATTTATAAACTTTGCTTGTGATTGGCTAACTAAAATCGGTGGTGTTATCGCATTAGTTGGTGGTGTAATGTTTGCTCTTGGATGGCAAAGAGAAGATGCAGAAGGGAAATCAAGAGGCTTAATGACACTTATGGCAGGATTTATGCTTGTTGCAATCGCACAATCAAAGAATCTATTTGGACTATAAGAGAAGGAGGACAAATAATTGGATGGAATTATAAGACTTCTTTATAGTTTCAAATTTACAGTTTTCGGTATTGAAATAGATAGTGGTAATTTAATTGGTACAATAGAAAAATTAACTAATTTTTCAAGTGTAAAAGGTATCAATATTTGGTCTATTGGAAAAACAGTAAATGATGTAATAATTCCAATAGCATTAAGTCTTTTAATCCTTTTCTTTATGATTAACTTGATAAAGAAATCAATGGAAGTAGAGAGGATAAGTTGGGAACGAGTAGTAATGGCTTTCGTTTCCTTCTTATTACTTAAATACTTTATTCAACACGGATACGATTTCTTATCTAGTATTATGAATATAACAAATGACATTTTTGTTAGTATTACACACGCCATAGGTAATAGTAATTCTTCAATTAACATTGCAGACACTCTTATTGATGCAGTACCAGATGGATTTGTAGATAGTATTATGACATATCGGATTATATTTAATATTATTCATTCCGTTTATGACTACAATCGTACAGATTCTAACACAGATATTTTTAAGAGTTGTAAAACTAATACTATGTTTTGCATTTGCCCCAATTCCTATTGCTTTAGCTGCTGATGATGAAGGGAGAGGAAAAGCAATTCAATATTTTCTTTTCGCAGCAAGTGTAGGACTGGAGGCAGTAATTATATATTTAGCAACAAATATATATTCTATAGGACTTGCAGGATTGAGTAGTACAGTAGGCTCAACAAATGCAATATCAACAATAGTTGCAATGTTATTCCTTAACGGAATGTATTTGGCAGTAATACAGTACGCAAGTCAATTTGCAGAAAAACTTACAGGAGGTCATTGATAATGGATAATATAGAAATTACAGTATTTGATGAGATAAAGGATTATAAAGAAAAAATATACTTCTTTAATTTTAGACAATGGATATTTGCAATTCTAATAATAATTGCAGTTGTTCCTACTTATCTAATCTTAAAAGAAAAGATTGGTGAAGAAGCAACAAGTTATATAGTAATTGCAATAGCAGGAGTTTTAGGATTTATTGGATTTGTCAAAATACACGAACTACCAGCAGAGAAGATAATGCCTTTTTGGTTTAGGCATTATTTTCTTTTTGCAAAGCCAATACATTATATGACAGATAGCGAATATGAACTTCAACATCAAAAGAAAAATAAACATAAAACAAAACCTATAAAAACGAATAATTCTAAAACCAAAAAAACTGAAATTAGAGAAATGAAGAAAAAACAAAAACAAGCCAAAATACTAGAAAAGGCTCGAAAAAAATATGGAATAAATCCAGAAAACTCTGAAATAGAAACTATAAAAGAAGAAAAAGAAAATAAAATAAATGAAATTAACGAATCTAATAATTCAAGTAAAGATGAATTATCAGAGAAGTTATCAAAACTATCAAAAGAGCAACAAGAAGCTCTTTTAAAACTGTTAGAGAGGTAATATAAGATGAATTTAAGTCAATGGGAAAAATCATTATTAGAATATTATCTAAACAATCATAAAGCTAAATGGATGCGAGTTTATAACAACAAGCATCCTATTTTAGAAACAAGAGTTGTGTTTTATACAATATTCAAAAGAAAGATAAAAAAGCAGCCATATTGTGGCGAATTAACCTATACAGGAATGTTTAAAAAATTAGTTGAAGGAGATTGGTATTTTATTCCCAATCTTCTTAACAGTTATAAGGAGGAACAACATTGAAAAAAGTAAAAGAAAATAAGAAAAATAAAGAAAAGAAAGAATTTTTTTTATTTACTATATTTAATAAACTTGCAAAGAAAATAAAAGCACATAAAGTTGCAAAGCCTAAAACTACACCACAGATTATTCATACATTCTTTAAAGACTTTAATGAAAAAAATTCAATTATACAATTAGATGATACACATTATTCTGTTTGCTTTGAATATCAAGATATTTCTTTTGCAAAGGCAAATTATGAGGAACAAGAAAATATTTTTCTTAAATGGGTTGAATTTCTACATTCCTTTAACTATAACGATCATATTCAAGTAGTTTGTTTTGGTACACCAGTAAAGACTAATGATTATAAGCAAAAATTTATCTATAACGAAAACAATCTGAATGAAAATGAATCTAAAGTTGCAAATGAGTTTAATACTCTTATAGAACTGGCAATCGGTGATAAAGAAGAAATATTATGTGAAAAAAGACAAGTAGTTATTACTACAAAAGCTGAAAGTATGAAAGAGGCACAAGACATATTTCTACAATATCAGTTGAGGACAGAAGAAAAGTTTAAGGAATTAAAGTCTAAAATAAAAAGAGTAAATATAGTCGAAAGGTTAGGCTCTTTATATAATATATTTCATAATGAACTTGCAGAGGAAAATGGAATTGATAATTTTATTAAATATGCAATAGACAATAAATTGAGTATTTATGATGTTTTAGCACCAAAGCAAGATGTATCTTTTAGAGAAAAGAATTATATAAAGGTTGGCGAAGATAAATTTATTCGTGTTCTATATGTTAGTAAATTGCCTAAATCCATAACACCAAGATTCTATAATAGAATAACAACAATAACTAACTATAATATTATTACAACTTTAAATATTACACCTACAGATCCAGCTAAAGTAATTAAAATGGTAAATAAGAAAATATCTGGAATGAAAACAGAAAGATTGGAAAAAATCAAAAAAGCCAATAAAAACAACTACAGTTATGAAGCTGTACTTGATGAAAAATTAGAAGATGCTATAAGTGATGCACAAGAATTAAGAGATGCACTTCAAAAGAAAAAACAAAAGTTATTTACTAACAATGTTTTAATATGTATTCAAGCAAGTTCGCTTGATGAACTAAATAAAGCCACAAAATTAGTAAAGAGTATTGGAAATGAATATTTAATTTCCTTATATAATTTAGATTGGCAACAATTAGAAGGAGTGCAAAATTGCCTTCCATTCGGTTGGAACACATTACAAATACAAAGGTCATTAACTTCGGAATCTACTGCTACCAATGTTCCTTTCAACACAAAGGACTTGATGCACGAGGATTCTATTTTTTATGGGATAAATCTTGTTTCAAAGAATCCAGTATTCTGCGACAGAAAGAAACTACTAAATGGAAATGGTTGTGTTTTAGCAACATCTGGAGCAGGAAAATCATTCTCTATAAAATTACTTATAGAGCAAGTATTATTGCGTTATCCAGAAGATGAAATTTGCGTAATAGATCCTCAACGGCGAGTATTATCCTTTAATTAAAGCATTTGGAGGACAGGCATTAAATATAAGCACAAATACTGACACACATATAAATCCATTTGACAGTTCTATACAGTATTCAAAAAATGATAAAGATGCTATAAAGGAAAAATCTGAATTTATACTTGCTTTTATAGAATCAATAGTAAATGGATTATCTGGAGAGCAAAAAACTCTTACAGACCGTTGTACGAATAATATTTATGAGGATTATAAACTTCATAATTATAATAAAGAATATGAGCCAGATTTTAAGAAATTTTATGATGAATTATTAAGACAGCCAGAAAGTGAAGCACAAAATCTTGCACTTATTATTGAGAGATATGTCAAAGGAAATATGGATATATTTGCAAAGAAAACAAATATAGAAATAAAAAATCGTTTTATTACTTTTGATATATCAGAACTACCACCAAGCATACAAACAACAGGATATTTAGTTGTATTAGACCATATTATGAATAGACTTCATAGGAATAAAACATTAGGAAAACATACCTGGATATTTATTGATGAGTTTCATATATTACTTGCAAATAAGTTTTCTAGTGAATATATTGCAAAAATATATAAGACTGGAAGAAAAGAGAACGCAATACCTACTATTATTACACAAAATATTGCAGATGTAATTAAAAATGAAGATGGATGCAAGATATTATCTAACTCTGAATTTGCTATGATATTAAAACAAAAACCTTTAGATTTACCACCAATTTGTAAGATTTTTGACATAAGTGATGAAGAATCAAGATATGTAACAGATTCACCATCTGGGCAAGGTATTATCGTTTATGGAGATGATAAAGTTATCTTTAGAAATCAAGTATCAAAAGATTCTTATATTTATGAACTAAATCAAACTTCAAATATGCAAGTAAGTAGAGGATAGACTATGGCTAATGATAATAGTAAAGATATAGCAAATTCACTTAATAAATATACAGATTATGCACATAAAGGTACGAATCTTGTATTAGATAGTGCAGAAAATATAAATAAGTGGTATGCAGAACAATTAAATAAAATAACTGAAAGTGATGTTGATACTTCCAGAATCGAAACTGGAGTAGATAATTCTATGGAAGCAAATGATATTGCTAACAAAAATGAAAAAGAAATATCTACAAAAGTAAAACAATACAATGAAATACAAACTAATAAAGGGAATGATAAGGGTAATATAATAAAATCTAACAAGATACAAACTGCATCAGAAAATGACAACAATATAGAATCAGCAGAAGCAAATAAAGATGGAACAATACTCGAGAAGAATGATGGTAAATTAAAGACTTCTAAAAGAATATCTACAGGAATAAAAGGAGCAAAAATTGTAAACAATTCTGCTCAAAGGATAATTAGAACTGGAAAAGATATAAGTGCAGGATTAAATGAAAATGGTACTACTGCTTTTAAAAGTTCTTCAACTAGAATAATGACAAAACCTATAAAGAAAGTAGCTAATAAAGCATCTAATAAAGTTGCAAAAGAAACTATTAAATACACAAAGAAATTTACAAAGAAAATCGGAACAAAAATAAGTAAAAAGATAAGTGAAAAACTAGGACAAAAAGTAATATCTAAAACAACCAATGTAATGATAAAACTTATGAGATTACTCGTAAAATTGATGGCTAAAGTAGTAGAAATGATTATTTCAATGCTTCCACAAATTGCACCGGTTATCATTATTATAGTTGTTATAGCTGCTTTTTGTAGTTTTTTCGGTATTGGAATGAGTGAAGATACGAAGAAAAATTATGAAACTTATATGATAAATATGCAAAATGAATATAACAAAACTACTGTAGAATATTACAATTCTGGTAAAGTAGTTGAAGGTACAATCGAAGGTAAAGGAATGATAAACTGGAGAGCTCCACTTTCAATACTTCAAATGTTGAATGGTGATCTGACTTATGATTTTGCAGAATTAACAATATTAGAACAATTTAGAAAAGCAGAATTATATGAAAAAATAAGTGATGTTACTTATACTTATGAGAAAGAAACAGATGCAGTAGATGGAAATGGCAACAAGATTAAAGAAACTGTTACTGACACAAAGAAAGTAGTTAAAAATCCTTCTTTAGATGACTATATATCTTGGTGTAATAAAAACTTTAGTGTTATAAACCAATATAAAGCTGCAAAAGGATTAAATGTAAATTGGAATCAAAAGGCATTTACAGATGATGAAGTAGAACAAATAAGATTATTATATAACTCTAATTCATTTTTTGAATTATTTAGTTCTGATTTTAAATCAACTTATGCTTACTTAAATGTAAACATTGGAGATGAACAATTAAGAGCTATATATGATGAATTTTTGAAAAATGTTGGTACAAGATATTTAATGGATCACAGTAATCTAAAATATGATGAATGTATGGATTACTATGATTGTTCTTCTTGGGTTATACATTGTCTTGCACATACTGGAATTATAACAATACCAAATACTGGAGCACAGGGAATATATAACGGATATTGCTATCCAGTAAATGTAAATGATAGAAAGGCAGGAGATTTAATCTTCTTAAAAGATACTTACGATACTGGAGAGCCTGGAAGTATATCACATATAGGAATTTATATGGGAACTCTTACAATAGATGGAGATACTGATGAATATGTTATAGATACTGGAGGAAATCCATCTGGAGTTAGAATTAGAAAATATAACAATGGCTGGTGGAATGGTGAGCATTTCTATGGATTTGGTAGATTGAAACAATAGAGGTAAGTTGCATTATGAAAAAGATAATAAGAGTGTTTTTATTAAGCATATTTTTAGCATTTTTGCTATCTATAACAATGTGCTTTGAAGATTTTAAAGTTAGAATGAGTATTGTATTTTTTATGTACTCATTCTCTTTTTTTATAATTATGAAATTTGGAGGTGATTGCAATGAAAATCAAAATGGTAAAAATGGGGAGTGAATATACAACTCCTATAAATTGCAGATTGAGAGGGATTGTTGTTACATCAGATAATAAGCATCTGTCTGTAGAAATTGGATGTGCATATAGTCCTGACATTAGGCATACATCATTAACTCAAAAAGAATACAATATGAAATATCCTAATCCACAATATGTTTCAATAGATTCGTGTTATAGGGTGGATATTCCAGAAGATAGATATAAGAACTCAACAAAAGAATATAGCAAATATATTAGAGAGAATTTTTTTGAAATTCCTTATACAGAAAAAGGTATTATAGAATTTTTAAAGAAACTCAATAATGATATTGATGGAATAGAACTTGTAAATGATTATTATATAGATAAATATTGTGAAGAAAATGGATTTTATGAGTTATATGATGATAGATTAAAACATAATTACGAAATATTATCAATAAAATATCTAGATCCAGATATAAAAGATAAGAGCAAAATTACATACAAATATACTTGTTATGCAAAAGATGGTACAGAATTTAGTGAAATAGGAGAAGAAAGAGATAATATAAAAAATATTGTTAAAAAATATGGGGTAGAGAATGTTAAACCACTTGCATTAGATTATATAGACAAATTGTGTAAAACCTTCACGAGTATAGAGTTAAAAGAAAAGTTTAATCAATTAGTAATTGATGTATTTGGAACAAATAAAGATGAAATTTCATTAGAAATGGATAATGATTATACAGACATTTAATGGGGGTGATGTATAATGAATGTTGATATTATTGAAAAACCTAAAAAGAATATTAGTGAAGATATAAAAGTGAGTTCTTCTACAGACATTGTAAATTTAAAAGATGTTCAAGAGATTAGAAATGCAATCCGTGAGCATCTTTTATTTATTGGATTAGACAATAGAAATAATATTAGAAATATTACTTTATTAGGAATAGGAACTTCTTGCAATGTAGTAATAGATTCAAAAGAAATAATAAGAACTGCTCTTTATTCTGCTAGTAATAAAGTTATTCTAGTACATAATCATCCTTCCAATAATTTAGAGCCAAGCAAAGATGATTTACATTTAACAGATGTAACAAATGAAATGCTTAAAGTTTTTAATATTCAACTTCAAGATCATATTATAGTTACAGAAAAAGATTTTATTAGTATGAATAAAATACAGAAAATAGGCAAAGAAAGAAATATAAAATCTATAAATACTTTGCAAAAAGGAATGTTAATAGAGGAAAATGAAAGACTAAAACAACAAATAAATGAATTACAAAAAGAAATAGGAAAGAATAATTCTCTAGAAGTTATATCTGCTGAATATGTCGGAAATTATAATGATACTACAGTTTATAATGTAGAGCTATCATTGAATAGTAGAAAAGAATATGTAACATTAGAAAAAAAGTACAATGATAGAGATGCAAGTCATAAATGGGAGGTCTTTTCAAATTTAGCATTAAAAGATGAAGAAATGGATTATATTATTCAAGTTGTTTCTAAAAATCCTCCTACAATGTCTATTGATGCCCCTCCTACAATATATGAATCTTTATCTGTAGATGAAATAGAAATGGAGGAATAGTTTTATGGATAATACAATACAAATGAATTTATTTGAGTATTTTATAGATGAAGAAAGATTTACCATACAAGATGCTACTAATCTTGTGAAGAATGTTAAAAATATGCAAGTAAATAACGAATCTATAAGAGCAAGAATTTATGAAGGTGTAGAAAAAGGCATCTTTACTAAAATTTCCAGAGGGGTTTATAAAGTAACAAGTCAAATTGAAGGAAAAGAAAATACTTGCTTATTGATAAATGGAGATGGGAGAGATTTATCAATGATAAAAGATAAATCTATTGATGGAATTATAACAGATCATCCATACGATTTACAAAAAGCATTAACTGGGGGAAACAGAAAGTTTGCTACATTTGAATTATTTAGATATGAAAGTAAAGACTTTAAAGAAAAACAAAGAGTATTAAAAGAGGGAGCATTTTTAGTTGAATTTCTACCAGAAGAATCAGAAGTAAATTTTGATTATCTATATGAAATTAAGAAAATGGCACAAGAAAATGGATTCAAATATTTTGCGAAAGTTGCATGGAAGAAAGGCAATTTTATATCTAATACTGGAAGAAAAAGCAAGAATATTGAAGATGTTATGATTTTTAGCAACGGAGAGCCTAGAAGTTTAAAACTAGATGCAAAGAAAAATCTAGCAATAGCAAATGAAAATAATTTAGATGTAAAAGGCAAATCATCTTATGAAGTTAGAGATATGTTACAAGAAAATAATCTTGATGTTTATTATATGAAAGGCACAAATGGGATGTTACCTACTGCTTTTGACTATCAACCTAAAAACACAAAAGATAAAGTAATGGAAGCAGAAAAGCCAGTAGAACTAATTGAAGAAATAATTGAATATATATCAAAACCCTATGAAACTCTTTTAGATCAGTATGCAGGAAGTGGAAATTTTGTGATTGCTTGTTATAATAAAAAAAGAAATGGTATTGCTATTGAAAAAAATCCAGAAATGTTTGATAAAATGAAAGTTAACATTGAAAAAAATTTAGATGTCAAATTTGAAGAAATCGACTATGAATACTAATTGATAAATAAAAGATGTTATGGTATAATCATCTCGAAGAATAGTAATTTGTAAAGACCAACTATTAAATGTCAATAGTTTTTTTGAAAAAAATTGAAAAATTTTTGAATTAATTTTTGGCACAACAAAAAGACTTTAATATAAATACTAAAGTTATGTTAACTTATTGTAGCACATTGAAAATTAGAAATTATATGTATTATGTAGATTTTGGTGGACGATAATCTCTATTTTCTTTTAAAACGTGGAAAATAATACCAAGTAGTTTTCGCTCTACTCCAGCTAGTGCAACATAATGATGCTTTCCTTCTGCACGTTTTTTAACATAGTAATCGTGCATAACAGGGTCATTATTGGATGCTATAAATGCTGCCTGATATATGGCATGTCTTAAGTATGGAGAGCCTCTTTTAGAAGTTTTCTCATCAGTAGATTTTTTATTTCCAGATTGATTTTCAGATGGATCAATTCCAGCAAATGCTGTTAACTTACTTGTAGTGCTAAAATTGTTGATATCACCAATTTCAGCTAAAATAATAGGTGCAATTGTTTTACCAACACCTGGAATACTTTCTAAATGACTATCAAGTTTTGAATAAATTTCTTTGATTTTTAAATTTAATTCATCAACTTGATTTTCAAGAAAAATAATTTGATTTACAAGTTGCTTAATCTCAAAAGAGCAAGCATCACCAGTAAATTTAATACCAAAAGAATTTTTTGCTAAATCTTTTACTTTGCGAACAGTATCTGTTCCATGTCTTCCTCTAGAAGCTTTTTTTAGAAGGTTAGCGAGTTTTCTAGTATTAAAATTTGCAACTTCACTTGGAGTTGGGCAATTAAGTAAAATTTGTTTAGAAGCATCACCAAAAGTATCAGAAAAAACATCTGAATACTCAGGAAAAACTTTATTAAGGATGCCTTTAATTTGAATTTTTGCTTTAGAAATATTATCAACTAGATTGCTCCTATATCTAGTTAAATTCTTTAAAGCAAGTAAATCATCATTAGGTAAACATGTTTGCTCGATACCATTAAATCTAAGAAAATCAGCTATAATAATGGAATCAATAACATCATTTTTCTGCTTACGATTAGAATATGCACCTCTAAAAGATTTGATTTGATAAGGGTTAAAGACAGAAACATTAAAATCCTTATCAGTAAGTGCTGAAAATAAAGAAAGCCAATAATCTCCAGTTGCTTCCATAGCACAATAAATTTGAGATTGATTATAATCACTAATTGAATTAATTAGTTTTTGTAACCCTTCATTAGAATTAGTGAATTTAATGGCTTTAACTAAAATAGAGCCATCTTGTCCAATTAAAGAAGCAACATGATTAACTTTTGCAATATCAATACCTAAATAAAACATAGTATATACACCCTTTCTAATTTTTGTTAGAGGAAATCCCTCAATCTCTTTACACAAATATAACCTAGCGACAAATCAAAGTCATTATTGAAAAATAATACCTATCCAACTTATTAATATCTGAATGTAAAGTAGAGGCTTTAGTCTTACTACAGAGCCTAACGCTCAAGGAGGCAGCTAAAACCACTCTAACAATTACAATAAATTATACTATAAACTGGTATAGTATTAAAGATTATGAGTTATGAAAAAACTCATAGAAAAAATAAATAATGTTAAGCTGTTTTTCAACTTAACATTATTATACTAGGAGGTATTTATGGGAATAGAACATTCGCAAAATTATTTACATAGTAAACAACT
>CAMJCT010000015.1 GCA_946404215.1 uncultured Clostridium sp. | reverse complement strand
AATAGTTTTAAATATATGTAAAAAAACTTGAAAAATAAAAAAAGTAATGATATATTATATACTATAAAAATATACCGAAATACTCAAAAGTAAAGAAGAAAGGGAGATTCAAATGATGAAAAAACAAAAGCGGAATAAAGTATTCTAAGAAAACAAAAGAAACAGGAGGGATAACACTAATAGCATTAGTAATTACAATAATTGTGTTATTAATACTTGCAGGAGTAGCAATTTCAACATTAACAGGAGAAAATGGATTATTAGTAAAAGCACAGCAAGCAGCGTATAGTATAGAAGCAGCCAAATTTATGGACGAAGCAGCACTGGCATATAAAGAATTGTACATAGAAAAAGTACAAAACGGAAATTATGAAGTAACAGAAGAAGAAGTATTAGAAAGGTTAACGGAAAAAGATGAATATAGTGAAACAATAAAACAAGTATCAACTGGAACATTATCAGGAATAACAGTAGATTTAGTAACAAGCCAAGATGAAAGAGCATCAGTAGGAACAGGAAGAACAAAAACAGTAAAAGTAACACCACAAGGATTAACAGAAAGTAAGTATGCAGAAATAGATGGAAAGTATTACCCAATAAGCTATAGTGGAGGAAAAATAATCTTAGGAGAAGCATTATCAGAAGACCCAACTGCTGGAGGAAGTGTAACATATACATTAACAGCAACAAGTTCAGCAACAGCAAAAGCAACAGCAGAATGTAACCAAACAGCAAAAACAGTAACAATAACAGGAGTAGCAGATGGAAATTCAGACATAACAATAAGCTACGGAGGAAAAAACGCAACAGTATATGTAAAAGTTGAAGAAGTTAAATTATATGGAGAAAGAGTATTTTTAAATGGAGGAAACGATATAACCGTAAAAGATAGTAAACAAATATATGATAAGTGGAAATTATTTTATATAGATAATGAATCAAATGGATATGTGCACTTAATATATGGTGATTATTATCCAGCAAATGTACAAACAGAAATACCAACTGGAACTAATGCAACAGTATTTTCTCCTGCTCATACAGATAATTACAATAATGATAATTCAAATTCAAACTATGGTTATTCAGTAAATACAAGATCTACCAGAATGGAAATACTAAGATATTTAAAGAATAATTCAAATTACGCGGCAACTAATTTAGATAGCAGTACGCCAGCAACTACAATAGAAGCAGGCGGATATACTAGCTGGATTGATTTGGCTACAGCATTAACAGGTGAGGGAAAAGCTTTAGCAGGAAAATCAATATTAGTTCAGGGTGCACCAAATATAACAATGTTTGTAAATAGTTGGAACGAGCAAGGAAACACAAGATTAGCATTGGATGATTCAACTACAGGAGTTGCAGGATATAATATAAGGTTAGATAGTGCTGAACCAAATTCTAATATAAATTATGGTTTAAATATATCAAAAAGTGATAGTTTATATTTCCCTTATACAAATAATAATGCTAACAATGGAAATGCTGGTAAGGCATATGGATATTGGCTAGCTTCTCCTTCTTGTTGTGCAGATGACGAGTTATGTTGTCTTCAATGTTTCAATGGTGACTTACTTTGTCAGATGAGCTGTGGAAACTATGCTTTATGTGCAAGACCAGTAGTTTCGATTCCTAAAGCTACATTCCAAGAAGTATTTCCAGATGTATCAATTACAAAAAATACAAACAATTAAGGTAAAAGAAAGGGAAGTAATTCATGCAAAATAGGAACTTTACAGAAATAGACGAAGAATTTATATGTGAAAATTGTGGAAAAAAAGTTTCAAAATTAGGATATTCATGTAGAAATCATTGCCCTTATTGTTTACATTCAAAACACATAGACAAAAATCCAGGAGATAGGCAAGAAGAATGTCATGGCGATTTGGAGCCAATAAGCTTAGAAATTGATGGAAAAAAAGGATATGTTATCATTTTTAAATGTAAGAAATGTGGAGCAATAAGAAAAAATAAAGCTGCAAAAGATGATAATATGGATTTAATAATAAAACTAAGTAGTAAACAAATATAAAGTAAGATTGAAATATTATAGGATTGTTATAAAGGGTTGGATTTTATGCAGGCAAAATAGCTAAATAGCTAAAAGGGGTATCCCTTTTAGCTATTTTTAAACTTCCTTGTTTAAATTTCCGTTAGTGTACTCTTTCCCTTCAATTTTTTTGTTAGATAATACATTTTTGACTATATTGTTTATTTGTTCAATATTTTCATCTAATATGTCTATTCTAGCAGAATTAATACAAATATCTTTATACGAAATAGATGTGGTTTTACTGTTATATATAGTAGTAACGGTTTGTATATTGTCAGGAACAACTGGAAATTTCATATTTAGTCTATCTTTTAGATAATATTTATTTTTAGAATTGCATTTAGATGTACATTCAGGATAACACTTATCAGATCCACCCAATAAGCAATAATTCATATTCATAAGAGGAGTTTTTCCATATACTATTAATTCTTTTTTTAAATAATTATTGTTACATAAGCTTATAATGGTATATTTATCTAATTCTGGAGATATAGTATAAGTGTTAACGCCAAGTTTTCTTAATTCTAAAATAGTAGTAGTATTATATACATTAAATGTATAATTGCTAATTAATTCGAAAGATTTATTTAGCTTATCAAATAGTGTATTCAGTAAATTTAATGTTCCTATGTTTGAAATTATAAATCCATGAATATTATATTTTTTTATTGAATTTTCAGCATATGTAAATAGCAAATTCTTGTAATTTCCCTTTATTATAGTAGGCATATATATATACATATTAAATTTACTACTTAATTGTTTCAAAATATTACTATATTTTTTATTAATAAATAATTTAAGTGGGATATATACATTGTCAATATTTTCTAAAGATGAATAATCATAGTTCAAAGATAAATTATTTAGTAATAAAGATATTTGTGGAACTAAAGATTGAGAGTTAGTTGTATTTTTTATATAGGCGTTTTCTTTAGATTTGATTTTATAATTAGAATTTTTTTCTTTTATTTTTCTGTAACACTTTGATATGGCATATTTTTCAACTTCAGAAAGAGCATTTCTTCTAAGTTCATTTAATGAACTGATTTTAGGTAAGAAAACATTTTTATCGAGGTTTATATTAATATTTTTAAATTCATAAGGATAGTCATTGGTTTTAGAAATTTGCCTTTTAACTGTTTCTAAATCAAGAGGTCTGTTCAGAGCTTCTACAGGAAATTCATTTAATTCATATTTGATTTTTAAACCCTTGTATAAAGCACAATTATTTGCAGATGAAATATATATGGATATAGGTTCTCCTTTTTTTATTGTAATTTTGCAGTTTAATAATATTTTTTTGTTTTCTCCTTTATAGGAATCTTTTGCATAAGAAGAGAGTGCTTTGGAAGACATTTTATAAACTTTATCATTTACAGAGATATTACCTTTCATTCTTCCTATTGTCACAGTTTGACCAATTTTGGTTTCTAGTATATTATGTCTTCCATCTAATAATTCCGATATTGTATAATTTCCACTTTCTTTTTCTAAAGATATGGTATCTCCAATGTTAATGTTTTCTTTTAGTTTTATTGTTATTAGTCCTTTATTTTTATTATAATTTTGAACTTTTCCCAAATATAACCCCATATTATTTGGTTTTTCTTTAAAAATAAGGTTTTTATTAGGTTCATTACTTAAATGTCCAGAAGATGACATTCCACGATTAAAAACCTGCATTAATTCTTTTTTATCATTTTTATCTATTATGTAAGGATCTTTAGACAGTGCCAGATCTATATATTTTCTGTATATTCTTGTAACAGTAGCAACATATTCTGGTGATTTCATTCTTCCTTCTATTTTTAAGCAGTGAACACCAGATTTTACAAAATTGGGGATGTACTCTAAAGAGCTTAAATCTCTAGTGCTTAATAAATACCCAGAATCAATTTTTTTATCATTTTCTAATAATTCGTAAGGAAGTCTACAAGGCTGAGCACATTTTCCGCGGTTTCCAGATCTTCCTCCTATAATGCTTGAAAATAGACATTGACCAGAATATGATATGCATAAAGCACCATGAGCAAAACATTCAATTTCTATCCTTGTATTTTTACAAATATAATCTATTTCATCTGTAGAGAGCTCACGAGCTAACACAACTCTTTTAAATCCTAAATTCTGTAGTTCTAATGCACCAGCTAAACTATGTACAGTCATTTGAGTACTAGCATGGATAGGCAAATCAGGAAACATCTTTATAAGAGTTTTAGCTAGTCCTAAATCTTGAACTATAATTGCATCTATGCCAAATTTATAAGCATTTTTAGCTAATGATATTGCATTTTCAAATTCATTGTCTTTTATGAGAGTGTTTAAAGTTAAATGGGTTTTAACTCCTCTAATTTTTGCATATGCAATAGCTTTTTCTAGATCATTTAAGTTAAAATTATGTGCAAATGCTCTTGCACTAAAAATATTAGAACCGAAGTATACACTATCAGCACCATTTTGAACGGCAGCTTTTAAGCATTCAAAATCACCAACAGGTGAAAGTAATTCTATCATAATTTGCCTCCTTGAATTATATTGTAGCACAAAAACGCATAGAAATATATAGTAGTAACAAATAAAATATAATTAATTGGATAAAATATTGACTTAAAAAATATGAAATGATAAAATACAAATATAAACAAGAGATAAATAAAGTCATTAAATGGGGGAATATGTATGAAAAACAAAATTTTTAAAAAAATAACAATAATATTAATTTCTTTAGCAATTATAAGTGGACTTAGTAGAGTATCTTTGGCAGAAAATGAAGAAAATGTGAATAATGAAGATACAAACACAACAAACACAACAAGCACTACAACAACTACTAATACAACGCAAAGCGTAAATACGAAATCTAGTAATGCAAATCTAAAGGATTTAGGAATTAAACCACATGATTTTACTGGATTTAAATATGGGACAACAACATACAATGTTACAGTTCCAGAAGATACCAAAACAGTTGAGGTATATGCAAAAGCACAGGATTCTAAAGCTAAAATTACAGGTGCGGGCAAAAAGACATTAGATAATCAAAAAACATCAGTGGATGTAGTGGTAACGGCTGAAGATGGAACAACAAAAACATATACAATAAATATTACCAAAGGTGAAAAAGATAATAGCCAAAATAAGAATTCAAATACACAAAACACAACTAATGAGGACAAAAGTAGTGTAGAAGAAAATAAACAGGGTCTAGCAAGCCTAAAAATTAAAGAAATTAATCTAACACCAAGTTTTGCAACTGATGTATATGAGTATAATATTAAATATACAGGAAAAAATACTAAGTTAGATATAGAAGCAGAACCAACAAATTCAGAATATAAAGTAGAAATAGTTGGAAATAAAGACTTAGTAGAGGGAGAAAACATTATAACTATATTAGTTGAAGATAAAGAAGCAAAAAATATTGCAACATATCAAATAGTAGTTGATAAAAATTCTATAGAAGAACAGGATACTAATAAAGATAATGGTGAAAACAAATTAATTATGGCTACAGCAATAGCAATAATAATAGCAATAATTATAATTTTCTTCTTCATAAAAAAGAGAAAAAATAACCAATATATTGAAGATTATTATGAAGAAGATGATGAAGAAGAAGACGATGATAATTATTATGATTATGAAGAAGATGAAGGTATAGAAGAGAAAGAAGAATTACCAAAAGCTCTAAGAAATAAAATTCAAAATACTAAAAAAGAAGATGATGAAGAAATAAGTAAAGAAAATGCTAGGAAAAATTTCTTAGATGAATATAACAATAATGATTATAAAGAAGAAAAAGGTACAAATAGAGGAAAAAGATTTAAATAAAAATATAAAAAAACTTTGAGTTTATTCAAAGTTTTTTTCGTATCATGTAAGTAAAAGTCAGTTGGAGACAGCTGACTTTTTGTAGAAGTATAAAAATATTGAAAAAAGTCAAAAAAATACGGATATGTGTAGAAAAACGTCTATAAAAATTAAGGATACGTGGGAAAATAAGGCTGAATAATTTAAGGATATGTGATATGATATATAATATGAAAGAGAAAGTTTAATAATATTTGATGAGGTTCAATTATGCCCAAGAGCAAGAAGTGCTATAAAATATTTAGTTGCAGATAGAAGATATGACTATATTGAAACAGGAACATTAATTTCAATAAAAAAGAATGTTGAAAATATACTTATTCCATCAGAAGAACGTCATCTATATATGTATCCGATGGACTTTGAAGAATTTTTGTGGGCTAATCGGAAATAATAATTTGATGAAATTAATAAAAACATGCTTTAAAGAAAAGAAGTCATTAGGGCAATTAATGCATCGTCAAGCAATGGATTATTTCAAACAATATTTAATTATTGGCGGAATGCCACAAGCAGTTGAAAAATATATAAATACAAAAGATTTCAAAGAAGTTGATGCTATAAAAAGAGATATAATTAATTTGTATAAAGAAGATATTGTAAAATATGGAGGAGAAGATGCAAATAAAATACAAAGCATATTCGAAGAAATTCCTTCACAATTACAAAAGCACGAAAAAAGATTTACATTTAATTCTTTAGATAAAAATGCAAGATATAGAGAGTATAGTGGAGCATTTTTTTGGCTACAAGAATCTATGATAGTAAATATTGCGTATAATACAACAGAACCTAATATAGGTTTGAGATTAAATAGAGAATCAAGTGCTTTAAAATGTTATATTGGAGACACAGGATTATTACTATCGCTTGCATTTGATGAAAATGGATTAATGGATGAAGATATTTATAAAAAAATATTATTTGATAAACTATCGTTTAATGAAGGGATGATAATGGAAAATATAGTAGCACAAATGCTTGTGGCTTCTGGAAAAAAATTATATTTTTATTTTAATTATGATAAGGGAAATAGCAAAAATAATATGGAAATAGATTTCTTGATAGCCAAAAGTAAAATAACATCAAAACATAATATTTCACCAATTGAAGTAAAATCTGGTAAAAATTATACATATTCATCATTGAATAAATTTAAAGAAAAATATAAAGATTATTTATGTACAAATTATATTTTACATATAGATGATTTGAAAGAGGAAAATGGAATAGTGTTTTTACCTCTCTATATGACATGTTTATTATAATATGTTATAATAGAAGTGGTGATAAAAATGAAAGATACAATAATATATTTAATAAGACATTCAGAACAATACAGAAATTATGTTTATAACCATAACCCAGAAAAAGAAAGTGAAATAAATAAAAAAATAATATTGTCTATTGAGGGCGAAGAAAAGGCTAGAGTATTGGCAAATAAAGAAGAACTAAAGAATATTGAATTATTATATTCTAGTGATTATGCAAGGGCAGTTGCTACAGCAAAATATATAGCATTTAATAATAAGTTAACAATTAATATAGATGAAAGGTTGGGAGAAAGAAAAATACGGAATAATAGATCAAGCAAAAGCAAATGAAAATTCTAAAGATTTGACAACAATACAACTTTTAAATTCTGAATTTAAAAATGAGTTAGGAGAAAGCAACATAGATGTAAGCAATAGAATGAAAGTAACAATTTCTTCAATAATAAAAAATAATGTTGGAAAAAGAATTGCAATAATAACTCATGGTGCCGCAATTAAGTTTTTTTTACAGGAATTTTGTGATTATGATGAGCAAAATGATTGTATGAAATATAAAGGGGAATTTATTTGCCCGCGAAAAATGAAATCACCTTCAATGATAAAAATAATATGTAATGACGATTTAGATAATATAAAAAGTATGAAATATGAAGAGTAAAGTATTTTAAAATGAGGTTATTTTAGGAAAAATCACATAAAATACTGTAAGTAAAAGTCAGTTTTAGACAGCTGGCTTTTTTCATGCAAAAAGGTGAACATTTTTTAGTTCTTAACAAATTTTTTTTAAAATGAATATTTTCTTCCTTATTTGCAATAATAAAAGTAGACATAAATTTATAAAGGAGGAAAATTATGAAAGCAACAGGTGTTGTAAGAAGAATAGATGATTTGGGAAGAGTAGTTATTCCAAAAGAAATAAGAAAAACTTTAAGAATAAAAGAAGGAGACCCTTTAGAAATATTTACAGATAGAGAAGGACAAGTGATTTTAAAAAAATACTCTCCAATAGGAGAACTTTCAGAATTTGCAGCAGGATATGCGGAAACTTTATCCAAAACAACAGGTCATATAGCATGTATAACAGATAAAGACACAATAATTGCTGTATCTGGCGGCTCAAAAAAAGAATTTTTAGAACAAGATATTAGTAAAGAACTAGAGCAACTAATGGAAGATAAAGAAGTTTATACTAGCAAAGAGAATAGCGATATAGCAATGCCAATTACTAAAAACGACAATCAAGAAAGAAAGCATAATGCACAAGTGGTTTATCCAATAGTTTCAAATGGAGATACAATAGGAACTGTAATATTAATAGCTAAAGAAGCTAATGGTAAAATGAATGATGTAGAGAAAAAGGTTGCTCAATCTGCTGCAACATTTTTGGGAAGTCAAATGGAAATCTAAATGTTATAATTCACGGTCAATAAAAATCACTCCTGAAAGTATTTATATTTTTTTATTGCGCTTGTCGGTTCCCACCCATAACTGCTCAAAAAAATATAAATACTTTCTCGCGCTACTCTACTTATTTAAAAATAGTCGTGAATTGTAACGAACTGTAATCATAAAATCAAGAAAATGCTTAGATTTTCTTGATTTTTTTGTATGTTTGAAGTATAATTTTTAAAGTAAAAAAGAAAAAATATAGAGAATAATATATACCGTAAGGAAGGATTGTGAGAAAATGAAAGCAATAGAAATTAGAAATAAATACTTAAGTTTTTTTAAAGAACATGGTCATAGTGTAATTCCATCAGCACCTTTAATTCCAGAAAACGACCCATCAGTATTGTTCACAACAGCAGGCATGCAACCATTAGTGCCATATCTTTTAGGTGAAAAACATCCAGAGGGAACTAGACTTACAGATTATCAAAAATGTGTTAGAACAAATGATATAGAAGAAGTTGGAGATAATCGTCATTTAACATATTTTGAAATGCTTGGGAATTGGTCTCTAGGAGATTATTTTAAAGAAGAGTCTATAGCAATGAGTTTTGAGTTTTTAACCAAAGAATTAGGAATACCAAAAGAAAAACTGTCTGTAACCTGTTTTGCTGGAGATGAAGACTGCCCAAGAGATACAGTTTCTGCTGAAGTATGGAAAAAAGTTGGAATCCCTGAAAATCATATATATTTTTATGGCAAAAGTGATAATTGGTGGATTGCAGGTGAAGAAGGACCATGCGGACCCGATACAGAAATGTTCTATGATACTGGAAAACCAGCATGTGGAAAAGATTGTGAACCTTCATGTGACTGTGGCAAATATGTTGAAATATGGAACAATGTATTTATGGAATATTTTAAAGACAAAAATGGATATACAAAATTAGAAAAGAAAAATGTAGATACTGGATTAGGTTTAGAAAGAATGGCAATGTTATTACAAGGAAAGGAAACACCTTTTGATACAGAACTTTTTGAACCTGTAATGAATAAATTAGAAAAATTACAAAATAAAGATATAGTAGAAAGTAGAAGGATAGTTGCAGAGCATTTGCGCTCTAGCATGATGATAATATCAGATGGTGGTAGACCGAGCAATTTAGACAGAGGATATGTTTTAAGAAGATTAATTAGAAGAATGATAAGACACATGAATAAGTTGCAAATAGATATACAGGAATTATCAAATTTAATTGATATAAATATTGAAACCTTAAAAGAGATGTATCCAGAGCTAGAAAAAAATAAAGAGATAATAAAAACGGTAATAAACGAGGAAAAAGATAAATTCGTAAAAACTCTTACAAATGGGGAAAAAGAATTTGAAAAAGAAATTAATAAACTATCACAAACTGAAAAAAATGTAATACCAGGAAATGTTGTATTTAGATTATATGATACATATGGATTTCCACCAGAGGTTACAAAAGAATTAGCAGAGGAAAATGGATATGAGGTTAATTTAATAGAGTTTGAAGAATTGTTCAAAAAACATCAAGAAAAATCAAGAGCTGGCTCAGAAGCAAAATTCAAAGGTGGTTTAGCTGAACAAACAGAGGAAACTATTAAATATCACACAGCAACACATTTGCTAAATGCAGCATTAAAACAAGTAATAGGGAAAGATGCACATCAAAGAGGTTCAAATATAACAGTAGATAGAATGAGGTTTGACTTTAACTGTGATCATAAATTAACAGAAGAGGAAAAACAAAAAGTTGAAGATTTAGTAAATGAATGGATAAAACAAGGACTACCTGTTGTTAAAGAAGAAATGAAAAAAGAAGATGCAATAAAATCTGGTGCAGAATGCATGTTTATTGAAAAATACCCAGACATAGTAACTGTATATACAATTGGAGACATTTCAAAAGAATTATGCGGAGGTCCCCATGTTCAGAATACTAGGGAATTAGGTCGTTTTAAAATAAAAAAAGAAGAATCAAGTTCATCAGGAATTAGAAGAATTAAAGCTGTCTTAGTTTAATTATATTTTTAGCTTTAAAAGAAAGGAATGTAATAAAAATGGAAAATTGTTTATTTTGTAAAATAATAGATGGAACTATACCATCAAATAAAGTATACGAGGATGATGAGGTTTTAGCTTTTTATGATATAAACCCAGCAGCACCAATTCATATTTTAGTAATACCAAAAAAACATATTACATCACTAGCACATATGAAAAAAGAAGATGAAGCAATTGTGGGAAAAATATATACTGTTATAAATCAAATAGCAGAAGAAAAAGGATTCAAAGAAAATGGATATAGAGTAATAGTCAATTGTGGAAAAGATGGAGGGCAAGAAGTAATGCATTTGCATTTTCATATTTTAGCAGGAACAAAATTAGGAGAGAAAATAGTTTAACTATTCCAATTTTCTTGTACTTATGCTATAATAGAATAAGTAATAAAATACGGAGGTAAAAGATATGTTTGAGAGTAAATATGGTAAAGTTTTAACAATAATATTAGTGATTGTAATTTTAGCTTTATTGGGATTAATCGGTTTCTTTGCATATGACTATTATCAAAAGTATGTTGTAACTAAAGACACAGCCGAATTCGTTGATTCTTTTCAAGGCGATATGACAGAAGATGATGATTCAGATAATAATGAAATAGCTGATACAGATGAGAATCCATTGGATAGGTTAAATAATGCTAATTTAACATCTTCATCAGGACAGAAACCAAAGTATAAAGGATTTGGAACGTTAGGAACAATAGAGATACCAGTAATAAAATTAAAATATCCAGTACTAGAAAAAGTAACTAAAAAGTCAATAGAAACAGCAGTTGCATTTTTATACGGAACAGGGTTAAATGAACCTGGAAATACTGTAATTATAGGACATAACTACAGAAATGGGTTATTTTTCTCTAATAATAAAAAATTAAACATTGGAGATAAAATATTTATAACAGACCTTTCAGGAAGAAAACTTACATATACAATATATAATAAATTTGAAACAACACCAGAAGATACATCATTCTACCAAAGAGATACAGGTGGAAAAGCAGAAGTTACACTTTCAACATGTACAGATGATAGTAAAGCAAGATTAATTATACTTGCTAGGAATGAATAAATCTAAAAGTGCCAATGGGGATTCTCATTGGTTTTTTATTTTCTTGTAACCAACATTTCATAAAAATTAGAAAAAACTCTATGAAAAACTATAAATTTATGATATAAAATATCTATGAAAAAACAATAAATATCAACTGAGGTGTAAATAAAAATGGATAAAAAACAAGCGAAAAAGAGAATAGAAGAATTAAGGAGTTTACTAGAATATCACGCAAAAAAATATTATGATGAAGATAAGCCAGAAATATCAGATTTTGAGTATGATATGCTAATGGTGGAATTACGTAATTTAGAAAAAGAAAACCCTGAATTTCAATCAGAAGATTCATTAACGCAAAAAGTTGGTGGGCATGTAAAAGAAGGTTTTTCAAAAGTTACACATGAAGTACCACTCCAGAGTTTACAGGATGTTTTCAGTATTTCAGAAGTCAAAGAATATATAAAAAAGATAGAGCAAAAAGCAAAAGAAAATAATATTGAAAATGTAAAATATGTGGTAGAGACCAAAATAGATGGATTGTCTGCGGCTATAGAATATAAACAAGGAAAATTTGTAAAAGGAGCAACCAGAGGAAATGGACTTGTTGGTGAAGATGTTACAGAAAATTTGAAGACATTAAAAACTATACCACAAGTTTTAAAAGACAAAATAGATATAATAGTTCGTGGAGAAGTATTTATTGCAAAAGATGAATTTGAAAAAATGAATCAAGAAAGAGAAGAAAACGAAGAAGAATTATTTGCAAATGCTAGAAATGCAGCTGCTGGGTCACTTCGTCAGTTAGATAGTTCAATAACGAAAAAAAGACCACTAGATATTTATATATTTAATGTGCAAAAAATAAAAGGTAAAGAATTTAGTTCTCATTTTGAAGAATTAGAGTACCTAGAAAACCTAGGATTTAATGTAAATCCTGTTCGAATATATTGTAATAATTTTGAAGAAATAGAAAAAGCTATTGAAAAAATAGGAGAAGAAAGAGAAAACCTTAGCTTTGGAATAGATGGGGCAGTTATAAAAGTAGATGATTTGAATTTTAGAGAGATATTAGGAACAACAGCAAAAACTCCTAGATGGGCAGTAGCATATAAATATCCTCCAGAGAAAAAAGAAACAATTTTAAAAGACATTATATGCCAAGTAGGAAGGACAGGTGTAATTACTCCTATGGCTATATTGGAACCAATAAAAGTTGCTGGTTCAACAATTTCTAAAACGACACTTCATAATGAAGATTTTATAAAAGAAAAAGAGCTTAGAATAGGTGATACTGTAGTAATTCAAAAAGCAGGTGATGTAATTCCAGAGATTGTTGAGGTAAAAAAAGAAAAAAGAACTGGAAAAGAAATAAAGTTTGAGATGCCAAAAGTATGTCCCGTATGTGGAGCTCAAACAATAAGAGAGGAAGGAGAAGCAGCAACAAGATGTACAGGAATAGAATGCCCGGCAAAATTATTTCGTAATTTAGTTCATTTTGTTTCAAGAGAAGCTATGAATATAGATGGACTGGGAGAGAACATAATAGGACAACTTATGGAAAGAAAGCTAATACAAAATATTGCAGATATATATACATTAAAATTGGAAGATATAGAATCATTAAAGAAAAATGGAAAAAAATTTGCTAAGAATTTAGAGGATAGTATTAATAAAAGTAAAGGAAATGATTTATATAGATTGATTGCTGCATTGGGGATAAGGCATGTGGGAAGTAAAGCATCTAAAATTTTAGCAAAAGAGTATAAAACTATAGAGAATTTATCAAATGCAAGTGTTGAAGAATTAAGCAAAATAAATGATATAGGTGAAATAATGGCAAATAGCATAAGAGATTTTTTTCTATCAGAACAAACAAAGGATTTACTAGAAAAACTAAAATCATCAGGGGTAAATATGAGAGTTTTAGAAGGAGAATTAGATGATAATAGATTTGAAGGAAAAACTTTTGTATTGACAGGGAGCTTGGAAAACTATACAAGAAAAGAAGCGGAAGATATAATAGAAAAATTTGGTGGTAATATTTCGAGTTCGGTGTCTAAAAAAACAAATTATGTTTTAGCTGGAGAAGATGCTGGAAGTAAACTAGTAAAGGCACAGAATTTGGGAGTTACAATACTTTCAGAAGAAGAGTTTAGAAAGATGATTAAATAGATATTATATATAGGTAGTATTAATATGATTGAAAGAGAGAAAAAGGTTTTATGAAAGATTATACGTTTGAAAAAATGTGGCAGGATTTAAGAGATGGTTATCAAATATATTATACATATGTAGGAAATAGATATTTATTATTTAAAACGGCAGAAAATTGCTATACTCAAAAATTGTTATCAGATAGTAGCAAAAATCCACAACCTAAAATGCTGATGCTAACTTTAAAGAGAGTAAAAGAAATGTTTCCTAATATGGAAGATATCGAGTTTAAGGTAGTAACGACTGATTTTGATTAAATAAAACCATTGATACGACTGGGCTTTAGAAAAATATAAAAATTGTAAAAAATCTAAAAAAACATAAAAAAATGAAAATTTTTTGGAAAATCTTTAAAATTTGCAAAAAAGTGGTGTTTTAGTGAAATCACAACTAATACTCAAAAATACGAAAAAATTTTAATAATGTCTATCCAAAAACAATCCAAAAGCATTGTGTTATAATAGCACTTTGCTTTTTATTTATAGTTTTGATAATAAGAGAGAAATAAATTATAAAAATTTTAAATTTTAAGGAGGAGATTAATATGTCAAAAAAACGAATGTTTAGCAATGAAATAATAGATACAGACAGATTCTTGGAGTTGCCTTTGAGCACTCAATGTTTATACTTTCATTTAGGAATGAAAGCAGATGATGATGGATTTGTAGCAAATCCAAAAAAAGTAATAAGATGGTCAGGTTGTTCAAATGAGGATTTAGAAAAACTAAGGGAAAACGGATATATACATATATTTGAAAATGGCGTTGTATTAATAATAGATTGGCTAGTAAATAATACAATTAGATGTGACAGATATAGTCCAACGAGGTATCTAGAGGAAAAAAGCAGAATTACAGTTTCTGAATCAAAAGCTTATAGAATTTCTAGAAATTAATAATTTAGGTATGTCAATTGGTAACCGAATGTTACTACTTGAATACTAATTGTCAACCATAGGACAAACAATGGTATACCAATTGGAAACAATTGAAAATAATTTGCAACCAATTTGCGACCAAATGACAACTATTGGTATACCAAAAGATAGTCAAAAAATATATTTATGAAAGCCTGTATTCCAGTATTAACAATGAATTTGACAGCTGCATATTACGTCTAAATACTGACATACCATTTGACAACCAAATGGAAACCCAGTATAGATAAGATTAGATTAGTATAGATAAGTATAGAATAGATAAGAATAGTACAGAGCGTAATGGGTGTCAGAAAATTAAAAACTGATAAAAATATTTAAATAAGACATAAATAAAAAAATAAGCTATAATTGTGGAAAAAAATATAAAAATATGATATAGTATATTTGATTTTTGTAGTATGTAATTTTTTATGAGGTAATAATTTATGATATATTTAATAAGACATGGACAAACGGAATGGAACGTAGTAGGAAGATATCAAGGGAGAAAAGATATAGAATTAAACCCAAAAGGAATAGAACAAGCAAAACAAATAAGAGAAAAATTAAAAGATATAAGGTTTGACGTAATTATTTCGAGTCCTTTAAAAAGAGCATTTCAAACAGCAAGCATAATTACTAATAGCAAAAACATAATAACAGATGATAGAATAATAGAAAGATGTAATGGAGATTTAGAAGGCAGATTAAAAACTGAAATAATAGATACTATAGACTTTAATAATATAAATGGAAGTGGACATGGTATAGAGAATATTACAGAATTTAGAAAAAGAATTTTAGACTTTCTCAATGAAATTACAAATAAATATAAGGGGAAAAATGTTTTAATTGTAACTCATGCAGGAGTCGGAATATATATAAGATGCTTTTTTGAAGGGGAACCTATAAATAATGATTATAGTATTTACAAAATAAAAAATTGCGAAGTAATAGAATATAATAATGATAAATAAATTGAGGTATATATTAATGGAAAAAAGAGATTTATATGATGAAAACAGACAATTAACAGGAGAAACGATTTATAAAGGAGATGAAGTTCCAGCTGGAAGATATATAATAGTTGTGTTAGTTTTTATTCAAAATTCAAAAGGAGAGTTTTTAATTCAAAAAAGAAGTGAAATAAAAAATGGAAAATATGCATCAACTGGTGGTCATTGTAAAACAGGTGAAAGCAGTATTCAGGGAATTTTGACAGAAATAAAAGAAGAAATTGGATTAGATGTAAAAGCAGAAGATTTACAATTATACTATAGTGGCAAAGCAGGATTTGCATTTTGGGATGATTATTATATTAAAATGGATGTGCCCAATATTGAAAAATTAGAATTACAAAAGGAAGAGGTTGAAAGTGTATGTTGGCTAACAGAAGAAGAAATAAAGCAACTAATGAAAGAAGACAAATTCTTTAAAAACCATTATGAAGAATTTGAAATATTATTAGAATGGCTAAAAAATAGAAAATAAATATTTTAATATAAGAATTATCGTAACAATAAAAGCATACTCTCTGTTGAAAAAGTATGCTTTTTAATATTTTACGAATAAACTAGTTTAACTAATAGTTTATTTACTATTATGCTATTGAATGTATAAAATACATTAATATATTTAATTTAATTATAAGAATTTTATTAAGTTGAGATAATTTTTAAAGAATTCTATTGCAAATAAAATATTAGTATAATATAATGAAATGAAGAAGGAGGGGATTGTTATGGAAAATAATATTGTATTTGATTCTTATTATTTAATAAATTTATTTACAAAAGATAACAGAGAAGTTACACAATTACAAATACAAAAATTAATGTATTTTTTTGAAGCTTATTATATGAACGTAAAGAATACAGATAAATTATACGAGTGTAATTTTAATGCATGGATGTTTGGACCAGTAGCAATTCCTTTATATAAAGAATATAAAAACTTTGGAGAATTTCCAATTAATTTAACGGAAGAAAAAATTCAGATAGGAGAACAAATAGATAAGAGTAAAAAAGAATTATTGGACGAATTATATAAAGTTTTTGGAAAATTGAATGCAAATGCACTTGTAAATTTAACACATAAAGTTGGTTCACCATGGTACAATAAGTGGAACGAAAATAATCAAAGAGTTGTATATGGAGAAGCAAGTTATATAGATAAAAAAGAAACAAAAAAATGGTTTAGGGAGAATTTTATAGTAGATGAAACTTAAAATACCCAATGAAGTTCAAGAAAACCAAATAGAAAAAAGTAATATAATTCGACAATTTAATGCCAATATAAAAGAAATATTAGAAGAAATATTAAAAGTTCAATCGGAGAATATTGATAATAAAAATGAAAATCATATTAAAGAGCTTATAGGAAAAGCAGATTTGATAATTACAGAATGTCACACAACAAAAATATTTAATACTAACAAAAATGAACAATTTAATAGATTAGTATATGAATTCCAAAGATTAAATTTAAAATATGAATCTTATCAAATAAATCAGCAAATAAAAAGTGTTAAAGGAGAATATAAGGAAATATAACATAATCAAGAGAATATAAAAAATGAAACTAATAATTTAGTATATAATATTTTAGGTTTTATAGCTTCTTTTAGTATAATTTCGGCTTCTGTTGAAGCAATTAGTAAAATAAATGGAACTTTAAATATAATGCTATTTATGGCTTTTGCTATATTATTACTTTTAACCGCTTTAATAGGGTTGCATAATTTTTATAAATCAGGAAATAAAAGACAAAATAGATTACAAAATAATTATTTTTTATGGAAGGCTGTATTTATTATAGTTATTTGTTTGTTGATTATTATTGGTATAAGATTTGCTTTAAACAATATAGACATAGTAGTAGATTTTATTAATAGAATAAAATAAAGCTAGATTGGATATATTTCCAGTCTAGCTTTAAATATATTAGATGCTTTAAAAGGTTAAATTTATGAAATATCTTAACATTCTAATTTTTTCTCAATTCCTTCAAATAAATCGTTATAACTAATATTTAATATTTTCATAAGTCCCCAAACTTCATAATCTTTAACAGTTCTTTTATTATTTTCAATCATGTAAATATCATTTTTGTGAAGATTTATACCTAATAAATTTAGTTCCATTGTTAAATTGGCTTGAGATAAATGTTTTTCTACCCTAATCTTTTTTAAATTTTCACCAATAACATTTAAATTATTATTTAATTTCCTAACAGCCATAATTTTTACCACCTTTTTCTAAATTTATATTGATTTTACCCTTAACTTTGTGATATTATGACATTAAGCAACGGGTGAGACGACAAAAATAAGAGGTGAGTAGAATTGAGAAAAAATAGAAAAGCTGATATTGATATGAAATTATATTTAAGTACATTGGAGAGATTAATTAAAGAAGATAAGATAAAATTTAGTTTTTATAATAATTCTTTGTTAAACTTAGATTTATTACAAATATATTATAATAAACATGAAGATAGAATTGAAATGGAATTTAGAGATGTGATGGTGGAACATTTGATAGAACTAAGAAATTTGATAAACAAAATATAATTTTTTTATATGATGTACGATATAATTGTCATTTATTAAAAAATTAGTTATATAATTAGTATTGATATTTATTTATCCCTTTGTTATAATTTAGAAAAAATTAAAGATTAATAGAAGGGAATTAAAAATGGAAAATAAGGTTTCAAAATTAGCGTCAAATTTACTAAATCATTCAGTAAAACTACAAAAAGGCGAAAAAATTCTGATAGAAATGTTAGGAACAGATTGCAGAGATTTAGCGGTTGAATTAATTAAACAAGTAAAAGAAATTGGTGCAATTCCATTATTCAATATTATAGATTATAAAGTGTTAAAAGAAATGCTTTTAAATTGTAATGAAGAGCAAATACAAGCATATAGAAAATATGATTTAATAAGAATGCAAGAAGCAGATTGCTATATTGGAATCCGTTCAGCAAATCCAAAAGACTTAGATGGAATTTCTAAAGAAAGTATGGAAATATATAATAAAATATATCAAACTCCAGTACATTTGGAAGAAAGAGTTAAAAATACAAGATGGTGTATTTTAAGATATCCAAACGAAGCAATGGCACAAATGGCTAAGATGAGTTTAGAAGAATTTACAGAATTCTTCTATAATGTGTGTACTATTGATTATTCTAAAATGGAAAAAGCAATGGAACCATTAAAACAATTGCTATCAAACACGGATAAAGTCCATATTATAGGACCAGGAACAGATTTAACATTTAGTGTAAAAGGAATACCAGCTGAAAAATACTATGGAACTTTCAATATTCCAGATGGAGAGGTAGCAACATGCCCAACAAAGTATAGTGCAAACGGATATATTACATATAACACTGAAACAACTTATAACGGAATTACTTTTAAAAATATTAATTTTGAGCTAGAAGATGGGAAAATAGTAAAGGCAGAAGCGGGAGATAAAACAAAAGAATTAAATGAAATACTAGATACAGACGAAGGAGCAAGATATATAGGAGAATTTGCATTTGGTTTAAATCCTTATGTAGAAAGACCAATAGGTGATACACTATTTGATGAAAAAGTAAAAGGAAGCTTCCATTTTACTCCAGGAACAGCATTAGAAGAAAGCGATAACGGAAATAGGTCAAATATCCATTGGGACATTGTATGTATTCAAACGCCAGAATATGGTGGAGGAGAAATCTATTTTGATGATGTGCTAGTTAGAAAAGATGGAAGATTTGTATTGCCAGAGTTAGAAGGCTTGAATCTAACGAAAAAAATATAATATGCGAATTAAAGAGTTTTCAGAAAATGGGAATATATGGAAGAGATAAAAATAATTATCTTTTCAAAAAGAAATTAGATTTTATAAAAGTAAAGATTGTTGCGGATTATGATGGAGACATCACAACTAATATAGAAAAAGACTAAAAAATCGTGGTTTTATGATTGCTTTTGGGTACACACGAGGGATATCGAGTTTAAGGTAGTGAATATTGATTAAAAAGTAACTAAGGTATTGAGTATTAAATAAAAGAGAGGAATAGAAAAATGGCAGTTATAATTGATGGAAAAATTTTAGCAAGTAAAATAAGAGAAGAATTAAAAGTTGAATGTGATAAATTAAAAGAAATTGGAATAAATCCCAAATTGGCAGTAATTATGGTTGGAAATAACCCTGCATCAAAGGTTTATGTAAAAAATAAAAGCAAAGCATGTAAAGATGTTGGAATAGAGTATGAAGAATATTTATTAGAAGAAAATACTAAACAAGAAGATCTCATAAATCTTATTAAAAAATTAAATAAAGACGAATCAATTAATGGAATACTACTGCAAAGTCCAGTACCTAATAATTTGAATATAAATGAAGCTTTTAATGCAATTACATATAAAAAAGATGTTGATGGATTTACTCCATCCAGTGTAGGAAAATTAGCAATTGGAGAAAATACGTTTATATCATGTACGCCATATGGAATAATAAAGATGTTTGAAGAATATAACATCGATTTAACTGGTAAAGATTTAGTTATTTTAGGAAGGAGTAATATAGTAGGTAAACCTTTATTACAATGCTGTTTGAACAAGAATGCAACAGTTACAATTTGTCATTCAAAAACTAAAAATTTAGTTGAACATACTAAAAGAGCAGATATTTTAATATCTGCAATTGGAAAGGCAAAGTTTGTGACAAAAGAAATGGTAAAAAAAGGTGCAATAGTAATAGATGTAGGAATTAATAGAGATGAAAATGGAAAATTAGTAGGGGATGTAGATTTTGAAAATGTAGAGCCAATTGCAAGTTACATTACTCCGGTTCCCGGAGGAGTAGGACCTATGACAATAGCGATGCTTATGAGTAATGTAATTAAGGCAACAAAAGAACAAATGGGGAAAATAGGAATTTAAAATTATAAATAAAACAAGAAAGGAAAGTGTGAGTATTTAAATAAGGGAAATAAGTCATGCAAAAAAATGAATGAATGAAATAGAAAATAAAAAATATTGGATATGGTTCTCACTTATAAAAGGATTAGGAAGCAAGAGAAAGCAAGAACTGTTAAAAATATTTAAAACACCCCAAACAATATATAATTTAAAAAGAGAAGAATTAATAAAAGTTAAAGGAATTGGAGATAATTGTGTAAATAGAATATTAAATGCACAAATAAAAAGAAGCTTAAATGAACATATAGAATATATGGTAAATAATCACATTGATTTAATTACTATGTATGATAAAGAATACCCACATATTTTAAAACAAATATATGATTTTCCAGTTTCTTTATATGTAAAAGGAAATAAAGACATCTTAAATAAGGATTCTATAGCAATTATAGGATGTAGGCAAGCTTCAATTTATGGAATTAAAGCTGCAAAATATTTTTCATTCAATTTAGCTAATGCTAATATAAATATTGTAAGTGGGCTAGCCAAAGGTATAGACAGCTATGCACATATAGGAGCATTGTCCGCATCTGGAAAAACAATTGCAGTAATTGGAAATGGATTAGATAGTATTTATCCAAAAGAGAATTTTGAATTAAGTCAAATGATAGTACAAAATAGTGGAGCAATAATTTCAGAATATCCATTAGGAACAAAACCAGAAAAATTAAATTTTGTTGCGAGAAATAGAATAATAAGTGGTTTGTCAAAAAAAATTATTGTTGTGGAAGCAAAAGAAAAAAGTCGGTACATTGTTGACTGTAGATTTCGCATTAGAACAAGGGAGAGATGTTTTTGTTGTTCCAGGAAATATAAATTCTATAAATTCTATTGGGACAAATCATTTGTTGAAGAATGGAGCAAGAGTAGCCACAACATATTTAGATGTTCTTTAATTAATATATTTATAACTTGCTCACATTTCTTAAATCTCCTTTATCCTGATTAATGCGATTACTATATAAATATTTTTCGAATAATCTCGGATACCTTGCATTTAACACTAAAAAATTCTAATTAAATATGACTGAACAGTAAATACAGTATCAAAAATTTTTTGGAAAAGTATTGACAATTAAAATAAAATAGTTTATACTTTTACTTGTGCTAAACAAAGCAAGGCACATGCTCCCTTAGCTCAGTTGGTCAGAGCAACCGGCTCATAACCGGTGGGTCCAAGGTTCGAATCCTTGAGGGAGCACCATTTTTATTTATATACGGGTAGGTGGCCGAGTGGCTAAAGGCGGCAGACTGTAAATCTGTTCTCATTTGAGTACGAAGGTTCGAATCCTTCCCTGCCCACCATAAAATGCAAGAAAACTTGCATTTTATTTTTTTTCTAAAAAATATTTGACAAAAGTAATTATTTAATAGATAATATAAATATCAAAAATACCGAAGGAAAAAGCTAAAGAGATACAAAGGAGGAATAAATAAATGTACATATTCAATAGGATTACAGTAAATCCACAATTACCAAAAAGAATAGAAAAATTATCTGAGATTTCAAATAACTTATGGTGGTCATGGAACACAGAGTTTTTAAGATTATTTCAAATCATAGATAGAGATTTATGGGAAGAGTCAAACAAAAATCCAGTTAAGTTTCTAAGACATGTATCACAAGAAAAACTTGAAAAAGTAGCAAAAGACATCAGCTTTTTAAAAGAATATGATAAAATAGTTAATAATTTTGATAATTACATGAATAGTAAAAATACATGGTTTGCCAATAAGTATCCAGAAAACAAAAAAGATTTAATAGCATATTTCTCTGCAGAGTATGGGCTAGATGAAACAATACCAATTTATTCAGGAGGACTTGGTATTTTATCAGGAGATCATTTGAAGTCTGCAAGTGATTTAGGGATACCATTAGTTGCAGTAGGTTTGTTATATAAAAACGGTTATTTTAATCAAAAAATTAATGGATATGGAAAACAGGAGACAGAATATAATAATATTGATTTATATGATTTACCTATACACCCTGTAAAAAATGAAAAGGGTGAGGATTTAACTATATATGTCAAATTTCCAAAGAGAAGATTATATTTAAAAGTTTGGCAAATAAATATAGGAAGAATAAAATTGTATTTATTAGATTCAGACATTGACAAAAACAACGAAGAAGATAGAGATGTAACTTTAAGGTTATATGGTGGAGATCAGGAAATGAGAATTCGCCAAGAAATAGTTTTAGGAATGGCTGGAGTGAATCTACTTACAAAATATCTGAACTTAAATCCAACTGTATACCATATGAATGAAGGACATTCTGCATTTTTAAATTTTGAAATAATTAAAGATATTATAAGAGAAAAACAAGTATCATTTGAAGTAGCAAAAGACATAGCTAGTTCAAAGACGGTATTTACAACTCATACACCAGTGCCAGCGGGAAATGATATATTTCCTTTAAACTTAGTAGAAAAATATTTTAAAGATTTTTGGCCTAGATTAGGTCTTTCAAGAGAAGAATTTCTAAGATTGGGAATGAAGCCTGGAATTGATTTAGAAGCAGGTTTTAATATGGGGATATTGGCATTAAAAATAGCAGGAAAGAAAAATGGTGTAAGCAAACTTCATGGAGCGGTTTCAAGAGAATTATTTAATGAAGTTTGGCCAAATATAGCTGCTAATGAGTCTCCTATTGGATATGTAACCAATGGTATACACACATGTTCTTGGTTAGCACCAAAATTAAAAGAATTATATAATAAATATTTGATTCCATATTGGCAAGATAACATACATCAAGAGTATATTTGGGAAAAAGTAAAAAATATTCCAGATGAAAAATTGTGGAATGTGCATAATGAAAGAAAAGAAAAACTATTAAAACTCGTAAAAGATAATACAAAAGAAAGATTGAGAAGATGTGGATATAGTTACGAAGAAATAAATGAAATTGTTTCAAAATTGAATCCAAATAGCTTAACAATAGGATTTTCAAGAAGATTTGCAACATATAAGAGAGCTACCTTAATATTTAAAGATTTAGAAAGAATTACTCAGATTTTAAATAGTAATGAAAAACCTGTCCAATTGATATTTGCAGGAAAAGCGCATCCAGCAGATAAGGAAGGTCAAGATTTAATTAAATATATACATGAAATATCAATGATGCCACAATTTAAAGGGAAGATATTCTTATTAGAAAATTATAATATAGCAATGTCGAGATATTTAATAAGCGGTGTAGATGTTTGGTTAAACAATCCAAGAAGGCCAATGGAAGCTTCTGGAACAAGCGGACAAAAAGCATCTGTAAATGGAGTTATAAATTTTAGCGTGTTAGATGGCTGGTGGGCAGAAGGATATACTCAAAACAATGGTTGGACTATTGGAACAAATGCAGAATATATATCATATGAAGAGCAAGATATAGCTGATAGCCAAAGTATGTACAATACACTTGAGGAAAAAATTATACCAATATATTATAGTAAAGAAAGAAACGGATTGCCTAAAAAATGGATAGAAATAATGAAAAATTCTATTATTACAACAGGGGGAAAATACAGCACAGCGAGAATGCTTGTAGATTATACAAATGAATATTATATGCCACTATGTAATTTGACTAAAAAGTATTACGAAGATATAGATAATGTTGCTGCTTTCAATTCATGGAAAAAGGATTTATTAAATAATTGGAAAGATATAAAAATAACCCAGATGAATAATTTAGATAATATAACAATAGATGCAGGTAATAATATAGAAGTAGGTTGCGAAGTTGTACTTCCCAATATTAATGTAGAGAATGTAAATGTAGAAGTATATTATGGAAAAATATTAGAAGATGGTATTGTTGAAAATGTAAGTATAATACCAATGAATTTGCAAGATTCTGACGAAGAGAATAAAAAATACTATTTTACAGCTAAAATAGAGTTAACAACAGGAGGAAATTACGGTTATACATTTAGAGTTATGCCTAAACACGAAATGATACTAGAGCCTGCTAATTTGAATTTGATTAAATGGGTAACTAAATAAGAATTTTATAAAAATGTGTATTTTAGAATGATAGAAAATACACATTTTTATATTTAATAATAATAAAGTTTTAAATGTAGCAATATAGCTCTTTGAAGTTTTAAAGAGTAGCGCCTAATATAAGAATTTCTAATAAATCCGCGTATATTTTATCAAATTGTGAAATAGGAAGAGGGTTTTCTCCTAATCCACATTCTATAGTATATCCAGGTCTATTATATTCCTGTATGAACCAATCTTTGTAACCAGCAAAACTTGAATTATATGGAACCTTAGTTAAGATATAACCACTAGAAGCAGCAAACCTTTTACCAATATAATATCCCTTAGGGGGATTTTTGTTTTTAAAATTCCAATAAATTTCCTGTCCTTGAGTATGAAGACTAATTACCAATCTGAAATTATGTAAAAGAGTAAAGTTATATAATGATTTAACCTCAGGCTCTGTCAAAGGTTTATAACCTACAAAGTCTCTTGGACTAGGTCCGTTGAAACCTTGCGAATGTTTTATTTTTTTTGAAATTTCCCATCCAGCTGGGAATTGTAGATTTAAATCCACACCATTAAAATTTGCTTTCCAACCATTTGGAAAAGGTATTAAAGGAAATTTTTCAGAAATTAGTTTAAAAGAATTATAGATAGAACTATTAATGTTATAATTATTTGTAACTAAATCAACACCATCAGGATTTATCATAGGAACAATGTAAATAGAAGTTAAGTTAAAAAGATCAGATACAGAATATTTACAAATATTTGAATTATTTGTATATGCTATACAGAAATCTTCTACAAATTTCATAAGTAAAAGAGAAGTAATCCATTCATTTGCATGTATAGATGCAGAATAAAAAACTTCTTTTAACCCTTTTCCTATTCTTATAGCGTAAATTGGCTTTTCAAGGACGCTTTTTCCTATTGTTTCTAAACTGATAAAAGGGAATTTTTTGAGTAACTTATAAATATCTTTAGTTAATAGATATGAATTATAAGGAACTCTAGTATTAATAACATTCATACAAATCACCTAAAATAGTATATGTATTTAAGATTTATATGCTACATGAATTGTAATTAATAATAATAAAAACATATGACTGAACGATTCCAACGAACCATTTCAAAATTTATATATAATCAATTGCGAGGACATTAAAATAACAATAGGTTGACCAGTAACACGGTAAAAAAACTTCAATTTATTAATAATTTGTATTGCATTATTAATTTATATGTGGTATAAAAATAACAATTATACAATCTATAAATTTATTTATCAATACTTATAGTCTGAATATAAATTTTTTCTTATAGTTTTTATTGTGTATATTATATATATAAATAAAGAAATTCCAATAATCAATAATTAAAATAGGGGGAGATATGAAAAAAAATAAAAGAAATACAAAAGAAGATAATTATATAAAAATAGCAATTCTAGTTATTACAGTAGTATTAACAATAATTAGCTATGTTATTGTGCAAAATGAAAATGAATCATCAAATGATGTACAAGCTAAAGATAATACAACGAATGCAATAAATGAAAACTATGTAAATATTAAAATGGGTGAAATACCAGAGTATTCAGGACAAATTTCAATTAGTATAAATAATGATGTTCCATACTTCGAAGACAAAGATATTAGTACAGAAGATTTTGAATATTATTCTAATCTTGATGAATTAGATAGAGCAGGAGTGGCATATGCAAATATATGCAAATACACAATGCCACCAAAAGGGACCAAAAGAGGTAGTATTTCATATAAACCAACAGGATGGATTCAACATTTATATGGAGAAAATGATAGCAAACATTTATATGAACGATGCCATTTAATAGCATGGCAATTAGGAAATGAAAATAATAACAAGAAGAATCTAATAACTGGAACATCTCAAATGAATAGTGCTATGATAGAGTATGAAAATCTTGTTGCAAACTGGATTAAACAAAAAAATTCTCAAGGTAAAGACTATCATGTTTTATATAGGGTAACACCTGTTTATGAAGGTGAAAATAAACTGGCAACTGGAGTTGAAATAGAAGCAAAGTCAGTTGAAGAAGAAGGTGTTTCTTTTAATAAATTTATATATAATGTACAAGATGATTTTTATATTAATTATAATACGGGAGAATCTAGATTAATAGGAATAGACAAGGAGGACTAACTTGGATTTAAACATAAATAGGATAACAGAAAAAATAACAGAAAGTGACTTTATGAAGAATTTTATAATAGAATTAAATAAGGAAGTAGAAAAGTTAAGAGGCGGAAAAATGGAAGATGTAAAACTAACGTCAAAAGAGCAAATAGAATTTGAAAGAAAAGAATTCATATTTTTACAAGAGTACTTTGAAAAAGAACTATCAGATTTAAGTAAAGGCGAAATATTTATTGTTACAAATAAATATGAAGATGATAAAGAGTACCACAGATACAAAGTAACACAATATAAAAATAATCTAGAATGTAAATATATTGCTTTTGAGAAAGATTTACCAAATGATGTGCAATTAGGAGACATAGTTAGAAAAATAAATGGAAGATATATCTTTGATAGTCAAGCTACACAATATGTTAAAAAATATAGAAATAAAATAAAACAAGATTTAATAGAAAATCGTAGTAACACAGATAATGAATAGTAATATATATATTATATACATTTATTTAAGAGAGAATAGATAAAACTTAAAAACTATAGAATAAATCATTGATAAAGAACTGTAGATATAGTATAATAAATATTATATGGGGGTGTAAAGGTTTCGACATTACACCAGAAAAATAGATGGCAAGTAGTGGATTCTCGTTGGCCACTAAAAAAACGAGAAACTTAAATATAAATGCTGACGAAAAAACAGAATTAGCATTAGCTGCTTAGTAAAAAGCAACTACGCTTTATTATAATAGCCCACATATTTTAATAAAGTGTTATAACAAGTGGGAAACGAATCTATTCTTGCTTTTAGAATAGAGGGTATTAATAAAAGCTATATTCTATTTTAACCTGTTTATCGGTGAAAATTGAAAGAAAATAAAAGATAAACTAAACTTGTAGATATTTATTTGGAAAGTGTGATGGACAGGAGTTCAACTCTCCTCACCTCCACCAAAAATCAATTAAATGGCTTGATATGAGGTGCTACAGAATATAAAAATTACCTGTACACGCTTCGTACACGCCGATAATAAAAATAAGAATAAAAGGCTTGCATGTGAATTATTTTAATATATAATTCAATACAGAAAATGAGACAAGAAAATTGTAATTTAGAGGAGGATTTAAATTATGGCTTTAAGTGATGAAACAAAAAAATCTATTGAGAGAATAGTAGGATTACCATTTGAAGATATTATAAAAATGAGTCCTTTACACGAAAAAGAATATGTAGAGAAAAAAACAGGAAAGAAACTAGGTTGGCGTGAAGGTCTTAAAGTTGATGGCTTACCTATTAGAACAATTGAAGAAGTTGATAAACAACTGGCTGAAATTATAGAGAAAGAAGAAAGATAAATTACAACTCATACATTTGGTTTTAAATATAGTAATATTACGCACAAGTTAGATAAAGAAAAATAGTAGAACATTTGAGAAATTGTTAGATTAATATATGTAAAAATGAAGGTATTTTTGATAAAATGAACAAAGTAGAGAAAAGAAGTGAATTCAAAAAAAATTAAAAGAAGTAAATAGTTTAATGAATTGGTGCAAAATAAAAGTTAATCCAGATGAAACAGAAGAAATTGATGATAGTGAAATAAAGAAAGACTATGTACAATGGAAAGAAGATGATGACCACCTTTTTAAAGAGTTATGTAAAGATGAAAAATTTGAACAATTATCTACAATAGAAAAAATACTAAAAATACACTGCTTAGTGTGCAAGTATTTTGTTTTTGATGATTTTTGTTATTTCTTAGGGAATTATAATAAAGAAAAAAATATATGTACAATAGATGAAAGATACGGAAGAAATCCTAATTCAGTATGGAGAGAAAATAGAAAAAAACATAATAGAAGGATATGCTATGAATTATCTAGGTATATGGCGGTTAGACTTAAACAGTTTATAAATGAAGAATCAGACATTTTTTTGGTGTCAGATGAATATGAAACTCATTATGCTACAGCATATGTATGTGATGATTTTATGATTATTATTGATACTGATGATTATTGGAAAGGTGCAGATTTAAACAGAGTAAAGTTAGGATTAGAAATAAAAGGTATAACTATAGTAAGTGATGAAAAAAATATAGTTAAAGAAAAGTTAAATGAAATAAATAAAACGAGAAAATCAAAAAAAGAGTTTGAAAAGGAAATTGAAGATGATCAAGTAGAAAAATCAAGAATTGAGTGGATAGATATATTGTTAGAAAAAATTAAAATAATAGGTAATGATGGTATATTTAAGTATATGTATACAATACTGGAAATGAAAGGATATGAACCTAAAAAAATCTGGGAAAAAGAGGATACAATATATAAGGAATCTTTATATATGCGTTGGAATATGAAATTTATGGTTATAAGTTCATCAGGAATAAGAATATTAAGTGATAGAGAGTTTAATGATTATATTCATGAAGAAAAACATTTACATAATAAAGAGAGGCATACAATAGCAGAGAGGATGGAATATGATGGAAGATAAATATATATTAAAATGTTTAAAGCTAATAAATGAAACTAATATTGAATATAAGAAAAATAATTAAAAAGATTATATTAGTGATATAGTAATACAAGAAATGTTAAAAGATGAAGAAATATTTTTTAAAATTTCAAAAGAAAAAGCTTATAAAATATTAAATGCTTTAGAGATAAATAATGTTGATGAAGTATATAAAAAATTGATGATTAAATAAGAAACAACAACTATATAGGTATTTAAATATAATTGCAATATATGTAATATTATGAACAAGTTGTATAAAAAGGAAAATAGACTAACTATATGAATGTCAATACTTTTTTGAAAAAAATTAAAAAATTT
>CAMJCT010000014.1 GCA_946404215.1 uncultured Clostridium sp. | reverse complement strand
TTAAGAATAAAAAAATGTATAATGGACTACATGTTCATTATACGAGTAATTTATAAGTGAGGTGGATTATATGAAAGATGGAAAAATACCAAATCCAAATACAATAAATCCTATTGCAGGATATGATAAAGAAATATATATAAAACCAACAATAAAAAATAAAAATATTATTGTAGGAGATTTTTCATATATTGCAGATTATGATTTTGAAAGTCATGTAACACATCATTATGAATGGAATAATGATAAATTGGTTATAGGAAAGTTTTGTCAGATAGCTTCAGGAGTTGAATTTGTTATGAATGGAGCTAATCATCAAATGAATGCAGTTTCAACATTTCCTTTTTATACTTTAGAAGGATGGGAACAAACTCCACCAACACAAAATGACTTACCAATTAAAGGAGATACTATAATTGGCAATGATGTTTGGATAGGACAAAATGCAACTATACTTCCAGGAGTTCATATTGGAGATGGTGCAATAATTGGAGCTAATAGTGTTGTTGGAAGCAATGTTGAACCATATACAGTAGTTGTAGGAAATCCAGCAAGACCAATAAGAAAAAGATTTGATGATGAGCTAATTGATATTATAGAAAAATTAAAATGGTGGGATAAGAGTATTGAAGAAATAAATAGTTTAATCCCATTATTAACATCAAGCAATTTAGAAAAAGTAAAAGATGAATTATCAAAATTAGTTTAATAAATTACAATTTAAAAGTCCTGGAATAAAGGGTTTTTATTGATTTTTTTTATTAAATATGATATAATCTTTACAATTTTTATTATATTAATGAAAGGAAGTTAAAATGTCATATATTGAAGTAAAAAATATAAGTAAAATGTATAAAATGGGAGATGTAGAAATAAAAGCACTAGATAATACATCTTTTACTATTGAGAAAGGCGAATTGGTGGTAATTTTAGGACCAAGTGGAGCTGGTAAAACAACGTGTTTAAATATTTTAGGTGGTATGGATACTGCAACTTCAGGTAGTATAACAATAGATAACAATGATATAACAAATTATAATGAAAAAGAATTAATTAATTATCGTAGAAATGATATAGGCTTCGTATTTCAATTTTATAATTTAATACAAAATTTAAGTGCAATAGAGAATGTTGAGCTTGCAGTTCAATTGTGTCCTGATCATCTGGATCCGAATGTTATTATGGATAGAGTTGGATTAGCTAATAGGAAAAATAATTTTCCATCACAATTATCTGGTGGTGAACAACAAAGGGTTGCTATAGCAAGAGCATTAGCAAAGAACCCAAGAATGCTTTTATGTGATGAGCCAACTGGAGCTTTAGATTATACAACAGGTAAACAAATACTAAAATTACTTGAAAGTACTGCAAGAGAACATAAGATGACTGTTGTAATAATTACGCATAATAGTGCAATAGCACAAATGGCGGATAAAATAATTAAGTTTAAGAATGGTAAACAAGAAGAGATAATAATGAATGAGAAACCAAAGAGTATTGATGATATAGAATGGTAATAGAATTGGAGATAGTGAATGAGAAAAAATAGGTTAATTACACTATGCATAAGAAAAATTAAAAATAATTTAAGAAGATTTTTAACTTTAGCTGTGCTTAGCTGTTTAGGCGTATTAGTTTTTGTTGGAATAAAAATGTCTAAGCCTGATATGATAGAATCATTAGATACATACTATAAATCTCATAATGTATATGACTTAAAGATTATTTCTACATTAGGATTAACAGAGGATGATGTAGATAGTATTTCAAAATTAGATAGTAGATTAAAAGTATATGGTTCACATTCTAAAGATATGCAATTTTATACTGAAACAAAAAGTGCAGTAATAAAGGTTATGGAATTAACTAATGATATAAATACAATAATAGTTCAAGAAGGAAGATTACCTCAAAATAATAATGAAGTTGTTATAGAAAAAGGTATTAGTACTAGATTAGGCCTAAAAATAGGGGATAAAATTAGTTTAGATGTTCCTGAAGATGATAATACTGTTAATTCAAAAGAATTAATTTTGGTTGGTATTGTTACAAGCCCTATTTATGTATTAAATAGTAATGGAAATATTAATAGAGGAAATACAAATCTTGGTACTGGTGATGTAAATTATTATGGATTGGTTACACCAGACTTCTTTAATATGAATTATTATACAGAAATATATATTAGTTCTGAAAATAATTATATTACTAATTCAGATGAATATAAAAATGAGATTGATAAATTAATAAATAGAATAAATGAAATTAAACTGGAGCGTGAAAAGGCAAGAAGAGAAGATTTTGTAAAAATAGCATTAGAGGAATTAGAGAAAAGTGAAAATGAGGGGTTAGAGCAATTTGCTGAAATAAAAGGACAATTAGATGAAGCAGGTGCTGAACTAGAAAATGGTAGGATAGAACTTGAACAATCAGAAGCACAATTGAATAATGCTAAAATTGAATTAAATGCGGCAAAAAATGAAATTGATGATGGACATGAACAAATAAAATTTGGCGAAGAACAATTAGGAAAAGCTAAAGATAAATTAGATTCTTATAAAAATGAGATTGAAAATGTAGTTTCAAATTATGGTTTATCTTTTGATGATGTTTGTTTAATAATTGATGCAGTGAATGAAGAGAATTTACCAAGAGATACAGTTATTAATTTAATTCCACAAAATTTTGAATACTATGATTCTATGGTATATATAGTTAATTATCTTTATGATAATGGTTGTGAATCATCTTTAAAATACTTTTTATCTGGATTAAGAAAAGATGTATTAATTAGTTTAATTCCTAAAGATATTGAGGAATATGATAAAATTGTAAATTTTATAAATAATTATGATGTTTCAAAAACTAGAAGAATAATTATTTCGACTTTGTTAAGTGAAGATTTTATCGAGGTAATAAAATCGAGCATTCCAAAATGTATAATTAATTATGATAAAGTTATAGCTGCATTAGATGATTATGCAAATTTAGCTGGTAAAATAGTAGATTTGTATAATGGAGTGTATAGTTTAAGAAATGAAATTTCTTTATATGACGAGCAGAATAGTTTATTAGAAAATAGTAAAATTCAAATTGAAGAAGCGGAAGCTAAGTATAGTGATGCATTAGGACAATATAATTATGGATTACAACAATATAATAATGGAAAAAGAATACATAATGAGAGTTTAAATATCTATAATTCACATATTGAAGAATACGATTTAAATTACAATAAATTTATAGAAGAGATTAAGAACGCTAGAAATAATATAAACTCTATAGATAAAGCTAATTGGTTTATCTATAATAGATTAGATAATACGGATTATGCAAGTTATATAGATAGTTCAGAAAGTGTTGAAAGATTATCAATTATTTTCCCAATAATATTTTTTATAGTTGCTATTTTTATTAGTTCATTATCAATGGCTAGAATGACAATTGAAGATAGGGCTGAAATAGGAACTTTAAAATCATTAGGATATGATAATATGTCAATTAGAATGGGATATGTTTTATATGCATCAATTGCAACTTTAATTGGAGGAATAGTAGGTTCTATTGCTGGATTCTTCTATCTACCAAAAGTTGTATTTAATACATATGAAATGATGTATGAAGTTCCAATATTTGCATATAGTCCAAACTTAATACCTATATTATTAGGATTATTTATTTCTTTATTATGTATATGTGGCGCTACAATCATAACAATTAATAGTTTAGTAAAAGAGAAGACAACTAATTTATTACGTCCACAAAGTCCAAATAAAGGAAAGAAAATTTTATTAGAAAATATCGATTTTATATGGAAAAAATTAAAATTTTCTAATAAAATAACTATAAGAAATATTTTTAGATACAAAAAAAGAGTAACAATGATAATTATAGGAATAGTAGGATGTACAACATTATTGCTTTCAGGATATGCAATAAGAGATTCTATTGTTAGTATAGGTAAAAAACATTATGGAGAAATTTTTGTATTTGATGATATGCTATATTTAGATGGTAAATTAGATGAAAATGAATTAAATAATACTATAAATAATAGTCATATAAAAGAAAAAGTATATGCAAAATTATCAACAGTTGAAGTTGGAACAGATAGTGTTAATTTATTTGTCCCACAAAATTCTGAAGAAATGGAGACAATTGTAAAATTAAGAGATGCAGATACAAAAAGTAAATTATCAATTGAGCAAGATAAGGTTATAGTATCAAGCAAACTTGCTAAGAAATTAAAACTTAAGATAAATGATAGAATTGAATTTAATGATAGTGAAAACAATAATTATTCGTTTGTAGTTTCAGGTATAACTGAAAACTTTGTTGGAAACTACATTTATATGGATCGTATAACATATGAAAATAGAATTGGTATATTTAATATTAATATATGTTATATTCAATTAGATGATATATCTAATGAAGAAAGTGTTACTAAAGATTTATTACAAAATAATTCTAATATATTGAGTAACGTTTCAGTAAAATCGGTATTAGAAAGATTTAATAAAATATTTGGTGCATTAGATAGTGTTGTTGTAATATTAGTAGTACTTTCAGGAGCTTTATCATTTGTTGTTTTATATAATTTGGTTTATATTAGTATAAGTGAAAGACAGAGAGAAATTGCAACTTTAAAAGTATTAGGGTTTAATCATAAAGAAGTTGACTTTTATATTATAAAAGAAGAAATAATTATTTCAATTATAGGTATATTAATAGGTTTACTAATTGGAACATGGTTTGGAAATATTATTGTTGAAACGATAGAAATTAATACAGTTCAGTTTGTTAAACAAATATTATTAAAGAGCTATATACTTACAGGTGGATTTATGATGCTATTTAATATAATTGTAAATATAAGAGTACATTTTACATTAAAGAAAATTGACATGATAGAATCTTTAAAAAGTGTTGAATAGGTGGTAGTATATGGGAAAAAAAGAAAAGTTTGATTTAAGTAATTCACAAAAACTATTATTACTCTTTCAATTATTAAATAGGAAAAAAAGTGATGGAAATGTTTGTGGATCAATTACAATAAAACAAAAAATAGATACAGATAAATTAGAAAAATCAATAAACAAATTTATAGAAAATAATGATAGTGTAAGAACTAGAATATGTTTTACATTGCTTGGCTTTAAGCAATATTTCGCAGAATATGAGCCAATTAAAGTAGAAGTTATTGAGGTTGAAAGTGAACAAGATGTAAAAGATATAGAGGATAAAATTAATCATGAAGTTTTTTCAATGATAGAGAAAACTTTATACAAGATAAAGATTTTTAAATTCAAAGATGGTACAGGCGGATTTATTGGATGTATGCACCATATAATATGTGATGCGTGGACTATTGGATTAACAATAAATGAGATTCTAAGCTATTATACTGAAAGCGGTATAGAGTATCCTAGATATTCATATGCTGAATATGTTAAAAGTGAAAAACAATACTTAAAATCTAATAGAATAAAAAATGATAAAAAGTATTGGGATAACTTAGTTAAAAATGATTTACCACCTGCAGCTATAGTTGAAGGCGATTTAAATATTGAAGACAAAGCTAGAAAGTGCGGAAATAATATCTATTGTATTGAAAAGAGCACAATAAATAAAATTAATGAATACTGTAATAAAATTAAAATTTCACAATGTAGTTTTATTACAGGAGTTTATTCTCTTTATATTGGTAAAAGAGCAAATTTAAACAAATTTATTCTTGATGTAATTTTATCTAATAGATCAAATTATAAAGAAAAAAACACAATAGGATTATTTGCAAAAACAGCTGGAACAGTTGCTAAAATAGAAAATACAAGCTTTGAAAAATACATATTAGAAATAAACAAAGAGCTTTCTAAAACATATAAGCATTATAAGTATTCAACTAGTAAAATATTAAAAAAAGTTCATAAACTAGAACCAAAAAGAAAAAGATTATCTAAAATTTGGTTTTCCTTTCAAAATGCTAAAGCAGATACAAAGAGTATAAATTTTCCATATACTACAAGATGGACTCCACTTGAAACTACTTATTTATATGATATGTTAATAGAGTTATATGACTTAAATAATGATGGTAGCTTAAATATTATATATTATTATCTTTTATCAAAATATTCTAAAAAAAGAATTGATGAGATACATAATGGAATATGCAGTATTATTAATCAAGTAATAGAAAACAATAACATTAATATAGAAGATATAATAATAGATGAAAATTCGTTAGCTATGAATTCATAGAAGAAAGGAATATAAAATGCCAGATTTTATAAAGAATATTGCAAGTTTTATAATATTTAATTTTACAGCTATATATGGTAATCTTAATTACAAAAGTTATAAAAGGAACGCTAAAAATGCGGCAAATAAGAGTGAAAAAAGATTAATAAAATTTATTGAAAATAATAAGAATACTGTATTTGGAAAAGCACATAATTTTGATAAAATAAAAACAATTGAAGATTATCAAAAATACATGATGTATACTACATTTGACGATTATAAAGAATTAGTTGAAAAAACATTAAAAACCGGGGAACAGAACTTGGTAGTAAAAGATAAGGTATGTTATTTCGCTGGAACTTCTGGAACAACTGGAGATATGAAAAGAATACCAGTTGTTAAAAGTTCATTTAAGCCTTTTTTAAAATGTGGTTCAATATTTACATGGAATTTAAAAACAGTTATGAAGCAAAAGAAAAGAGGTTTATTATATGGAAAAGTATTTAACTTAAGTGAAATGGGAACCGAAGATACTCCTAGTGGTATTAGATCAGGTTTTATATCAGGTTATTTTACATATAGTTTAAAAAGATTTTTACCTCTAACTACATGTGTACCAACTGAAATTTTAGATAATAGAGAAAAAATGGATGCTATGTATATAAAAGCAAGATATGCTATTCAGGAAAGAAATGTAATATGTATGAATTCTGTTTTTATGTCTGCAATTACAGATTTAATGAATTATATATATACAAATCATGAAATGTTAATTCAGGATATTGAAGAGGGAAAAATAAACAGCTCTATAAGTCTTACAAAAGAAGTAAGAGAAAAATTAGAAAAAAGATTAAAACCTGATAAAAAACGTGCGGATGAACTTAAAGAAATATTTAACAATCTTAAACCAGAAGAACCTTTTGCAAATAAAATTTGGAAAAGATTATCTTTAATTATATCAATTGGTACTGGAGATTTTGCAGTATTTGATAAAAAATTACGAAAGTATTGTGGTAACGATATAGCTGTAAGTTATAGTATGTATGCGGCTTCTGAATCTACAATTGCATGTGCATTTGTACCCGAGAATAAAGATTATACTTTGCTTTATGATAGTGGTTTTTATGAGTTTATACCAGTAGAAGGCGATCCTAAGCCTCTTTGTATGAACAAACTTGAAATAGGTAAAGAATATGAAATAGTTGTTACAAACTATGCAGGATTATATAGATATAAACTTTTAGATGTAGTAAGAGTAATTGGTTATGACCATGATGTACCAATATTAGAATTTGCATATAGGAAAAATCAAGTAACAGATATTGGAGGACTACATTTAACTGTAGAAACTTTGACTAATGTAATGAATGAAATTCAAGAAGAAATAAATGTAAATATATTAGATTACAGTTTTTATATTAATACAGAAAATCCATTAACTAGATATGAAGTGTTTGCAGAATTTGAAAAAGAAATTCCGAATAATATTAACTTATCTGAAACATTTGATAAAAAGCTTTACGAGAATAATGAAAACTACCGATTAGTATATCATACGGTAGCACTTGATAAATCTGTAGTACATGTTGTTAAGCCTGGAACATATGAAAAATTTAGAGAAAACAAAGTGAAAAATGGCGTTATTGTAAATCAGATAAAAACAGTTCGCATAGTAAAGAAAAAAGAAGACTATGAGTTTTTGTTATCAAACTCAGTAAATAAGTAATTGAAAGGGGAAATAATTTATGAAAAACAAATTTTTAACACTTGGAGTAATAATTCTAATCGGTATTTTATTTTGTTTAACTAATAATGTATATGCTAATACTGAAGAAACAAACACTAATGAAAATAGCCAAAAAGGGTATTTAGTTGAAAAATATGAGAAATATACAACTAGAATAGAGAATGGATATGATAATTTAACAAACACAATAGAAAAAATATATGAAAAAGGATATAACAATATAAATATTAGCTATGATGCAATAGATAATATTATGAAGAATAATTATGGAAAAATAACAAATGGATTAGAATTAACTTACAACTATGGAACTAATTATATTGAAGGTAGATATGATAATATAACTCAAAATATCGATGATAATCGTGTTACTAAAGCTATAGAGAAAATCTATAATTTTGACAAGAATTTAGTTGAAAATGGTTATGATACTGTAACTAATGGTATAGAAAAAGGATACAGTTTCGACAAGAAATTAATTGAAAAAGGTTATGATATACTTAATAATTCTACTATGAAAATATATGATATTAAAAAAAAGGCAGTGGAAGGAAGTTATCCTTTTGGAAAGAAAGTAATCGAAAATGGTTATGCAAAATTAACGAATCATTTGAATAGAGATAAAAAGGATGATAAAGAAAATGAAATAGAGACTAAACCACAAACTACAAGTAATGTAAGACAAACAGTTTCAAGCAATCCTAAAACAGGAGATTATGGAATACTTCCTTGGGCTTCTTTAATGATTGGATCATTATTAGGTATAGCTGTAGTTATTGTTGTTAAAATCAAAAATGCATAAATTAATATAAAAAAACTCATTGTTAAAATGAGTTTTTTTATATTATGTGATATTGGGAAAAGCTTGAAGAATATAATAAAAAATGATAGAATTTTTTACAATTGTAGTAATTCAACTAATCGTTGATACAAAAAATACCCCACTCAACGTTTAGTATGTGTACTTTTTAATGATAGTGTTTTACACTTGATTTGAAGGAGGAAAAAGATATGGACCAAGTTAAAATAGGGAAATTTATAGCAGAAAGAAGAAAGAAAAATAATTTAACACAAATGCGGGCTAGCAGAAAAAATAAATATTACAGATAGGGCTATATCTAAATGGGAAAATGGAAAAGCCATTATAACAAGAGAATAAATCAAAACTTAAAGATAAATTACAATAAATAAGTGAGATTAATAGTAATTTATTGTTGAGATTGGAGAAAAAGAATGAAAAATACTAATAATGAAAATTTGAAAAATATAGAGAGTTTAATTATAAAAGACAGTAAATTAAATTTAGAGAAACTTTTAAAAAAATATGATACATCATTAGAAGGAATAAGTATAATCAATGAAGAAGAAAAAATAGAGAAATATGGTAAAAATTTAATAGATATAAAAGAAAACAATACAATTTGGCATAAATTAAAAGAAGCATTTATAAATCCATTTAATATTGTTTTAATAATTGTTGCTATTATTACTTTTATAACTGATGTAGTTATAGCGACTCAAAAAGATTATGCAACTTTTATTTTAATTATTAGTACAGTTATAATTTCTGCGATTATTTCTTTTAATGAACAAACAAAATCTGATAATGCAGCCAAAAAATTAAAAAAGATGATTAGCAATAAGATGGATGTTATAAGAGATGGTAACCAAGTAACAATTGATATAGAAAATGTTGTACCAGGAGATATTGTAAAATTATCATCAGGCGATATGATTCCAGGAGATGTTAGGTTTATTGAAACAAAAGACTTATTTATAGATCAAGCATCACTAACAGGTGAATCAAATCCAGTAGAAAAATTTTCTGAATTAAAAAAATTTGATACAATAACAGATATTTCAAATATTGGATTTATGGGAACAAATATAGTTAGTGGAAGTAGTAAAGCGGTAGTATTAACAACTGGAAATAATACTTATTTTGGAAGTATGGCAAAATCTCTTTATAGTGTAGCAGAGAAAAATACTTTTGAAAAAGGAATTGACGATATAACTAAAATATTAATAAAATTTATGTTTATATTAGTACCAATAGTTTTAATAGTAAACTGTTTTTCAGTAGGAGATATATGGTCTTCATTAATTTTTGCAATAACTATTGCGGTTGGATTAACTCCTGAAATGCTACCAGTAATAACAACTTCGACTTTAGCAAAAGGTGCAGTAGAAATGTCTAAAAAGAAAACAATTGTAAAAAGATTAAGTAGCATTCAAACATTTGGACAGATGAATATTTTATGTACAGATAAAACAGGAACTTTAACAGAAGATAAGGTTATCTTAGAAAAATACATGGATGCTTCTGGTAAGGAAAGCTTAAGAATTTTAAAACATGCTTTTTTAAATAGTTATTTTCAAACTGGACTTAAGAACTTAATAGATGTTGCAATTATTTCAAGAGCTGAAAAAGAAAACATGAATTTATTAAAAGAACAATATATAAGAGAAGATGAGATACCTTTTGATTTTTCAAGAAGAAGAATGAGTGTAGTTTTAAAAGATAAAAATGGAAAGAGACAGTTAATTACAAAAGGTGCTGTAGATGAAGTGCTTTCTATTTGTTCCTATATTGATTTTGATGGAAAAGCAATAGAATTAACAGATGACTTAAGACGACAAGCATATCGAGTATATGAAGGAAATAACAATGATGGTATTAGGATATTAGCTGTTGCTCAAAAAAATGAAATACATGATGTTAATACATTTGGTGTGCAAGATGAGAGTAATATGGTTTTAATAGGTTTTGTTGGATTTTTAGATCCACCAAAAGAATCTGCAAAGAGTGCAATAAAAGCTTTGAAAAAATATGGAGTTGATACAGTAGTATTAACAGGAGATAGCGAAGGTGTTGCAATTAAGGTATGTCAAAAAGTTGGAATTGATACTAAAAATAGTATTTCAGGAAAAGATATAGATAGTTTTACGGATGAAGAATTAAAGGAAAAAGTAAAAAAATGCCACTTATACTCAAAATTATCGCCATTGCAAAAACAACGAGTTGTTAGGATACTACAAGAAAATGGTAATACAGTTGGATATATGGGAGATGGAATTAATGATAGCCCACCACTAAAACAAGCAGATGTTGGAATTTCAGTAGATACGGCAGTAGATATAGCAAAGGAAACCGCTGATATTTTATTACTTGAAAAAGATTTAAATGTTTTGGAAGAAGGAGTTATTAATGGAAGAAAGACATTTACTAATCTTCTAAAATATATAAAAATGGCAACAAGTGGAAATTTTGGAAATATGATTTCTGTAATAATAGCTAGTATATTTTTACCTTTTTTACCAATGCTTCCAATTCATATATTAATTCAAAATTTGTTAAATGATTTTGCTCAAATTGGTATGCCATTTGATAATGTAGATAATGAATATGTTCAGAAACCTAAAACATGGAATACAAGTGGAATAAAAAAATTTATGTTTAATTTTGGATTAATTAGTACAGTATTAGATGTATTATGTTTTCTGATTTTATGGTATGTTTTTAGATACAACACAGCTGAGCAAGCTGTTATGTTCCAAAGTGGTTGGTTTGTATTTGGAATATTATCACAAACATTAATTATTCATTTGATTAGAACCAATAAAGTGCCTTTTATCCAAAGCAAATCATCTAAACAACTTTTGATTTCGACTTTTGCAGTAGTATTTATAACATTAGTAATTTCTTTTACTAACATTTCTATTATATTTGACCTAAGTAAATTACCATATTTGTATTTACTATGGATTATGGCTTTGATAATTATATATGCTTTATTTATTCAAATATATAAAAAAATTTATATAAAAAATAATAAGGAATGGCTATAAAAAATAATAAGGTGAACAATAAATTACAATTTTGTAGTTTGAAAGATTTATAGTAATTTGTCATTTAGCAAGATGTTCGTAACATAAGTACTTTTCTGAACGAGGTAATAAATAAAAAGTGATAGAAATTTTAAGAATTCTATTGCTTTTTTTATTCCAACAAAGTATAATAAGTATGAAAAGTATAACAAGTATAAATTAAGGAGGATAAAAATGGATAGAGATAAGTTTGTAGGAATAAGCAAAGTAGGAGAAAAAGGACAAATAGTAATTCCAAAAGAAGCAAGAGATATGTTTGATATAAAATCTGGAGATTCTATTATTGTACTTTGTGATAAAAAGCAAGGAATTGCACTTATTAAATCTGATATAATAGAAGATTTATCAGATAAAGTATTTCAAAAAGGGGATAAGTAAAAATGGAGAAAAGAAAGCATTATTTAGACAATATAAGATGGATTACATTATGTTTTGTAATTATATATCATATATTTTATATATTTAATTCAAGTGGTGTAGTTTCAAATATAGGTGTAACAGGCATTAAAGAATTAGATAGTATATGTGTTTTTATCTACCCCTGGATTATGTGTTTATTATTTGTTGTATCAGGAGTATCTACTAATTATTCGTTAAAAAGCAAAACAAATAAAGAATTTATAAAAGATAGAGCAAAAAGAATATTAGTTCCAAGTTTAATAGGAATATTTGTTTATGGGTGGATAAGTGGATGGACAACAAATTACTATGGCGATATATTTGCAGGAAATGGAAGTATGATTCCAGTTCCAATTAAATACATAATATTCTCTTTAATTGGTATTGGTCCACTTTGGTATGCACATGTATTGTTTATAGCATCTTTGCTTATTGTTTTTGTTAGAAAAATTGATAAAAATAAAAAACTAGATATTTTGTTTAGTAAAATTAATTTACCTTTATTGTTTTCATTGGTATTATTAGTATGGGGATCATCATTTATACTAAATACTCCAGTCGTAACTGTATATAGATTTGGAATATATTTGCTTATGTTTTTATTAGGATATTACATATTTTCAGATGATGAGATTATAGAAAAATTAGAAAAAATTTCAATACAAATGGGAATTATTACATTTATTATTGGAATTACATTTACAATTGTAAATTATGGTGCTAATTTTGGCTCAAATGAGTTTCTAACTAACATATTTACTAATATTTATATATGGTTTGTAATTCTTTCAGTATTTGGACTTGCAAAGAAATTTTTGGATTTTGAAAATAAATTTACAAAGTATATGAATAAAAACAACTTTAGTTTTTATGTGTTACATTATACTATACAAATTATTATAGCATTTGTTTTAGTAGAATATTTTAAATTTAGTCATTTCTTGTTTAATTATATAATTTTATTTATAGGTACAATAATTATATTACCAATAGTTACAGAAATCTTAAAAAGAATACCAATAGCAAATAAATTATTACTTGGAGTTAGTAAAAGGAAATAGACAAATTACAATAAGTAAAGCTGGATAATAAGTCGATATTATTCGGCTTTTATTGTATAATTGTAACAACAGATAGTAAGTTATAGAGGAGAGTATTTATGGAAAAAATAAAAAAATTATTTGGAGAAATTGATTTAACTTGGAAAAAGTTAATTTTATTTGCAATTCTAGCAGGAGTTTATACTGCAATAATGGCAATGTTACCAATAGTAAAAGATACTTCATTTTCAGATTTAACCGTTACTTTTGAAGTGTGGATTTTATGTGGTATATTTATTATTATGAATAGCAAATCTGCAAAAGATTCAGCAGTAAAATGCTTTGTGTTCTTTTTAATAAGTCAGCCATTAGTTTATCTTATTCAAGATGTGATAAATCATAGTCAGTTGTTTATTACATATTATAGATATTGGTTTATTTGGACTATTGCAACAATTCCAATGGGATTTATAGGATATTATATGAAAAAAGATAAATGGTGGGGACTATTAATATTAACACCAATATTAATTTTATTAGGAGAAGAATTTGGTGGATATTTATCAAAAGTAATATTTTCTTTTCCAAGACATTTACTAACTACTGTATTCTGTTTAGTAACATTAATTATTTATCCATTAGTTATATTTAAGAATAAGAAAATAAAATTAATTGGTGGAATTATAAGTGCAATTATTATCGTAGTTATGACTATTTTATGTTTTGTTAATCCACCAGTATATAGTACAGAAATTTTAGCAAATGGTGAAAAATATCAATTTGATGATTCTTATAAAGTTTACTTGGTGGACAAAAAATTTGGAGAATTAAGTATTAAGTATGAACAGGGGATAGAAGATTGGATGGTTCATGCTGAATTTAAAAGAGCTGGTAAAACTGAATTTGTACTTGAATCACCAGATGGTAAAAAAACAGTATTTGATATTTCTATTCAGAGAAATACATATACTATAAAAGAAAAGAATAATTAATCGTAATATTTTGATATTATGCACAAGTATTAGAAAGATAAATTACAATAAATAAGTTAGAACAATTAAATGCAAAATATAAATTCACAAAAAATTCACAAAAAATTAGCACTCTACACTTGACATTGCTAAAATTAGTGATACAATATAAATGTAATGAGAATTACATATATGTGCATACCCTTGAAACAGAGTATCAACACATAAAAAATTATTTTGTAAAAGGAGTGGTTTTTATGATGATGATACCAAGAAAAAGGAACGAATTTGATTTGTTCAAAGATTTCTTTGAAGGAGATGATTTTTTTCCAATTAGAAGAGAAAGTGCAATAATGAAAACAGACATAAAAGAGAAAAAAGATAAATACATTATTGAAATGGATCTTCCTGGATATGAAAAAGAAAACATTAACCTATCATTGAAAGATGGATATTTGGAAGTAACAGCTGAGGTTAATAAAGAAGATGAAAATGAAGAAAAGGACAAATTTGTTCATAAGGAAAGATATTACGGACATTGTTCAAGAAGTTTTTATGTAGGAGAACAAATAAAAGAAGAAGATGTAAATGCAGAATTTAAAAACGGTATACTAAAAATTTGTATTCCTAAAAAAGAAGAAAGAAAAGAACTTCCAGAAGCAAAACACATTGAAATTAAATAATATTGTTTATAAGGAAATGGTTTTATATAGAATCATTTCCTTATTTTATATATAAATTACAATTTATCGAAATAATAATTTAAGAAAAAATGTCGGTTATAACCGATATTTTTTGAAAAATATCGCTTTATAAAGACAATTATTAATAAAGAGCAGGGGGATTTTTGAGAAAATTGATAAATTCTCAAAAATCCCACCATTTATTTTAAATGATTATTTCTCTAAACATCCAATAGTCACTTCAGCTCCATCACAAAATCCGTTTCTATAATATTTTTCACTCCAATATCCTACATAATCAGAAAAATTATCATCAAGTTTGTTAAGCTGTTGTCTAACAAATTTCCTATTTTGTTTAGGAATGCTATTTAAAATTTTATCTGTAATCTCATCAAAATAAATCATATGTTTTTTATCTTCTTTTGTCATGTATGCAAACTCAGTTTGGTTTCTATATTCCCAAAGCTCTTTTAAAATATCATCATTAACTTCTCTAAAACTCATATCTTTGAATCCTCCTATATATAAATAATCTCATTATAAACAATTTCTTCAGCACGATTTTTAATGTTATTCATAGCTTGAACCCAAGCAAGTTGATTGATACTTTTTAAATCTTCATTAACATTTTCTGATTTAGCTAATTGTTTAACTATTAAACCTATTCTTTCATTAGCTGTATTTTCAATATCAGATAAATGTTTAGATAGTGTTCCATTTATCATTAATTCGGTATATAAGCCTCTTTTATAATTCTTAATATAATTTAACCTTAATCTACCATATTTTCCTATATTGTAATTCTCACAAGAATTATCCATAATTAAATCAGGAATTAAATAATCTCCTTCTTTGTGATAAGTTATTTCTTTCATAATCAAAACCTCCAAATTAAATTTTCAGGTTTCCCATTTTACTTCCAATATTTGTTAAAAATAATTGGGGAAAAGTTGGGAAAAAAAAGCTCAAAAAAGAAAAAAACCACACAAATGTTCTAAAATTTATTTCCTCAATTTTCATTGATAAATCAGCTAAAACCCTTGATTTCACTAAATTACATAAACCTCTCAACTAGCCCTCATAACCCGAAGACCCCAGGCTCAAGTCTTACCCCCGCAACCACGTCACAGCAAGATAAAAGAATTGTTGTTTTTGAATGCACAAAAACATCCAAAGCCTAGGCAAGTTTTTACAAAGATATTTTAATTATTTGTAAGGTATGGTATAATGTGAAAAATAAGAATTTGAGGTGTAACAATATGGAAAATGAATTATACAATATGATTTTTAAAAGAAAATCGTTTCATTTGTTTAGAAATATTGGAAATGAACATATTAGTGATGATGAATTAAAAGATATAGAAAAACAATTTACAAAATTGAAGCCATTAGTAGAAGATATTAAAGTAAAGATAAAAATTGTAAAAGAAGGAGCAACTTGTAGAAGAGGACAAGAATATTGTATTCTATTTTACTCTGAGAAGAAAGACAACTATTTACAAAACATAGGCTATTTAGGAGAACAATTAGACTTATATTTAGTATCAAAAAATATAGGGACATTATGGTTTGGTATTGGAAAAGTAGAAGAAAAGCAAATGGAAGGGTTAGATTTTGTAATAATGATAGCAATAGCTAAAGTAGATTCTCCAGATAAGTTTAGAAAAGACATGTATAAAAGTAAACGAAAAGAATTAAAAGAAATATGGAATGGTGCTAATTATTTAGAAATTGCTAATATTGTAAGATTTGCTCCAAGTGCATGCAATACTCAACCATGGATAGTTGATTCAAATGAAAAAGAGTTAAAAGTATATAGATATAGAAAAGAAGGCAAAAGAGGAATAATGCCTAAAGATAGGGTTATTTATTATAATCAAATTGATATTGGTATATTCTTATGTTTTCTTGAATTATGTCTAGGAAAAAATAATATAAACTATGATAAAGATTTATATGCAGAAGATAATCATGAAAATGAGAGAAATTTAACAGCAATATATAGGATAAAATAGTAAATACAACTTGTAAAGCTATGATGGGTGAATTCTTATACCTTATGAAAGTGCAAAGGCTAAGTATTTAGTTAATGATGCAACTTGCAGAAAAATTAAAAATAACAGATAAGGCTATATCTAAATGGGAAAACAGAAAAGGAATGCCTGATTCAGGGATAATGCTTGATTTATGTGCAGAATTAAAAATAAGTGTAAATGAATTATTAAGTGGGGAGATGATTCATATCAATGAATATGATAAAAACACAGAAGAATTATTAGTAGAATTAGCAAAACAAGATGAATTAAAAAACAGAAAACTAATGACTTCAATGTGGACAATATTAATTACAAGTGCAATATTTTATGTTACAATTTTACTTTTGGCTGTTAATATTTTAAAAGAAGGATTATTACTTGGCACAGTTATTTGTGTTTCAACAATTATATTTGTAATAGCAGGTTTAATTGCTTTAAAATTTGAATTAGATGCTGGTTATTATGAATGTAAAAAATGTCATCATAAATTTATACCAACATATAAAGAAGTTTTATTTGCAATGCATATGTCAACAACAAGATATTTAAAATGCCCAGAATGTAATAAAAGAAGTTGGGCTAAAAAAGTTATGTCTAAATAAAAAGATGTTCATCATATTTTTATATTCCAAACAAATTAAAAAAAGTAGTTTTTTTTTAGACAAAAGATTTACATCTTTTGATAAGGAGTACTACTTGTTTAGAATAAAAAATGGAATCAACAGTTATTTGAAGATAAAGTTGCTAGAGCAGCTAAAGTATCTCCAAACTGGGTAAAAAAGCTAGAAAAAAGCGATAACTCCTCTGTAGTTTTGCCATTGGCAAAACTACAAGCCAAAATAGTAATAAATGTAACAAATTCACAATTTTGCATAAAAATAACCTCTTTTATATATTGTATATATTTTTAATTAAAGTTGTTACTAAAGTTATAAATCCTTTAAGAGAAATACATGCCTTGCCACAAATTTTTATCTCGAAGAATCTTATCAAGTCCATTTAGAACCCACTTTTTATGTGAATTCCAGGATGGAGCAATTAATAAATTTTTAGGAGCGTCACCAGAGATTCTATGTATAACAATTTCAGGAGAAATATGAGTTAAGATATAAGTAAGACACATTAAATAATATTCAAGAGAAATACATTCATATTTTCCTTTTTTATACCAATTAGCAAGGACCGTATTTTTAACTACATAAGTAGAATGAATTTTTAATCCTTGTATATGATGCATATTTATAAATTTAACAGTATTTTCTATATCTTTAAAAGTTTCCTCAGGAAGTCCTACCATAATATGTGTTACAACATCAATATTATATTTATTTAATAAAGATACAGCTTTCGTAAATTCGGAGCTATTATATCCTCGGTTTATTAATAAACCGGTGTTATCATTTGAAGTTTGTAATCCTAGTTCTACCCATACATAGTATTTATCTGCATAGCTTTTTAATAATTTAACAACAGATTCATTAATGCAGTCAGGTCTTGTTGCTATTGCCAATCCTACAATTCTAGTGTCAATTAAAGAAGCATCATATTTAGCTTTTAGGTTTTCAATTAAATCATAAGTATTTGTAAAATTTTGAAAGTAAATAATAAATTTATTAGCTCTAAAGCTTCTTTCACTTTTAAAATAGTCTTTAACTTGATCAGTTATGCTTTTGCAAGAATTTAAGTGTTCACCAGAACCATTTGAACTGCAAAAAACACATCCACCAAAGCTAACTTTTCCGTCACGATTGGGACAAGTAAATCCACCATCCACGCATATTTTTAAAGTTCTTTCTCCAAATTTTTCTTTTAAAAAAGTATTTAAATGTCTGTAACGTTCTTCCATATATTAAATCTCCCTAAAAACAGTTTTAATAAGTAATAATAATAATTATATTATATAGTAATAATCAAGTATTATAAATAGTAAAGGAAAAAATATGTAAAAAAAATGTAAAAAATTTCAAAAAACTATTGACAAAATATGGAAGTAGATTTATAATACAACCAAGTTAGATATCAAAACTATTATTTCAACGAAATTTTTATTAAAAATTTACAGAATTATTATTCAAAAATATTTAAATCAATTAAATAATTAAATCACCAATATTATAATCATTTAGAATTTTAAATTAAAATCTTGTATAATTTAAATATCTGAGGTCATTAAATCAATCCATAATTTTATTTAATAGTATAATTATTTCAAATCTTTTATTTTATAAACCCATCCCCAAAAATAAAGATATTTAAACACATATTTAAATTGTATTAATTGAAGCCCTTATAAATACAATACCCATTCCCCATATAATATATAAACTTATTTTATATAAAAAATGGCCTCAGATATTTAAGTTATATAAGTAGAAGGGAGTAGAATGTTATCAATTGTAAAAAGCATGTCGTTACACGGATTGGACGGATTTTTAGTTTTTATAGAAGTAGATATTTCTTTTGGAATGCCATGCTTTGAGATTGTGGGATTGCCAGGTACAAGTGTAAAAGAGTCCAAAGAGAGGGTAAGAACAGCAATTAGAAATTCAAATATCGAATTTCTAAGCAGAAAGATAGTAGTAAATTTAGCTCCTGCAAATACGAGAAAAGAAGGGTCAAATTTTGATTTGGCAATTGCTGTAGGAATTTTAATAGCAAATGGGAATATTGTAAATAATAATTTAAAGGATATTCTAAAAGATACAATATTTATAGGAGAGCTATCTTTAAATGGTAAAGTAGAAAAAATAGAAGGAATACTTCCTATATGTATAGAAGCAAGACAAATGGGAGCAAAAAGAATAATAGTTCCAAAAGAAAATAGTAAGGAAGCTTCTATAGTTGATGGAATTGAAATATTGCCAGCTGAAAACTTACTAGAAGTAATAAATTATTTAAATGGAAATATAACAATAAATAGTTTAAAAAGTTGCAATTTTATTTATAATAATAAAGAAAAATACAAATTTGATTTTGGAGAAGTAAAGGGTCAAGAACATGTAAAAAGAGCTCTTGAAGTAGCAGCTGCAGGAGGTCATAACTGTTTACTAATACGGAAGCCCTGGAGCAGGAAAAACTATGCTTGCTAGGAGGTTGCCGAGCATACTACCAGATATAAGTTTTGAAGAATCCCTAGAAATAACCAAAATTTATAGTATTGTGGGGCTAACATCAAAAGATAAACCTATAATAGAAACAAGACCTTTTAGAAGTCCACATCACACAGCAACTCAGGTTTCTTTAGTAGGAGGTGGAAGAATTCCAAAACCACGGAGAAATTAGCCTAGCACATTATGGCGTTTTATTTTTAGACGAATTACCGGAATTCAATCAGAATACATTGGAAGTTTTAAGGGGACCGTTGGAAGAAAATCATGTAACTATAAGTAGATCAAATGCTTCTATAACATATCCATGTAATTTTATGTTTATTGCAAGCATGAATCCATGCCCATGTGGATATTACGGTTCAATTGAAAATAAGTGCTCATGTAGACCAGAGCAAATAAAAAAATATATAAATAGAATAAGTGGACCATTACTAGATAGAATTGACATACATGTAGAAGTAAGTTCAATAAAGTATGAAAAGCTAAATAATAAAGAAAAATGTGAAAAATCCCAAGATATAAGGAAAAGAGTAAACAAGGCAAGAAAAAGACAAGTAAGTAGATATAAAAAATATAATATACTTTCCAATTCAGAACTAACTCCCAGTATGGTAGAAGAGTTTTGTAAGTTAAATTATTCTGGTGAAAAGCTATTAAGTGCTGCATTTCAAAAATTGGGCTTAAGTGCCAGAGCCTATGGGAAAATATTAAAAGTTGCAAGGACAATAGCTGATTTAGACAATTCAGAAATAATACTAGAAAAGCATGTAGCAGAAGCAATTCAATATAGAACATTAGATAGAAAATATTGGAAGTAATAATTATAAATTAAGAAGGCGATTATATAAAAATAATAAAAATAGAAGACAATAATTATCCAGAATTATTAAAAAAAATTAAGAATCCACCAAAACAATTATATATTAATGGAAATGTAGATTTGTTAAAATCAAATACAATAGCTATGATAGGTTCAAGATCTTGCACAGAGAATGGTACTCAAATTGCTAAAAAATTTGCCAGAGAACTTGTGTATCAAGACTTTACAATTGTAAGTGGCATGGCAGTTCGGAATAGATAAAATTGTGCACGAAACAGCATTAGAAGAGGGAGGAAAAACCATAGCAGTTCTAGGAAATGGATTTAATCATATATATCCTATTTCAAATGAAGGACTGTATAATAGAATAATTAATAATGGTGGATTAGTAATTAGTGAATACAATCCTGAAGAGATAGCTACATCAGAAAAGTTTTTACAAAGAAATAGAATAGTAAGTGGAATTTCACTAGGGGTTTTAGTAATCGAATCTGCATATAGAAGCGGAACGAGCGTAACGGCAAGATTAGCTAAAGAGCAAGGAAGAAATGTTTTTGCTATCCCACATGATATTAATAATTCACATGGAGTAGGTAATAATAGACTAATAAAATCAGATGTTGCTAAATTAGTGCGCTCAACAGAAGATATAATAAAAGAATTTCCCAATATAGTGTTTAAAAAAATAACTAAACAAAACCAGACAAAAGAGTTTTATAAGAATATAAATTATAACAAAAATAATAATGAAGATATAATAACTAAAAAAACGATGGTTATGAAAAATGAAGGTTATAATGAAATATATAAATTAATAGGGCAAGGTAGAAGTAATATTGGTGAAATATACAAAAAATCAAATAAGGGTATAGGGGAAATAAATAATATACTATTAATGCTAGAAATAGACGGGTATATAGAAAAAATAGCAGGTGGATATAGATGTACAACAATCAAGAAACAGGAAAAATAGGAGAAAATTTAGTTTGCCAGTTTTTAAAACAAAAAGGATATATTATTTTAGAGAGAAATTTTAGATGTAAACAAGGAGAAATAGATATTATAACAAAGGATACCACTAATGAAGAAATAGTATTTATAGAAGTAAAAACAAGAAAAAGCTTTCTATATGGCTATCCCGCTGAGGCTGTGAATATGTATAAACAAAAACATATAGGTAGAAGTATTAAGTATTACATATATAAGAATAGAATTCAAGATATCCCCATCAGAGTAGATGTAGTAGAAGTAATTATAAGAAATAACAAAGTTTATATAAATCACATAATAAATGCAATTGATTTTTAAAATAAAATCTTGTAAAATAATAAAAGAAAGGTGGGATAAAATGAAAATATTTAAGAGAGTGATTATATTAATAATAATACTAATATTGGTAATAGGTATTTATTTAATAATATCAAGTAAGTATAAAAATAATCTGAGTGAAATAGTACCCATTTCTTCTCAAAAAGAACTAATGGATATTTATAAGGGAGAATCAAGCAAGCAAGTATCATTTGCAGATTTATTAATTAGATTACCATTTAGTTTGGCAATGGCAATGCTTTCAGATAACGGTGCTATTGTATATGATGATTATATGGCCAAGAATGATATATTAATCGATTCTGATAGTATGGATGATAAATCTATATCTGTAAGTGAAGAAAACGTAGGGACAAAAAGTTCAAATAATTATTCTAGAACTAATTTACAAGTAGAGAATGTAGACGAAGCAGATATTACAAAAACTGATGGTGAATACTTATTTTCTTTATCAGAAAACAATGTAATAATAACAGATGTAAGAGAACCGGAACAAACAAAAATAGTGTCTAAGATATCAGGTGGAACTACTAGTAAGGTGCCTGAAGATTTAATGCTATACAAAGATAGATTAATTGTTATATACGAAAACATAAATTCAAATTTTTCATATTATAGTAGGTATAAAAGCAAAGATACAACATATGTAGCTGTATATGACATAACAAATAAAGAAAAACCAAAGAAAATTAAGGATTATGAAATAGAACAGCCATATTACACTTCTAGATGTATAGAAGGTAACCTTTATGTAATTGCAACAGGAAAATTAAGACAAGAGAATGACAAAATAATTACATATTATAAAGAAGATGGGCAAAGGGTCGATAATGATTGTAATAACATATATAAAATTAAAGATGTAGTAACAGACTCACTAACTGTTTTATCGATGTTAGATTTAAATAATATAGACCAACCTGTTAAAGTAAATTCATATTTAATGGATATTGAAAATTCATATATATCTGAAAACAATATATATTTACTAGATGAAAAATACAAAGGATATTCAACATATAATCTTCCAAAAATATCAGATATATTTGGAGTTGCAGGAATTTTTGGTGCATTTGGTAGTTATATTGAATATGATAGTAATATTTATGATACGGGATATATTACAAATATATATAAATTTAATTTATTAAAAGATGGAAGTATAAAGTTTTCTAAAAAAGCAGAAGAAAACGGACAAACTATAAATCAATTTTCGATAGATGAGTATAATAATTGTTTAAGAATAGCCATATATAATAATGAAGGCTCAAAAGTAATAGTTTATGATAAAGATATGAAAAAAATAGGACAGACAGAAAGTCTTGCTAAAGGGGAAAATATGTATTCATCTAGATTTATTGGAGATAGGGCATATTTAGTAACATATAGAACTGTGGATCCATTATATGTAATAGATTTAAGTAATCCGTACAATCCAGAAGTTTTAGGAGAATTAAAAATACCAGGGTATAGCACTTATTTGCATCCATATGATGAGAACCATATTATTGGAATCGGAATGCAGACGGAAGAAAAAGTTAACAGAAGTTTTAATGGTAAAGTTATTTCAACAACAGCAACTATAACAGGAATGAAAATGGCATTATTTGATATTACAGATGTAAATAGGCCAATTCAAATTTCAGAAACAATAATAGGAGATAACAGAACAACATCAGATATTTTAAAAAATCATAAAGCAATATTATTCTCAAAAGAAAAGCAACTTCTAGCAATACCGGTAAATAATTATAAAGAAGATTTCAAAATAGATACAGAAAGTGATGAATACGAATCTATTATTGAAGCTTACAAGAGCTACAACAAAAATTATATATCAGAAGGGTATTTTGTTTATAATATAAATCTAACTGACGGATTTAAACTAAAAGGGATAATAACACACGATAAAAAAGATAATAAGAATGCATATTATACAAACTCAAGGTTATTGAGAGGTTTATATATAGACGATAATTTGTATACAATTTCAGAAGATTATATAAAAGTAAATAAAATAAATGATTTAAAAGAGATAAAGCAAGTAGAAATAAAATAGAACTAAAATTTTTTTGAAAGGAATGGAATTAATATGGAAGAGAATAATAAGAAAATATTAGGAATAAGTTCGTTAGTATTAGGAATTATATCTATTATAAGTAGTTTTTTCTATTATATAAGTATACCTACAGGAATTTTAGCAATTATTTTTGGAGCAGTTAATGCCAAGAAAACAGGCAGTAAAATGGCTAAGGCAGGTTTAATTTTGGGTATTATAGGTATAAGTATATGTGTATTTTTATATATAACCATGATTATAATATTGTCTTTAATATATTTTGACTAAAAAAAATAAAGAAGTCTGAAATTTAATGTTAATTACGTTAGATTTCAGACTTTTTAAAATAGAAATTATTAAATATCAAAAGAATTCCAATATTTTATATATTTTTCTTTTGCAGTATCAGGATTATAAATACCTGTAAAATCTTTTATTGGTGCAAATTCATCATTAGCGTTAACTCTCAAAAGCAACATATCATCAAAATATGAAAATGCATCAAAAATAAAGTTTTCAAATTTAAAAGAATTTGGTTTATCAGGTACCTGCTTCATTCCTTCATCATTTACAAATGCATTTTTCTTAAAGGCTCTGTGATAACATAGTTTAACATCTGATACTTTTTTTACTGCAGAAATACTCATTAAATGTGAAAGCATATTAGCTTCCCTATATAGGAACATACCATTTTCATCTTTTAGATTAGATAGTTGCAAATCAATTTGACTATAATCTAAAATAGAAGGTTTTCCATATTTTTTACAATATACGGCTGTTTTTTCTAAAGGAGTTTGTTTAAAGATTGATTTAGAGGCTATATCTTGTTTGTTTTCTATAGCAAGGCCTAAAAAGAAGGCGTCAACATTTTTTAGTAGGATATTATCTATACCTCCAAAAGAAATCCATTTAATATTGTTTTTTTCGAAAGCATCTATTATACCATGACGTTTCATGGAATTAAAAACATTCCCATTCCCATTTGAAGCTTCTTTAATTAAAAATGGTTCTTGTAAAAATAATTTTCTATCAACAGTAATTAAAGGAAGTTTTCCCTGAGTGAAAAAAGTAATTTTATCTTTAGGATAGCCCCAATAATTATGTGATTCAAAAAAATCTTTTGTTTGAGCGTCGTTTTCTTCGCTTGTCATTATGTACCATGGAATTTCAATATTAAACTTTTCATTTGTTCGTGATATATCTTCACACATAATTTGAAATAAAGATTTTTTTCCTGGTTCAAAATCTATTTCATAAGTTCCCTTAGGACCTTTATAACCAAGTCGGGTTCCTTGACCACCTGCCATTGTAACAACAGCATATGAGCCAGATTTTAAAACCTCTTCACCTATTTTAGTATAGTAAGAAATTTCATTTTTGGAATAAGTGTCTTTTTCTAAATGCTTTAAAGGAGAAATTTCATCATGAGCAACAGAATCATCTTTCATAGAAAGATCATATAAATTTAATATTTGCTCAAAATCTATTCTTAAAATCTGTTCTAATAATAATTCTTTATGAAAATCATCTATATCATTATAAAACTGTAGTAAATGTTCTTGGTTGTAAATAGATAATATTTCTTTGACCTTTTTTAGTTTATTATTCATAATTTCACTCCTAATTTGATTTATAAATAGTAGGAATAGCACCTTTTAGAGTTTTAATAAGCATTTCTTTGTTTGGCATATCTGAAGAGGACAAGTCGTCAATTTCTTTTTGAATATTATAAGGAACTCTAACCAGATTAAAAGAAATCGAACTCAAATCTTTGTTACCATAATCACCTTCTATTATTATATAAGATGCAAGAGTAGAAAATTTGTTACTTTCGTCATTTATATCTGAATTAAGCATCTCAACTGGAATTCCAACACTTCCAGTGTTAAATAATGTTTTATTTTTACATCTTAATACAAAAGGAGTATGTATATGGCCATAGCCAACTATATCGGGTTCTTTATCTAAACTTTTTTTTCCAAGAAAGTCTGTATTTTTAAATAAATCAAAAGGAGATTTTAACTCAGTCCCTTTAAAATTAGTATCTTTATTTGAAAACATTGGATTATATATCGAATCCAGATCGAAAGGGGATGCATGGAAAAGCCTAATAAAATGACCACTCATGTAAAATTCATAAAATCTAGGTAAATTGTAAATAAAATTAGCTCTATCTTCACCAATAATATTTCGTGACCAGAAGTTTTTAAATTTTGATTCTGGTTTGCATATTATATGATCACAATTACCTATTAAAATCACTTCACATATTTCTCTTAATTTGTCAATTACCATATCAGGATGAGCGCATTTTACAACACTATCGCCTAAACAAAAAATTTTTTCTATTCCTCTTCTTTTTATATCATCTGAAACAGCATTTAAAGCTGTTATATTTCCGTGGACGTCAGAAATAATTGCTATTTTTTCCATATAAACACCTCCCTAAAATCCAATAATTTCATTATATATTTCTATTGCATAATTATCTGTCATTCCTGAGATATAATATAAAATAGATTTATAAAAATCAGTATTAGATGAATCATCAAATATTATTTTATTTTTTAACTTTTTTCTATTTGGAAAATTATAATATTTAGTTAAAAAAGATAAAAAGTCTCTGTACAATTTGGGATAAAATTTTTCCAAACATTGAATAGAGCTAAAAGCACTATTACCATCAAAAGTAGATTTTAATGTATTATATATCTCAGATAATACAATCTCAAAAAATCTTGTAGAGGGTTTTAACCTTTCACACAAATATATATTTCTATAATTAAATTGTTTTATTTTATTCATTAAATCAAATGCTTTATTAGAAAAGCACAATCCACTTTCAGGGGAAGAATTCATGCACAAATCTGATACTAGATAATTAATTATTATGGTATTGTTTATTTTAGCAGTACTTAAATTATTATTTAATAAATCATGTAATTCGTTTAAGTGCTTGTCTAGAATTCCTAATGATATAGCATCTTCTATATCTCGACCTAAATAGGCAATTTTATCAGAGATTTTTACAGCACATGCTTCCCAAGTATAAGGAGAAAACTGATTTGGATACATGTAATCTTCTAAGCTTATAAAATCATTGCGAGGTTTAATAAAAGTTTCATCTATTTCACCACAATGAGATATAATGCCATCTCTAACAGCATATGTAAGGTCTAAATTTTGCTTATTTTGATTTGTATCTTCTAAAAGTTCTATATTATCAACTAATTCTAAACCATTCTTTTCATGCCAAAAAGGACAACCTAAATCTCTTTTTGAAAATTCAGATAATATTCTTTCTCCTGTATGGCCAAAAGGGCTATGTCCTAAATCATGAGCAACAGAAATAGCTTTTGTAAGTTCTTCATTTAATCCTAGATATTTTGCTATAGTATAGCTAATAGATTCTACATGTGTAACATGTTCAATTCTTGTGCATATATGATCACTTTCTGGAGAAAAAAACACCTGAGTTTTATGCTTTAATCTTCTATATGCAGTAGAATGGATTATTCTTGTGTAATCTCTTTCAAATTCGCTCCTTATATCATTATTTCTAGAATACAAAGGTTGCTCTCTATAAATTATATTTTCCCATTTTGGATTATTTGGATTTGCTGAGTAATTTTTAAATAAATATTTCATTAATTTTCCTTCCAATATGTTATAAAAGTTTTATATTTTTTATAACAGTAATATTAAAATGTATTAATATAAGTTTACAACAAATTTATACAAAAGTCTAGCGAACAGAAGCATAAGAAAATTAAAAATTAGAGGATAATGGTCTTGTACTAATAAATTTATAAAATATGTTGAATTCAAAAATATAAAATAGTATAATAAAAATCGAAAGGAGAATGAAAATGTTAACATTTGTAAAAGATGAATTTGATGAAAATTCAGATGATATATTAAATTCAATAAATAAAATGCTTGAAAAAAACAAAAAAGAAAAATCTTCAGAAAAAAACAAAAGCAAAGATGCGGAGGATAATTGTAAGGATGAGTAATTCAAAATTAATAATTGTAGAAGGAGCTCAAGGAGCAGGGAAAACAACAATAACGGATTATATTAGACATTCTCTAAAATATACTAATCTATACAGACTGTGTGGTATATCAGATAGTACTGTAGAGGGAAAAAAGAAAACGACAGATATGTATATAGATTTATTAGATTATATGGAAAAGATGCAAAATAAGAATATAAATTTACTTTTTGACAGGACTTTTTTTTCAGAAGAAAATTATTGTAGACTTGGGAAAAAAGAATATAGTTTCACAGATATATATGAAAAGTTATTAGACAGATTTAGTAAATTAGATTTTGAAATTTTCTATATTACATTATATTTGGAAGATGAAAATCAATTTGAAAAGAGGCTAGATAGAAAAGGAAAAGCTGTTCCAGACTATGCTAAATTTGCAACAGAAAATAGTATTAAGCAACAAAAAGAATATTTAAAAATGGCAGAAGAAATAAAGGAAAAATACTCAAATATAAATGTAATAAATTTAAAAAGTGACAGAAGCCTGGAAAGTGTAAAAGAAGATATAAATAGAATATTTGAGATATAGAATAAAATAATTCAAAAAGAGTTGTATTAAATAACACATAGAAATTAACGAAAAAACAAGTATAATAGAGATAAATGAAGAATTAAGGAGAATACAACAAATAATAGTAAAACAAAAAAACTAGAAAAGTCAAAAATAACTATAAAATCAATTTGGAATTTTTTTGTAACAATAGTATAATATATATTGATGGTGCATTATTCTAGTCATACAAACCTTACGAGGGTGGGGCTAAAAATCCACTAAAGGGCACATCGTTGAAGTTTCTTGTTTGCGCGCGAAATGCCAGTTTTGTGTGTATCCAGGGAGTAAAGAAGTTAGGGTATTATGTAATGGCATACATGAGATTCCCTAATTTCGCGGAGGCTTAAAAATATTTAAGTTAAACCTATGTTGAGTGCCAAGACACAAAATACATAGAGTAGCCTGTCTCGAGTGAAAGTATTGGGAATATCTCCATAAGAAGTAGAATCAAATTTCGGCCAAATTTATTATACTTTGAGATAATGAAATTGCCTTTGCAAAAAAGACTAGTAAGGTATTAAATGTATGTTAAGGAAAACTTCTAGAATGTTTGCTTATTATCCAATAGCAAGAAAGTCTAGGGATTAAGGTACAGATTTAAGTGGCGATCTGGTGTCTATTAAATAGATATTTTCCTTAAACGGAAACGGCTATAACAGTAATGTTAAGTGGAAAGTAGAGAAATTCGACCAGACCTAAACTGTAAAATTTACTTAGATTTTTACCATCTAAAATTCAAACCAGTGTTTTAATAGGCAGATTATATCTGCCTAAAAACATTATAAAAAAATAATTAAAAGCTAAAAGGAGAAGTTACTTAAAAAATGAATAATCAGGAGAATAAAGAAGAAAATAAAAGAAACAAGAAAGAACACTCGGATATAAAATGGTATATACAAGTATTTATAATAACATTTATGCTATCATTAATCTTTTCGTATGTTTCGGCTAACGGAGTTTCACAACTAAACTTAATAGCGGCTTTAATAATATTAGTAATAGTTATAGGTATTGGAATAATGTTTGATATAATAGGAGTTGCTGTTACAGTTGCGAATGAACATGAATTTCACGCAAAGGCAAGTAAAAAAATAAAAGGCTCGAAAGATTCCATAATGTTAATAAAAAACGCACCCAAAGTTGCAAATATATGTGCAGATGTAATAGGGGATATTTGTGGAGTATTAAGTGGTGCAATAAGTGCGTTAATATCAATGAAAGTAACAGAACAATTTGGAATGTCTTTTAATATACAATTTGTTTTTAGTGCAATAGTAGCGTCATTAACAGTTGGAGGAAAAGCTGTAGGAAAAATTATAGCTAATAATAATTCAACTGCTATAGTACATGCGGTTGGAATAGTATTAAATAAATTTAAAAAAAATAAATAATATAAAACCTAATATTTCTTGAATTAATTTTATAATAGGAAATATTAGGTTAATTTTATTATAATATAAAAATGAGAAAGAATATAAAACACTTGTCAAGTAAGGATATTTAATATATAATTTATATGATTATTAGTATTAATTTAAAACAATATACAGAATAATAATATAAAAAATCTTAAGGAGAAAAATAATGTGGACAAGAAAAGATTTAAAAAATAGAGCTAAAGAAGTTGTAAGAAAAAATTATTGGTCAGCAGTAATAGTGTGTTTCCTAATAGCACTATTAACAGGAGAATTTGGGACATCTATTGTTGGAGTATGGCAATCAGATGATTCTATGGATCCTAATTATATAATAAATGATAGAAGTTTTATAAATGTAGATAATGAAGAAAATAACAAACAAGATACTTACAGATTGAACAAAAAAAAGATAGAAGAAACTTTAAATATTACTCAAATAAGAGCACTAGAAGCAGTGGAAGCTAATTTAAATAGTGCAACAAAATCGCAAAAATACATTTTCAAAATTTGGGATGCTATAAATTTATTTGATATAAAAGAAACTGGATTGGCAGTAGTATTTTGTATATCATCATTAATTGCAATATTATTTACAATATTTATAGCAGATCCATTAATTGTTGGTGGAAAAAGATATTTTTTAAAAGCAAGAAAAGGTAGCAAAATTAAAATTTCTACAATATGGTATGTGTTTAAAGATGGCAATTTAGCAAATATTGCAATTATCATGTTAATAAGAAATATCTATAATGCACTTTGGTATTTAACGATAATAGGTGGAATAATAAAAACATATGAATATAGAATGATACCTTATATATTAGCCGAAAATCCAAAAATAAATAGAAGACAAGCTTTTAAATTGTCAAAACAAATGATGAAAGGTAATAAGTTTAAGACATTTGTTTTAGATATGTCATTTTTTGGATGGAATTTATTATCTGTATTAACATATGGACTACTTAGTATTTTGTATGTAAATCCATATAATGCTGCAACAATAGCAGAATTATATGTGGATTTAAAAAATACAGCTATAAAAGAAAAATATGAATATTATGAAGAGCTAAATGATTCAGAAATTGTTTAATAAAAAATAACTAAAAAAAAATCAAAATTTGTAAAAAAAAATAGAAATATATATAATAATACATGTTGAAAAAAGTCGAAAAAAAGCAAAAAAAAGTATAAAACAAAAAAATAAACTGAATAATGCAAAAAAATATATAAAAGTATCATATTGTGCGATGAAAAAAGATTGCAAACCAAAAGAAATAAGAGTATTATGGAAAAATGAGACACAAAAGAAAGGAGAAAAAAATTGAAAATCTTTTTTAACAGCACATTTATAAGTAAGGAGTCTTTAAAGGACGCTAATATTAATTATCCAATAAAACTAGAGTATTACAAAATAATAAATGAAGATGAAATATTAGATGGAAAGAAGTCAAAATTTGGAATAAGTATAGACAAAACAGAGTATATAAAAGATAAAATAAATGTAGAAAATAAAACTATTAAATTCCTGTCTAACGATGAGAAGAAAATAGAAAATATATTAAATTTATTCAAAGAAAACGAAGTTACTCCTATATCTGCAGTTGATATAATATGTGATTTATCAAAAAATATAATCTAGTCATTTTTATAAATATATGACTATTTTGTCACTGTTCAGTTATATTTATTTTTAATCACAAATCATATTAAGTAGGACAACAATAATTTTAAGACTTAAAAGCAATGCTAATTTAAATAGTTCAATATTATAAGAGATTCTATCTATTGACAGTATCTTTAAGATTATTGTATAATAGCAAAATAAAATGAAAGAATAAATAAGGAGGAATACATGGCAGACAAATTGGTAATAGTTGAATCACCAGCAAAAGCTAATACTATAAAAAAATTCTTGGGCGGAAATACAAAAGTAGTAGCTTCAATGGGACACATTAGAGACTTGCCAAAATCAAAATTAGGAATAGATATAAACAAAGATTTTGAACCAGAGTATATAAATATAAGAGGAAAAGGGGACTTAATAAAATCACTAAAAAAAGATGCAAAGCAATCAAAAAAAGTGTATATTGCAACTGACCCTGACCGTGAGGGAGAAGCAATAGCTTGGCACTTAGCAAATATATTAGAAAGTGAAAAAGATAAAATAACAAGAGTAACATTTAATGAAATCACTAAAAATGCAGTGCAAAAAGCGATAAAAGAACCTAGAAAAATAGATATGAATCTAGTAGATGCACAGCAAGCAAGAAGGGTATTAGATAGAATAGTAGGGTATAAAATAAGTCCTGTTTTATGGAAAAAAGTTAGAAGAGGATTATCAGCAGGAAGAGTTCAGTCAGTAGCTGTAAAACTAATTGTAGATAGGGAAGAAGAAATAGAAAAATTTGTTCCAGAGGAATATTGGAATATATATGCAAATTTACAGGCAAAAGATAGTAAAAAAGAATTTGAAGCTAAATTTTATGGTAAGTCCGGCAAAAAGCAAGAAATACACTCTGAAGAAGAAGTAAATAGAATTCTAGAAGAAATAGATCAAGCTGAATATGTAGTTACAGATGTAAAGAAAAGTGAAAAAAGAAGGACACCTGCACCTCCTTTTACAACAAGTACGATGCAACAAGAGGCTTCAAGAAAATTAGGATTTACGCTAAAGAAGACTATGTCTATAGCTCAAGGACTTTACGAGGGAGTAAAAATACAGGGAAAAGGAACAATAGGATTAATCACATATATGAGAACTGATTCTACAAGAATTTCTGAAGTCGCTAGAAATTCAGCAAAAGAGCATATAGTAAAAACTTATGGCGAAAATTATTATGAAAACAGATATTATAAAACAAGCAAAGAGGCACAAGACGCACACGAGGCTATAAGACCAACTTACAGTGATTTAGAGCCAGATACAATTAAAGAATCGTTAACAAAGGAACAATATAAATTATATAAACTGATATATAATAGATTTATTGCAAGTCAAATGTCGTCTGCAATTTATGATACTGTTTCAGTAAATATTAAAGCAAATAATTATGATTTTAAAGCAAGCGGTCAGACAATAAAATTTAAAGGTTTTATGATTTTATATGTTGAAGGTATTGATGGAAAAGAACAAGAGGAAAATGGAATGCTTCCAGATTTAAAGGAAAGTCAAGCACTAGCCGTAAAGAAAATAATACCTAAACAAAGTTTTACAGAACCTCCAGCTAGATATACAGAGGCCAGTTTAGTAAAGGCTTTAGAAGAAAAAGGTATAGGAAGACCTAGTACATATTCACCAACTATTACTACAATTTTAGAGAGAAGATATATTGAAAAAAAACAAAAACAATTAAGCCCAACGGAATTAGGGAAGATTGTAAATAAGCTACTTATAGAAAATTTTACAGATGTAATAAATGTAGAGTTTACTGCAAAAATTGAAAGCAATTTTGATGATATTGCAGAGGGAAAAGAACCATGGAAAAATATGATTAGAAAATTTTATGGACCATTTGAAGAAGAGATAGAAAAAGTTGAGAAAGAATTAGAACATGTAAAAATTGAAGAAGAAGAATCTGATGTAAAGTGTGAAAAATGTGGAAGAATGATGGTGTATAAATATGGAAGATATGGAAAATTTTTAGCATGTCCAGGATATCCAGAATGCAAAAATGCAAAACCTATTGTGGAAAAAATAGAGGAACCATGCCCAAAATGTGGCGGGATTGTGCAAGTAAGAAAAACTAAAAGAAAAAGAAATTATTATATATGTGAAAACAATCCAACTACGTGTGATTATATTTCGTGGAACAAGCCCAAAAAAGGAGAAAAATGGGAACCAAAAAAAGCTGAAGAGATAAAAAATGAAGTATCAAGCGCTAAAATAAATAATAAAAAATCTAATAAGAAGAGAAAAAGCAGTAAATAGATTATTATAATTATCGTCAAAAAATGTGCCATAGCACTTGACATTATGGCACATTTTTGTTATTATTTTAAATGCTTAAAGATATAAAAAAATATGCGGGAATAGCTCAGTTGATAGAGCGCTGCCTTGCCAAGGCAGAGGTCGCGGGTTTGAGCCCCGTTTCCCGCTCCAGAATGTTATTGTTAAAACAATATTATTTAAATTAGAATATATAAATATATTTAAACATATAATTATATATAAAGAAAGGATTAACACAAAAGTACATATTTTAAATATGGCGATATAGCCAAGTGGTAAGGCACGAGTCTGCAAAACTCTGATCCCCGGTTCGAATCCGGGTGTCGCCTCCATTGAAAAAGCGAGAAAATGTTGAAATATCAATACTTTCTCGATTTTTTATTCTTTTAAAGTTAAAAATAAAAATGCAGAGTTTTCAATATTTTCAAAGATTATGAAATCTAAAAATTAAATAATAAGGGTTAAAAATGGGTTAAAATGAAAAAATTATTGTGTTAAAATGAACTAAAAGTTTTAAAAAAATTTGTTGTTAGTGTAAAATAAATGTAGGCAAAAAATAAAAATTTTGTCTACATTTTTTA
>CAMJCT010000013.1 GCA_946404215.1 uncultured Clostridium sp. | reverse complement strand
TGATAAAATAATTGGATATCAAAATTATAAAGAGGGCAACAAATTACAATTTATCAAGATGTTTACAAGATTTTGGTGTTGTAAACAAGTATTAGAAAGATAAATTACAATTTTAAAGTTAAATTAAATATAAACGAATTAGAAGCGAGTCGAAAGATGAGCTTCTTTTTTGTTGGAAAGGAGAATGGGAAATGGGCCAAAGAAGTCAAATATATATAAGAATTTGGGATAAAGATAATGATACTCCAAAATTATATGCTAAATATTATGGATGGAATTTTGGAGAGCGTATGATTTCTCGTGCAAGACATGGAATTGAATATATAAAATCATATATGGAATACATATCATTGAAAGATACACAAGAAAAGATAAATAGAATATTTGATGTTAACTTTGATATGGGAGATATATTACTAACATCTGATATTATAAAAGAATGGATAGAACAGTTTTCAGACACCTATAATGCAAATGAATATATTTTTGAATGTACTGCTAATAATGATGGTAAATTATTTATTGATGTTACAAAAGATGGTGAAATAAAGTATTGCTTTACAGATTACAATATGAGATTACTAACACCTGTTAAATATATGGATTGGGATTTTTCTGATTGGCGAAACTCTGAACAATTATCTAAAGAGGAACTTAAAACTTGCGAAGATAATATTGCGTATATTAAGAAAAATGCTAAATTTATGACAGAAGCTGAATTACAAGAATTTATTGATTTTGATTATTCAAAGCAAATAGAGAAATTGGCAAATGATTTAAAAATTAAAGTAGATCAAGATAAATTATGCAAAACTGACATAAATAAGCAGAAAACTGAACAAAGTAAAGAAAAAAATGACATAAGTGAGGTGGAAATATTATGACAGGAAAACAAATAAAACAAATAAGAAAAGAAATACCTCGATTTGAAAATGGAATCCCCTGTAAATTGACACCAGAGCAGAAACGACTACATAGAGAATTAGATTGTAGAGAAATGATAAATAGTTGCCTATGTTATGGTAGCAATTTTTTGAAATCTCGTTATAGTGATCCATATATTCAAGAATTAGGCAGAGAAAGAGTGCTTGAACTTTATAATGAACAAAAAACTGATTTTGATAAGGCAACAGTTTTTCGCAATGTTTATGAAGATAGTGAGGGATGTTCCTATAATTCAATTAAGTGGGAAGATGAAATAGAAATATAAAAGAATGGAAGTGATTATTATGCAGAAAGTATTTAGTATTTTTGCTCAAAATTTAGCTTATTACAACGAAGGTAGCATTGAAGGAGGATGGTTAGACTTACCACAATCTCCAGAAGTTATAGATAAATACTTAAAAGAAGTGGTTAAAGTAGATGAAGAACACGAAGAATATGAAATAGCAGATGTGGAAAAAACACATCCATTTCCTTATGATTCAATTCAATGGTCTAGTGTAAAAGACATAAATAATCTTGCAATAATATATAGTTCGCTTAATGAATTTGAAAAAGAGGCTGTTGAAGCATATTTAGAATCAGAAGGTGCAGACAGGTTTAGTATAGATGAATTGATAAATATTTGTTTACAATCGGATGATATAAGTTATTACCAATATAATTTTGAAGGTATTGAACATTGTAAAGATTGTTCTCCAGATGTAAAAATGGGATATACAATGGCAGAAGAAATTGGCTTATATTACGAATTAGAAAAACTCGGAGCTGTAGATTATTTTGATTTTGAAAAATATGGAGAAAGTTATAGTTATAATCATCAATTATTTGAAAATGGATATTTAGTGGAAGATTCAAATGTAGAATTAAATTTTTATTCAAAAGAGGAAATACAAGAAAAAGTAAATGAAATATTAAGTGAAAAGTTAAAAGAGCAAGAGGTGAGTGAAATTGAGATATAAAGGGAAAATTAGAGAATTAAATCATATTATTATTTCTGATCCGAGTTATGATGAAAGTGTAACTTGTAGATATGAAAATAATAACTTAAAAGAAAAAGACTGGTATGTAGATATTGATATAAAGCCAACTGTCGATGAAATAGAGGACTTAACCATAAAAGGTACAGAGTTCTTTTTATTTTTGTCAAAAGATAGAAGATTAAGTGAATTAAGAGAAAATGGAGCAATTAGATATTTAAGTGGAATTGAACTAAAAGAAACTGAAATTGGAATGGATACAGCTTGTGTTGCTATAGGAATAAATGAAAAAGCAGATGAAATAATTGAGTTAAGAGATGACTGGCAACCAGAATGTTCTTTAAATACGCTTACAGATGGATTATTTGGAACAGTTAAAGAAGGAAAATTACAAGACCATACTGTTTTTATATGGCTATCTGGTTATTTGGATGAAGATACAGGGTATTCGATTGAAGAAATAATTGACTATCTACAATATCAATTAAACATTACAGAACTTGAAAAAGATATAACAAAGTCAATGATTATAAGACAACAAGACATATTAGATAAAATGAAAGAATTTCAATTAAGATTTAAAGAAATAACAAAAGAAGATCCAAAACTTCTTCAATTTTTTGATAAAGATAATAGATTTTCAAACATAACATTTGCAGGTACATATTTAGCTGGAATTGCAGTTAGAAATGAACAAAGAAAAGCAGGAAATCTGGATGGAAAAATAGAACATTCTCCATATTCTAAAGAGCAAGAAAAGTTAATAGAAGAATATACAAATTTAAGAGTTGAATTTGAAAAAACAGAACAAGAAATTGAAAATGATATTGATATTTAGGAGGTGTATAAAATGCACAGAGGAACAGTTTTTATTATAACAAAAGATAAAGATAATAAATTTGAAATACAAAAATCAACTGAATTTAATGGTGGAATGGGAATAGAAAATCTAGGTGGAGCAATTTATGATATGCTTAAAAATTTCAAAGAGCCACTACTATTTGATGCTATGATTAGAGATTTTGATGAAAGATATTTCAAATATGGTGATGAAGTTATGACTTATTCTCCAGATGAACAACACAATCCATATATTGATGAAAATGGAAATGAATATTTTGAATATTCTCAAACAGAAAATCAATTTAAGTTTTTCAAAGATGATAATGGAGAATATATTTATACAAGTGATAGCAATTATATTAAAAATATGTCAGATGAAGATATAACAGTTGTATGCAGTAATGGAAATTATGTATTAAAACCAAATCAAATTTTAATTGCTGATTATAACGAATGTGTAAACAATACTAGGATGTCATTTGGAGAAAAAATAGATGACAAAATAGAAGTTGATGAATTGAGTACGAAAGAGTATATCCCTACTAGAAAGCAAGAGATTATACTGGATAATATAATTAAAACAATAGAATCATTTAATTATAGTGTTAGTCCTATATATGAAAATGGGATGATTAGTGGTATGGAAATTGAAACTTGGACCAATGGTGGAGTGGATATGATACATACTTTTTATTTTTGTGATGATTATCAAGAGCTATATGATAAAGAAAATGTAAATAAGCAACTACAAGAATTATTTGATAATTTCTCAATAGATGATGAAATTGATATGTATAGACAAGATGCAAATTATAAAAGTAATTTTACAATTAGTCAGTCATTAGAAGATTTTACTGAATATCAAAAGAAATTAGAAGATTTAGCAAACAATTTCACCACTAAATATCACGAACTAATTTATCAAAAATTTATGAATAATGAATTACAAAAGGAGGTGCAACTATGAAACTTATAACAAAGGAATTAGAAAAATTATTTGAAAAATATCCTATAGGAAGTCAAGATGGATTAGGTGGAAAAGCAAAGGTTATAGCAAAATTTTTTAATCCAACTGGAGTAGGAACTTGGATAATAACAGAAGGAAATAAACTTGAAAATGGTGATTATGAAATGTTTGGATATTGTCATCTTGGAGATGATGAAATGGCTGAACTTGGATATGTAATGTTATCTGAATTGGAGAATTTAAAATTACCATTTGGATTAAAAGTTGAAAGAGATTTATATATGCCAAAGGATTGTGATCTTGTTCAAGCAATGAAAAGGACAGGTATCACACCACCATCTTATATGCTAGAAGATTATAATAAAGAAGAAATCGAAAACGATATTGATATATAGGAGGAAAGTATTATGACAGTAGATAAGTTTTTAAAAAAATGGTATGACAAAGAAATTGAAGATTGGGGAGGAGAAACTTCTCCAGAATATCGAAATTTTCAAACCAATTATAGAAGTGTTATTAATGATTTTTGCAAAGATATAGGAATGAAATTACATTCATTTAATAAAAATCATTATGAATTTTCAGCAGTAGTAAAAAGTAATACAACAAATCAATTTTATTATATTTCAATATCTGATGTTAGGTATTGGAAAAATGAATGGGCCAATAATATTTTATATAGAACAATGGAACACGATAAAGATTGGACTGGTGGTAGTAATCGCTATAGTACATTAAAAGAATTAGCAGAAAATTTACTTAATTTAGATTTACAAATGGCAAGAAAGTTAGAAAATGAAAATACTAGGCAAATTACAAATCAAGTTGATATTCAAAACGATAAATCTGATGATTTGGATATAAATTATGCCTAGTCTTTTTTTATTTGGAAAGGAGAAATAATTACAATGAATGAGATGGAAGAATTTTTAACATTTGGTGCAGTTGTAAAGATTAGAAAAGAATATGATGATGATCTTTATAAGTTTATTGAACTTATGAAAAGTATTGGATTTTTAAGAGAATATGCAGAATCTTTTGAGAAAAATTGTTGCTTTGATAAAGAATTTAATGAATTTTCGGAAGATAGATTTTGGTACTATGTCAAACTAAATAATGGGAATACTAGAGATACTTGTATTGAATTTCAATGGAGCAAAGGTTTTACTTGGGGAAACAGAAAAGATTATTTAGATTATGATAAAGATATGAAAATATTAAATATTGATGAACTTATAAAAGTCTGTAGAAAAGAAGAACTATTTAATATGAATTATGAAAAAACTAGCTTTCAAAATGAATTAGAAGATAAAGAAAGTGCAACTGAATTAGATGATTTTTTAGCATTTTATGAATGGTCTATTGTTAAATATCCAGATGGAAAATATAACATAAAAGATGAACAATGTAATACATTTGATTCTGAAGAAAACACTACATTTGATACTATTCTTGAAAGAGTCTATTTTAGAATGTTTGATTATTTCATAGATGAAGGAGAAGTTGAAAATCTTATTCGTGATGGAGAATTTAACTATGTAAAAAAAGTATATGAGAGTTATATGAAAGTAGGTAAAAACTTAAAGTTATTAGAAGATAGTGATAAAAGTTTTTATGGTAATTGGTTTAAGGAATTGACAAAAGATATTGAAGAAAATAATTCTAAAGAAACTATCGATATTAGCAATAATATTTAGAGAATAGAAGGAGGGAGATTATAAAATGATTAAGCAAAATGATGAAGAATTTTTTAAAAATATTTGCAAGAAATATATAAATACAATGTCAAAAGAAATGATATTAGAAACAGATAATAAAAAGATATTACATATTTTTATTGAAGATGAATATATAGAATTGAAAGAAAATGGGAAAATAAATATTCATAATTATAAAGATTATTTAGATGGAAATTTTGAAATATATGAATATAATTCCTATAAAGAATTATACGATTCTGTTGTTAAAGATGAAGTTGCTTATGACTTAAATGATTTAGAATTATTTGACTCAAATGATGAATGGGCTTTTTATCTTTCTTTTGAAGAATTAAGAAAAATGGGATATGGATTTATGGTAAAAGACCATTATCCTTTGATTGAAAAATATGCTGTAGTAGATGACAAAATATTTGACTTTTATAACTATTTCTCTTTAGAACAACTTGATGATTTTGAACAATCTTTAAATCAGTATTTCAATGAAAGCAGTATTGAATATAATGAAGATAGTTATGAAGGATTAGAATCAAGAGAACAGGCAAGTTTTAATAGAGATATAATAAAACTTGCCTGTGATTTAATAACTTATGAAGATTTTATTGAAGATTATAAAGAAATTCCTCAAACATATTACGATTTATCTCTTGTAAAAGTTATTGAATACTTTAGTGAAAATGGAATAAAAGATTTAATGGGATATGGAAATGATAGTGATGAAGGATTAAACCATTTAACTTCAATGTATGAAGAAATAATGGATAAGCTAGGAATAAAATATTCAAATGTTTATACAGAAGATGTATCAGATGGAAAATATATTACAACAATTACTTTTGAAAATAATTCTTCAATAGAAGTAGATACAAGTGCTTGGAATGGAATTAAAGTTGTAACGGAAAATATGGAATCTATCTATGAAACTTATGATAAATTAAAAGAAAAATCAAAACAAAATGAGGTAAAAAATGAAAACGAATTTGACTATGATTTTAATTAAAAAAATTGAAAAAAGTGGAGTAAATGCTCCACTTTTTTCAAAATTTAGAACAAAAAAATATCTCCCAGAGGGCAAAATGGGTTTTAGGGCTTTTGCCCTAAACAGCGAAAATGGTGTCAAGACACCAAGCTGGCGAATATTGGGCAGTAAAAATGCCACACTATTCGGAGCAAATAAATTGCTCTGGATTTTTTGTACTTCGCTACGCTAGTACAAATATTTTTTTATTTATAAAGGCAGGTGGATATTATGCGTGATAGTGAAACAGAACTAGATAAAATATTCCAATCATATAATAAAATTCTAATGAAATTAAATAGACTAGGATGTAAAACGAAAAATGGTAAAGAAATAACACATAAAGATTTAAGGTATGCAATAGATTTTATGATAAAAAGGCATCCAAATTGTAGATGGAGGAGTAATAAAATAAGAAGTAGGAAGTTTTATATTTTAGATGAGGGCTATTGGTGGCTTGTAGAAGTATTCTTTCAAAGTGAAATGAATTTAATTGATGCAGATATTAAATACTTTAAAAAAATAATAAAACTGTATGAAGATTTTTTTAAGATACAACCTAAAGAATTATTTGTTAATGATATTCCATATTCACAATTAGAAATATTTTTTAATAGAAAACTATATACAATAAAAAGAGCAATAAGAACTTTAGAAAACAAATATAGTATTAATTTAAGATTCAAAAAAGATAATAGAATGTATGTTTATAGCAAAGGTATAGAGTTGTTATGTAAAGAATGTTTTAAACAAAAATATCTGAATATATTAGAAGATTATAAAATGGAACTAACTGAAAGATATATAGCAGCAGGTTATCCGTATGATAATTTTTTTCATAAAAATTAAATGAATTGAAGTAAGAAATTTTTTCTTGCTTCTTATTTTTATAGAAGGGATGATTGCAAATGGAATTTAATTCTAAACAAAGAAGAAAAAGTATAAAGGTCTGGTTATCAGATGAAGAAAGAATTTTAGTAGAATCAAAAGCAAAATTTTATGGATATAAGCGACTCGCAAAATATATTCGTGATGCAGCAATATATGAAAAAGTAACTTATGTGGATTTGAAAAATAAGGAAGATTTATATACTGCGTATGCTGAAAATACAAAAGAATTAAAAAAAATTACTAAAGAAATCAGACATATAAGTAAATATGCTACTAGATTAACAGATGAAGCAAAAAAAGATATTTTAGATGTTATGTATGCAGTATTAAGAAATCAAAAAGCAATGATAAAACTTATTGATGAGAAATTGGATTTAGATGTATGGAAAGAAATCAATCATAGCAAGATTGAAGATTTGGAGGGATGATAATGCCAATAACAAAAAGACTAGCACATTTAGGATCTCCTAAAAATTTGATTGAATATATACTTGATGAAAAAAATGATGGCGAGAAAGTAGGGTTAGCAAGTTCATTAAATTGTAAAGTGGAAACTGCATTATATGAATTTAGAGATGTGCAAAAGAAATATAAAATGGAAGGAACTAGAGGAGCATATCATATTATCCAAAGTTTTTCTCCAAAAGATAAAATTACAATAGAACAAGCAAATGAGATTGGCTTAAAACTATGCAAAGAATTATATCCTAATTATCAATGTGTAATATCAACACATATAGATAAGGGTCATATTCACAATCATATATCTGTAAATGCAATAAATTTATTTGGGAAGAAGTTAGAAGATAGACTTGCAAATGAAAAGGAAGGATTATATGGTTTAAGCGATACAAGTGACCGAATAGCAGCAGAATATGGATGCTTTGCTATGCCTCGTAAAATTTATCATAAGTCTAGAGAAAAAGATTACTATTTTCAATATAAAAGGCAAACTTGGAAAGAACAGATAAAAGAAGATATAGAAAAAATAATTTTTAAATGTAATAGTGTTGATGAATTATTAGATAATTTATCAATTATGGGTTACGAAATTAGAAGAGGAAAACATATCTCGGTAAAGGCTTTAGGAATGGAACGATATGCAAGAATTGATACGATTGATTTAAAATACAGTACAAGTAATTTATATAAGATTTATAGAGATAAAAATAATATAAAATTACTTGCAATAAAAACAACGAAAACAGAATTTAATTATGCTCTATTTCAAAAAGCAAATGAATCTAAAATTGCAATAGAAAAAAGCCAGTTAGGTGTAAATGGAGAAGTTTATACTGAATACCAAAAAACAAAATATCAAGAAGTTAGAAGATATTATCAATTAAAAAAACAATTAGAATATTTAGAGAAATATGGTATTAGAGATTTTAATGACATTGAAAGGGAAATAGAAATTAAAAGAGGACAAATAAAAAATAAGAATACTGTAATGAAAAAAAATCAAGAAAAATTTAATAAAATATTGAAAACAACAGAGATGGCTGGTGATTATATTAGATTATATAAAGTCTATGAATATGCTATGTCATATAAAAAAATGGATAAAGATTATGTAATGCCACCAGAAGTCGATATATTTTTAAATTTACAAAAAAAATTGAATATAAAAAATATAGATGAAGCTAAAGATATAAAAAAAAATTCAAGATCAGAAAGAATTGATATAAACAAACAAAGAAAAGAAGTATTGGAACTTCAAAGGGAACTTAATCATTTAGAAACTATAAAAGAAGAAAAATTATCTAGTAGTAATTTATATATTCACAATATTAAATTTCGGTGGAAATAGAATCGACTATAAAAATTCAAATGACAAAGAGTTTTGTGTAAATTTACCATACTCAAACTATAAAATACATATTGATAAAAAGTTTACTGCGTATAATGAAAAACATCAATTTTATACATTATACTTGGTAGATGATAAAGAATACGAACTATATGATGAAAACAATGAAAAAATTGGAAATATAACAGGAACAGAACTAGAAAAATTTGTTTTAGACAAGAAAAAAGAGATTGATTCATTACATAGCAAATAAATAAAAAAATAATCCGCTCCAGATTAAATTCTGGGGCGTTTTTTTGATGCAAAGGAGGAATTACATTATGCTAAAGTTATTAAGCCTATTTACAGGAATTGGAGCTTTTGAGAAAGCATTAGAAAATTTAGGGATAAATTATGAATTAGTAGGCTTTTCTGAAATAGATAAATTTGCTATTAAAAGCTATTGCACAATTCATAATGTACCAGAATACAAAAATTTAGGAGATGTAACAAAGATAAATATTGATGAACTACCAGATTTTGATATTATGACTTGGGGATTTCCGTGTCAAGATATATCAATAGCTGGAAGAATGAAAGGAATACAAGAAGGAACTAGAAGCGGATTATATTATGAAGGATATAGAATACTAAAAGCGAAGAAACCAAAATATAGTATTATTGAAAATGTTAAAAACTTGACTAGCCAAAGATTCAAAAATCAATTTGATTCTATATTAAACGATATAAAAGAATTGGGATATACTAACTATTGGCAAGTTCTAAATGCAAAAGATTTTGGTGTTCCACAAAATCGTGAACGAATATTTATTATTTCTATTCGCAATGACATTGCAAATAAATTTGTATTTCCATCTCCAGTACCTTTAAATTTAAAACTTAAAGATATTTTAGAAGATAAAGTTGATGAAAAATTTTATTTATCAGAAAGTGGAATAGGAAGGTTGATAAAGAAGAATAATAAACTAATAAAAGATTGTCAAAATCCTAATATTAGTTCTTGTTTGATTGCAGGTTATCATAAAATGAGTGGTAGCAATAATCAATACATAGCAGAATCTAATGAGGTAGAAAGAGTTACAGGATTATTTGATACGGACAAGTCAAAGCATCAAGCAGGAAGTGTTTATAATCCAAATGGATTATCTCCAACATTAACAACAATGGATAATGGAGGACACAAACAACCTTATATTCTAGTAAGAGAGGCAACAAAAAGAGGATATACAAAAGCAATGGAAGGAGATTCAATAAATGTTTCATATCCTAATAGTTTAACAAAAAGAGGCAGAGTAGGTAAAGAAGTATCGCAAACGATTTTAACTTCACCTAATATGGCAACAGTTATAGAATCACCTAAACCTATATGCTTAAATAATGCAATAAAGCAACCTAGTATTCAAGATAGAATTTACGATACAGAAGGAATTGCAACTGCTGTTACTGCAAGTCAATTTAGACCTAGCATTGCAGAAAAAAGAATGTTTAATCCATATAACAATAAGGAAATAAAAGATATTGCTCCAACACAAACAACAACTTGTGGTATTACAACATCAAGTGCAGCAGTATTGATTTCAGAAGATGGTAATCATTTTATGAAGATAAGAAAATTAACTCCTCTTGAATGTTGGAGATTGATGGGATTTAATGATGATGACTTTTATAAAGTAAAATCTGTAGGAATGTCTGATACACAACTTTATAAACAAGCAGGAAATAGTATAGTTGTTAATGTTTTAGAAGCTATATTTAGAAAATTATTAAAATAAATATTTTTTACAGTAGCAAGAGTTTATATTGGCTCTTGCTATTTTTTTTTGCCAAAATTAGGACAAAAAGTTAAAAATGTGGTATAATCTATTAGATTTTGACAGAAAGGAGAGTGTATGTAATATGACAGAACTAGAACAAAAGATTATTACAATAATAGAATCAACACTACCACAGAAAATAGAAGAAAATCCATACTTTATTAGATACACTTTCTATGAAGTAATAGTAAAACATAATTTACCACAAAAAGCTGAAATTGTTTTTGATTCACTTTTTAGAAATAAATTATATCATTTGGGATATATAGTATATTTTAGTGGTACAGAATATGAATATGATGGGCAAAAAAGAATCGTTGAAAATAATGAACTAGCAATAGCAATAAAAAAAATCGAAGAAAGGAAGCAAAGCAATGGAAGAAAAACTAAAAAAACAAAGCATATATAGATTAGATGTTAAAGATAAAATACTACAAAAATTAACAGATAATCACATTGAAACATTAGGACAATTATGTAAGCAGAGTAGATTAGACTTAAAGAAAATAGGTATTGAATCTTATGAAGCTAAAGAGTTAGACATAGAATTGCAATTAAATGGCTTATATCTAAACGGATCACTATAAAATATCAATATATATTTCTATTGTTCGTTTTATAACAATGCGTTGCAGTATTATCTTACAGCACTTTCAAGTATAATTATACAAGACAAAGGATATAAATAAATTTGAAAGGTGATAATATGAACATTAGAGATAAGTTATATAAATTAGAAAATAAAACAGAGCCTAAAGCTATAAATATAGATGATAGTTTGTATGAAAAAATAAGATTAGCAACAGAAAAAGAGTATGATGCTAAATTAAGTGATATTATCAATGTAGCAATAGAAGAATATATAGAACGAGATAATCCAACATATTATGCAAAACCAGATAGAGAAACGGTTACTTATAGAAACTTAATGCTACGAAAAAAGAACATTAAAAAATTGAATGAATATCACAGAAAAACAGGAATTTCATTTACAAGATTAGTAAATGGAGCAATCAAAGAATTTTTTGAAAATTAAAGTTACAAAGTACAACAAATTTCGACAAAAACACAGGTCTGAATTGTTGTACTTTTTTTGTGTTTGTGATATACTGGATGCAGATTGTCAAACTATGGAAAATAGTTAAAAAGTGAGGTTGAATATGGTAAAAAAGGTTTCATCTATTATCTTTTATATAATTGCTATATTGTTTTTAGGAGTATATGGACTTGCAGAAATAACAAAACATTTATATTTATCAGAGTTTGGAAGATTATCTTTATTATGTGGTAGTTGTGTTTTCTTATATTTTGGAGGATTTATTCTTTCAAAATATCGAAAAGATAATAAAGCAATGAAAATAAATTTATGGATATTTTTTGGATTATATTTGTTACTTTTTATAACATTAACATTATTTGATCAGTTTTGGGGTAGGAATGGATTAACTATTGTAAATTGGTCTAAAGAAATGTTTAATGTTTATATTAACAATTCTCTTAATATAATACCATTTAAAACAATTATTGAATATATAGGAGCATTTGATAGTTTGCTAGATACAAGAGCAGTTATGTTTAATTTGCTAGGAAATATAGTTGCTTGTATGCCTTTTGCATTTTTCTTACCATTACTATTTAAGAAACAAAATAGTTTTAAGAAATTTGCACTAACAATGATTATTATTGTTTTAGTAATTGAGCTATTGCAATTTATAACACTATCTGGAAGTTGCGATATAGATGATATAATTTTAAATGTTTCTGGTGCATTGATAATGTATGCAGTGTTGAAGATAAAATCAGTTAATAATTTGATTAAAAATATATTTTTATTAGAAAAAAATAAGGTAGAAAAGAAATCAATTATAATGATAATCATTTGTATTGCTATAATTTTAATTTTAGGTGTAATGTTAGTAAGATCAAGACAAAAGGTATTTGATAGTAATTACAATGAAATTATGAGTACATATAATTTCACTATAGAAATTGTTGATGAATCAGAAGTGACTGCACAAGCATTAGAGAAGTTTTATGAAGATGAATATCATACATATTACTTTAGCTCTATAAAAAGCGATTATGTATATGCTGTAATCAATGGTAATGAGAAATATCTTGTTAAGGATTTATTAAATAATAATCCTACAAAGTACAAAATAAATATTTCAAAATTAGAGGATGCTGGATTAAAATTTATTACAGAAAATAAGTATGAAGATATTGTATTAAAGGGAAAAGGAAATTTGAGTCCTAAAATTAGTATAGAGGACACTTCAATTATGGAGATAGGATATGGAAAGTCTTTTTCTAATATAGATGGAGATAATCCAGAAAATTCATATTATGAAATGCAATTTTTCATTGTGCCATTAAAAAGTGGTAATACAGAATTTGAAATAAAATTAGTCAATAATGAAAATAATGAAGTTGTTTCTATAGAGAGATATAAAATAAGTGTAAATAATGATTTGAAAGTTAATTATGAAAAAACAAAATAGTAATTTGTTGAAATAGGAGGAATATTTATGAGAGATAAAAAAGTATTATCTATTATCTTATTTTTAGTTGGATTTATAGCAACATATTTGATTATGTGTTATTGCATACCTGGATTAAGAATAAAACTTGCTGCTGAGCCTATGAAATATTTTATAGAAAGTATAAAATATTCTGCTATATTTAAGTGTGTAATTTCTTGTATAGTTGGAACTATACTTGCTATACTACCACATAAAATTAAAGAGAAATAATGCAAATCACAATTTATGGAGGTATATATGGAAAAAAGGATGAATAAAGAAGAACTTATAGAAGTGCTTAAAAGTTTAAAAATAGATAAAAATGAATTTTGGATATTATCAAGTGGTGCATTAGTTATGCGTGAGATATATCCAGATGCAGGAGATTTGGACATTGCAGTTACAGAAAGAGGATTGCAAGAATTAAAAGATAATTATAATCTAAAGCAAAAAGAAAATGGATGGTATATTGTAAACGATAAAGTTGAATGTGTACTTGACACTAAAGAAGATTGGAAAATTGAAAAATATGGCGAATACAATCTTCAAAGTATAGAAAAATACTATGAATTTTTAAAAAACAGTAATAGAGAAAAAGATAAAGCAAGAATACCATTGGTTGAGGAATATATGAAAAACAGATAGTATTGGTGATAGTAATGAAGAAAGTATTAAAATATGGAATAATAGTTATAGTGGCAATAGCAATAATTGTATTAGGAATAAACTTATATGTGAGATTATCCACTAAAAATCAAATTATAAAAGGAAACGAATATTCTAACTTGTCAGATGTAGATTGTATAATCATTTTAGGAGCTGGAATATGGGGAGATAAGCCAAGTCCTATGCTAGAAGATAGATTACAAGAAGGTATAAATTTATATCAAAATGGTGTATCTGATAAAATAATAATGAGTGGAGATCACGGAAGAAAAGAATATGATGAAGTTAATATAATGAAAAACTATGCAATAGAAAAAGGAATACCATCAGAAAATATCTTTATGGATCACGCAGGTTTTTCTACTTATGAAAGCATATATAGAGCAAAAGATATTTTTCAAGCTAAAAAAGTAGTAATAGTAACACAAAAATATCATTTATATAGAGCTTTATATATAGCAAATAGATTAGGATTAGAGGCATACGGAGTAGGTGCAGATCCAAGAAAATATGTAGGAGCTTTTAATAGAGAATTAAGAGAAATATTAGCAAGAGATAAGGATTTTATAAAGTGTATATTCAAGCCAGAGCCTACTTATTTAGGAGATACAATTCCTGTAAGTGGGAATGGAGATACTACAAATGATGGTAAACAAGATATTTAACAAGATATGGAGCTAATATGAAAAAGAGTGTAATTATATTTTTTATATTTGTTATTATAATTATAGTTTTAGTAACAGTATTATATGCTTTTTGCATCATACCACATAAACAATATTCTAATAGTGATTTTGATATTGAAACTTATATTAGTAGTGTAGATAAAGATAATGATGGTATAGATGATCAGACAGATATATTGAATAATGTAAGAAAATATATAAAAACAAAGCCAAAATATAAAAGTAAATATTATGGAACTGGCTATCCAGATGATGAATTTGGAGTTTGCACAGATGTTGTAGCAAATGGCTTAAAAGGTGCTGGATATGACTTAATGGAACTAGTAAATGAAGATATTATAAATAATAAAGAGAAATACAATATTGAAACTGTAGATAAAAATATAGATTTTAGGAGAGTAAGAAATTTAGATATATACTTTAAAAATAATAGCATCTCATTAACAACTAATTTATCTATAATCGAAGAATGGCAGGGAGGAGATATAATTGTATTTAAAGATCATATAGGAGTAATATCTGATAAAAGAAATAAAAATGGTATTCCATTTCTAATACATCACGCAAATCCAATGCAAATAAATTATGAGGAGGATGTATTAGAATTATACGGACAAGACTATATTATAGGACATTATAGATTAAGTTAGGGAAAATAGTAATTTTTAGGAGGCTAATATGAAGAAAAGAAAGATAATAATTTCAATCATTTGCTTTATTATTTTACTTATAATTGTTTTATGGGTTACAAAAATAATTCCAAGAATGATGGCTAAAGTTACAGCTGATAACTATGTTAAACAAATGGATATAAAACTTAATTATGATGATATAGAATATTTTAGTCAAATGGGTAACTGGAATGTTTATTATATGTCCCAAGATGCTAATAGATATTGTATTAGTGTAAGTTCTAAATATTTCCCAACTAGAGTTGTTTTTGATGGCGTTCATCAAACTAGTATGATAGATGATAAAGCACCAAAAGAACCTATTGAAAATCAAAGTAAAAAAGTTGAAAATAATAAAATAAATTGGGATGAAATAACTACAGAAGGACTAGATGAACAAAAATTAATTGAAAATGTTAATACTGCTGATTTAGAAAAAATTGCAACTCTATTACAAAATTTGACTAATGAAATAGGAGAAAAAGAAAGAGAAGATCCTCAATTTGCTTTTGAAGCTAAATGGTGGGATTATACTTTAAAAAGTGAACAATTTAACCAAGTTTTAAATATGGAAAATAAAGCATTAAAACCTCTATACACAATAATATATAAAAGTCCTAAACAAGGATTATATGAATATATATGCTGTATGGCAATTCAAAAAATCACAAATTACGAAGTTGGAGAGTGGAGTAACTCTAAAGACTTTTTAGAAAAGTTTAATAAATTTATTTGTGATAATAGAGAAATATAAATTATTATTCATAAAAAAATATTGATAGGAATTTGAAATACAATTCCTATTTTTGTTTTTTATAAGAAAAAATGATAAAATTTATAAAAATATTGTAACCTTTTTAAATAATTTGGGTCTTGTATAGTAGAAGGGAGTTTTGAAATGGAAGATAACCAAATAATAGAACTATATTGGAATAGAAATGAAAAAGCTATAGCTGAAACAGATAAAAAATATGGAAAATACTGCGATTATATTGCGTATAATATTTTGCAAAATAAAGAAGATTCAAAAGAAATACTTAATGATACATATTTAAAAGTATGGAACTCCATTCCTACAGAAAGACCAAATATATTTAAACTATTTTTAGCAAAGATAACTCGTAATTTATCAATTCATAAGTATAGAAAGAATAATGCTAAAAAAAGAAATGAGTATATGGAAGTTGTTTTAGAAGAATTAGAAGAATGTTTACCTAGCGATAATACTATTGAAAAAGAAACAGAATATGAAGAACTTGTTGAACATTTAAACAATTTCTTAAAAACTATTCCTACAGATAAAAGAAAAATATTTTTGGATCGTTACTGGAATTTAAGTTCTATAAAAGATATATCTTCTAAAAACAAAATGAAAGAAAGTAATGTAAAAGTAACTTTACATAGATTAAGAAATGAGCTTAAAGATTATCTGGTGAAAAGAGGTGTTGTTATATGAATAAAAGTATAAAACTTTTAGAAGCACTCAATGATATAGATGAACAATTATTAGTTGAATATAAAGAAACAACTAAAGAAAAAAACTCCCACAAATCATACAAAGAAAGGATGATTGGTATGAGTAATTTAAAATTAAAATATGTTTTAGCTCCTGTATGTGTGATGCTTATTGCAGTAGTGGGGTATGTAGGATTTTTAAATACAAACAATAATTTAAACAACAATCCTATTACGGATTTTAGAGGTGAAAAAGAAGAAAGTCTTGCAACAATAATAAATATCAACAAAATTGATAATATGATGATGGCAAGACTTGATGCAGATGTAAAAATATTAAATGGAGTTATGATTCCATACTTTGAATATATGACAGGTTTAGAAATTCCTAATGATTTTGACAATAAAGAAAACTATAAAGCCATCTATGTAAAAAGTAATAGGAATGCCCAAAATTATGATGTATTAAATAACTATGAATTTACTTATAGAAATACATCTAATAATCGAAAAATAATAATAGCATTTTCTGAAAAATATATGCCATTAAGAGATTACGAAATATTAGACGCAGACAAAGTTTCAAAAATAGGGGATGTAGAGCTTATAATATCACAATATAAAAATATGTATATTGTAAAATTTACATATAAGGATATTAACTTTGATATTGAAACAATAGATATAACAGAAACAGAACTAATTTCATTATTAGAATCTATTATAAATAGAGTAAATAATCCCTTAAAGCCTGATGAGTTAGAAGATAAAGATGTAGGAGTAAAAGAACAAACAACAGAGCTTCAAACAACAGATTATCCAGATTATTATGGTGGTAAATATGTAGATAAAAATGGAAATAATGTTATATTACTTTGTGAAGATAATGAAACAAATAGAAAATTAATATGTGCTTTTCTTGGAATAACAGAGAGTAAAACAAAATTTGCAAAAGCAAAATATTCGTATAATTATTTAACAGAACTACAATCAAAAATAAGCAAAGCAATGTCAAATAAAGAATTTCCTTTTGTAACAAGTTCAGCACTTGTAGATACTACAAACAACATTATTGTTAGAGTAACCACAAATAATGAAAAAGATTGGAATAAAATAAAAGAATTAGATACTATTGGGGGAGCAATAGAAATTAAATATAGTGAAAATAGTGCTAATACGGAAGATTTAAAAATAGAAAAGTAAATATAATAGAAAATGGGCAACATTGGTTGCTCATTTTCTATTCATAACTCTCAATAAATAAAGCTTTTGCAATATAAGGGATAACTTCTTTATACTTGTACCATCCAGAACTTTTACTATCATTTTTGCCACCATTAGGATTAGAAATATATACCATATCATCACCATCAGAAGCAAGTAATACCATATAATGTGAAGTAGTAGTCCAACGATTTTCATTAGGTTTATTCCATACACAGATTAAAACAGGTCTATTCGATAATAAATGTTCATTTATGTATTTTTTTGACAAATGAGTTGAATCATAAAAGAATCCAGTTGCCTTTATTCCATAAGAATTTGAAAATTCTTTATCTAAAGATTCATAATCAATTACAGGATAATATTTATTTCTTAAATCTTCTGGAGTAACACTTTTTCCATATCCACTTAAAATAACAGACATTGCAGTAATTCCACAACCACTATTCTCCATATAATCATTCCAATATGTATTTTTACTCCAAGAAGCTTCTCCATTTTGTTTATATTCAATATAAGTTTTTTTATATGGATCATTAGTAGTAAAAGTAGTATAATATCCATCTTTATTAGATACCTTTTCTTGCCCTTTTCCAGAATAGTTTTCATTTTTATCTTGCTTTATAATAGAATATCCATTGCTGTTTGAAACAAAATGGTTATCATTTATGATATTAGATATTTTATTAGAATTAGTTATATTTTTAACGAGAATGATTGTTAAGAAAATTAAAATAGCAAATAATATAATTCTTCTTATATTTAATTTTTTCTTATGTTTTTTCTTCATAATATCCCTCCAAACTGTATTTAGTATAGCCTAATAGAAAGATAAGTGTTTTAAGAAAGACTTAACAAATTCTTAACATTTTCTTACATTTTGTCGAAATAATGGAAATATAAAGCATTTTATGATAGAATACAAGCAAGTAGAAAAGAGGAGACATATGAACATTTTAGTATTAGATGATGAAAAAGAAATAGCAGATCTAGTTGAAGTATATATGAAAAACGAAAATTATAATGTTTTCAAGTTTTATGATTCCAAAGCAGCAATAGAGTGTATAAATAATCAAAAATTAGATTTTGCAATATTAGATGTAATGATAAAAGAAGTTGATGGATTTGAAATTTGTAAACTGATAAGAGAAAAAGGTTTAAACTTTCCTATAATAATGCTTACTGCTAAAATTGAGAATAAGGATAAAATAGAAGGATTAACACTAGGAGCGGATGATTACATAACGAAACCATTTGATCCACTAGAACTTGTTGCTAGAGTAAAATCTGCATATAGGAGATATACAAAATATAATGATAAAATTGAAGAAAATATAATTGATATTGATGGACTAGAAATAAATCAAGATAAACATATATGTAAGTTGTATGATAAAGTGATTGATTTTACACCTATAGAATTTGATATATTATTATATTTAGCACAGAAGAAAGGAAATGTTGTTAGCTCGGAAGAATTATTTGAAAAAGTATGGAAAGAAAAGTACCTAGAAAATAATAATACAGTTATGGTACATATAAGAAGGATAAGAGAAAAACTAAATGATGATAGCAAAGATCCTAAATTTATAAAAACTGTATGGGGAGTAGGATATAAAATTGAAAAGTAAGGATTTATTAAAACAGAAAATAATAACTTTTGGTGGATTATTATTAAGATTTATTATAGCTTATGCTATAGCAGTTTTTATAATGGAAGTTTTTATAGATGGAATTTTAAATGATATAATAGCAAATGTAACTTATGATAAGGATGTTTCACTATATTATTGGTTTGTAACGCATAAAGCAGGTGTAATATTGGGGGCTGTAGCAATCATATTTTGTGCTATACTTTATAGATATATATCAAAAAGAGAGAACGATATGAATGAATTATATAATTCATTGGAAAAGATATTAGATGAAAATTCAACAAAAATAGAACTACCAAATTCATTATGGCAATATGCCGAAAAACTAAATACTATAAAATACCAATATGAATTAAACAAAAGTAAAGCCAAAGAAGCTGAACAAAAGAAAAATGATTTAATGATGTATATGGCTCACGATTTAAAAACACCACTTACATCAGTTATTGGATATTTATCATTATTAAATGAAGCGAATATACAAGATAAACAAGCAGAACAAAAGTATTTAAAAATTGCTTATGATAAGTCTTTAAGGTTAGAAGAACTTACAAATCAATTCTTTGAAATTACTAGATATAACTTAAATGATATGCCTATAAATAAAATAAACATTGATTTATCTGTATTATTCGATCAGTTAATAGATGAATTTTATCCTATGCTAGAAGAAAGAAAACTAAAATTGGAAGTAAAAAAGCCTAATATATTGATGTATAAAGCAGATGGAGATAAATTGGCTAGAGCATTTGGAAATTTACTAAAAAATGCAATTAGTTATAGTTATGAGAATACAACGATTACTGTAGATGTAATTGAAACAGAAAAAAATATAGAAATTATATTTAAGAATAGAGGTGTAACTATTCCAGAATATAAATTAGATAAGATTTTTGAACAGTTTTATAGAGCAGATGAATCCAGAGGAACGAATAATGGTGGTGCAGGATTAGGTCTTGCAATTACTAAAGATATAATTGAACTACATAATGGAACTATTGAGGCAAAGAGTGAGGATGAAGTGATTAAATTTATAGTAAAACTAAATAAGATATAAAATGGGAATTATAATGATTCTCATTTTTTTGTAAAAATATATTGACAATTTTATCATAACTGTATATACTGTATATACACAATAATAAAAAAGGAGAAAAGAATGAATATTATAATAAGTAATTCTAGTAATATTCCTATTTACGAACAAATTAAAGAGCAAATAAAAAATAAAATAATATCGAATGAATTAAAGGCTGGAGATTTATTACCTTCGATAAGAAGTTTAGCAAAAGATTTAAGAATAAGTGTAATTACAACGAAAAATGCTTATGAAGAATTAGAAAGAGAAGGCTATGTTGAAACTATACCAGCCAAAGGTACTTATGTATCGAATAAGAATGTAGAACTAATAAGAGAAGAACAATTACAAAAAGTTGAAAATTTAATTGATACAGCAGTTTCTATTGCTAAAATTAGTAATATTTCTAAAGATGAGGTTAAGGATATGATAGATATTATATATGGGGAGGAATAAATATAATGGAAAATATACTAGAAATCAAAAATTTATGTAAAAAGTACCAAGATTTTGAGTTAAAGAATATAAATATTGAATTACCTAAAGGAATGATAATGGGGTTAATCGGTGAAAATGGTGCAGGGAAAACTACAACGATAAGAGCAATTCTAAATCTTTTAAATGATACTTCTGGAGAAATAAAAATATTTGGATTAGATAATAAAAATTATGAGAAACAAATAAAAGAGGATATTGGCGTTGTGCTTGATGATAGTTTCTTTTCAGATAATTTGAATCCTAAAAATATAAATAAAATAATGAAAAATATATATAAGAATTGGGATGAAAGTGCATATATAAAATATTTAGATAATTTCAAATTACCAGCAAATAAAACCATAAAAGAATATTCTAGTGGAATGAAAATGAAATTAAGATTAGCAGTAGCATTATCACATAAAGCTAAACTCTTAATACTAGATGAGCCAACTTCTGGACTTGATCCAATAGCAAGAAATGAAATATTAGATGTTTTTCAAGATTTTATACAAGATGAAAATAATTCTATATTAGTTTCTAGCCACATTACATCAGATTTAGAACATATTGCTGATTATATTACTTTCATAAGTGAAGGACAAATTATTTTCAACAAAAATAAAGATGAATTACTTGATAATTATGGAATTGTAAAATGCTCGGAAGAACAATTTGCTAAAATAGATAAAAAGGACTTTGTCAATTTTACGAAAAGCAAATATGAATATGAATTACTTATAGAAAACAGAACAGATTTTAAGAAAAAATATGATATACAAACTATTGATAAACCTACAATCGAAGATATTATGCTAATCTATATAAAGGGGGAACAAAGATAATGAATATTTTTAAAGGGTTAATTATTAAAGAACTTCAATTTGTAAAACTATATAAGAAAAATCTAATTTTCTTTTTGTTACTTTTTTCGTTTTTGTGTTTTGCTAATGATAGTATTGATTTATCTTTTCCTGTTTTGATTCCATTAGTATTTGGAATGATTGCAACAAATAGTTTTGTTTATGATGGTCAAGCAAATTCGGAGAGATATTTATTATCATTGCCTTTAACTAAAAAAGATATAATAAGGTCAAAATACTTATATATTTTCTTGTTCACAATGATAGGTAGTATTTTAGGAATACTATTAGCCATAATATTACAATCTATAAAAGATAGTTCTGCACTTGTTATTGACAATATTATTAGTGCAGGAATTGGAGCATTGTTTGGACTAATGCTATTACAATCATTTCAAGTTCCAATTTTGATAAAATTTGGATATGAAAAAGGTAAGTTTATTCAAATGATTGCGATTGTTTTAATAATGATGATAGGATCACTTATATCAGTAAGTATAATGAAAATTACTACATATTCATTAGATGAAGTGTTTAATATGTTAAAACAATATGGATTTTATATTATTGCAGTAGTAATGCTTGTAATTTATCTTATATCTTATAATGTATCTTATACATTGTATAAGAAAAAAGAAATTTAATTCGTTATATTCCTACTTTGGTAGGTTATATAGATGTAACTTCCAAATGCTTAATAGTAAAGGAGGAACAAGCAATGAGGCGACAGTTATCTTACAATGGAAAGTCAATCCAAGAAATGACAAAAATGGAATTACAGGAGCAACTTGAAACAAACAAGAAAAGGTCTATGGTAAGGGCAGGAGCATTTGGGGTATTCTCATTATTAACTTTTGCCACAGTACCACCATTAGGTATTGTACCACTGGGAATTGGAGTAATAACTGCACATTGGTTAAGACAGAACAATGAAGCGATAAAGGAAGAAATCGACAAAGGATAACTGGAAATTCAAAAGTAGAGCACTCTTTTTGAGTGCTTTGCTAATTTTTTTAAAAAATTTTAAAAATGTAACTTACTTGTAACTTTGGCTATTATATAATCTACTTGTAAAATGAGAAAGGAGTTATTAGTTATGGAAATATTAAGAGTTGAAAACTTAACTAAAATCTATGGAAAAGATACAACAAAAGTAGTAGCACTTGATAATGTATCATTTTCAGTTCAAAAAGGAGAATTTGTTGCAATAGTTGGTGCATCTGGAAGTGGAAAATCAACATTATTGCATTTATTAGGAGGAGTAGATAGACCTACATCTGGAAAAGTTTATATAGATGGCAAAGATATATATGATTTTAATGATGATAAACTTGCTATTTTTAGAAGAAGGCAAGTAGGACTAATTTACCAATTCTATAATTTAATACCAATTTTAAATGTAGAAGAAAATATAACTCTACCACTTTCTCTTGATAATAGAGATGTAGATCAGAAAACATTAGATGAAATGTTAAAGTTATTAGGACTTCAAAATAGAAAAACACATTTACCTAATGAATTATCTGGAGGACAACAACAAAGAACAAGTATTGGTAGGGCTTTAATTACTAATCCTACAATTATTCTAGCAGATGAGCCGACAGGAAACTTGGATTCAAAATCTAGTGATGAAATAGTGGCATTATTAAAAAAATCTAATAAAGAATTAAAACAAACAATTATTATGATTACTCATAATATGGAAATTGCAAAATGTGCTGATAGGATTCTAAAGATAGAAGATGGAAGAATTGTTGAGGAGGTGTAATTATGGACTTACTTAACAAATTAACCATAAAAAATTTAAAATTAAATAAAAAAAGAACGATAGTAACAATTATAGGAATAATGTTATCTGTTGCACTTATAACAGCAGTTGCTTCAATGTATTCAAGTGCAATACAATCACTTATAAATTATGAAACTCGTGAAAAAGGAAATTTCCACGTTGCATTTTTTGATGTTCCAACAAGTGAAATTAGTACATTTAAGAATAATAGAAAAATTGAATCTATTAACTTAACACAAAATATAGGCTATAGCAAAATTGATTCGCAAAATGAGTATAAGCCTTATGCCTACATAAAAGCATTTACATCTGATTCACTTAAAAATCTTTCAATTAAGTTAGTAGAAGGAAGATTACCACAAAACGAAAATGAAATACTTATTCCGACACATTTAAAAACAAATGGCAGAGTATTTTTAAATGTTGGAGATACAATTAGTTTAGATGTAGGGAAAAGAATTGAAAGTACAGGATATGAATTAAATCAATTTAATCCTTTACAAAAAGATGAAGAAAATAATTGTAATGAACAAATAATTGATACACAGAAAAAAGAATATAAAATTGTAGGAATAATAGAAAGACCTGCAACTAATATTGAACAACATTCTGCACCTGGATATACATTTATAACTTATCTTGATAGCAATAATTTAAGGGGCAATGTGGATTTATATACAAGATATACAAAAGATGGAATGAAGAATGTATATGAAGTAACAGCCAATATTTTAGGGGTAGATGCAGAGAAATATGAAAGATACCTAAATCCAACTGGAGAAATGCCAGATGAAGATATAATTAAGTTTGGAGCAGAGGTAGAAAATAAATATAAAACTAATGTAAATCAATATTTAATAGATTTAGAAACTGATCCTATAAGTAGCAGTAGTGTTGGTGGATTAGGAATAGTTGTAGGCATTGTAGTAGGAATTATAGTATTTACATCAGTATTCTGTATAAAAAATAGTTTTGATATATCTATAACAGAAAAAACAAAACAATATGGAATGTTAAGAAGTATTGGAGCTACTAAAAAACAAATAAAGAGAAATGTATTTTATGAGGCAACAATTTTAGGAGTTATTGGAATACCTTTAGGTATTGTTCTAGGATTTTTAGCTTCTTACATACTAATAATTATTAGTAATTACTTTTTAGGTAATAATTTCGTAACAGGACTGGTTTTAGAATTCAAATTTTCTTATATAGCAGTTATAGTAGCGGTGTTACTTGGAATTATAACAATATACTTTTCTGCATTTAGAAGTGCAAGAAGGGCATCCAAAATTTCTCCAATAGAATCAATAAGAAATAGTGGAAATATAAAAATAAAATCTAAAAAGTTAAAATCTCCTAAACTTATAAAAAAATTATTTGGAATTGGTGGAGAAATATCTTATAAAAATTTAAAGAGAAATAAAAAGAAATATAGAACTACAGTAATTTCTATTGTTGTTTCAGTATTTGTATTTGTAGCATTATCTAGTTTTATGAGTATGGCTTTTGATACAGTAGAAAATGAATTACAAATATCAGATTATAATGTTTCTTTATCATCTACATCAATTTATGATGCAAGTGAAGAAAAGTATAATAAATTTATAGATACAACCAAATTAGATAATATTGAAGATTATACTATATTAAGAAATGTCGGTTTTGAATATAAGAATAGAAGATTTAATCCAGAGTATATAAAATGGGGAGATTTAGATTTAGATGAAAAAGTGGAAAATGAAGCCACAGAGTATTTTAATATATATACATTAGGAAAAGAACAATATAATAAATATATAAAAACACTTGGCTTAAATTATGATGAGATAAAAGACAAAGCAATTTTAATGGATTATTCAAAAGTTCCTAGATATGTAGAAGGAAAAAATAAACCTGAATTTAAAACTATGAGAATATATGATTATCAAAAAGGAGAAAAATTAGAAGGAAGATTGATTGATGATAAGCCATACACAATAGAAATTGGTTATGTAACAGATGTTGTGCCTTTTGGCTTAAAAGACCACGCAGATGGATATTTAATTATTAGTGAAGAACTTTATAATAAAATAGCACCTGATAAAATGTCAAAAGTTATTCAAATTATGTATAAATCTAATAATGCAGATAAATTACAAAATGATATTGATGAGCTATTAAAGGGAGAAAATTACAATTTAAATAACAAAGAAGAAAATGTTAGAGCAATGAATAATTTATTTACATTAGTTGGTATATTCTTATATGGATTTATAATTGTTATTTCTTTAATTGGTATTACAAATATCTTCAATACAATTACAACTAATATGGAATTACGAAAGCAAGAATTTGCAATGTTAAAATCTATAGGAATGACAAATAGTGAATTTAAAAGAATGATAAGGTTAGAAAGTACATTTATGGGTGTAAAATCATTATTATTCGGACTTCCAATAGGAATTGGATTATCATATTTAATCTATCATTTCTTGACTGAACAATCTGGACTTCCATATAAATTGCCTGTTGTGGGAATAATTATAGCAATAGTTGCTGTTTTCATTCTTATATCTTCACTTATGAGATATTCTATGAACAAAATTAACAAACAAAATACTATTGAAACAATTAGAAACGAAAATATATAGCAGGAGAGGGAAAATTTCCCTCTTTTGTGGTATAATGTATAAGAAAGGAAAAAATAGATATGAATATTTTGTTAGTAGAAGATAGTTTAAGTATTATAAAAGGCTTAAAATACTCTTTTGAAAAGAATAATGATAATCTCATATACAATACTAATGTAAAAGACACTATCCAATATTTAGAAGAAAATAAAAGTAAAATTGACTTTATAATTTTAGATATTACTTTGCCAGACGGAAACGGTTTTGATTTATTTGAAAAACATATAAAAGATACAAATATTCCAACGATATTTCTTACTGCAAAAGATGAAGAAGATGACATTGTAAAAGGATTAAATATTGGAGCAGAAGATTATATAACAAAGCCATTTTCTACAAAAGAGTTATTAGCAAGAATAAATAAGATTATGCTTCGTACAAAAAAGCAAAGTATTATTATTGTAAAAGATATTAAATTTGATATGGATAAAATGATTGTATATAAAAGTGAAAAACAAGTAGAATTAACAAGTTTAGAGATAAAATTGCTTAACTTATTATTCTTAAATATAGGTAAAGTTGTATCAAGAACTATTATACTAGATAAAATATGGGAATGGACTGGTAATGATGTAGATGATCATACAGTTACAGTTTATTTTAAAAGGATAAGAGAAAAATTAGGAACAGATATAATTAGCACAGTAAAGGGAATAGGGTATAGAATAGATGAAGAATAAAGTTAGATTAAAGAAATATTTAGCAATCATTTCAATTATATCAATTTGTATATTAAGTCTGTTCCTAGTAATTAGAGTGTTAGAATATAAAACATATACAAATAATTTTAATAACAAATTAGATATGATTATTAGTAAATTGAAAGATACATATCCAGATGTTTCAGACACCGAGATAATGGAGATTCTAAACAGTAAAGAAAGAAATTCAAGTTCTATTATTGAAAAGTACGGAATTGAATTGAGCAAAGATTCTGTTCTTTTGGAGAATAAAGAAAGTTTTAATAGATTCCTGTGTGTAGATGCAATATGTTTAGTATTTGGAATTGCTATATTGGTAAGTATATTCTTTATATATGATAAAAGAAAAGACAAAGAATTAGCAAAAATAGCAAAGTATATTGAAGAAATAAATAGGAGGAATTATTCACTAAAAATAGATGAAATATCAGAAGATGAACTATCAATTTTAAAGAATGAGATATATAAGACTACAGTAATGCTAAAAGAAAATGCTGATAATTCTTTAAAAGGGCAAAAACAACTACAAAGGTCATTAGAAGATATTTCACATCAATTAAAAACACCATTAACTTCTATTTTGATTATATTGGATAATTTACTAGATGATCCAAATATGGAAGAACAAATTAGGCAAGACTTTATTAGAGATTTAAAAAGACAAGTTACAAATATAAGTTTTTTAGTACAATCATTATTAAAATTATCAAAATTAGATAGCAACACAGTTAATTTTATTAAATCAGATAAATTACTAAAAGACATTGTTGATGAATCAATTAAAAATGTGGAAGTTGTCTGTGATTTGAAGAATATATCTATATTTACAAAAGGAAATGATAGAGCTAAAATAAATTGTGATTTTATGTGGGAAGTGGAGGCTATTACAAACATAATAAAAAATTGCGTAGAACATTCAGAAAACGATAGTAAGATAAATATAAATTACGAGCAAAATAATGTGTATTCTAGTATAACTATTCAAGATTTTGCAGGAGGAATTGACAAGAATGATTTACCACATATATTTGAAAGATTTTATAAAGGTAAAAATGCTTCTAAAGATAGTGTTGGAATAGGACTAGCATTAGCAAAAACAATAATAGAAAATGATAATGGAAGTATAACTGTAGAATCTGACAATATAGGAAGTAAATTTATAATAAAATATTTTGTTTTATAAAATTAAAAAAAGTAACTTACTTGTAACTTACTTCTGCTATACTTTAATTAAAGTAAAATTAGAGGTAGTAAATTATGAAGATATTTAAAAGAGCAATTCTAGTAATAACATTGATAATGATTGTGATTTGTGCTACTTTTGGGATTAGTGGTTATAAAATGTATAAAAACGCTTTATATGAAATGCCTTTAACAGATAAAGTTGCAAGTATTAGGCAAAAAGAAAATTATGCTAACATAGATGAAGTACCACAAATATATAAAGATGCAGTTGTATCTGTAGAAGATCACAGATTTTATGAGCATAATGGAATAGATATAATTGCAATAGGTAGAGCCTTTGTAAATGATATTAAAGCATTTGAATTTGTTGAAGGTGGAAGTACAATAACACAACAATTATCAAAGAATATTTATTTTACGCAAGAAAAGAAGATTGAAAGAAAAGTAGCAGAAGTTTTTATGACTTTTGAGATTGAAAAAAATTATGATAAAAATGAAATACTAGAGTTATATTTAAATACAAGTTATTTTGGAGATGGATATTATACTGTAAAAGAGGCTTGTAATGGATATTTTGATAAAGAATTATATGAAATGACTGATTATGAGTGCATACTATTAGCAGGAATACCAAATGCTCCAAGTGTATATGCACCAACAAAGAATCCAGAATTGGCAAAACAAAGGCAAAAACAGGTAATGAAAAAAATGATTGAATATGGATATTTGACAGAAAGTAAAGCAAATAATATATTAAAAGAGGCTAAATGAAAGTTAGGTTAGCAAAAAATCATCCCCTTTTATTTTAGAGAGTTATTAGTAATGATAGCTCTCCAATAATTAAAATACATATTGCAGTAGTCGAAAGTACTACCTCATAGGAATTAAAAACATTCTTTTAAGACATTATAATAGTATCGTGAGGTGGTTAAAATGAATACATTTGATAAGTATCTACTAAAGAAAGACAAACTAATAAAAAGAAGAATTGAGATAGATAGTTCACTTTATGAGAAATTATCAAAGCTAACTGATGTCTATGATGCCTCAATCAATAAATTAGTAAATATAGCAATAGTTGAAATGATAAATACAGAAAATGTGCAGATATATGAAAGACCAGAAAATGAAATTTCAGAATCGCATAATTTTGCAATAAGAGAAACATCATATAGTGCAATGGAAAAATTAAGAGATAAGTATGGTTTATCAATATATAAATTAACAAACATTGCTATATATAATGCTTTGAATAGTGATAAATAATTAACGAGAAGCTAGATATTATCTAGTTTCTTTTATTTTATGTCAAAAAAAGTAGAAAAATGTCGGAAAATTTTTATTCGTTGATACAACTACAAAAGAATACTTTTTGACTACCACACGGGTTGACTACAACAGTATAAACAAGTATAATAAACAGTATAATCATATTTTTAGTAGAATAAGCACGAATAATAGTAGATGATTAGAAAAAATATATGTAGTATAAGATGTATAATATGATAAGCAAATAAGATGAAAGGAGGGTTTATAGCAATTATAAGTAAATGGCTTATTATAGTAATAAATATTGTTTTTAATTTATAGCAATAAACGAAATCGGAAGCCATAATATTATTTTTTTAAATTTAGTTACAAACAGAGTTTGTAGGAAAGGATTTTATTATGGAGGAAAAATTAGAACAAAAAATTAGGAAAATTGATGAACTAGGTAGGATTATAATTCCAATAGAAATGAGAAAATACCTAGAAATTAAAACAGGAGATAAGATTGATATTTGTAAGAGTGGAAGAAACATTATTTTGAAAAAGAGTGAAAATATTGAAAGAAAAATGAAACACATTGCTATTGATAAAGGAATAGAGGTTGATATACAAATTACATATTTAAAAAATAATTCAACTCATAATTGTTATACCAGATCTATAAATGATTTAGGAATGGTAGTAATTCCTTTAGAATTAAGAAAAAATCTTAATATAAAAGAAAAAGATAAAGTGAAAATATGCGTAAAAGATAATAATATTATATTGATAAAGGAGAGATATTCTTTTGGAAGATACAACAAGAATTTTAGTTCTAACAAGAGAAAAGAAGAAAGTTGTATTACAAGTTGATAGAGCAACTATACAAATTGAAAAAACAGAAAATTTTGATGATATATTAAAAAGACTTGATAAAGATTTATATGATAGTTATGATTTTGTTGTATTTGTAGAAGAAAGAACAAATACAACATATATAGGTCATTATTTACCATTAAATATTGAGAATATATATAGAAATCAAATTTTTATAAATGAATTATTGATAAATTCTATTATAATAGACAATATAAAATATCTTATTGATGAAAAATATACAATTCAAATAGGTATTATGATAAGACATATTATAAGAAAAGATATTAAGTATAATGATTTTAATCTTAATAATGAAATCAAATATATAAGCAATTTCAATAGATTTAGCAATAAGGATTCTATAAGATTGAAAAATAATATTTATGATGCAGTAAAAGAGAATTATTGTCAAAATTCATTTTTTAGAACTATAAAATTTAGTTTAAATAAGGATAAGATAGTAAAAAAGTTTTTGTTTAAGGTTTATAACAATATAATTGAAGATACAAAAAAGAACACAGAGATAAATCTAGTGTTCAAAAAATTGATCGGTATCATTAAATAGTTCTTCAAAAGTTATATCCAGAGCCATACAAAATGCTTTAATTTCAAAATCTTTAACTAATCGTTTATTGTTTTCTATTTCATAAATGTCAGCAATAAACATATCAACACCGATTAACTGCATTTTTCTACATAGATCTGGCTGTGAAAGTTCTTTCTGTTCACGAAACTTTTTTATGTTAGAGCCAACAATATTAACATTGTTGTTTAATTTTCGAATAGTTCCCATTATGCAGAGCTCCTTTCTTCAATTATTTATAAAAATCCACAAATATTTTATAATAATTATTGGGGCTAACCTACAAACTGGGTTTTATTCTAAAAAATTTTTTTGAAAGGAAGTAAAAAAATGTCAAGTTTTGATTATGATAAATGGTCTGAAATCTACCATAATAAAAAGATTTTAAATATATATGAGCATTTAGATGAAAATGATATAAATTTATTAAATAAATTAGGAGTAAAAATCGAGGAGAATTCTTGTTCTGAATATCAATATGACATTATAAAGCAACAATTATTAGAATATTATGTGGATGATGAAGAATCTCCAGAAGTACAAGAAGAATTGAAAAAATATCAAAAGTCATTAGAAGAAGCTGGTGTAACACAAGAGGAATATGATACCTTATTAGAAAAATTTGATAGTATAGATGAAATTATATATAGTCGAGTATAGCAAATGTCGAATTTTGTCAATTTTATCTTGAATAAATTAACATAATATGTTATAATATAAAATGACTTATTAGAAATAGTCGCAATATTATAATGGAGAGATTTATTATGGATAATAACGATAATATCAATAATATAAATCTGAATTTATTTAGATATTTTATCGCATCTGTAGAATCAAATAGTTTTGCCGAAGCAGGAGAAAAATTAGGTTATTCTGCGACAAATGTTTCAACAAGTGTAAGTACACTTGAAAAACAATTAGGAGTACAATTATTTACTAGAAAGCCACTGAAACCAACAGATATTGGAATGGAAATATATGAGGCAATAAAAAATGGATTGGCTAATTTTGATTTTGCTTATGTGATTGCTCAAAGCAAAAATGATTTAGAATATGGAAAAATATCAATAGGCTGTCCTTCTCATATAACAGATTTCTTTTTAATGGAAAAAGTAGCAAATGCTATAAAGGATTATCCTAATTTACAAGTAAATTTAGATACTGAATCTGGAAGTAAAGAGTTGATACAATCATTAAAAGACAATAAAATTGATTTTATTGTTTTAGATACTATTCCAGAAGAAGATAAAAAAGACATAGATATTAAAGAAATTAAAGAAGTGGAATATGTATTTGTTTCAAAAGAAAAAATACACATTGAGAAATTAAAAGATCTTGAAAAATACAAATATATATTAACTTATGACAATAGAGTTTCAAATATAAAATTATTTGAAGTTTTGAAAAAAAACAATATTTCAATTAAACCAATATTAAGATGTCCTACAACAGAGCAAAGAATAAATGCAGCAAGATTAGGAATAGGAATCGCTTATGTAATGAAAGATGCAGTACAAGATGAATTAGACAATAATGAACTATATGAGGTTGAGATTCCAGTAAAATTGCCTAGAAATGACTTGAAAATTGTATATTTAAAAAATCACTTAACTAAAGTTGATAAGCAATTTATAAATAATTATTTGATGAAATAAAAATCCATTTTATAAATAAAATTAAGGAATACCAATTAAGGTATTTCTTTTTTTATCGTAAGAAATACCTATGATTTCATAAGAATTTCAGAATTTACAAAGCATATAATAGGATTATATAATGTATGTATTAAATTGGAATGAAAGGGATAAACACAATGAATTATAAGATGGATCAGAAATTCAAAGACTATTTTAAAAATAATTTAAGACAAGTATTCTTTTACTTAATTGACGATTGTAATTTAAGATGTGAACAATGTTTATACAAATTAGACATAGGATTCCATCTACAGAAAAAAGAAATAGCTTTTGAAGATGCAGTAAAGTTAATTAGCGATTTTAGAGAAATGGGTGCAATCAAATTAACTTTAATGGGTGGAGAGCCAACTTTATATGGAATTAAAGAAAATAATAAACCTTTATTAGACTTAATAAGAATAGCAAAACAAGATTTAGGGTATGAATATGTAAGAATAGATACTAACGGACAATTTAAAAGTGAACTATTAGAACAACCAGAATTTAAAATGCTTGATGAGATAACATTTAGTATTGATGGACCAACAGCAGAAATTAATGATCCGATTAGAGGATATGGATCTTTTGAAAAATGTGTAAAAAATATTAAAAAAGCAAAAGAATTAGGTTATAATATTGACATTACTTCTTGCATTAGTAAAGAAATGACAAAAAGGGATGAAGATGGCAACTTGTATTTAGACAGAATGATTAAGTTTGCTGAAGATATGGGAATTGATAAAATAAACTTTCACAATTTGTTTAAAATGGGTGTTCCAAGAGATTACTTTAGTGGCAACTTGGATATATCAATAAAAGAATGGCTTAATGTATGGGATGAAATTCAAGAAAAAGTAGATAATAATGAATACTCAATACCAGTAAGAATACCACAATCATTTACTACTAAAAAAGAATTTGAGAAAAATCCAAAATATTATGGTTATTGCTCTTGTAAAAATGGAACAAGAATTTTGGCACATCCAAACGGAATGTTAAGAGTTTGTTCTTTAATGATAGGAACTCCTTATGGAATAGCAAGATATTATGATGATAAAATTGTGTGGGATGAATCTCCGACAAATGAATTATTAGCTCATAAAATGAATGAAGATACTCCTTGCACAAATCAATCTAAACAAAATAAATATGGTGAGTTTGTTCCTACTTGTGTGTCATTTAAACCAAGACAAAGCGAACTTGTATGGCAAGAATTAGAATGGGAAAAGAGAAGGTTGGAAAGTATGATGAAAAAAATTAAAACATTGATAGCTTATGATAATGAAGAAATTAAAAATAGGATTGCAGGGATTTTGGGAGAAATAGAAGATGTAGAAGTAGTCGCAACATCAAATACTCCAGAAGATACCTATAATAAGATTATACAATTTAGACCAGAAATGGTATTTGCAAAATATGATTTTGGAACAGATATGAATGGACTTGATATTATTAAGCAATCTAAAGCAGTATTAAAAGATAGTGTACCAGCATTTAATTTTATTGCTACAGATATTCCTAAAGAGGATTTCTTGGAGGCTAAAAGAATTATAGGGGATAAGATGAATACTATAATTAGGGAAGAAAATCCTAGCAGATATACAGGAATTATAAAAGATTATAAGGAATATATGAATTATACTGATTAAAAAAATAAGGTAGATGTTTCTAATAATTATTTTAGAACAATCTACCTTTTTTCTTTACTCTTATTAAATAGAGAACAATTCTTTCTAAAAAATCTTTGAGTGAAAGTTTGTGTCCGTGATTATATAAGACTTTATATAAATCCGCTGGGCAGTCATATTCACTAGCATTATTGAATGGTCTTATACATCCATTCATAGAATCTCTAACTTGCGATTCTGTAGTATTGTATTGGTACGCAAGATATTTTAATATATTATTGAGATATTCAAGTTCATCTGGTCTATAATAACAATAAGTAATTGCATCTTTTATGTATTTATATCCACGAGAAAGACAGTTAAAGTTCAAAGATTGTAGTAACCAATCAACTTCGCCAATTTCTAAATCTGGAGTATTGTAGTCGATAGCCAACTCTTTTATTACATCACTCAATTCATTATCAATAAAAGGTTTATAAATAACATCACTAACTTTTCCGTATTTTCTCATTTTTATATTATAGTCTAATGGTAATGTCAAAATGGTATTGCATTTTTTTCGTTCTAATGGATTAGAAGATAATCTATTAACAATATCTTCTATAGTCATATCTGGTAAGCTATTGTCTAAAATTAAAATATCTGGATTTGTTTTTAAATATAATGCAACAATATCTTTTCCAGTAGCAACATTATCCACTCTATAATTTTTGTCATTTGCAAGATTTTGGCAAAGAATATCAAGTTCAGTTGTATTCTTATTGCCGATAAGTACATTAACCATAATTCGCCTCACAAATGTTTTACTAAATTTGTCATTATTATAACATACAAATTATGTAAATTCAATAGAAAATCTATCTTTTTTTCTACACATTTTCACTCTGTAATGTTGTATTTATAAGGGTTTGTGTCATTTCTTGTCGAACAATGTCGAAAGAAGGAAGAAAGGATAAACGGAATCCGAAAGTACCTATACAGAAAAATGAAAATGTGGTATAATCATTTCGAAGAATAGTAATTTCTATGGGAGGAAGTTATGGTTATTTTAATAGCTGGAAGTTCACA
>CAMJCT010000012.1 GCA_946404215.1 uncultured Clostridium sp. | reverse complement strand
CGTTTTGTAGGATAAAAAATTGAAATTTTTTTAATTTTTTTGAAAAAAATATTTTCCCCCTTACTTTTTGAAAGGAAAAAATATATATTTTGTACGAAAAAAAATATAACTTTTTCATAAAAATTTTTCCCTCACTTTTTGAAAGGAAGAATTTGGTGCTTTGTTAAAATATTTTTAAAACTTTATGAAAAAAATAGAAGATTGCTCTTCTATTTCTGTACAAATATAAATAAATTATGATTTATAATTTTCCATTAATTCTTTTACAGCATCAAATGACTCTTTAATTTTGGTAGCATTTGAAATATTATTTTCACCTTTAAAAAAACTTTTTAAATATTTAATAATATTTATTATATTACTACTTGGATCTATGCCTTTGTTCAAATATGCTAATCCCAAAGCATACATAATTATTATATTACCTGTATTTAAAAATTTAAAATCTGAAATTTCTTCAGGTTTTATATCCAAAATTTCTAAAATATCTGTTTTATCTTGATTTTTTCTATATGCTCTGTAAGCTTTTATAATATCCATCAATTTTAAATAAATTCTATATGCCTTTACTGATTTTTCATAATCTAATTCATTTATTATTTTTTGAACATTGCTTGACTCAAATAAATTAGCTTTATTGTTTTTTGCTAAGTTTGCTAAGTTTGCAATATTATAAAAAGCAACATAAACCTGTATAAAAGTTTCTATATCAATACTATTCTTTGCTAGTTTGTTAAACTCTTTATTTCTCTCTTTTTCAAAATTGAATTCATTATTTTTTACTTCAAGAAAGAATTCTGTTTCATTATTAATTCTATCTTGTACATTTTTTACTATAGCATCATTTGAAATAATGTAAGAACTTTTCATCTGGTTTTGAGTATTCAATGTATATACCATATCATTAGTTATTTGTTCATCACCATTTAAAGAAACAATTCTAACGAAAACGAATGAATCAGAATACTCTTTTCTTTTTTCAAATTCCATGTTATGTAATGTATTTATTATAGTTCCAACTGTTTGAGCTCCATTAATTATAGTTCCATTTTTAATATCTAAATATCCTTGAGCTGTATTATCGTTACATGCTTTACAAATAATAGTAATACCATTATTTAAAAGATGAAAATTCTGATAATTATTTAAAATTGTGTTTTTTATACCATCATTTATTTTAGAATTTGGATTTAAATACCTTACATTTCCTTCATATATTTTATCTCTTATTGGATAAAAAGTACCATATATATCAATCAATGGAACAAACGCACTATTTATTATTGATTTTTCATCAGAAAATGGGCTTAAAGTCTTTTTATATTTTAGCTTAAAATCTGGCCATATATTTTTTATATTATTTTCATATAAAGTAACACAACTATCCGCTCCTAAAAAATTATTTTCAATAGTATTTCCTGTCCTTTGATAATATTTACATAGAAAGTTTTCCATTTTATTAATTATTTTTTCATTTACCTTTTGATTTGAAAATCTGACAATCCATAATTTATAATCATAGATGTCATTTTTTTCATACTCTTCTCTTTTTTCTAGTAATAAATCATTCCATGTTAATTTTGAAAATTCATCTTTTGGTGCGACAAAATTCTCAAAGCCATTTGTTAGTTTCAATACCTCATCTTCTTTTATTCCTTTTGATATGCCTGATATCTCTTCTGGAAATTTAAATTGAAAAAAATGAACTGTTTTGTTATTTTCTGTATAAATTGCATCAATACCATTATCATTAAATCCGTCTGTCATACATTCATAGGCTTCGTCATTGCTTAGTCCAAATTTCATTTTTAAGAAAAAATGTCCAAAAGCTGATGATAAATTGCCTTGATAATACTCCTCAACTATATATTGTAAATCTTGCTTTAAATCTTCGTATATTCTTTCAAATCTTGTTGCCATAATTATTCCTTCCTTTATTTAAATATTTCCCCCATTACTCCATTTTTCATATCATTAATATTATAAATATTATCCATACTGTCAAATGTTTCTCTTAAGTTATTTCTAGCAGAAATCCAACCCATTCCATCTGTAAACCAAACAAATTCAAATCCTACTACTTTGTCCGCTTCTTCAGCAATCATTTTATAACTTCTAGCTGTTTCATTTAATTTTGAACCACCTGAAGCATAGAAGTTCGTTTCTATACCATAAATACAATTATCTGTTTTTACAACAAAGTCAAATCTTTTTGTAGATGTATTTTTATTGCTTATAAAAGACATATCTAACTTCCATTTTTCTTCAATATCTTGTAAATACATCTCTTTAAAGTATGTTTCGTTCTTCTTAAATCCTGCTTTTTGAATAAATCTTTCAACCACATCTTCCATCAAGTGTCCACCACGATTTTTTCTAGCATTCGAATTTAATCCAGATTCTACTCCTAAAACATAATCATATAAATTATTAACTAAATGATTTTGTATTAAATCAAATAAACCTGTTTCTTTCATAAAAATTTTGTATTGTTCTATACTATAGTTCATTTTTTTAAAATTATATTCAAATTTATTGCCATCGCTATCTAAAACAATTATTTCATATTGTCTAACCGCCAATAAAGTTGGAATACATTTTATAACTTCAGGATATTTACTTACTAATTGTTCAAAATCTTTTTCTATATTTTTACTTCCAATTAGTGAATTCATCATGTTCAATTCTATTTTATGTTCTTCTGCTTTTTTATATATTGTTTCAAAATCAATATAATACTTATAATCTGCAATGCTATCTGTAAAAGTTAATAGCCATTCAGCAAAATTTCTTGCCATACTCATCTACTCCTTTATTTCTTGATATCTTCTTAAAGATAAATCTAAATATTCTTTCGAATTATCTATTCCTACGTATTTTCTATTTAGTTTTGTTGCTGCAATTCCTGTGGTACTACTCCCACAAAATGGATCTAAAATTAAATCATTTTCATTTGTTGATGCTAAAATAATTCTCTCTAGTATTTCCAATGGCTTTTGAGTTGGATGTTTCCCATTTTTCTTCTCAGATGGCTTTGTCAAACTTGTTGTCCAAACATCTTTCATTTGTTTATTGTCATTTATTTCTTTCATCAAATTGTAATTAAACTTATATTTAACTTTTGGTAAATCCTTTCTTGCCCATAGTATTGTTTCTGTAGAATGAGTAAATGTTTTACAAGCAAGATTTGGTGGAGGATTTGTTTTCTGCCAAGTTATATTGTTTATTATTTTAAATCCTTCTTCTTCCAATGCCATTCCTATTGAATATATGTTATGCAATGTTCCGACTTATCCAAATTGTTCCGTTGTCTTTAAGGATTCTATAACATTCCTTAATCCATTTCTTGTTAAACTCGTGTTTTTCTTTTACACTTAAACCTTTATCCCATTTTCCTTTATTAACACTTACCATTTTTCCACCACTGCAAGTTATTCCATCATTTGATAAAAAATATGGTGGGTCTGCGAAAATCATATCAAATGTTTTTTCATCAAATTGTTTTAAAGTTTTAAATGTGTCATTGTCTATTAATTTGAAACTACCATCTTCAAAATAGAATTTTCCTGGATACATTCTTTATTCTCCTTATAGTTCGTTATAAGCAATTCAGAAATTTCTCCTCTACCTTGCGCTTTTGAATTTATCATTCTTTTGGCTGAAACTTCATTTATATTAAATCCTTTATAAATATCTTCAAAGAAATTATCTTCTTTATTCGTATTTTTAGGATTTGAATTACTTAACATTAGTTTTGCATTTTTTAAGTCTAATTCTTTATAAAAATCTGCAAGTTCTTTTTGGTTTTCATCATTAAAATCTTCTTTTGTATAAGATGTAAATCCAGATGTTATTGATAATGGTCTATATGGTGGATCAAAATATACAAAAGTATTTGTATCTATATATTTAATGCATCTTTTATAATCTCCATATTCAAACACTACATTTTGCAATAATTTTGATAAATTTCTTAAATTTTTCGCATCACAGATTGTTGGATTTTTGTACTTTCCACATGGCACATTAAACTCTCCATTTTTGTTTACTCTATATAATCCATTAAAACATGTTCTATTTAAAAATATAAATTCTGAAGCTCTTTTTACATCTAAATTATCTTCGATTTTATATGAATTGTATTCACTTCTAATTTTATAAAAATATTCTTGTCTATTTTCCAATTCTATATTTAAGAATTCTTTTTCTTTCTCGTTTAATTTCTCAATTAATGTTTCTACATCTTGTTTTATAACATTGTAACAATTAATTAAATCCTTATTTATATCAAAAGCATAGGCTTCTTCAACATCATACTTTTGTAATATATCTATTAAAACTGCTCCACCGCCGACAAATGGTTCGACATATTTTTTTATTGTTCCATTTTCTAATTCAAATGGGTAAAAGTTTGTTAATTGTGATATTAAACTTCCTTTTCCTCCTGCCCATTTTACAAAAGGTTTTATAACTTCCATTTTTTCCTCCAAAATTCTGTTTACACTATATCACATTTTTCATTTATTAACAACAAAATCTATCTAGTTTTTTTAATTTTTTTAGTCAAAAAAATAGAAGATTTCTCTCCTATTTCTTTGAATTATTATTCGAATCTATTCTATATTAATTTCATGAATTATTCTCATTGAAAGCAGTTACTCTAATTTTTTGAGTAACTCAATCTTAACTACATATTTAATATTTCTTTGTAAGATTTCTACTATTCTATATTTATATATATTTTTTTATTGTTATAATCATAATCAACCTTTGCATTAAAAATTTCTTGTAATTTCATAATACTGCATTGATACGAAATATTTTTATCCGTGTAATTATCACCTTCAATCTTGTATGTTTTTCCATTATATTTAATTATATTATCTTCTAGCTTTTCAATGGATTCAACATATTCAACTAGATGAGGCAAATACAAGTCATAATCTTTTAATTCTAAATTAAATACTGCAAAACTATTATCCATCAATTTTCGTTTATCAGAATTTTCTAATTCTTTATTATTAATTATAATTTTTAATTTTTCTGGTTTCCAAATTCTTTGTAGTTCATCATTTGAAATATCTTGTGTTGAAATATTGTTCTCTTTAAGATAATTTATATAAGAATATTGTTCTTGATATAATAAAGAATCAAGTTGTGAATGTCCATTATATTGAACTTTACTTATATAATTATTTGACCTTATTTTGCCTCCTAATGTAAACATATCTTTACTTGGTACATTTTGACAAATATAAGATTCTATATTATAAAGTGTTCTTACAATATTTTCAATATCATTATATGATTGTATTTCAAACCAAAAATCATATTGCAAAAAATCAGTTTTATGATACAAAGGATCATTAATTATGCTTTCAGCTATTTTGATATTAGTTATATTGTTTTCTTTTACATATTTTTCTGTATAGTACTTAATAATTGTTTCTCTATAATCATCCTTTGTATAAGAGCCTTTTTTACTTGCATTGAATTTGATTTCTTTATTATTTTTAGGAGATAATATATATGTTCCAGAGCCAATTTCATTTACATCACTAGAAACTATTTCAAATTTTTCATTATATTTTCCATTCATTTCACCTAACATATCAGAATTATACATTCTATTAAATTGCCATAGTCGATTGGAAATTTTAATAATTCCTACAATAGCTAAAATTATGCATATAATTTTAATGCATTTCCATAGAATATTAGTTATCCTTTTAGATTTTTTACCTTGTTCAAACTTTTTTGAATATATTTGATTGGCTAAATCTTCATCAAAACTTAATTTTTTCATTTTTTACTCCTCATTTGCTTTTTAGTATATCATAACTTATATTTATTAACAACCATATAATACTTTGATTTTTCACAAAAATAGAGGTACTTTACAACCTCTATTTAAATATTTTTTATTTAATTCTTATTGTTTAATGTATATTCAGAAAGATTTGGTTTAGCAACATCATCGTCTGTAACAGTGTTGAATTTATATTGAATATTTCTCATATTATTTTCTTCATTACTATACAATAAAAGTCCTTTGTCCTTGCTAATTACCTCATATACTGTATTAAACTTAATATTATAGCATTCAATATCATTATATTTTTGAGTTCCAATGAATACAAGTGGATGTATTGCCATCATAATATTTGCTGTAGAATCAGGTGATGCAAACATACTAGCTGGTGTACTTTCTAATATTCCTCCTTCTGCTTTATCATATAATTTTGTTTCATTCCAAAATATTAATTGCTCTCCTGTATTGCTATCTTTCCAGAATGTAATATTTCCATTTCCTCTTGCTTGTCTTACATTCATTTTTATAATCCCGTCTTTTTTAAAACACTCCATCAAGGTATCATTTGTTATAGAATAATAATAATAATTCCTTAAATTTTTACTTTCTTCATTTTTTTCTGCAATTTTATTTAGGATACTTAATTTATACACTACTGATATTGCATATATTGCTAATAGTACTAATACAATAAGGATTAGTTTTTTCCATATTTTCATTTTCTTATTATATTTTTTTATATAATCTACTTCTCTACCATCTCTCTTTTGTTTGTTAATAGTTAATTCATCTTTCATGTTCTTTAACACATTTTGACACTCTTTACATTCTTTTAAATGTTCCTCAATAAATTCATTTGTTTCTTTTGTAGTAAGACCTTCAATGTAGTTTGGTAACAAATCTTGAACAACTTTACATTCTTTTTTCTCTTTCATGTTAATCAACCTCCTTTAATTTATTTTTCCCTCGATAAAATGTTACTCTTGCCCAGTTTTCTGTTTTATTCAAAATAACCCCTATCTCTTTAAAACTTAATTCTCCTGTTATTCTTAAATACATTACTTCTCTGGTCTTATCATCTAAATTCTGCATTTTTTTATAAATAGAAATTTTCTCTTCATTTGAAATAATTTTATCTTCAACTGTATTAGAATCCTGAAAACATAATGCTTCCATTTCTTCTAAATCTATATTCTTTTTATTTTTTCTGCATTGATCATACCAAAGATTTTTTGCTATCTGACATAACCATACAGACATCTTGCATTCGCCTTTATATGTATTTATCTTTTTTACTGCTTTATAAAATGTTTCTTGTGTTAGTTCTTCAGAGATATCATTATTATGAGTTAAACAGAATAAATACTTGTTAACTGTTTCAAAATATTCTTCGTATATTTTTTCGATATCCTGCATAACTTTTATCCTCCTTCTACATATATGACGTTTTAAACTTTATTTCGTTACAAAATTTCTAAAATTTTTTAATAATTATTTTTCATAGAATTATAATACCATACTGCATAAAAATCATCAATTATTTTTTTAGTAATATTACTTCAAAATATTAATTATATTTTTTTCAAAAGGGATTGGGATTTTATCCCATATTTAACATTTGTGTATATACAAATGTGTTGCTTGTTAGGACATAAAAAATTCAATATTTACATAATATAGACTTTCAATTTTACAAAAAATCAAACAAAAAATGCTCAAATTTTATCTCTAAAACTCAAGCATTTTTAATCAATTTTATTTCAAAATTCCTAACTTTCTGAAATAAAAATATGCATCCATTCCACCTTTAAAATATATTTCATTTTCTTCAATTTCTTGCAATTTATAATTCAAAATTATAATTTTTGAAAGCATTTTACACTCTTCTTTTGATAGTCCATTTTCTATATCTACTTCATCAAAAATCTTTTGAATATTTATATTATTATCTACAATATCATGCAATTTTTGCTCTATATTTTGATACTCTAAATTGTTATTTTTTAGATACATTCTCACATCTTCCATACTCTCAAAAAAGTCATCTTTATATGCTTCAAAAAATGGTATAAATCTGTCATCTTCCTTCATTTTTATTCCCCTTTCTTAACAAAAAATTAGTTCTTTTTCTACAATTTCTTCTGCAATAATTTTAAAATTATTCATCAATTTTACCCATTCCATTTGATTATTTTCTTTTAATTTTTCTGTTACATTTTCTTTTTTACACATATTCTCAACTAATATTTTTACTTGTTCTTTTGCCTCCTTTTCTATCTCAAGTAAATGTTCATTTAACTTATCATCCATTAGCAAAATAGTATAAATATCCATGTGATTATGCTTTAAATAATTTAATCTTAGTCTTCCATATTTTCCTATATTTTTATCTGGTTTTGCATTTGGAAATACCATTTCAGGTATATAATAATCGCCCACTTTTTTATAACTAATTTCCATTTTTCTTCTTCCTTTCTTACCAATTTTTTATTGATTTTATCTGACTTTTATGCTTTATTCAAAACTATAAATTGTATAAAAATCATTATTTTTTACATTTGATTTTGCTCGCTTTCGCATTATATTATTTTATATTTATTTAAATATATATAATATAAATATAATAAATAATATATATTCTTTTCTCAGCTAGTAATTATATTCTCAGTAAGTATAAAGGGGAGGATTGTAAGGAGGGGAAAACAAAAAAATGTATATACAAATCTATCTTGACAGATTTTCCTTTTGCCTTTGCTTTTTGTTGTGTTCCTGTGTCTTTTTAACTTCTACCCAACTTGGGTACAAGTTAAATATTTTTTCCTGTAATATAAAAAAAGACACCAATTTTTTAATTTGATGTCTTTAAAGGTGGTATGCGGAAACATGTTTCCTACTAACCACGTTATAATTATTTTTTATAAATTTTAATCAATTTTATCATTTTTTAAGTCTATTTTAGGTGTTTTTTTGCTTCCTCAGGAACATCTCAAATTTCTTTATTTTTCAGTACTTTCCTTCAATTCAAGAACAGATACGCACTCAACGTGATATGTATATGGAAACATATCCACAGGTTTTATTCTATTAATTTCATAAACATTTTCTAGCTTAGACAAGTCTCTTACCAAAGTTGCTGGATTGCAACTAATATAAACTATTTTCTTTGGCTGTATCTTTAAAATATTATCTATACTTTTATTATCCAAACCCTTTCTGGGTGGATCGACCATAATAATATCTGGTATAATTTTCTTTTTATTTATTAAATCATCTAAAATAATTTCAACATCACCTGCAAAAAATTCCACATTATCTACTTTATTATTTTTTGCATTTTCTTTTGCAGCTTCTACTGCTTCTTTTATTATTTCAACTCCATAAACTTTTTTTGCATATTTAGACATAAATAGCGAAATAGTACCTATACCACAATACAAATCAAAAACAATATCATTTTTTGTAATCTGAGCAGATTCAACTCCTATTTCATAAAGTTTTTCTGCTTGTATAGGATTGACTTGATAAAATGAAAGTGGTGATATTTTAAATATATAATCTCCCAATTTATCCTCAATATAACCATTACCATACAAATTTATATTTTCTTTCCCCATAATTACATTGGTATTTTTTATATTTATATTTTTTATAACTGATGTAACTTCTGGGAACTTTTCTAATATAGACTTCACTAAATCCTTTTCCATATTTTCTTTATGTTCGTTATTTTCAATATTTCTTCCATTTATTACTATTATACACATTATTTGATTTGTTTTTATTCCTATTTTAGTAACAATATGTCTTATAAGTCCTTTTCCCGTTTTTTCATCATAAATACTGATATTGTTTTTAACTATATAATTAAAAACAAATTTAGCCAATTCTTCTGTTCTTTCATTTTGTATAAAACATTTATTAATTGGAATTATTTCATGAGTCCTATTGGCAAATACACCTATTACTTCTTTACCTTTTTTATCTATTCCTACAGGATATTGTGCCTTATTTCTATAATTATATGGTTTTTCCATTCCTAATATTTCTTCCACTAATATTGACCTTTTTAAAGCTTTATTAACTAAACTTTGAAGTGCATTTCGTTTCATACATAGAGTCTTTTTATAGTCTATATGTCTTAGATTACAACCACCACATCTCTTATATGTTGAACAATCACTTTCAATTCTATATTCCGATGGTTCAATAATTTCTAACACCTTTCCAAATGCGTGTGAGGACAACACTTTTACAATCAAAACCTTTACTTTCTCTCCTTTTATGGCATTAGAAACAAATATTGTAAAATTGTCAATTTTAGCAATACCTTCTCCTTCAAAACCATTATCTATAATTTCAACTATATATTCCTTATTTTTTTTAACTGGTACATCCATATCTACAACTTTTCCTTTTTCTTTTTTAAAATTATATCAAAAAATAATAAATTTAACAACTGAAAATATTTATAATTAGCATTTATGGTGTTCCTATTCAATCATATTATACTATTGAAATTTATAATAAGTACTAAGTTAAGTATAGCAATACGTACAATATCATGTTTTTAACGTTATTTGCTAATTTTATGTTAATGTGTTATAATTATTATATAAATAAACTGAAAGGAGTGAAATAATGAAATTAAAAGATATTATTTCATTCGAAAAGCTTTCCACTGAAGAAATCAAAATGCTTCGGAAGGAGCTTAGGGATCTTCTAATGGAAGCTTCTTTGGAGTTGAAAATTAGAGAATTAAATACAACTCCAAAAGATGAGCTCCGCTGAACTTCAGCGGAGCAAAATTATTTACAATATTTAACACTTATTTATATAGAATTCTTTTCTTATTTATCAAACAAAATAGTTTCACCTTTTTCAAGGCTTTTCTTTACATCAACAACCCTTTGGTTTGAGGATCCTCTCCATTTTAATGTAGGATTATGCAATTCATCTACATATCTTCCATCAACCAAAACATCCACATAATTTAGAACTTCTTTCCCTTTTAAATCTTCATCAAATTTAAAACCAGACCATGCCCATACATTTTTATCTGGATACTTTTCTTTAAATGCTTTGGCAAGTTTCGTTGTAGCCTCAATATTTTTAGGATGCATAGGTTCTCCACCCAATATTGATAAACCATTTATATAGTCTTTATCACATAAATTCAAAACTTCATCTATTGTATTTTGATCAAACTCCTTCCCTCCGTTAAAATCCCAAGTTTCAGTATTAAAGCAATTTTTACAATGAAATTCACATCCTTGCATAAATACAGACACTCTTACTCCTGGTCCATCTGCTATATCCATTTTTCTAATTACATTGTATCTCATTTTACTCCCGTTCCTCTCTAAAGTATCATGCACATTTGAAAAGAATTGAATTTTAATTTTTCAAATTTTTATTTTGCTACCTTATTATCTATATGCAGTACTCTTTCTTTTATTTCTTGTGTTCTTCCTTTATTCCAGAAATTAGTACCAATATAACCACATGTACGTCTTGCAACATTTAATGTATTATGGTCTTTATTTCCACATTCTGGACAATACCATTCAAGATCCTCGTCAATTAAAATTTCTCCTGTATATCCACATTTTTGACAATAATCTGATTTTGTGTTAAGTTCTGCATACATAATATTATCATATATAAATTTTATTACATCTATTACTGCTTCTAAGTTATTTTGTAGATTTGCAGTTTCTACATAAGAAATTGCTCCACCAGGGCTTAATTTTTGAAATTTACTTTCTAACTCTAATTTAGAAAACGCATCAATCTCCTCAAATACCGGAACATGATATGAATTTGTAATATATGATCTATCTGTTATTCCTTTTACCGTTCCAAATCTCTCTTTTAAGCACTTTGCAAATTTATATGTTGTAGATTCTATTGGTGTTCCATATACTGAATAATCAATATCTTCTTCTTGTTTCCATTTTTTAGTTGCATCATTTAGATATTGCATAACCTTTAATGCAAATTCTTCTCCAATTCCATTATCTGTATGAGAATGATCTGTCATATATTTTACACACTCATACAGTCCAGCATAACCAAGTGAAATAGTTGAATATCCATGATGTAGCAATTCATGTATAGACTCACCCTTTTCAAGTCTAGCAAGCGCTCCATTCTGCCATAGTATAGGTGCAACATCACTTGTTACATTGCTTAACCTTTTATGTCTTAACTGTAAAGCTCTGTGGCATAATTCAAGTCTTTCATCAAATATTTTCCAGAATTCGTCCATATCCTTTTTTGATGATAAAGCAATATCTGGTAAATTTATTGTAACAACCCCTTGATTAAATCTTCCATAGTATTTTCCTTTTCCTTCAACATAATTTTTTGCATTTGCAATATTCCCAAGACTTATTGATCTATCTGGAGTTAAGAACGATCTACATCCCATACAAGGATAGCATTCTCCTTCTCCATATTCATTTTTCTTAAGTTCTTTCATTACTTTTTCTGAAATATAATCTGGAACCATTCTTTTAGCTGTACACTTTGCTGCAAGTTCTGTTAAATACCAATATTTACTATCTTCATGAATATTGTCTTCTTCAAGAATATATAAAAGTTTTGGAAATGCTGGAGTTATATATACACCTTTTTCATTTTTAAATCCTACTATTCTTTGGCTTAGAAATTCTTCAATTATCATAGCTAATTCATCTTTATATTCATCTGTTTCTCCTAAATACATATTAACTGACAAAAATGGTGCTTGCCCATTTGTATTCGTCATAGAATTTACCTGATAATTAAATGTTTGAACGCCATCTTCGACCTCTTTTCTTGTATCCTGCTGAGCAAATTTTTTGCAATCTTCTTCATTTAATTTTCTATCCTTATACTTTTTATAGTATTTTTCATAACTTGCTCTAACAAATGGTGCTAAGTGTGAAAGTGAAACCGTTGCTCCTCCGTAACTTGAAGATGTAACGGCAAGTATTATTTGTGTTGCTATTGTAGCCGCTGTTATAAATCTATGTGGTTTTTCGATCATTACACCATTTATAACTGTACCATTTTGTAACATATCGTCTAAGTTTATCAACTCACAATTATGCAATGCATTTTGAGCAAAATAATCTGCATCATGAAAATGTATAATTCCCTCATCATGTGCTTTTACTATATCCTCAGGAAGCAAAAATCTTCTTGTTATATCTGTACTTGTTATTCCTGCCAAATAATCTCTTTGAGTAGTAACTACCGCAGCATTTTTATTGGAATTTTCATTATTCCAATATTCGCTTTCACCTTCTATTAACTCTTTTATTGATTGATCTGTTGTATTAGCTTTTCTAACTAATTCTCTTGTATATCTATATGTTATATATTTTTTTGCCAATTGATATTTATCAAATTCCATTAATTTTTCTTCTATAGTGTCTTGTATATCTTCAACTAATATTCTCTTTTTATTCAAATCTTCTATATACTTTATAATTTCTTCAATTTGTTCTTTTGTAGCTTTTTCTCTTCCCCTTACCTCTGCATTAGCTTTTTCAATTGCTACTCTAATCTTTGCTGGATCATAATCCACAATGTGTCCATCTCTTTTTACGATTTTCATTTCCTTTGTTCCTCCTCAAATTTTTCTAAAATAATATTATTATTTTTTTACATCTTATATATAATTTTTTCAACATACAAGTTGCACTTGCAACTTTTTTATTTTTTTGATAAAATAATTTTGGTGATGTATTATGAATAGTCCATTTGAAGATTTAACAAAATTTCAGAAAAAAAAATTGTTCGATTTGCTAGAAGTTCATTTCTATAGATTTGCTAGAAACCAAGAGGTTTTACCGACTTTAAAACATAAAAACATTGTTGGCATTATAATGAAAGGTTCTGCTCAAATTATAAATATTGAATACAATGGAAATGAAATTATAATGGAAGATTTAACAAAAGATAGTGTATTTGGTACAAATATTTCTCTAACTAATAGTAATGAACACCAGATACTTGCAAAAGAAGATACAGAAGTTTTGGTTATTGATTATAATAAATTAATAAATCCAAAAAACCTAAAGTACAGTTACTTTAATATTTTTTTTAAAAACTTATTTACAATTATTAATGATAAATTCAGAGAAACAAATGAACGTATTAAAATTTTAGAAAAAAAACAAATACGAGAAAAACTACTAGAATATTTTGAAATAGAATACAAAAAAACTTATTCTAACTCTATATATCTTCCTTTTACATTTAGAGATTTAGCAGATTATATTGCTGTAAATAGATCCGCTATGTTTAGAGAACTTAAACATTTAAAAGAAGAAAAATTTATTGAAGTAAAAGATAAAAAGATTACTCTATTATATAAATAAGCTAATTATTAAAATTACGAAGATGCAAAAATAGTATTAACCTTTATCATCTTGTATTGAATGGTATTGTCCAGTACGCACTTAATAAAGCCATATTATTACGATTAAGATTAAGATTTATATTATAATTCTTTAAATACCTTTCCCAAGCTATTATTAATAACTAAATTTGCAATATTGTCATATGGTGTACTATCTCTATTTATTAATACCAAATTTTTTCCACTAAAGTAATGTATTAATCCACTTGCTGGATACACAGTAAGTGAAGTACCAGCTACTATAAGTAAATCCGCCTCTGAAATTGCTTTTACTGAATTGGTTAAAGTTTTATTATCTAAGCCTTCCTCATATAGTACGACATCTGGCTTAATTATTCCACCACAACTGCATCTTGGAACACCATCAGCATTAAATACAAATTCAGCATCATAAAACTTATTACAATTCATACAGTAATTTCTTAAAATACTTCCGTGTAATTCATATACATTTTTACTTCTTGCTTTTTGATGCAAACCATCTATATTTTGTGTAACCACTGCTTTTAATTTGCCCTTATTTTCAAGTTCTGCTAATTTGTAATGAGTTATATTTGGTTCATATTTTAAAGCATTCATTTTATCTTTATAGAACTTATAGAACTCACTTGTATTATTCATAAAAAAAGTATGACTAAGTATTTCTTCTGGTGGATAATCATATTTTTGATTGTATAATCCATCTTTACTGCGAAAGTCTGGTATGCCACTTTCTGTTGATACTCCTGCACCACCAAAAAACACGATATTATTGCTTTCATCTACTAATTGTTTAAATTTCTGTATTTTATCTTCCATAAATAACCAATCTCCTTGTTGTATTTTTTTATAAATATAAAGACCATTATCTTAAATTTTCTTTGCTATTACCGTATATAGGTTTCAAAATTTATTTTTATATTTCTAAATCTAATGACCTCGTGTCATCAACTATAGAATTTGTTCCTTTTAACCTCTAATTATTTTTTTCATACCATTCAGCAAACTTTTCCAATGCTGAATATGAGCCATCTACTGTTCTTCTCTTTTCGCGTTCTTCTTCATTCATTTCTGCTAATGTCTTTTCAAATCCTTTTGGTTTAAATTGTATCAAGCGAAAAGTTTACGAATGCTCTTGGAAATCCATTTAATTCATCAATTCTAAAATCGGTATCTAATGCGACACATGGTCTATTTACTATTTTATATGCTTGCATAACTTTTGACTTGGCTATTTCTTGAATATCATCACTTCTTGGTTCATCTAATTCATAATTATATGTTGTAAATTTCAAGTTTTTAAAATATTTTTCCGCTGATTTAATTTTTCCTGTATTATGTGTTACAAAAACAATTTCGTTTTTCATGTTTCACCTTCAATTACATATTCTAAATTATATTCTCCTTATCTAACTTGTACGGTTTTAAAATTACCTACAATATTTCTAATTTGCACTGAAAACTCTCCTTTACAACTTAATCCTTTTTGTTTGGTAAACTTTTGCAAGTTTCAACTACTATCTCCTTTAATAATTCTTTATCATCAACATCATCTACTAAATACATTGGCTTTGCACTTTCATAAGGCATTTGTTCTTGCATATTATATTTCTTATTAGTTTCAACTATTTTTACAAGTAGTCTATCATCATATATTCCACCAAATAAAATATCTTTATAATATAATAAAAACTCACCCATCATGCTTCTGCAAGTTATATTATTTAATAAATCTAATTGTTCTAATATAAAATTTTTATATTCTTTTGATGTTGCCATATATTATTACTCCTATATTATTTTTATTGGGTGTCTAATAACAGTTTTTAATTTACTTGCATCACATTTTCTTGGGTCACTTAAATATATTTCGTGATGGTATCTAGTCTCTGTTATATCTAATTCATAGCCATTTTCTTTCATATACTCGTGCATTAAATTAACTGTCTGTGGTTCATCATCATAACTGCCAATGTGCATACATTGAACACATATACCTTCATCGTAAGTTAAAAATTTCACTCTCGAAAAATCTAGTTTTTTCTTTTTGGTTGCTTCTTGAATCGCCCAATTAAAATCTTCTTTCGTTACAAAATCCGGCAATCTAATAATAGATATATAGTGCATTGTATTTTTATTGTTATAATCAATCGTTCCATTCATACCATCTTGCCACCAAAAAACTTCAAGAGGTGGAACGACATATTCAAAAAAGCCTTTTATTTTATGTGTTCCTTTATAACTCATTTTTAGTGTATAAGCTACTCCATATAATAATCCTATTGTATGCTGATATTCTCCATTTTCTTCATTAGGGTCTCCAGTACCTTTTACTGCAATATAATTCATTTTTGGAACCTCAACAATGTTAGGTTTGCTTTTTGGCATATAAAATTCTTTATATTCTTTTTTATAATCAAAAGCCATAATAAACTCCCTTACACCCAATTTTCTATTTTACTTCTTGAATTTTTACATTCAGTTCCTTTAATAGCAATACTGTCATCTAATACATTTGCACATTTGCAAATTCTTTTTACATCACTTGGCATACCTGCAAGACCTGAACCTTCATGTGTTGATACTATTCTTATTATTTTTCCCGTGAAATCTAAATCTTTTATTGCAGTTTCTACTTCTGGAGCATAAGTTCCCCAATAGATTGGACTCATAATATAAATTACTTCATACCCAGATATATCTTCTAATTTTTCTTTAATTGGTGCATTTCCAATTCTATGTTTTGCTTCTTCAATACAAGTTCTATAATCTTTTGCATAAGGTACAAGTGGTTCTACTTTAAATAAATCTGCTCCTGTAAATTCTTGTACAAATTCTGCAATATATTCTGTATTTCCTTTATCAATGTATCCTACTGCATAATTTTCATCTGCTCTTGAAAAATAAATAACTAAACTTTTCTTATCTTTATAAGATTCCCCATTATTTCCCAATAAACTCATACTAATAACCTCCATCTTTTTTTTTGCGAATTCATTCTATCATTTATTATTATAATATTCAACAAATTATTGCTAATTTGCTTTATCTTTCATTTTTGCAATATTAGGATTCAAATATTTCTTTGGAATTAACAGTAAATGTATCATAGAAAAATACTTTACATAGATTAGATATACATTAAAAATATGAATTTAAGCAAAAAAATAATACCAAGAGAACTTTCAAAACCCTTGATATCATTATAATTGGTGCGGATGAAGGGACTCGAACCCCCACGCCGTTGGCACTGGTTCCTAAGACCAGCGCGTCTACCAGTTCCGCCACATCCGCATATTTACCTGACAATGTATATAATAGCATATTACACAATTCATTGTCAAGTGTTTTTTATATTATTTACATATTAAAAAACACAATTAAACCTCCAACAATAGATATTATAAAGCCTAATATTTTTAATCCATTAGATGCCTCATTTTGATCTCCAAATCCAAAAAATCTTTTTGTTATAATTCTAGCATCATATATTAAAATTATTCCTAAAAATACAATTACTAATCCTATTAGTTTTACTATTATCTGAATCATTATATCAACATCCTTTCTATAGTTCAATCCTTTTCATAAACTTATCTTTTACTAACTCTTTCAATAATACATTTTTCTCTTTCTCAAGTTTTGGATCTTCTTCTAATATTTTTATAGCTACTCCTTGTACTAATTGAAGTATTGGCATATCTTCAAATAAATTAGCTATTTTAAATTCAGGCAAACCATGTTGCATCGTTCCAAAAAAATCACCTGAACCTCTCAATTCTAAATCTTTTTCAGATATAATAAATCCATCATTGGTTTCACACATAACTTTCATCCTCTGTTTTACAGTTTCACTTTTTCCTTCATATTTTAATATACAATATGATTTATATTCTCCTCTACCTACTCTTCCTCTTAATTGATGTAATTGTGCTAAGCCAAATCTTTCAGCATTTTCAACTACCATTATATTACTATTTGGTACATCAACTCCAACTTCAATTACTGTTGTAGATATTAAAATATCAATTAGACCCTTTTTGAATTTTTCCATTATATTTTCTTTATCTTTTGGTTTCATTTTTCCATGTATGTATTCAACACTATATTCTGAAAATATTTCATTTTTATATTGTTCATATAGTTTTTCTACTGACTTTAAATCTAACTCTTCATTTTCTTCTACTAATGGACATACAATATAAGCTTGTCTTCCTTCTTTTATCTGTTTTGAAATAAAAGTGTTCACTCTTCCAGTCATATTATTATTTACAGCAAATGTATCTATCTTTTTTCTATTGGGTGGCAATTCATCTATAATTGAAATATCCAAATCTCCATATAATATTAATGCCAATGTTCTTGGAATAGGCGTTGCAGTCATTACTAGTACATCTGGATTCTGACCTTTTTCTGCTATTTTTGTTCTTTGTCTTACCCCAAACCTATGTTGCTCGTCAGTTACAACCAAACCTAAATCTTTAAATATTACATTTTCCTCTATAATAGCATGTGTTCCTATTAAAACATCTATCTCACCATTTGCCAACATTTCTAATATTTTATCTTTTTTCTTTTTAGTTATACCTGAAATTAGCAATTCACATTTTATACCTAACCCTTCTAAAATCTTTTTGAAATTTTCTAAATGCTGTGTAGCTAATATTGCAGTTGGCGCCATTATAGCAACTTGATATCCACATTTTGCTGCTTTATATGCAGAACACATTGCAACTACTGTTTTCCCTGATCCTACGTCTCCTTGTAAAAGTCTATTCATAGGCTTATCAGATTCCATATCGTAATCTATCTCTTCTAATACTTTTAATTGTGCTTTAGTAAGTGTAAAAGGCAAATTATTTATAACATCCGACATTTTTATATTTTTGGAAAATTTAATACCTTTTTCATCATTTAAATAACTATTTTTTAATTCTAATAACGCAAGCTGTGTAGTCAATAATTCTTCAAAAACTAATCTTTGTCTTGCTGTTTCAAAATCCTTAAAATCTCTTGGAAAATGTATTCTTTCTATAGCTTTATTTATATTGTCTAATTTATATTGTTCCAATATATATTGTGGCAAAGTTTCTTCTAAGGCTCCTTTAACTTCACTTACTCCATTTTCTATTATTTTCCTTAAAATATTTTGTGATAATTGGTATGTAAGTGGATATATCGGAACTATCTTACCTGTATTAGTATTTTTACCTTTTTCATCAAATACAGGTGACATTATTGATACTTTTCCGAACATATTACTTACTTTTCCATAAAACTGATACTTTTTTCCAACATCAAATTTATCTTTCAAGTAACTTTGATTAAACCATGTTATAATTGCTGTTCCAGTTTCATCCCTTACAATTAACTTTTGCATGGTTTTTCCCTTTAATCTAACATCTGAAACTCTTCCACAAGCAATTGCTTCTATTAATGCTTCCTCACCATCAATACATTCTGCTATGCTTTTAGGCTTACTTCTGTCTTCATATGCTCTAGGAAAATATGTAATTAAATCTTTTAACGTAAAAATATTTAATTTGTTTAATAGTTTGACCCTATTGGGACCAACTCCTTTAATATATTTTACATCTTTATTTAAATCTATCATTTTAAACTCCATTTACTACAACACTTTATTATGATGAGAGCAAATCATATTTAAAAACACATTTTTGCAATCATAAAATAACACATCTTTATAATTTTAAAAGTTTAAAGTCTAGCCCATCTGCACTTACTAATTTAAAATCTATTCCAAAAAATTTTCCTTCTACAGCATCCTTAATAGCAGAACCATGTAAATGTGCATAATAACATCTTTTTATATCATACTTTTTCATTACTTGTATAAATCCATTTGTTTCGTTATTGTAAATATTTTCGTTTGTAATTGGAGGATAATGCATAAATACTATTATCTCCTTTTCTTTGGAATGTTCACTTTTTATAATTATTTTTAATGCTTTCTGTATTGACAATTCCAATCTAGAAACTTCTCTATTTATTAATTTTTGATTATCGCCTTCTTCTTGTTTGCTCCACCCTCTTGTTCCTGCAATAATTTTATTTTCAAATTCATATGCACTATTATAAACAAAATCTATATTTTGAAAATCATTTTCTTTAAGAAATTTTCTCATACTTGTTAATGTGGTCCACCAATAGTCATGGTTTCCTTTTAATAATACCTTTTTCCCTGGAAGTGAATTTAAAAACTTAAAATCTTCATATGTATCTTTTAAATATGTAGACCATGAAAAATCTCCTGGCAAAACCACTAAATCATTTTCACTTACTTCTTTTATCCAATTATTTTTTATTTTTTCTTCATGTTCATTCCAATTCACCCCAAATATACCCATTGGCTTGTTTTCATTAAGAGATAAATGAAAATCTCCTATCGTATAAATTGACATTTTTATTATTCACTCCAATTTTTATTATTACTATAACTTTTATAAAAAATACAATTATAACTGTTCAATTCTTAAATTGTCATTGTCTTACTTATAACAATTACTTTTATGACTAATAAAACTAATTATCTATACTATAATTTCAGGTTTGGTATAGCATTTAAATTCAAATCATTACTAATTCCTAAAATATAGTTATAATATCCTGCAGATGCAATCATAGCAGCATTATCTGTACATAGTTTTAAGTCAGGCATATAAACTTTTATATTTTGTTTATTAAGCTTCAAAAACTCATTTCTAATATATGAATTTGCAGAAACACCTCCTGCTAGAGTAATAGTTTTAATCCCTGTAATATTTATAGCCTTTATAACATTTTCCATCAATATTTCTGTAACAGTTTTTTGGAAACTTGCACATAAATCTGCTCTGTTTATATCAGGATTTTTATGATGCAAATTAATAACTGCTGTTTTTATTCCACTAAAACTGAAATCCATTGTTTCTTCATCAAAATGAGATTTTGGAAGCAGTATATTAGCATTTCCTTTTTTAGCTAAACTATCTACTTTAGGTCCTCCAGGATATCCGCAATCCAACAACTCTTGCTACCTTATCAAAAGCCTCCCCTATAGCATCATCACGCGTTTTCCCGAAGCACTTCAAATTCAGTATAATCTTTTACATGAACAATTTGAGTATTTCCACCTGACATCATAACGCAAATAAATGGTGGTTCCAATTCTTTATATGTAATATAATTTGCTGCTATATGACCTTGTATATGATTTACTCCTACAAGTGGCTTATTAACGGCATATGATAATGCTTTTGCATAAGATAAACCAACCAACAACGCTCCAACTAACCCTGGTCCATAAGTAGGTGTTATTGCATCTATATCTCCCAATGTAACATTTGCATCCTTTAATGCCTTTTTCATAACTCTGGAAATTGCTTCTATATGATTTCTCGAGGCAATTTCAGGTACAACTCCACCATATTTCTCATGTATTGGTATTTGTGTATCTACAACATTTGAAAGAACCTCTCTACCATTTTTCACAACTGATACAGAGGTTTCATCACAACTTGATTCAATTCCTAATGTCAATATTTCTTTATTCATTATAACTCCTATACATATATTTTTTAAAAACAATTGGAATTCTGAAACAAAATGCTTAATTATATTCCCACAATAAATTTAGAAAGACTCATTATCCCTGTTGTTCCAGCTCCGATAATTGGAGATATTATTTTTCCAGCAATTCCAGTTACCCATATAAGTACAAATACAATATAAAAGATTTGTTCATTGTTTTTAAACCATTGTTTTGCATTATATGAAAGAAAAGGCATAATAATCTTTGAACCATCAAGCGGTGGTAACGGTATTAAATTAAAAATTCCTAATCCCATATTAATTACTACTGTAGAAGAAATAAGTAGCATTACTATTCCTCCAACTGTTGATTTAAGAAATTCTCCACCCACAAATTTATATATTGAATAATATATAATTGAAAAAATAAAAGCTAATAAAAAATTCATTGCAGGTCCTGCCAATGCAACAATAGCCTCGCCTTTTTCCATTGATATTTTCCTTGTATAATTTCTAGGATTAACATTTACAGGTTTCCCCCAGCCAAACCCAGCAAATATCATCATAGCTGTCCCTAATGGATCCAAATGGTCAAATGGGTTTAGGCTTAATCTTCCCTCATTCTTAGCTGTATTATCTCCTAATTTATATGCAACAAATCCATGTGCAAATTCATGAAATGTAATTGCAACTAATACCCCTGGTATACTTAAAAGCAAATTAAACAAGGCTGAGGGATTATTCAGATAATCAACTAGTGAAGCAAACACTAAAATCCCTATTAATATATAAATCATTCTTTTGTCAAATCTAAAATTAAACATTAATTTCTCCTTCGCTTTATAAATGCATATCCTATAAAACAAAATCCTCTATGCATTCTTCTTTTTTTAACAACTCTATTATTTGATCATATTCAGTCGATAACTGTTGCTTACCTAATTTGCATAAATCATCTAAATTTCTAGTACCTCCATTTAAATCAAGTGATAAATTATTTTTCTTATTATAAATAACATATGGCATATGCGGATTTTTTTCGATAACATTTTTAAAATTTTCAAAAAAATCTGCAAATTTATTTACAACTTCTTCTTTTATAACATCCCTTCCCATTCTTTTGGCTCTTTCTTTTATATTTCTTATTGATAATTCAAAAGTTGGATTAAGTGCAATTATTTCTGGAGTAACATTGTTATCACTTGCATATTTCACTTTTTCTTCAAAAGCTGGTGGCGTAATAGAACCTTCATATATAATGGTCCCATCTAATAATGGTCTTTCTTTACTTTCGAATAAAGATTGTGCAAAAAAAGATTTCCCTGCACCATATGGTCCTACTACATATATACATCTTTTTACATTTTCATCTAAAATAGCTCTTCTATATTTTTCATTTGTTAATACGGCGGCTGTATTTGTAATAGATAAATTGTATTTTTCCCTGTTTTCTTTACTATCTGCGTAAAAAGGAAATACCATTTTCATCAAATCTGAATTTATATATCTTCCACTTCTACTATTTTCCAATTCATTATAAGCTTTCAAAAGCCTATCTGTGTTTTCTCCCGCCATTTTTATGCAGTATTCTTCTACCTTTTTCTCATCTGAACCATCTTCAAATGGTTTTCTTCTTATCGTACTAACATCAATATTTCCCATATATTAACTCCTTTTTTTACTGACTTTACAACTAATAACTTGACATTCTTTTTATTTTATCCTCTATTTTTTTATCTTTAGAAGCTTCAATAGATATTTCTTTACCTATTTTTACTAATTTTTCTATATACTTTTGCTCCTCATTTAATTTCTTATTATCATCCATAGCAACCACATTTGTATAATACGTATATTATACTACTCCTTTCTAAAATTATAAACTTTGTACTATTTTATCATATTCATTTACAATATCTTCATATTCACCATGATTAATATCTTCAATTGAAGTACTCACAGATAAATCTTCTGGAATATTAGTATTTTTATTATATATTACAATATTAATATTTTTATATTTTTCTGTCAATCTTTTTAAAGAAGTGTATATATTGGCATAAACAAATACTGCATCTTCTTTTCTTACATCTCTTCCAATTCTACTTGCTCTTTCTTTTATATTTCTTAATGAAAGCTCAAATGTTGGATTTAAAATTATAAAATCTACATTTTTCCCATTTGCAATAGCACTATCTATTTTTCCATCAATTGCCTTAGATGTAATTGATCCTTCATATACTATAGAGTGCTCAAGTTCTTCTTTATTTTTTTCAAAAAGTGATTGAATAAAAAAAGACTTTCCTGAACCATATGGACCTGCTACAAATATTACACGTTGTATTTCTTCATTTTCTAATTCCCTTCTAAAAGCTTCATTTGCTAAACATGCAGCACTATTAGAAACAGCTAAATTGTATTTTTTTCTATTTTCTATATTATCTGCATAAAAAGGAAAAACTAACTTCATTAGGTCAGAGCAAATATACATTCCTTTTCTAGACTGCTCTAGTTTCTTATATTTTTCTATAAGCTCATCTGTTTGACTACTCGTTTTTTCTCTACACATTTTTTCTACTTTTAATAAATCTGGATCTTCAAATCCTCTTTCCCAAATATTTTCAATCTTTATATTACTCAATATTGTTTCCTCCATTTTTTTATTATTTTAAGTAAATCTTTACTTAAATTTAATTTAGTGGTTTCATTGTTGGGAATAATAATACATCTCTAATAGATGCCTGATCTGTTAAAAGCATAACAAGTCTATCTATTCCTATTCCTAAACCTCCTGTAGGAGGTAATCCTATTTCAAGTGCTTGAATATAGTCTTCATCCATCATTCCCGCTTCTTCATCCCCAGCTTCTTTAGCCTCAACCTGTTTTTTAAATCTTTCATACTGGTCAATCGGATCATTTAATTCTGAAAACGCATTTCCATATTCACGACCACCAATAAATACTTCAAATCTTTCAGTCATATTTTTATTATTTGGACATTTTTTAGCAAGTGGTGAAATCTCTACCGGATATTCATAAATAAAAGTTGGTTGTATTAATGTCTTTTCTACATATTCGTCAAAAAATAAACTAATTACATCTCCTCTTGTTTCCTTTGTCTTATCTGGTATTTCTATTCCTTTTTCCTTTGCTAGAGATACTGCTTCTTCATCTGTTTTAATCTCATTAAAATCTATACCTGTAACTTCTTTTATAGAATCTACCATTGTAATTCTCTTCCACCCTGGAGTTAAGTCTATTTCTGTTCCTTGATAAGTCACCTTAGTTGTACCTAATACATCCTGTGCTGTTTTAGAAAATATTTTTTCTGTTAAATCCATCATATCATTATAATCTTGATATGAAGCATATAATTCAAGCATTGTAAATTCTGGATTATGTCTTATATCCATTCCTTCATTTCTAAACACTCTACCTATTTCATATACTTTATCAAATCCACCTACTATTAACCTTTTTAGATTTAACTCAAGAGCTATTCTTAAAAACATATTAATATCTAGACTATTATGATGTGTTGTAAAAGGCCTTGCTGTTGCTCCACCTGATATTGTATTAAGTACTGGAGTTTCAACTTCTAAATATTTTTCTTCATCAAGAATTTTTCTAATATTACTTATTATTTTACTTCTTAATTCAAATGTTTTTTTAACTTCTGGATTTACAATTAAGTCCGTATATCTTTGACGATATCTTAAATCAGGATCTTTTAAGCCATGAAATTTTTCTGGAAGTGGTCTTAAAGATTTTGAAAGAAGCTTAACTTCTTTAGCATGGACTGATATTTCTTCTGTTCTTGTTTTAAACACAAAACCTGTTATTCCTATAATATCTCCTATATCCCATGTTTTAAATGATTTATAACTTTCTTCCCCTAGATCATTTATGCTTACATAACTTTGTATTTTTTCATCACAATCTTGTATTGTACAAAATGATGCCTTCCCCATTATTCTCTTTGCTATTATTCTTCCAGCAACAGTTACATCCTTTTGTTCAAATTTTTCATAATTTGACTTTATTTCTCCTGATGTATTTGTCCTATTAAATTTTGTTATTTCAAATGGATCATTTCCATCTTCTTGTAATTCTCTTAATTTTTCTCTTCTTATTTGCATTAAATGATTCATGTCTAACTCTTCTATCTCTTTGTCCTGGTTATTATTCCCCTGCATAGTATTTTCTCTCCTTTTGTTTTTTATTTTTGTATATTATATAGCAAAACATTAAAAAAGTAAAGTTTTTATTGGTTTTAAAATAAATAATAGCATATTTATACTTTACAATAAATATACTATTACCTATGTTTTTTTATATTTTTTCTACAACTTCAACTTTAGAACTTTCCTGAACATCACCAATTTTTATATTTCTTACATGATTTATTTTTTCCCAATTTGTTTCCCTTTTAAATAAACATTTGAAATTAATTAGCAGCCAAGACCCCATAAATAAAGGATAACAAGCCAATCCTTTTGCCATTGGCTTTATTGGTCTTCTATCTAATACCATAACAATTAATGCTGTTACTATTGGTAATAAAAATGTTGGTACTAAATATCTTAAAACATTAATAAATAATTCTGTCTCTGTCATTACACTTCCAGCATACATTAGGAAATTTGTTGCAAGTAATACCAAAGTTATTATAAACATTGGTATACTTCCTATAATGTATAAGAAGCCATCAAAATTCATCATTGTTTTATTTTCTTTTGCAGCTATTGCTAGCTGTTTTGTATATTCTTTTATACATTGGATGTGTCCTACAGTCCATCTGCTTCTTTGTGACCAGCTTTGTTTAAATCCAACTGGTTGTTCATCATACACTATTGCATCTGTTGCCCAACCAAGTCTTTTTCCTTTTATTATTCTTTGTAGCGAAAACTCAATATCTTCAGTAAGTGTAACTGTATCCCATCCTTGTGGTTTTACAACATCAAATTTTACCATAAAACCTGTACCATTTAATAATGGAGATAAACCTATATTATATCTTGCTAAATGATAAAATCTATGCATTGTCCAATAAAAAATTGCATATCCAGCTGTAATCCAGCTATCAGTTGGGTTTTTTATATCCCTATATCCTTGTACTACGTCTTCTCCTTGGCAAAGTTTTTTATTCATGTTTTTTATAAAATCTGGATGTACTATATTGTCGGCATCAAAAACAAAAAATGCATCATATGGTGCTTCTTCTTCCATTTTTTGTTTTAGGAACCAATTCAATGCGTATCCTTTTGTCTTTTTTGTTTCATCAAATCTTTCATATACAATTGCACCAGCTTCTCTTGCAACATTTGCTGTATTATCTGTGCAATTATCTGCTATTACATATATATCATACAATTTCTTATCATAATTCTGTTTTTTTAAACTTTCAACAAGATTTGCAACTACTGCTTCTTCGTTATGTGCTGGTATAATTGCCATAAATCTATGATTTTTATTAACCTTTAATGGTTTGTCTTTTATTTTTACTAATGAGCATAAGCTTATCATAATTTGATACAACCAAAATATTGTTATTGTCCACACTAAAGCCTCTCTTAGTATATATAAATAATCCATTTTTTTACCTCTTTCCTTAGTTTTCCTTTTTTATACTATTATAATACCTTTTCTATTATACTATGTTTGGAATTTTTTTGCAACTATTTTATAATGATTTCATTTTTGTATTGATTTTATATGATTTTTATACTATTATATAAATGTTTACTAAGGAGGAATATATGAATAAATATAAAAAAATATTATTATTTATAATTGTTTTATTACTTATAATAATTTTTATATTAGGCTATTTATTATTAAATAAATACATTTTAAAAAAACAATTTGAAAATCAGATATTATCTTTTGCTAATAAAAATGAAAAAAGTATTTTTACAATCAACAAAATCATTTTCTTTAGCAATTGTGATGCCTTAAATAAAACTGGTTCCGCAAGTAATTTTACTATAGAAAATCTTTATCAATATACAGATATAGCCATTTTCATTAATACAAAAAATTCAGAAAAAACATCTGAGAACACATTAAAAAAAGTTAGCATTACAAATATAAAATTCAACAAAATGCCATCCTTCGGTCAACCAAGTATATATTTTAAAGGATTAAATCAATTTGCTAAAAGTAATATTAATGATGAATACCTTATTGAAAACAATTTTGATTTTGATATAACTTCAGAAAATCAAGCTGATTTAAACAATCCAATACTCTATAATAATTTAGCAAATCCAATTACACTTAGCTATGTAAATAACAATATTAAATCAGATTACACTATTTTAGATACCTCGACACCTATTACATATGATGGGTCTCTTTTAAAAAAATGCAACGTTTCACTTGAATCTATTAATTGTAATCTATCTTTTGATATAAATATTATAAACAATAAAAATGAAGAATTTAAATGTACTGTATTTATTGACATTCCTTTATACAATGAAACTTCAACATTGTATGACGGAAAAGTGATTTATACAAAACCTACTAATTTTACATTCTATAGATATAAATAATAGTATTATTTTATGGAGGAAATTTTAATATGAAAAAACAAATTAATATAGCAGATCAATTAAGAAAAAAATACCATAAAACAGAAGAAGTTACAAACTTTAAGCAAATGCTTTATAGGTCTTCAGATATTTATCGTTCTAGAACTGCTTTTAAACTAAAAGATAAAACTGGAAATATTTATTCTATTAACTATGAACAGTTTAAAAATGATGTCATTTATTTAGGAACAAATCTTATAGAAAAAGGCTTTTTAAATAAAAGAATTGCCGTAATTGGTAAAAATAGTTATAAATGGTGTGTTTCATATCTTGCAGCAAGTATTGTGGGCATTGTTGTTCCTCTAGATAAAGAATTGCATACAGATGATATTATTAATTTTATGAACGTTTCTCAAACGGTTTGTATATTGGGAGATAAAAAAAATATTGATTCTATTTTAGATAATATTGAAAAAATAGAAAATCCCGATACATTATTTGTAACTTTTGAAGAAGAAAACATTAACAATTCTTTTGATGTTCTTTTGGTTAAGGGCAAAGATTCTTATCTAAATGGTAAAACAGATTTTGACAATATTGAAATTGACCCTGACGAATTAAGAATTTTATTATTCACCTCTGGAACAACTGGTAATGCTAAAGGAGTATGTTTATCTCAAAGAAATATTTGCTCTAATATTTTATCTATTTACGGAATTGTAAAAGTAAAAAGAAGTGATTTATTCTTTTCTGTACTCCCTTTACACCATACATATGAATGTACTATAGGATTTTTACTCCCAATATATAGTGGAGCTAGTATTACACATTGCGAGGGATTACGCTACATTGCAAAAAATATGCAAGAATTTCACCCTTCTGTTATTTTATGTGTTCCACTATTATTAGAAAATGTTCATAAAAATATTGTAAAAAATATGAACAAAACATTACCTACTAAATACAGAAAAGAAAATAATGAAAACCCTTATAATGATTTACCTTTTTTAATAAAAAAAATTGTTAGAAATAAGGTTAAAAACACTTTAGGTGGAAGATTACGTGTATTTATTGTTGGAGCTGCTGCAGCAAACCCAGACATAGTAGCTGATTTCAGAGCTTTACATTTAAATACATTACAAGGGTACGGTTTAACAGAATGCTCTCCGCTAGTTGCAGGAAATACAGATTTCTTTCAAAAAGATGATAGCTGTGGACTTCCTATACCTAATGTTGAATATAAAATAGAATCACCAAATGATGAAGGCGTTGGCGAGATTATTGTTAAGGGACCAAATGTTATGCTAGGATATTATGAAGATGAAGAGAAAACTAAACAAACAATAGTAGACGGATGGTTTCATACAGGAGATTTAGGAAAAATAGATGAAAATGGCTATTTATATATTACAGGAAGATGCAAAAGCGTTATTGTTACAAAAAACGGAAAAAACATTTATCCTGAAGAAGTTGAATACTATTTAAATGATAATCCCCTAATTTCTGAAGCTTTAGTTTTGGGGATTCAAAAAGAAAACGATGATGAAACATATATTAATGCTCAAATTTACCCTGATATTCAGGCAATTACAGAATATTTAAAAGGAAGTGTTCCTACTAAAGAAGAAATTTGGAAAATTGTTTCTGATGTTGTATCAAATGTAAATAAAAAACTTCCTAACTATAAACATATAAAAAGTTTTGGAATACGTGATGAAGAATTTGAAAAAACTACTACAAAAAAAATAAAAAGATATGGCAATAATATGAAAATTGATGATAATAAAAAAACACCTTAAGGTGTTTTTTTTTTGGTGGCTTCAAGTGGAATCGAACCACTGACACGGGGATTTTCAGTCCCCTGCTCTACCAACTGAGCTATGAAGCCATATTAAATTTCTTTATAAAAAAATGGCGACCCGGAACGGGCTCGAACCGTCGACCTCTAGCGTGACAGGCTAGCGTTCTAACCAACTGAACTACCGGGCCGTAAAAAACATGGTGGTCGCAATAGGGCTCGAACCTATGACCCCCTGCTTGTAAGGCAGATGCTCTCCCAGCTGAGCTATGCGACCATGTCCTTTCGACGAGATTAATTATACTAATTTTTTAAATCCTTGTCAAGCATTTTTTGAATTTTTTTTATTTTTATTTCTGTTACTACTCAGCCTTATATAACTTGAAGTCCGCGCAAGCGATTACTATATAAATATTTTAAGGCTGACTAGTAACTAATTTCTGGTTACAATTCAGGGCCTGTAAGTGTTTTTTATAAAAACTCTTTTATACTATTCACATCTTTAATAAATTATCTACACTTATATCTTGCTCTGTTATAGTCTTCAGAGTTTTTTTTGATTTATTTTCTTTAATATTTGATGCATGTTTAATAATAGTTTTTTCATAAACATTTCTAATAAATCTTGCGTTGCCAAAATTTTTAGTTTGTCTATATTCATTTATTATACTTTCCAACTTATTTATTGCTTCTTTTTCTACTATAAATCCAGCTTTAGATGTCATATTTTCAAATATTTTTATTAATTCTTCTGTTGTATAGTCTTCAAATTCTAAAGTATACCCTATTCTAGATACAATACCTGAATTCGTGTCCAAAAATGCCTGCATTTCCTTTGTATATCCTGCAAAAATCACTACCAAATTATCTCTATAATTCTCCATTGCTTGTATTAAAGTAGCTATTGCTTCCTCGTTGTACCCATTTGCTTGCCCATTTCCACTTGCTAAAGAATACGCTTCATCTATAAACAAAACTCCTCCTAATGCTTTTTGAACAACAGCCATAGTCTTAGGTGCTGTTTGTCCAACATATTCTGCTACTAAATCTTTACTAGAAACCTCTACTAGTTTATTTTTCTTAATATATTTTAGATTATACAATATTTCTGCAACCATTCTTGCAACTGTAGTCTTACCTGTACCAGGATTTCCTAAAAATACCATATGTAAATTTACATCTTTTATTTTTAATTCATTGTTTGCTCTATTTTTTAATTCTTTTAAATTAACCAAATCGTGTAAAGCTTCTTTAACCTTTTTCAAACCTACTAATTCATTTAATTCTTCAAAAATCTCATCAATAGATTTATCTTTTTCATAAGTAGGAACTTGCTTATTAAATATAATATATTTTAACAATTTATCTCTATAGTCTGTATATACCAATTCACTGGTTTTGTATGTATTAGAAATATAATCCAATAATTCTACCTGAATTTTCTCTGTCACATCTGTTTCATCTTTTAATTTATCAATAATCTCGTTATATATTTCCTGTATATCAGGTTTTTCCTCTACTATTTCAAAATCAGAAAATTCATTTTTTAGATCATCTGACGCTGAAAAAAAGCTATAAAGTTCTTCCTCTTTTGGTGCAACCAATATTGTAATTGCTTTCTGGACATTTTCATTTAATCTCTCTTTTAATCTATATAAAATTTTTTCTTTATCTTCTTGAGACTTAAAATCAATTGCATTTATTTTTTTAAAAGCAATAACATTATGGTTTGAACTGTATATCTCATCCAATTTTTCTGCCTTATCAATATCATAAAAAGAAACCACTCCTGCTTTACCATATTTCATATATGAAAAATAATTTATATTTTGATTCAATATGTCAAGTACAGATTCTATAATTTCTTTATTTTCTGAATAAATACACATGTTAAAAGCTATAAATCTTTTTTCTACGCCTTCATTATATTTTCTCATATATTCTATAATTTTTTTCAAAAGTTCCTTTGACTCATTCTTAAGATGTAATTCATCAATTTTTTTATATGAATTATCCATTAATTTATCTTTTTCTTCTTTTGATAATTTTTCATTTTCTCCATGCACATTATTTTGTATATCTGCAGTTTTCCTTTTTTCTTCATTAACTTCTATAGAAGGCATGCTTTCCTCAATGCCTTCTATATCTATTCCTTTAAGTTTTTTTATATCTCTATAAAGCTTTTCATTTTCTTTTTCTAGCTTTCCAATCCCAAAAAAATCTTCATATACGCTTTTTAACAAATCATTCTTGTCCATTTTATAACAAATTTCCCTTCATTTTTTGCTTACTTTTTCCTGCTACATCTATTTTCAAGATGTTAAAACACAAAATATTTAATTATTATTTGGCATCTTAATTTCAAGCATCTTATCTTTTAATTCTTTTTCTATATTTTGTAATTCTGCTTCAGCTTCTTGACGTTTAATTCTTCCATTTTCATGAATTTCTATTACCTTATCCAAAGTTTCTATTATATTTTTATTCGTAGCCTGTAATGTTTCAATATCAACAATTGCCCTTTCAGATTCTTTCGCAATATCTATAGAACCTTGTTTCAAAATTTCACTGTTTTTCTTTAGCATATCATTGGTTAAATCTGTTACAGCTTTTTGTGTTCCTAATGCTTGTTTAGCATTATTAATGCCAAGTGCAAGAACAATTTGATTCTTCCATAATGGAATTGTATTAGTAATAGAACTCTGGATTTTCTCAACTAATTCAGCATCATTATTTTGTAATAAACGAATTTGAGGTGCCATTTGAATTGAAATTACCCTTGTTGTTTTTAAATCATATATTTTTTTCTCAAATCGATTAATTGTATTTTCTAAATCCTGAACCTTTTGAGCATCTATTTGTTCACCTGACTCCTGTGCTACTTGTCTTAATTTTGGCAAATCTACATTTCTTAATTCTTCTAACTTTCTCTCTCCTGCAATAATATACAATGAAATTTCTTTAAAATATTCAAAATTCTTTTCATACATTGTATCAAAAATAGCAATATCTTTTAACATTTGTAGCTTATGATTTTCCAACTGTTTTTCAATTCTGTCCACATTAGTCTCTATTTTACTATATTTTGCAACTAAAGTATTCAATTGCTTCTTTGCATTATTAAAGAATTTTGAAAATACATTTGATTTAGTATCTAAATTAATATCTGCATCAAAAGACTTAATTTCTCCAACTAAATTAGACAATACATCTCCAACTTCTCCAATATTTTTTGTTTTAACTCCCTCTAAAACACTATCAGAAAACTGAGATATTTTTGATTGAGCTTTTGAACCAAATTGTAACACCTGAGTAGAATCTGTAACATCAATTTTTTTGTTAAACTCTTCAATTGCTGCTTTCTCTTCATCAGATAGAGAATCATAATTCAATGAATTCTCGATCTTCTCCTCTGTTATTTTAATATCTGAATTAACTAATTCTTTTACATCCTCTTCTTTAATCTCTTTTTTAACATTAATTTCTAAATTTTCCATTCTTTTTACACTTTCCTTTCTAAACAACCATTTAAAAACGTCCACAATCGTTGTATTTTGCCTTGTTTTTATTTAAGATATTCAATAAGTTTATTATACATATCCATCTTCAAACTTGTAACTGTACTTTTTATAGTTTGAGGTACACCTATTCCAAATTTAGACACATCATAACTTCCACCAGTTATTCCAGTTCTAAATCCATATTTTTCCCATGCTATAGCTTGTATTTCAGGATCTTCAAATGCTTGATAAAACTTATTACCTTTTTCATTAAAAGATGCTATACAATGTGAATTCCATATTGTAGGTGTTGGGTATAGTATTCTTATTTTATCTTTTACTTGTTCAAAACCTTTTGGATTAGAATTTGCAAAATTAATTATTGATTTTTCGTAATCAACTATTAATGGCTCTCCTCCTGCACCGGTTTTTAAGTATCTTTCAAATAAATCTGCTGGTGTATTATTCATATATCCAGATTTAATATAAAATTCTTTTAACTTAGGCAAATTAGATTCAGCAGATTCATTTGTAACTTGACTTTTACACATAATTGATAAAAGTAAACCATAGTATGTTGCTCCTGGTGATGATGTTACAGGATCTGTAGATGAAATATTGATATTTCCATATAGTTCATTCAATCCAATATCAGCCCATTTTTTCCCATTTAATATATATTCTAGCATCTTATCCATATCAGATATATAATAGACTCCATCTTTTTGAACTACTATACCTTCTTCTTCCAATTTACTTACTACTGTATCCCAACTATATATAACAATTGGAGTATTAAGAGTAAGCCCTCCTTGTGTAACTTGGTATCTATCCGCTTCTCCTTTAGCCTTATCTGGCGCTAACTTATAATAATCATAAAATCTCTGATCTGAACAAAACATTGCATCGTATTTTGTCTCTCCATCTTCTCTAACCAAAGGATTTTTTATTAACTTTCCATTACTCCAGGAATCATAAACTATATTCAATTTATATTTTTCTCGCATAATTCTAATAACATCTTCATCAGCAATAAAATCTTCTTTTCCTCCTCCTGTTGCAACATATATAGTAGTTAAATCTGCTGTCTTATCACTTTCATCTTTTTGTTTATCGCTGTATATCTTTATACCAATAATTACTAAAATTAAAACTACAAATATAGCAATTCCTATATATTTCTTTCCTTTCAAAATTTACCCCTCCTTATTATCTTTTCTGAAATCATTACTTGTATCATATCCATCAGCTTTTAACATTGTCTCAAACACTTTCATTTCTGCATCTGTATCCACAATATCAGATTGATATAAATTGTCCAATTGACTTTTAAACGCACTATTTATTTTATTTATCATACTTTCTGTTTGAAGCATGAATTTTTTTCCGTCCTCTGATGTAAGTCTTTGGTTTTCTATTTCATCATACTTTTTCAATATATTTAGTGTGACTGGTAAATAATAGTTAAAAAAGTTATTCATTTTTTTATATTTAGACTTATTTTTCTCGAGTGCTTTTATTATTTTATCTACAGTTTCAGTTATTTCTTTAACGTTATTTTTTAATGAATCACTCTCTAATTTTGAAATCATTTCACCTATTTGTTGGTTCTTATTTTTTGCTTCCTTTAATACCTCATTAATATTTTCTCTATCCACAGAAATCTTACTAGTTGTTGTTCTAAAAACTAATTCTCCTGCGCCAAATGCACATGCTCCAATAGCAAGCGAAGGTAGCAATCCTGCTGATAATGCTAAATATGGTACAGCAAAAAATGTTCCACCGTAATAATGCTGATATTATTGATGAATTTTTCATAGGTTTTTCCCTTTCTAATTATATCCTCTAACCTCTTTGAATGCCTTTATTAAATCATACCTTCCGTCAAATATTTTTCCATTTGTAAGCAAAGCTATTTCTTCCAATTGGTCTTCATCTGCTTCTCCAAATGTTATTGAATATATTGGAATCTGTTTATTAATTTTTTTATATTCTCTTTCTAGAGATATATAATTTCCAATATTTCCAATTCCATCTGTCATTAAGACAACTGACAAATTATATTTATCACCATCTTCATCTTTAAGAATATCTAAAGCTTTACTTGCAGCTGGATAAATAGCTGTCATTCCAGAAGGTTCATATTTATTTATATTATCTAATATTTCACTTGTTTTCGTTCCATTTGAAGTATACCAACTATTACCCACATTTGTATTAAACGGAATTATATCAATCTTATCTTTTTCTGAAAATTGGATTAAATCTTTTGACGCCTTATCAGTAAGAATATAATCCATTGCAGCTTTTAAATCTTTTATTCCTTGCCCAGTCATACTTCCAGAATAATCCAAACAAAATGCTATATGAATTGGTTTTCTTAACTCTGTTTGGTACATATTTAAGGCAATTCTTATAACTTCCGTACTTGGATATTTTATTGGTGTAATATATTTTGATGTATCAATTCCCCAATTTGGATTAAATGTACCTTTGTCCACTTCGGAATTAATGCCACCATACCATGTCCTCTTACCACATTTTAGTAAAAAATCTTGTCCTTCATTACTTAGAATATAACCTTGTAATTCTTTAAATATTTGCTTTTTAGTATCATCTTTATTATCTATATAAGCAAATGGACTATCTGCAATTGAAACACCATCAACAGGATAAACTGCATATAGTATCTCTTTTCCTTGCTTTTCTAGTTTTTTATTTATATTTATTATAGATGATTCATATGTAAATACTGATTCATAGTCCCCTTTTAAAAACATCTCTTCCAAAAAATCTTCGCTTCCAGAGGATCTTTCTAACCCTGTAAAAAATGATTTTAAATTTTCTTTAACATCATTATTATCAATTTTTTCCTTTGTTAACACTTCTGGATTTCCAGCTAAAGTTGATAGCATTCCTAAATATGCTGAAGCTCCACTATTTGTACTAGATGGATTAGACATGCTAAACTTAAGTTTTCCTTCAGATATTGCATTTACTATATCCTGTGTTTGAACAGTTTTATCTATAAACCCTAATTCTTCCGCTTTAGACCTTTTTATTCCAAACACTATAGGGCTTATATTAGTAAATTTCGACTCTGTGAGTTTTATAGAATCATTTAACATATACCCCCATATTGAATTTGAAAGCCAAACAGCATCATATTTTTCTCCTTCATTTAATCTTTGTATTATTTCTAATGTACCTGCATAATCCACATCTATATTATACCCCTTAGAATCTGCATACGGTATAAGCATATTTTCTACTAACTCTTTATTTTCTTGACTTGCAATTAATTTTATAGTATCTGAACTATTAAACTCAAAAAAATCACCATTATTAATACCTTTAATTGCAAACTCCATTAAAGATACTATTACTGATGATATTAAAACAACTAAACCTATCGCTAATATAGACCAAAATACTATTTGTTTCTTTTTCAAATACTACATCTCCTATTCATAAATATATTTCGAAACTTTACTCCTAATCATTATATATTTATTTTTTACAATTAGCAATATTTTTTTTATAATTTTATTATATAACTAGTTACTGTTCAGTCATATTTAATTAGAAGTCCTTAGCTAAGTGATTACTATCTAAATATTTTGAGAATTAATCGAATGCGACTTGATAATGCAAAGAAGCCGAGATTATTCGAAAAATATTTAGATAGTAATCACGATTAAGCAGAACAATTCTAATTTTAAGACTGAACAGTAACTATAATCAGGTAATCTTCCCTCCTCCAACAACAATATCTCCAATATAAAACACTGCAGATTGACCAGGAGTAATTGCTTTTTGAGGCTCATAAAAGTTAATTTTTATATATTCTCCACTTTGAATAATCTTAGCTTTAGCAACTTTTGAAGAATATCTTGTTTTAACATCTACTTCTATTGCCTTATCTATTTTATCAAAAAGCAATAAGTTTATATCATTAACTAAAACCTCATTTTTATATAACTGATTTTCTTCACCTACAATTACTTCATTTTTTAATTTATTAAATCCTATTACAAACAAAGGAACTTTATATGATATTCCCAGACCTTTTCTTTGCCCTATTGTATAATTATATATTCCACTATGTATTCCTAAAATTTCTCCTTTAGAATTAACTATATTTCCTTCCTTTGGTCTAATATCAGAATTTTTTTCTAAAAAACTTTTATAATTACCATCTGGAACAAAACATATATCTTCGCTATCTGGCTTATTAGCAACTTTCAAGTTGTTTTCTTCTGCAATTTTTCTAATCTCACTTTTACTTTTAAAATCTGCCAAAGGAAAAACCACATGTTCAATTAATTCTTTAGGAATATTCCATAAAACATAACTTTGATCTTTTTTATTAGCATTAGATTTTTTTAAAACCCATCTACCATATTCCTTGCTGAACTCTGTTTTTGCATAGTGACCTGTTGCTATATAATTGCACCCTATCTCTTTTGCCTTTTCCCACATTAGTCCAAACTTCATATATTTGTTACACTCTATACAAGGATTAGGAGTTTTACAATTTTTATAGCACTCTATAAAATCATCTATAACATATTTTTTAAACTGTTTCTGATAGTTTACAGTAAAATGTTGTATACCTATTTGACTGCAAACATTCTTTGCATCAATATATGTATTTATATTGCAACAACTGCTTCCAGCAAAAAGATCCATAGTTGTTCCTATAACTTCATATCCTTCTTTCTTTAAGAGCAAAGCAGATACACTACTATCAACTCCACCGCTCATACCTAATAAAATTCTTCTATTATCCATTTTCTATTCCCTTTTCCATTGTGTGCCACGCTAGGAGTGCACACTTTACTCTAGCTGGCATATTTGATACATTTTTAAATGCTATAGCATCTTCTAATTTTTTTAATTCTTCTTCATCTGTTATTTCTCTTTTTATCATTGCTATAAATGTTTTAATTATCTCTTTTGCCTCTTCTATAGTCTTTCCTTTTAATGTGTCTATCATTATTGATGTTGAAGCCTGAGAAATTGCACATCCATGTCCTAAAAATGCCATATCTTGTATTATCGTTCCATTCATTTTTACTTCTAAAGTTATCTCATCTCCACAATTAGGATTATGTCCAACCTCGCAATAATCTGCATCTTGTAATTTCTTTTTATTATACGAGTTCATGCTGTGTTCCATAATCAATTCATTATATACATCAGTTAAATCATCCATTATTTTTCTTCCTTATTATTTTTTATATATTTTTCAAATATCTTATATGTCTTATTTAAAGCTTTAATTAATCTGTCAACATCTTCTTTTGTATTATAAAAGTAAAAACTAGCTCTACATGTAGAATCAACTCCCAAAAATCTAATCAATGGCTGTGCACAGTGATTTCCTGAACGAACACAAATTTTTTCTTTATCCAATATACTTGCAACATCATGAGGATGTATACCTTTTACATTAAAAGATATTACAGAAGAATGATTTTCTTTATTGGGAGTTATATATAATTCAATATATTCCAATTTTGATAATTTTTCTTTTGCATAATCAACGATTTCCTCTTCTATCTTCTGAATTTTATTATATCCTATACCTTCAATATAATCAATAGCAGCTCCAAGTCCAATTACACCTTCAGCATTTTGTGTTCCGGCTTCAAACTTGTTTGGAAGTGGTGCAAATGTAGTACTTTGTTCATAAACATATTCAATCATATCCCCTCCCATTAAAAATGGTGCCATTTTATTAAGTCTCTCTCTTTTTCCATATAATACACCAATTCCAAGAGGTGCTAACATTTTATGACCAGAAAACACTAAAAAATCACAATCTAAACTCTGTACATCTATTTTCATATGCGGAATGCTCTGTGAAGCATCTACAACAACAATAGCTCCCTTTTTGTGAGCATACTTTATTATTTTTTTTATATTATTAACTGTTCCGAAGTACATTTGACACATGTGTAATTCCAACTATTTTAGTTTTATCAGTGATTTTTCTCTCTATTTCTTCATCTGACAACTCATACTCACTATTAATATACATATAATTTAGCGTAGCTTCTGTAACTTTAGCAACTTTTTGCCATGGTACTAAATTAGAGTGATGTTCCATTATTGATAACACAATTTCATCACCTTTTTTTAAATTTTCCATTCCATATGAATAAGCTATCAAATTTAAACTTTCAGTAGCATTTTTTGAAAAAATAATCTCCTCTTTATACTTTGAATTTATAAATTTTGCAATCTTTGTTCTTGTATTTTCATATTCTTCTGTTGCGTCTACACTCAAACTATATGCTCCTCTATGTGGATTTGCATTATATTTTTTATAAAATTCTTCAACCTTTTCTATAACATATTGTGGTTTTTGAGTTGTTGCAGCACTATCTAAATATGATATATTATTATTTTCTAATAATGGAAAATCTTTTTTTATATTCTCTATACTCATTATTTTTCCTTTCTTGCATTTCTACATTTTAATCTAATCTCTCATCAATTTCATTTAAAATTTGCTTCTTGAGTTGTTCGTCATTTATACATCTAAGGATTTTATTAAACCTTGCTCTAACCATTAGTTTTAGAGCATCTTTTAGTTCAAATCCTCTACTCATAATATAAAACAACTCTTTTTCTCCTATTTTTCCAGCAGAGCAACTATGATTTCCTTTAACATCTTCTTCAGAACAAAGCAAAATAGGCAATGCTAATGATTTAGCACTATCTGATAATAACATACAACTTTCATTTTCATTTCCGATTGATTTTTTAGCACCTTTCTTAAAATCAATAGTACCTTTAAAGTGTTTTCTTGATGTATCCTTCAATGCACCTTGAACATCAATATCAATATTTGATTTTTCACCTCTTAATTCTCCAATATAGTTTAAATCAAATAATTGATCTTTTTTCCCTAAATAGATTGTTTTCAAATTATTATATGAATTTTTTCCTAATAAATTGGAATAATAATTTGTAACACTATTTTTTCCTCCAAAATCAATAATAGTATAATTTACCTTCGCATTGGCTTCTATTAAATTTTCTATCGCCATAAAATTATTTGAATTTTCATCCATTAAATTAACAATTATTACATTTATATTCGAATCTTCTCTAGCAGCAACTCTTATTATTCCATTATGTATATATTTTTCGCTAATCTTTTCTTTTCCATCCACACTATATTCTATAACAATTGTTGAATTAGAGCCTCTGTTTGCTGTTATTTCTATGTTTTCAAACAACACTCTGTTTTCATTATCAAAATTAAAATTCATTTTATTTACAGTGTTTTTTTTATCATTAATCTCTAATTTAAATTTACAATTTGATTTTTTATTAACTAAATCTGTTAAATAATTCCCTAATCCAAATTTTAAATTAACTTTTTGAACATCATATCCTATTTCCATATCTTCAGATTCTTTTATAATATCTATATTGTAAAAATTATCAATTATTTCTGGCACTTCTATATCATCAATTTCTATATTATTAATATTAAAATTTTTTGAAGTTCTAACTGTAGTTTCGTTTAATTCCATATTTTTTCATCTTCCTTTTATATTAGTGTTAACAAAATACGCTAAAATATTCTTTCTCTAGCCTATTGTTCCGCTCAAGCTCAAGATTTATTAGATTATTCATTTCCACTGCATACTCTACTGGTAATTCTTTTGCTATAGGATATGCAAAGCCTCTAACAATCATAGCTTTTGCATCTTCTTCTGATAAACCTCTACTCATTAAATAGAAAATTGTTTTATCACTTAGCTTTCCAATAGAAGCCTCATGTGAAAATTCTACATCATCTGTCCTTATATCATTTGTTGGTATCGTATCTGAAATTGAAAAATCATCCAACATTAGCGATTCACAAGATACCGATGATTTCGACTTTTTTGCATTTTCATTTATTCTCACTAAACTTCTATATGTGCACTTTCCACCATTTTTTGAAATTGATTTTGCATTTACTACACTTGATGTATTTGTACTATTATGAACTACTTTAAACCCGTTATCCAAATTTTGTCCTTTACCTGCAAATGATATTCCAGTATATTCTGTTTTTGCACCTTCTCCATTTAATATACTCATTGGATATAGCATAGATATTTTTGAGCCAAAAGAGCCAGAAACCCATTCCATTTTTGCATTTTTACCAACAATTGCTTTTTTAGTATTTAGATTAAACATGTTTTTTGACCAATTTTCTATTGTTGAGTATCTCAAATATGCATTATCTTTAACATATAATTCAACACAACCTGCATGCAAATTCACTTTATTATATTTAGGTGCTGAACATCCTTCTATAAAATGAAGTGAAGCTCCTTCTTCTACTATTATCAAAGTATGCTCAAATTGACCTGACTCTGGTGAATTCAATCTAAAATATGATTGAAGAGGTATATCTACTTTTACTCCTTTTGGTACATAAACAAATGAACCTCCTGACCAAACCGCACCATGTAAAGCTGCAAATTTATGGTCATATAATGGAACACATTTCATAAAATGCTCTTTAACCAATTCAGGATATTCTCTTACAGCTGTCTCCATATCTGTATAAACAACTCCTTGTTTTATTAACTCTTCTTTCATACTATGGTAAACAACCTCAGAATCGTACTGTGCTCCAACACCAGCCAAAGATGTTTTTTCTGCTTCTGGAATTCCAAGCCTATCAAAAGTTTCCTTTATATCTTGAGGTACATCCTCCCATTTACTGTTCAGCTTCGCTTTTGGTCTTACATATGTAGCAATTTCTTTCATATTTAATTCTGAAAGATTCGGTCCCCATGTAGGAAACTCTAATTTATTGTATACCTCTAGTGCTTTTAATCTAAATTTTCTCATCCATTCAGGATCATTTTTTTGACTAGATATTTCATCTATTATCTTAGCTGTTAATCCCTTTTCTATTTTAAAATCATAATTATCCTTATTTTTTATATCATATATATTTCTATTTATTTCGTCTATATTAGTTTTCGACATTATAAATTTTCCTTTCAAAATACTTTACAAATTCATATTTTAGCGTTATAATGAAATCGCAAAAATTCTTGGAGGTGTTTCTTATGAAAAACGACCGGTTGATCGACATCAAATCTTTTCTTTCTGCTACAGTTTCATTTTATAGTAGTAGTAGAGAAAACTATGCCTATCTCATCAGGTTTAGACCAGGTTGAGTTATTTTAACTACATAAGCCCAAAAACAAAAATCACATAAACAAAACACCCATATAGGCTGGTCATTCATTGACCAGCTTTCATTTTAATCATTTATTTGTATTTCAGTAAAAACATTTTGATTTTATTATTTATATTGTGAATATCCATTTTCTTCAATCTCTCTTGCAAGCTCATATGTTCCCGTTTTTACAATTTTACCGTTTACCAAAACATGAACATAATCTGCTTTTAAACTATGTAGAATTTTTGTATTATGTGTAATAATAAGTATGGCATTATTTTCATTTTTGAACATTTCAATTCCCTTAGAAACTGTTTTTATAGCATCAACATCTAAACCCGAATCTGTTTCATCTAGGATAGCAAGCTTCGGATTTAAAACAAGCATTTGAAGAATCTCATTCTTCTTTTTCTCTCCTCCAGAAAATCCTACGTTTAAACTTCTTTCCATATTTTTAGAATTCATTTTTAATTCTTCCATATAATGTTTTAGTTCTTCCTTAAATTGAAATACTTTTATTGGTTCTCCTGTAATTTTATTTTTTGCATATTTTAGAAAATTAGTTACCGATACTCCTGGAATCTCTTCAGGCAGTTGGAATGACATAAAAACTCCTTTTCTTGCAATTTCATCAGTTTTTAAATTTGTTATATCTTCTTCGTTAAATATAATATTTCCAGACTTTTTTTGATATACCGGATTATTTAATATTACATTAGCTGTCGTTGTTTTTCCAGAACCATTTGGCCCCATTATTACATGTATTTCACCTTTGTTTATTGTTAAATTTATTCCTTTTAATATTTCTTTTTCTCCAGCATTAACATACAAATCTTTTATTTCCAATAGTTTTTTACTCATAAGATAATCCCTTTCTAATTTAATAAACCATTTTTTCTCATTATTCTAGCAATTTAACTGTATATCTTGAAAATTGTTAGCTATAGTTAACATTATATTACTATATTATTTGTTTGTCAAGGCTAACACTTGTTTTAGTATGCATTTTTGAAGACATGATAAAAGAACCCTTTAAAAGGGTTCTTTCCTGGAGCAGGTAGTGGGAATCGAACCCACGTCATCAGCTTGGAAGGCTGAGGTTCT
>CAMJCT010000011.1 GCA_946404215.1 uncultured Clostridium sp. | reverse complement strand
AACTATAAATGCAGAAGATGAAAATATAATAGTAGTAGATGGTAATAATTTAGCTCTTGGAAAAGAAAGTGTAACAATAAGGTATACAGAAAAAGGAGTAACAAAGACTACTACACAAGAAATAACAGTATCTGAAAAAAGATTAACAGGAATAGAAATAACAACGCCACCAGCAAAAACAAGCTATATAGAAGGACAAAACTTTGATAAAACTGGAATGGTAGTAACAGCAACATATAATAATGGAAGCACAAAAACTATAAATGCAGAAGATGAAAATATAATAGTAGTAGATGGTAATAATTTAGCTGTTGGAAAAGAAAGAGTAACAATAAGATATACAGAAAATGGAGTAACAAAGACAGCTCTCCAAGAAATTATTGTAGGAGAAGAAGATGAAAAAATATTGAATGATGATAGTAAGTATTATATAGATGATTCAATATTATTAGGAATTAGTCCTAATACTTCAATTGATAAGTTTAAAAGTAACTTCTGTGAACGCTACAGAATAGTTATTACTCATAAAAATGTTGAAATAATTGAAGGAAAAATAGGAACTGGAATGGAAATACAAGTATTAGATGGTGATGTAGAAAAAGCAAAATATACTGCAATAGTAGCTGGAGATACAACAGGGGATGGAAATGCAGATATAAATGATATGATTAAGATTAATAATTATAGACTATATGGTACAATTGCAAATTTTGATGAGATATATCAAATAGCAGCAGATGTAAATAAAGACAAAAAAATAGATATAAAAGATATGGTAATAATTAATAATTATAGACTTTATAATACAAGTATTATAAAATAAAAAAACAAAATATTAAAAAAGTTAAGAAAGGACCGATTTTTAAAATGAAAAAATTTGTAAAGATGATAATTACTATTGCACTTTTTAGTCTAATTAATGTTTCAATGGTTATGGCAGCTGATTCAACTGCAACTGCTGAATTAGTTTTAGATAAGGAAACACTGAAATCAGGAGATGTTTTTACAGTAACTTTAAGGGCAAATTGCAGTGCTGGTTTGAGTTTTATTAGTACAAAACTTAATTATGATGATAGTAAATTAACATTACAAAACAAATGGATTAATAATAACTGGGTGGATTATGGATTGAATAAAATAGAACTATTAAGTAATTCTAATGAGAAATTTACGAGTTTAGATGCATGTAAATGGACATTTAAGGTTAATGAAAATGTACAAGGAGAAACATTAGAGATAAGTACAGATAATATAGATATTACTGACATAAACAATATACAATATAAATTGGATAAATTAGTGAAAACGTTAAATATTGAGGAAACTACACCAATAATTCCAACAGAAACTGATGAACCAGTTACACCAACTGAAACAGAAGATGAAAAAGAGCCCCAAACAATTGTTAATGAAAATAATGCAAAAAAAGAGAATACAACGTCAACAATAAAGGTGTTACCAAAAACAGGGACAAATTACATAGTAATATTTTTGGCAACAATTGGAACTATTGTAATAGCTATTGTATTCTTTAAAAAATATAGAGATATGAAAGATATATAATAATTTTTAATTTCTCTGTAACAAATATTGAATTCCTCCATTGGCAGCTGCTGTTATAGCAAGAACTATAATACCTGCAGTTATTACGCCTAAAACAATTGGAGGGATTGCCTTTTTAGGTGGTAAGTCCAAAAAGTTTGCTATTAAAGAACCAATCCATGCTCCAGTTCCTGGAAGAGGAATTGCAACAAAAAGGAATATTCCTAGAGCTGCAAAGTTTTGAAGCCTTGTATTTTCTTCAATTTTCTTTGTGGCTTTTTCGGAAGCCCAATCTATAATAATTTTAAAAGGTTTCCACCTTCCAAAAAAATCAAATAAAGGTCTAATATATTTTACAATAAAGTATACAGGAATAATATTCCCAATGAAGCTACATATAAAAGATTCTATGTAATTTAAATTAAATGTAAATACACCAATTGGTATTGCACCCCTTAATTCTATTACAGGTATCATTCCTACAATTGCTGTTAATATGTATTTTATAAATATAGGTAAATTTTCCATAATTATTAAACCCCTTCTTTCTAAATAAAAAATACATTTTAGATTTTAATATATAATGTATTTTTTTGTCAAGATTTTTTTATAACTAATCACTTGCACGGATTTGTAACGTTACTAGTCAGCCTTGAAATTATATCTGTCCTGCCTTAGTGATTATATATATAATTACTGGCGCGAACATTAAAATAACGATAGGTTGACCAGTAACTTTGTCACAGCTATTGAGTTAATATCATGACGTTATGTTGAAAATAAAGGTAAAATATGCTAAAATAAAGATGTCGGAGGTCAATTCCGATGTATGAAGGGGAAAATAAAAATGAAAGGATTGGTAGTATGTATCTGCCAAAAGGTCCGCGGTCCCCGCCTTTATGCAATATATGTATAGGGGCTTTTTTTATATAAAATCCTTAAAACTATTGACATCCGTAAGAAAAATATGGTATTATAATATAAATTTGCTATAAATGAATTTTAACCTAAGAAAGAGAAAAATAAGGGTGGTTAAAATAAAAAGAATAGAAGAAAGCATAATTTAATAGAAACCTAGAGCCAGTTGAAAAACTCGAGTTTTTCAACAGCTCTTTTATTGCTGTTTTATAATCTTAGTTTTAAATAAAAGAAGAGGAATCAAATACAAGGAGCGGTTTATCGTATTTTAGTTTGTAAAAGCAGACAAATAAAAATGCTAAAACCTTACGCAAATTGATATTTGAGAAGGACTTCTTTTATAAAATAAAATCTGCTTAATATTTTTATCGAGGAGTGATTTTTTTGAAAATTAAAGAAGTTAATTACGAGAAAGTATCTCGTAAAAATTTCGCAAAAGTTGGTGACCATATTGAAATGCCAAACCTAATTAAAGTTCAGAAAGATTCTTATGATTGGTTTGTAGAAGAAGGATTAGGAGAAGTATTAAAGGATATTTCACCAATTGAAGATTATTCTGGAAATTTAGTTCTTGAATTTTTCGATTATTACATGGAAGAAAAAACTAAATATACAGTAGAAGAAGCTAAAGAAAGAGATGCTACATATTCAACAAGATTACATGTAAAAGTAAGATTAATTAATCGTGAAACAGGTGAAATTAAAGAGCAAGAAATCTACTTGGGAGATTTTCCTTTAATGACAGATAGTGGTACATTTGTAATTAATGGAGCTGAAAGAGTTGTAGTAAGTCAGTTAGTTCGTAGTCCTGGATGCTATTATGCAGAAGAATTTGATACAAAAACAGGAAAGAAAACATATACATCAACTGTAATGCCACTTCGTGGTGCTTGGCTAGAGTACGAAACAGACGGAAACGATATTTTTTGGGTTCGTGTAGATAGAACAAGAAAAGTTCCTGTAACAACATTGTTAAGAGCAATAGGTGTAATTTCAGATGACCAAATAAGGGGATTATTTGGTGATGAGGAAATGCTTTTAGCTACAATTTCAAAAGATACAATTAAAGATCAAGATGAAGCGTTAATAGAAATATATAAAAAGCTAAGACCTGGAGAGCTTCCAACAGCAGATGCTGCAAGAAATTTGTTTAATGGCTTATTCTATGATAATAAGAGATATGACTTGGCAAAAGTTGGTAGATATAAATTCAACCAAAAACTTGCGTTGGCAACAAGAATAAAAGGCCAAATAGCAGCAGAGGATATTATAGACAGCGAAACAGGAGAAGTACTTGTACAAGCAGGAGAAATTATTTCTGAAGAAGCATCAGAGAATATTCAAAATTCAGGAATAAATATTGTAGATATAATGCTTGGAGAAAGAAAAGTTAGAATTATTGGTAACTCAACAGTTAATATTCATAAAGTTTTACCAACAGTAGATTTAAGTAAGTTACATTTTAAAGAACTAGTTAATTATAATGTTTTAAAAAGTATTATAGACAATACAGAAGAAAAAGATTTGGTTAAAGCTTTGCAAGAAAGATATGATGAATTAGTTCCAAAACATATAACAACAGAAGATATGATTGCATCAATTAACTATTTATTAAATCTTTCACATGGATTAGGAAAACCAGATGATATCGACCATTTGTCAAACCGTAGAATTCGTCAAGTTGGGGAGCTATTACAAAATCAATTTAGAATTGGTTTAACAAGATTAGAAAGAGTTGTTCGTGAAAGAATGACAATTCAAGATTTAGATGTTGTTACACCACAAACATTAATAAACACTAAGCCAATAACATCAGCAATTCGAGAATTCTTTGGAAGTTCACAATTGTCACAATTTATGGATCAAACAAATCCTCTTTCTGAGTTAACACATAAAAGAAGAATTTCAGCGTTAGGACCTGGAGGTTTAACAAGAGAAAGAGCTGGGTTTGAGGTTCGTGACGTTCACTATACACACTATGGTAGATTGTGTCCAATAGAATCTCCAGAAGGACCAAACATAGGATTAATTTCAGCACTTTCATCATTCGCAAATATTAATGAATATGGTTTTATTGAAACACCATATCGTAAAATAGACCCAGAAACTCACAAATTAACAGATATTGTTGAATACATGAGTGCAGATGTAGAAGATAATTACATAATTGCTCAAGCATCTGAACCAGTTGACAAAAATGGAAGACTTGAAAACAAACGAGTTAGAGTTAGATTTAAAAACGAAGTAATTGAAGTAGATAGAGATAGAGTTCAATATGTAGATGTTTCGCCAAAACAATTGGTTTCAATTGCTGCAGCTATGATACCATTTTTAGAGCACGATGATGCAAAAAGAGCGTTAATGGGTGCAAACATGCAACGTCAAGCTGTTCCACTTATGATTACAGAAAGCCCAATAGTTGGAACAGGAATTGAATATAGAGCTGCTAAAGATTCTGGAATATTAGTATTAGCTCAAGATGACGGTGTTGTTGAAAAAGTAACAGGTGACTCTATAACAGTAAAATATAATAATGGTAAGAAAATTACTCATAAACTTCGTAAATTTAAAAGAACAAATGGTGGTACATGTATAAACCAGAAACCAATTGTAAAAAAAGGTGAAATTGTAAAAAAAGGAGATAGCATAGCAGATGGACCATCAACAAGTAACGGAGAAATGGCTTTAGGTAAAAATGTATTAGTTGCTTTCTCAACCTGGGAAGGTTATAACTATGAAGACGCTATTTTGTTAAATGAAAGACTAGTTAAAGAAGATGTGTTTACATCAATACATATAGAAGAATATGATTGCGAATGTCGTGATACAAAACTTGGAGCAGAAGAGATTACACGTGATATACCAAATGTTGGTGATGATTCTTTAAAAGATTTGGACGAAAACGGAATAATAAGAATTGGTGCGGAAGTTAGACCAGGAGATATTTTAGTAGGTAAAGTTACTCCAAAGGGAGAAACAGAGTTAACAGCTGAAGAAAGACTTTTAAGAGCTATATTTGGTGAAAAAGCAAGAGAAGTAAGAGATACATCTTTAAGAGTACCTCATGGAGAGGCAGGAACAATTGTTGATGTAAAAATCTTTACTAGAGATAATTCAGATGAATTAGGACCTGGAGTAAACCAAATTATTAGATGTTACATAGCAACTAAAAGAAAAATATCAGTTGGAGATAAAATGGCTGGTCGTCATGGTAACAAAGGTGTTATTTCAAGAGTATTGCCTGAAGAGGATATGCCATTTATGCCAGATGGTACTCCAATAGACATTTTACTTAATCCACTAGGAGTTCCTTCTCGTATGAACCTAGGTCAAGTTTTAGAAGTTCACTTAGGTGGAGCCGCAAAAGCATTAGGTTGGAAAGTATCTACACCAGTATTTGATGGAGCTACTCAAGCAGATGTTGAAGAATTACTAGCACAGGCAGGAATGAGTAAAGATGGAAAAACAATTTTATATGATGGAAGAACAGGAGATCCATTTGATAAGCCAATTACAGTTGGTGTAATGTATATGTTAAAATTACACCATTTAGTAGATGATAAAATACATGCTCGTTCAACTGGACCATACTCACTTGTTACTCAACAACCTTTAGGAGGTAAAGCACAATTTGGTGGACAACGTTTTGGAGAGATGGAAGTTTGGGCGCTAGAAGCTTATGGTGCTGCATATACACTTCAAGAAATGTTAACAGTTAAATCTGATGATGTTGTAGGAAGAGTAAAAACATATGAAGCAATAGTTAAAGGCGAAAATGTGCCAGAACCAGGAGTTCCAGAAAGCTTTAAGGTTTTAGTTAAAGAATTACAATCTCTTGGATTAGATGTTCGTCTATATTCAGAAGATAATGAAGAACTTGAATTAAAAGAAAACATTGAAGAAGGTATAGAATACGACCCAGAACAAGAAAAGAAATTATTATCTGAAGAGCAAGTTGTACAAGACGAAGATTTAGACGGATATGAAGAAGAAATGGAAGATGATGTGCTATTAGAAAATAATAGTGATTTAGAATCAGATAATGAGCTATTTGAAGAATTAGATGAAGAGGGCGATGAGTTGTTATTTGATAATGATTTGGCTAATGATAATATTGATAATGATGAAGACATTATCGAATAGGTTTAAAAATAATTAAATTAATTTAATAGATTTAAAACCATAGAGCAATCGACAGGAGGGAATTGCAAGAGCAGAGGATAGTATTGCTTTAAGGTTTAAGTCAAGAAAAATATTAATAAAGTCTAGGGGGAAAAATAGTGGACGAATTAGATATTTTTAATAAATTAAAAATAGGTGTTGCATCAGATGAAAAAATAAGGGAATGGTCAAAAGGCGAGGTAAAAAAGCCAGAGACAATTAACTACAGAACATTAAAGCCAGAAAGAGATGGTTTATTCTGTGAAAGAATATTTGGACCAACAAAAGACTGGGAGTGTCATTGTGGTAAATATAAAAGAGTGAGATATAAAGGAATAGTATGTGACCGTTGTGGAGTTGAAGTTACAAAATCTAAAGTTAGACGTGAAAGAATGGGACATATTGAACTTGCTGCACCAGTAGCACATATTTGGTATTTCAAAGGAATTCCAAGCAGAATAGCTTTAATGCTAGATATCTCACCAAGAAACTTAGAAAAAATAATTTATTTTGCTTCTTATGTAGTAGTAGATAAAGGAACATCTGGACTTGAAAAATGTCAGGTTTTAAATGAAAAAGAATACCATGAAGCAGAAGAAAAATATGGAAGAGGCTCTTTTAAAGCAAGAATGGGAGCAGAAGCTTTAAGAGAATTGCTAGAGGAAATTGATTTAGATAAATTATCTAGTCAAATAAAGAAAGAGCTTGAAAGCACCAGTGAACAAAAAAAGGTTAAATTAATTAAAAGATTAGATACTGTAGAGGCATTTAGGATTTCAGGAAATAGACCAGAGTGGATGGTAATGCAAGTTGTTCCAGTAATTCCACCAGAGTTAAGACCAATGGTTCAATTAGATGGTGGTAGATTTGCAACATCAGATTTAAATGACTTATATAGAAGGGTTATAAACAGAAATAATCGTTTAAAGAGATTATTAGAACTTGGTGCTCCAGAAATAATTGTAAGAAACGAAAAAAGAATGCTACAAGAATCTGTAGATGCTTTAATAGACAATGGAAGACGTGGTAGACCTGTAACAGGTGCAGGAAATAGACCATTAAAATCTTTGTCAGATATGTTAAAGGGAAAACAAGGACGTTTCCGTCAAAACTTACTTGGTAAGCGTGTTGATTATTCTGGTCGTTCTGTTATAGTTGTTGGACCAGAGCTTAAAATATATCAATGTGGACTTCCAAAAGAAATGGCAGTAGAATTATTTAAGCCATTTGTAATGAGAGAGTTAGTAGGAAGAGGAATAGCACAAAATATTAAAAATGCAAAAAGAATGGTAGAAAGATTAAGACCAGAAGTATGGGGAATTTTAGAAGAAGTTATAAAAGATCATCCTGTTATGCTTAACCGTGCACCAACACTACATAGACTTGGTATTCAAAGTTTCGAGCCAGTACTAGTAGAAGGAAGAGCAATAAAACTTCATCCATTAGTTTGTGAAGCTTTTAATGCCGACTTCGATGGTGACCAAATGGCTGTGCATTTACCATTATCACCAGAAGCTCAAGCCGAATCAAGGTATTTAATGCTTTCAACAAATAACTTACTTAAGCCACAAGATGGTAAGCCAGTAGCTGTACCAAGACTTGACATGATTTTAGGAAGTTACTATTTAACTATGGTTTTAGATGGAGAAAAAGGTGAAGGAAAATACTTTAAAGATCCAGAAGAAGCAATTATGGCATTCGAAAATCATGACGTTTCAATACATGCAAAAATTTATGTTAAAATCACAAAGAAAATTGGAGAAGAAATAAAATCTAAAAAGATTGAAACAAGTGTAGGTAGAATTATATTTAATAATGAGATTCCACAAGATTTAGGATTTATAGATAGACAAGAAGATCCATTCCAATATGAAATTAATTTCCCAGTTATGAAAAAATCAATGGGAGAGATAATTGAAAGAGTAATAAGAAACCATGGATTATCTGAATCTGCAGAAGTAATAGATTATATAAAAGCTTTAGGGTTTAAATATTCTACACTTGCTGGTATTACATATTCTATGGATGATGTTAAGGTGCCAGAAGCTAAAAAACAATTGTTAGAAGAAGCGGATGAAAAGGTTGAAAATATTAGAAAACAATATGCAAGAGGTTTAATTACTAATGATGAAAGATATAAAGCAGTAATCCAAGTTTGGGAGGAAACAACTAAAAAAGTTAGTGCTGTTATGGAAGACAACTTTGAAGACTTAAACCCAGTTTATATGATGGTTAAATCTGGAGCTCGTGGAAATATGAACCAGTTAAGACAAATTGCAGGTATGCGTGGACTTATGGCTAGTACAACAGGTAAAGCAGTAGAGATTCCTATAAAATCTTCATTTGCAGAAGGATTGGATGCGTTGGAATACTTTATTTCTGCACATGGTGCACGTAAGGGTCTTTCAGATACAGCTTTAAGAACTGCAGACTCTGGATATTTAACAAGAAGATTAGTTGATGTATCTCAGGATATTATTGTTAGAGAACATGATTGTGGAACACATGAAGGAATTATAATTTATGACATAAAAGATGGAAATCAAGTTATTGAAAAAATGCAAGAAAGACTATTGGGAAGATTTAGTGTTGAAGATGTATATAATCCTCAAACTAAAAAACTAATAGTTGATAAAGATACAATGATTTCTGAAAAAATTGCTGAAGAAATAGTGGCAGCAGGAATTGAAAGACTGGAAGTTCGTTCAGTTCTTGGATGTCGTTCAAAACATGGTGTATGTCAAAAATGTTATGGAATGGGATTAGCAAGAAGAGATTTGGTTTCAATAGGTGAAGCTGTTGGAATTATTGCAGCACAATCTATTGGAGAGCCTGGTACACAGCTTACAATGAGAACTATTCACTCTGGTGGTGTTGCAGGTGTAGCAGATATTACACAAGGTCTTCCTAGAGTTGAAGAGTTATTCGAAGCTAGAAAACCTAAGGGATTGGCAATTATTAGTGAAATAGATGGTAAAGTTAAAATTAAAGAAACGAAGAAAAAGAAAGAAGTAATTGTTACAAGCAAAGATAATTCTAAAACATATACTATACCATTTGGTTCAAAAATGAAAGTTAAAGATGGAGAGATAATCGAATCTGGAGATGCCTTAATTGAAGGGTCAAAAAATCCAAGTGAGATTTTGGCTATAAAAGGACCAGAAGGAGTATATGAATATTTGATTTCAGAAGTTCAAAAAGTTTATAGAAATCAAGGTGTTGATATAAATGATAAACATATTGAAGTTATTGGAAGACAAATGCTTAAAAAAGTTAGAATTGAAACCAATGGTGATACAAATATGTTCCAAGGTTCACTTGTTGATATGTATGATTTTGAAGATAGAAATAATGAAGCTATTGCAGAAGGAAAGCAACCTGCTACGGGAAAAAGAGTATTGTTAGGTATTACAAAAGCTTCACTTGCAACAGATAGTTTCTTATCTGCTGCGTCATTCCAAGAAACAACTAGAGTTCTTACAGAGGCTGCAATTAATGGTAAAATTGATGATTTAATTGGTTTAAAAGAAAATGTTATAATTGGTAAATTGATTCCAGCTGGTACTGGTATGCAAAGATATCAAGATATACATATAAGTACAGAAAAAGAATTGGAAGAAAAGGCGGATGTAAGTGAAAGTATACAAAAAGATGAAATAGAGTCAACTAATGGAGAAGACAATATAAATGTAGAAAGTACAGAAAATGAATAAAGCTTAAATTGAAAAAATTAAGAGAGAGGTGTTATCCAATATTATTTGGTAATCTCTCTCTTTTTGAATTTTTTATTTAAAATATTTCAAGTAAGGACTCAACTTTAGCAGATTTTGGTATTGCAACTACAGGTCGAATGGCATATCCTGAAACACCACAGTTACTATTACTTATATTACCTCTGTAGTCTGCACGACATAAGCTATTTATATGTTTTGCAGAATAACCGTATAAGCCAATAACCGTAAAGTATCATAATTTTGATTTTCAAGTTTTTTAATTACTGTTTCAGGGAAATATAATGAATTGTTTGTTACACTAAAATTTTGATTAGTAGACCAATCTGTATTTGCTTTTTTAAATACAAATCCTTCACAATCTGCTAATACTGTGGAGTTTTTATCATCCATATATGTTGTTGTTAAGTCATATACGTATTTAGCACGCATGCCATCGTTTTCATTCTTTTTATCGTAGCTTTTTTGAAACAATTCTACTGTTGGCCCTCCATATGCTTTTACTGTTCCTGTAGGCATTGTAGTTCTTTGTAGATTTGTTAATTTGTTGTTTATTGAAGTTTCTACAGCTTCTGCAATTCCATCCCAAACAGTATTAAAATCGCTAGTTTCACCTTTTAAGTAATTTGTTAAAACTTGTCTATCTGTTTTTGTTGTTGAATATGTATTATATCCATCTGTAACTATTTTATTTGCAACTGTAGGTATTAAATTACTTTCAAGATAGGTTGAATATATAAGATATATATACCCATCTTCTTCAGGATCTTCATAGAAAAATTCCCAGTCGTTTTGCATTTGTGTTTGACCAACTGTAACAGGACCTAAGTTTGCAGTTGCCCCATATTTTATAGAAGCAGATTTTCTGTAGGATTCTTCCATGTTATATGTTGCATATTCATTTTGGATTACCTTTAGTTCTTTTTGGTGTTCTACTAATTTGTTTCTTGCACTTATATACCATGTAAGTATAACTATAAGAAAAAATATCATAGATATAAGTACAAACATTGTTACAGACCCTTTGGGACTTTTTAATTTATTTCGTAATTCTTTAATATTTTTCATATGTAAACTCCTTTGTTTTTTTATACAAATATATTATAATTTTTTTTAATAAAAATATCAATATTTTTATTAAAAATCTCTAGAAAACAGGTTACTGTTCAGTCTTAAAATTAAAATTGTTCTGCTTAAACGTGATTACTATCTAAATATTTTTCGAATAATCTAGGCTTCATAGTAATTACTTGGGCTAAGGACTTCTAATTAAATATGACTGGACAGTAACTAAATAGTAACGAAATCTAATATAAAAAATTGACAAATTTGCTATTTCTGGGTAAAATATAATAGAGTTAAAATAAAAACTAATTATATAAGAAAATTAGTTAAGAAAAACAAAGGTAGGAGGAAGTATGATATATTTTTATTATGTATATCGTACTATATAGAAATATGCAAAATAATAACAGAAAAGTTCTAGATAAGCTAGTTTCAAGAACTAAAATATATTTAACTGTAATATTTATATTGCTAATAATAATATGTATATATAGTCAACAAATGATAATTCCTTCAATATTACTATATTTACTTATAATAACATATAGTTATTATGCAAATAATAAAAGAAAGAGTGAGATATCTGAAACATTGCAAGATTTAACGCTAACAGTTGATTCTGCTGCAAAAACTAGTTTAATAAATTCACCTTTCCCATTAATAATACTAGAAACAGATGGTAGTGTTATTTGGAAAAGTTCTAAGTTTAATTCTGAATTTGTTAATATAGACATTAAAAACTATATAGATGATTTATGTTTAGATATAAAATCTGAAATAGAAAAAAGAGGTACAGATGCTCAAAAAGATATAATAAGACAGATAGAAATTAATAATAAGGTTTATAAAATAGTTGGAAGGTATGTAAATGTAAAAAACAAAGATAAAAAAAATAAAAAAGAGTATATGGTAATACTTTATTTTATTGATAATACAGAAGATGTGAAATTACAAAAAGAATATAAAGACTCAAAAACATGCATTGGAATTATAATGGTAGATAATTATGAGGAAACAATGCAAAGTATAGAAAGTGAAGAAAGACCTCAGGTTATGGCTCAAATAGATAAATATATATACGATTGGACTAATAGTACAAATGGTGTTTTAATAAAAACAGAAAAAGATAGATATATTTATTTTTTTGAACAAAGATATTTAGATGAAGTTAGAGAAGATAAGTTTAGCATTCTTGATAAAGTTAAGGAAATTGATGTTAAGGAAAAGGTTCAGTTTACACTTAGTATTGCTGTTTCAAATGAAGGAATAACAGATAAAGAAAAGTATAAATCTGCAGGTGCAGCTATGGATGTTGTACTTGGACGAGGTGGAGACCAAGCTGTTATAAGGGAAAATGAAACATATAAGTTTTTTGGTGGAAGAACTCAGGAAGTAGAGAAAAGAACAAAGGTTAAGGCTAGAATAGTAGCACATGCATTGGAGAATTTAATAAAAGAATCCAAAAAAGTTATGATAATGGGGCATAGTAATCCAGATATGGATTGTGTTGGTGCTAGTATGGGAATATACAGACTCGCAAAGACATTAGACAAAAATGTTTATATAATAAAAGAAGATGTTACAACGGCATTAAAAGAGTTTAGAGAATCGATTGAAAAAGAAGAAGAATATGAAGATATATTTATTAATAAGGAAGTAGCTTTAGAGAATATAGATGAAGATACATTATTAGTGGTTGTTGATACACATAAAAAAAGTTATGTAGAGTCTTCGGAATTATTGGAAAGAGTTGATAAAATTGTTGTTATAGACCATCATAGAAGAAGTGCAGATTTTATAGAAAATGCAACACTTATTTTTCAGGAAGTATATGCATCTTCAGCATGTGAACTTGTAACTGAATTATTACAATATGTTGAAGAAAAAGTTGATTTAAGTACTATAGAAGCAGAAAGTTTATATGCTGGAATTATGATGGATACCAAAAACTTTACTTTTAAAACAGGTGTTAGAACATTTGAGGCTGCAGCATATCTACGTCGTTGTGGAGTGGATATTATTAGAGTAAAAAAATGGTTTCAAAGTGATTTGGCAAGTTTTAATAAAATTGCAAGTATAGTAAAAAATGCGGAAATAATAAAGAAATCTATAGCTATTGCTATATATGAAGAAAAGACTAAGGATTCTAATTTGGTTTGTGCTAAAGCGGCTGATGAGTTGTTAACAATAAGTGATATAACTGCGTCATTTGTTATTGGAAGTATTGAAGACAGGGTGTGCATAAGTGGTCGTTCTATCGGCGATATAAATGTTCAAGTTATATTAGAAAAACTTGGCGGAGGTGGGCATATAACACTTGCAGGGGCACAATTAGATGGAAAAACAATAGGAGAAGCTAAAAAGGAATTAAAAAAGGCTATAAAAGAATATTTTTCAGAAATGGAAGGATGAGAATTATATGAAGGTAATTTTAAAAGCAGATATTAAAGGAGTTGGAAAAAAGGATGAAGTTATTAATGCGTCAGATGGTTATGCTCGTAATTTTTTGTTTCCAAAGAATTTAGCTGTTGATGCTAATAAAGAAAATATGGCTAAACTTAAAGCTAAACAAGATTCTGCAAAATTTCAGAAGAATCAAGAAAAAGAAGAAGCATTAAAGGTAGCAGATAAATTATCAAAAATATTGCTAAAAATAAAAGTAAAATCTGGAGAAAATGGTAAAATTTTTGGAGGAGTTTCTAGTAAGGAAATTGCACAGGAGCTAGAAAAGGATTATAAAATTGTTGTCGATAAGAAAAAAATAGAGCTAAAGGAAACAATCAAAACGCTAGGAGTACGAACAATAGAGATTAGACTTTTTGAGGGTGTTACAGGTAAAGTAAAGGTAGATATAATACCAGAATAAGAGGAAATGTAATATGGAATTAGGAAAAGTGCCACCACATGATATAGAAGCTGAGCAAGCAATTATTGGTAGTATGCTTACAGATAAGGATGCGGTAGTTTCTGCTATAGAAGTCTTAAGGCAAGAAGATTTTTATCGCGAAGATAATAGAGCAATTTACACAGCTATAGTTAATTTATATAATAAAGCAGAACCTATAGATATTATAACTGTTAAAGCAGAATTAGAATCAATGGGAAAGTTTGAACAAATTGGAGGTTTAGAATATTTAGCAGAATTACCTGAAAAAGTTCCAACAACTGCCAATGCGCTTAAATATATTAAAATAGTTGAGGAAAAATCTGAACTTAGAACATTAATAAAAGCTGCAAATGAAATTATTGAGTCTGGATATGATTCAACAGGAGATGTTGAAGATATAATGGAGAGTGCAGAAAAGAAGATTTTTAATATTATGCAAAAAAAGAATCAAAAAGGTTATACTTCTATTAAAGACGCTTTAGTGGATACGTTTACAAAAATTGAAGAACTTTATAATAGAAAACAGCATATTACAGGTGTACCAACAGGATTTTCAGAGTTAGATTACAAAACGGCAGGTTTTCATCCATCTGATTTAATATTAATTGCTGCAAGACCTGCTATGGGAAAAACAGCTTTTGCTTTAAATATAGCTACTAATGTAGCTGTAAAAGCAAATACACCTGTTGTAATATTTAGTTTAGAAATGTCCAAGGAGCAATTAGTAAACAGAATTCTATGTAGTGAAGCTATGGTAGATAGTAATAAAGTAAGAACAGGAAAGTTGGAAGAAAACGATTGGGCTAAGCTTGCTGGAACAATAGGGCCACTATCAGAAGCGGAAATATATATAGATGATACACCAGGTATATCTGTAACAGAAATAAGAGCTAAGTGTAGAAAATTAAAGCTAGAAAAAAATATAGGCATGGTTGTAATAGATTATTTACAATTAGTTCAGGGAAGCAATAACAAACGAAATGGCAGTCGTGAACAAGAGATTTCTGAAATAAGTCGTTCGTTAAAAATACTTGCAAAGGAAATAGGTGTTCCTGTTATTGCATTATCACAGTTATCGAGAGCAGTTGAACAAAGACCAGACCATAGACCTATGCTCTCAGACTTAAGAGAATCTGGTGCAATAGAGCAAGATGCAGATATTGTAATGTTTTTATATAGAGATGATTACTACAATAAAGAGAGTGAGAAGAAAGACATAGCAGAAGTAATACTTGCAAAACATAGAGGTGGATCTACAGGAACAGTTGAACTATTGTGGCTTGGAAGTTATACTAAATTTGTTAACCTAGAAAAAAGATTTGACGACTAAAATTGCCATGGGGACGGTCCTTTTGGCAATTTTTTGCCATGGGGACACTCTTTGAATTAGAATTGATATTGAAGGGCTATTATAAAAATATAAGTTTAAAGATTTTTCTATACAACCATAGTTGACAAAACACAGAAAATAATATATTATGTAAAATATAGTTATGGGTAGCTATGGATGACAGTGAAATGGGGAAAGAAAGGAGATAACCATATCAAGAATATCTAGACAATGTTTGAAAGGTTTATATTTTCATGTAATGGTTCAAGGAATCAACAGAGAAGATATATTCAATACAAGTAAAAATAAAGATTATTATCTTAAGTATATTGATGAAGTTAACAAGCAAAACAATATTATAATAATATCTTATTGTATTATGACAAATCACGCTCATTTTTTGATAAAATCAGATAAGATAGCGGAGTTATCTGATTTTATGAAAAAGATTAATACTAAATATGCTATTTATTATAACAGGATAAATAATAGAGTAGGCTATGTATTTAGAGATAGATTTAAATTGCAAGAAATTAATAGTATAGAGCATTTTTACAGATGTGTAGAATACATACATGACAATCCTATAAAAGCAGGATTATGCAATGGTCAAGATGAATATAAATATTCTAGTTTTAACGCTGTATATAATAGTAATAGAATTCAATTGTATGCTAGTTTAAAAGATATAATAGAGGAGAGTTTATTAAGAGCAGAGCAAGAGCAACAAATGGATTTTCTAGAAGTTGAAGAGTATTATAAAGGAAAAGAGGATAGCATTATTGAGGAGCTTTTAAGGAAAAATAATATTACGAAATATCAGTTACTGTCAAATGAAAACTTTGAAAAATTGAAGAATATAATAATGATTTTAAAGGATGAATATAAAATTTCATATAGAAAAATGGAAAAAAGCTTAGGGATAAGCAGAGAAAAATTAAGAATGATAAATAGAAAATAATTCTTAGAGAAAGATGTTGATATAAATGAGGAGTAATAACAATAGTATTGAAAGAAAAATAAATAAAACTATAGATAAGTATAACCTTATTAATAAAGGTGATAAAATTGTTTTGGGAGTTTCTGGCGGGCCTGATTCTATGTGCATGTTGGATTTTTTTAATAATATGATTAGAAATAATAATTATGATGAAAAATTTATGATGGATAAAGTTTCTGAAGGAGTGTCCCCTTGGCAAAAAAATGCCAAAAGGACCGTCCCCGTGGCAATTGTTGTTGCGCATGTTAATCATATGATTAGGGATGATGCTTCAAAGGATGAGGAGTATGTTAGAAGATATTGTGAAGAAAATAAAATTGAGTTCTATTCAAAAAGTATAGATGTTAAAAAAATAGCTAATAATAATAAAATAGGGATTGAAGAAGCAGGAAGAAAGGCAAGATATGAGTTTTTTGATGAAGTTATGAAAAATACTAATTCAAATAAGGTGGCAATTGCTCATAATAAAAATGATAAAATTGAAACTATTATTATGCATGTTTTGAGAGGTAGTGGAATTAATGGACTAATAGGTATAGAACCTAAAAGAGATTTTTATATAAGACCATTAATCGAGTGCGAAAGAGATGATATAGAGAGATATTGTGAGATGCGAAATTTGGCTCCAAGAATTGATAAAACAAATTTTGAAAACATATATACTAGGAATAAAATTAGGAATGTCGTAATTCCGTATATAAAAAGGGAGTTTAATCCTAATATTGTTCAAACAATTGATAGATTATCAAATGTTGTGCTTGAAGAAGAGATTTATATGAATAAACAAGTTGAAATGTCATATAAAGAATTGTTAATAAAGGAATCTGATAAAGAGATTATTCTTAATTTAAAAGATTTTAATAATAAAGAAAAAGTAATAAAATCTAGATTAATTCGATATACTATAACAAAGCTTTTTGGAAGTAGTAATAAAATTGAGCAAATTCATATAGAAGATATTTTAAAACTGTGTAGTAGAAATATTGGAAATAAGTTTTTAACACCTAATAAGAATATAAAGGTGCTAGTAAAAGAACAAAAAATATTTTTTACTATTATATAGAATTTATGAGCTTAAAATTATTGGATTATTTTATAAAATATTTAATATAAAAAATAAGAAAATGATATTTTTAAATTGTGAGTGTCCGTAGAAGGACGTTAAAAGTTGGTGAATTTGTAATAAAAAAGTCATAAAAAAACTATTGAAAAAGAAATTTATATATGTTATAAAAGCAATATGAATTTTATGAAGCACAGGGAGGAATTATTTTGAAAAATGGAATTAAAACATTAGCAATGTGGCTAATAATAGCGGTAATTTTTTTAGTAGTATTATCATCTATTGTTGAAAATAGTGATTCAAAATTAAAATATTCAGATTTAATAGCATATATAAATGCTGGAAAAGTTGAGTCAATTCAGATTGAATCAAATGGTAAAACAGCAACAGTTCAGTTAAAAGAAGAAAAATTAAAAAAAGAAGTAAATATACCAAACATGGAAAGCTTTATGGATTATTCTGAAGAGTTTCTAAAAGATGGAGCTTTTAAGTTAGAAGAAAAGTCAGAATCTATATTTATAACAGTGCTTAGCTTGCTTACTCCATTTGGACTATTGATAATTTTCTTTATTTTCTGGTTCTTTATGATGGGTGGAATAAACAGTGGAAATCCAAATGGCAAGACGATGTCTTTTGGAAAGAGTAAAGCAAGAATGATGACCCCAGCTGAAAAAAATAAAATAACATTTGACGATGTTGCTGGAGTTGACGAAGAGAAAGAAGAATTAGAAGAAATTGTTCAATTTTTAAAGAATCCAAAGAAATTTACAGATATGGGAGCAAGAATTCCAAAGGGTGTTTTACTTGTTGGTCAACCTGGAACTGGTAAAACATTACTAGCAAAGGCAGTAGCAGGAGAAGCGGGAGTACCATTTTTTATTATAAGTGGTTCGGATTTTGTCGAAATGTTTGTTGGTGTTGGTGCATCGCGTGTTAGAGATTTGTTTGATCAAGCTAAGAAAAATGCTCCATGTATTATATTTATAGATGAAATTGATGCAGTTGGTCGTCAAAGAGGTGCAGGTTTAGGTGGAGGTCATGATGAAAGAGAACAAACATTAAATCAGTTATTAGTTGAAATGGACGGATTTGCAGAAAATGAAGGTGTTATAGTTTTAGCAGCAACTAATAGACCAGATGTACTTGATAAAGCACTTTTAAGAGCAGGAAGATTTGATAGGCAAATTGTAGTTGGACTTCCAGATGTAAAAGCTAGAGAACAAATTTTGGAGGTTCATTCTAGAAAGAAAAGATTATCTGATGATATAGATTTAAAAGTAATAGCAAAAAATACTTCAGGGTTTGCAGGAGCAGATTTAGAGAATGTTTTAAATGAAGCAGCATTATTAGCTGCTCGAAGAAATCTTCAAGAAATAGGAATGAAAGAAATAGAAGATGCTATGGTAAAAGTTACTATGGGACCAGAAAAGAAAACAAAAGTAAGAAGCGAAAAAGAAAATAGATTGGTTGCATACCATGAAGCTGGTCATGCAGTTGTAAGTCATTTTCTAGAAACTCAAGATCCAGTGCATCAAATATCAATTGTACCAAGAGGTATGGCTGGAGGATATACGATGTATAGACCTACAGAAGATAAATCTTTTATGTCTAAAACAGAAATGGAAGAAAACATAGTATCTCTTTTAGGAGGTAGAGTTGCAGAGGCACTAATATTAAATGATGTTTCTACAGGTGCAAGTAATGATATTGAAAGAGCAACTAAAATTGCAAGAAGTATGGTTACTAAATATGGTATGAGTGATAGAATAGGTACATTAATGCTTGGTTCTAATCAGGAAGAAGTGTTTTTAGGAAGAGATTTTGCACAAAGCAAAGAGTATTCTGAAGAGACAGCAGCTATTATTGATGAAGAGACAAAGTCTATTATAGATAAAGGATATAATAGGGCAAGACAAATTCTTTCTAATAATATAGATAAATTGCATCAAGTTGCTGGAATTTTATTAGAAAAAGAGAAAATAGAGTCTGATGAATTTGAGGCGATTTTTAGTGAGTAACAAATTTAAAAGAAAGTAGCATTTTTATATTGCTATTTTCTTTTTTTTGGTATAAAATTTATATAGTTAAGATAAAGATGGAGAATGTTATGAAAAATTATTATGATATATTAGAAGTGAGTAGAAATGCTTCAAATGAGGTTATAGATAAGGCTTATAAGGTTTTGGTAAAAAAATATCATCCGGATTTATATAGTACTAAAGATAAAAAAATTAATGAAAAAAAATTAAAGGATATAAATGAGGCGTATGGAGTTCTTTCTGATGTTTTCTTAAGAGAGCAATATGACAAAGAGCTAGAAGAACAAGAAAAAAGAAGAATTTATGAGCAAGAAGAAAACATAAGATATGAACAAAATGAAAGAGAAAACTATGAGCAAAACAATAAAGAGGAGGGCAATAGTAAAAGAAAGACAAAGATTAATAGAATTGGTAGTTTAGGTAGTTTAATTGATTTAACCAAATTAATTTTTAGAAATAGACCAGAGATATCAGAAAGAAAAAATATGACAAAGAAAGATCTTTTAGCGGTTGGTTTGACAATTATTGTTGTTATAATAATTGGAATTGTATTGTGGTTTATACCGTTTACAAATGGTTGGATGAGGGAATTAATTTTTGAAAACCCATTTTTCAGATGGATGTTTAAATAATAATTAAAGTATAGCTATTGACAAGTTAAATCCATTAATGTATAATATATATCGTTAAAAGGGTTATCCCACATACATATGTCGTATGGCCGGAAGGAGGGGAATATATAAATGTCAGAGATTAAAGTTAATAATGGAAATATAGAAGATGCCTTAAAAAGGTTTAAAAGACAATGCGCTAGAAATGGGGTACTTCAAGAAGTACGTAAAAGAGAACATTATGAAAAACCTAGTGTTAAGAGAAAGAAAAAGTCAGAGGCAGCTAGAAAAAGAAAGTTTTAGTACAAGAGAGTGGAAGCTAAGAGAATATCTTAAGACTTCCACTTTTTATGCAACAGTGAAATTTTTTAGATATTTTTGAATAGTTTTACCAAAAATATCTAAAAAATTTTAAAGTATAATATATATGAAAATAAACATAATAAATTTAGATGAGTAGCTAAAGAAAGGAATTTGTTAATAATGGAGTACAATGAAAAAAAATTTAAAAATGGAATTAAATTTCATGTAATTAAAACTGATAAATTTAAAACCAATTTAATGTCAGTTTTTTTGACAACAAGTTTAAAAAAAGAAAATGTCACAAAAAATGCTGTTATCTCTTCTATATTAAGAAGAGGAAGCAGAAATATGGTATCTCAAGAAGAAATTAGCAAAAAAATGGAAGATATGTATGGAGCTAGCTTTGATTGTGGTCTTGATAAAACAGGAGACAATCAGGTTTTGAAGTTTTATATAGAAGTTGTGAATGATGTATTTTTACCAAAGAATAATGAAAATCTTTTAGAAACAAGTTTTGAGAGTTTATTTGATATTGTTTTTAATCCATATGTAGAAAATGATGGCTTTAAGGAAGAGTATGTTGAACAAGAAAAAAATAATATTAGACATTATATAGAGGGAAAAATTGATAATAAAGCATCATATGCCCTAGAACGTTGTGTGGAACAAATGTATAAAGAAAAACCATTTGGATTATATAAGTTTGGATATGTTGAAGATTTAGATAGTATAGACGGAAAAAATTTGTATAAGTATTATAAAGAACTAATAAGCACCTGTAAAATTGATATATTTGTTTCTGGTATGGTTGATGATAAAATTTTTGATTTGATAGAGACTAATGAGAATATACAAAAATTATCTGAAAGAGAACCTGACTATGTTGTTCCAAATATTTTGAATAAAGAAATAGCCTTAGCTGAAAATGTTGTTACTGAATCAATGGATGTAACTCAAGGTAAATTAGTGTTAGGCTTAGATTTAAAAATCAATAATCCATATGAAAGATATTATGCATTATTATATAACAGTATATTAGGAGGAAGCGCAAATTCTAAGATGTTTCAAAATGTAAGAGAAAAAGCACATCTGGCATATGTTGCAAGTTCAAGTTATTTAAGATATAAAAGCAATATATTTATTAATTGTGGCATTGAAATTGAAAACTATAAAAAAGCTTTGGAACTTATAAAAAAGCAAATTCAAGATATGAGAGAGGGAACTTTTTCTGAAGAAGATATTAATAACGCTAAAATTGGCATAATAGCTTCTATAAAAAATATAGATGATGAGCAAGATACAGGTATTAGTTATTATTTTGGACAAGAAATATCAAAAGAAAAAATCGAAATGCAGCAGTATATTGATAATATTCAAAAAGTAACTAAACAGGATATTATAAATATTGCAAATAGAGTATCAATTAATACAGTTTATTTTTTAAAAGATTAATTGATTAAATAAATGAGAGAGGAAGGATAAAAATGCAAATTATAGAAAATTCAAAGGTTAAAGAAAAACTATATACAGAAAAGCTTGAAAATGGGTTAACAGTAATGGTTATACCAAAGCCAGGAATTCAAAAAAAGTATATAATTTGGGGAACTAAATATGGTTCAAATGAGAGTGTATTTGTTGTACCAGGTGAAGAGAGTGTAACAGAAGTACCAAATGGTGTTGCACATTTTTTGGAACATAAGTTATTTGAACAGGAAAATGGAACTAATAGTTTAGATGTGTTAACTTCTTTAGGTGTTGAAGCAAATGCATATACAACAAATGACCATACAGCATTTTTGTTCGAATGTACAGATAACTTTTATGAAGCAATGGATGAACTTATGGATTATGTTCAACATCCATATTTTACAGATGAAAATGTAGAAAAGGAAAAGGGAATTATTGGACAAGAAATAATGATGTATGATGACTATCCAGAATGGAGAGTATATTTAAACGCTATTAATGCAATGTATCATAATAATCCGGTAAAAATAGATATAGTTGGAACAATAGAAAGTATAAGTAAAATAGATAAAGATGTTTTATATAAATGCTATAATACATTTTATAATCCATCGAATATGGCGTTGGTAATATGTGGAGACTTTAATCCAGAAGGTATTATAGAGGAGATAAAAAAGAGGCTTGTTAGTTCAAAAGCAAGTAGTGAAATAAAAAGAGTATATCCTGATGAACCAGAAGAAATTGTTCAGGAAAAGATTGAACAAAAATTTGAAGTAAGCACTCCTCTTTATACCATTGGAATAAAAGATAGAATAGACAATAGTAAAAGCTTTACTAAAACAGAATTAGTTAAAAAACATATAGCAATAGAAATTTTGCTAAATCTAATAATTGGAAGAAGCTCTAGTTTATATAAAAAACTATATAATGAAGGACTAATATTTGGACAGCCAAGTTTAGAATATGAGTTTACAAATATTTATGCTCATGTTTTAATAACAGGACAATCTAATGAACCTGAAAAAGTTTACAAAGAGTTTAAAGAGGAAGTAAAAGAATTTAAGGAAAACGGAATAAATAAATCAGATTTTGAAAGAATAAAAAAGATGATATATGGAGGATATGTTAAAGAATATAATGATGTATCTGATATATCTAGGATGTTCTTAGCAGATTATTTCAAAGGAATAAATAGTTTTGAATATTTAGAAGAAATAAATGAAATTAATGTAGCATATTTAAAACAAATATTAAATGATGTATTTAATGATAAGAAAATGGTTCTTTCAATAGTTGAAAATTAAAAAAATGTAATAAAAACAGCAATTGACTTGTTAAAGATATATTGCTGTTTTTTACTGTCTTGATAGGTCGAAAAATGTAGAAATAGGTAATACGAAAGTTATCAAAAACAATTGAAAATGCTTGACTGAGGGCGAGTAATGTGTTAATTTATAGATATACAGAAGATAAACAAAAAGAAAGGAAGAGATGGGCATGTTAAATGAGGAAATTTGTAAATTAAGGGATAAGTTAAATAAAAGTATTGAGAGTGGAGAAGATTATAGTATTACATACCAATTAAGCATAGAATTAGATGAACTTATAGCTCAGTACTATAAAAATATTAATCAAAATAAAAAAAAACTAAAAATAATAATGATATAGAAAAAAAAGTCAGATAAATATGAAGTTATTTTTATGCTTCATTTACATCTGATTTTTTTTTTGTGGTATAATAAAAATAGATTAATTAATAAAAATAGATTATTTAATAACTATGAGTCGTTATTTTTATAATAATATTAAAAGGAAAGGAAACAAAAATGGAAATAGATCAGACATTGCAAAAAAGAATTGCCAAGGATGAAATTTTAAAAAAAGATTTTATTGACAATATTGAAAAATATGTAGGTGAGAGCAAAGGATATAATGCATGGATAATGGGAAAATTATGTCAAGATAGAGATATTAGAAAAAAAGTTATGGAGAATTTAAATACTATTTTCTTAAAAATGACGAATAAGTGTGAATTTGCAATATATATGACAAAAGAGGAAATTAGAAATAATATTAGTATTTTTTTTCAAGGTGATTATATAAAAAATGATATATTATCATTATTTAATGTTTTAATAGATGATAAGGTGTATACAAATGATCAAATTGTTGGATTGCTTTCAGATAATATAGGAAGTATTTATAATGGTATAGGTTTATGTGGTGTATATGACATAATGGAAAAAATCCCTCACTTTCCAATGTATAAATCTGAAAATCCATCAATACAAAAAATAGATGAATTTTTGGCTGATAATATAGAACAAATTGCTAATACGAAATTTGAAAAGAGAAATTTTGAATTTAGATTCTTTTTCAATATGGAAAGATTTAAAAATGAAATTGGTAAAAGGGGACCAAATTTCTTTATTAATTTTCCGGTTGATTATTATACAACATTTGATGATTGTAAAAAAATTGCAGATAGTATTTTTGGAAGGTTTACACCTGAAAATTTTGCTAAAATTAAATATGGTCAACATGATGAGAAAAAGGCATTAGTTATTCAGACTTTAATAGAAGAGTTATTAGAACAATCTGGGTGTGATTTGGATATGGAAAATGTAAGCAAGATTGGAAATGGAGTTTACTCTACAGTTTATAAAGTTGGAAATTATGCTTTGAAAATAGGAATAGGTAGAAATAATGATACAATACCTAACCACAGAAGATTATTAAAACCAATTGTTAGAACACATATAGGAAATGAAGCATTTAACAGTAGCAGTGCAAATAATACTGCTACATTTATAGAAGTACAGAATTTAATTGAAACCAACTGGTGGAAGAACATGAAAGAAGAAGAAGTGGAACAAGTTTTATTTAATATTTATTCAGAACTTCGTAATGACGGATTAATATGGATGGATGTAAAAGAAGATAATGTTGGAAGGCTATTGAAACCAAATACTAGTAATGTTTTTTATTTAGATATTGATAGTAAAAGAGAAGAAATACAACCTAGTGAAAAAGCAATAGGAGTTGAAGGTGAAGAAAGTGGTGAGATATTGGGAAAGGGTGAATATGTAATTATAGATAGTGATTATATTTTACGATATGAAGATTGGCTAAAAATTCAGAGGAGTGAGCCAGGTGAAGTTTGCCGCGAGAAAAAATATGAAGAAAGATATCAAGCTGAATTGGAAAGAAAACAAAAAGAGTCAATGCAGGGGAGATAATTTCCTTAGATTTTTTAAGTTATTCAAAGTTGCATTCGATTAATTCTCAGAATATTTAGATAGTAATCACTTAACTAAGGACTTCTAATTAAATATGACTGAACAGTAACAATATTATTGAAATATTTCTAAAAAAATATTGAATAATATAAATATTTATATTATAAATATTTATATTATAATTCAAATAAATAATATTAGCATGGAACAAAATATATGCTGATGATTATATAAGCAAGTATACTCCAGCAGAAAAAGCACAAGCATTAAAAACAGAATTAGATAGAACAGGATATACTGCAACATTAGATGGAATAGAACAACTCCTGGAACAACAGCAAGTTCCTTAGAAACAATGGCAACAAAATTAAAAGATGATTATAAAGATATGATAGAAAGTGTAAAGACGAATGGTGGATTTTATGTAGGAAAATACGAGTTAGGAAAAGATTCAAGTAATAACCCACAAGTAAAACCAGGAACAGTAATGAATAAAACAGATTGGTATAATTTATATAAAGCATGTAAAAGTTTTTCAAATGAAAATGTTGAGTCAAGAATGGTATGGGGATGCCAATGGGATCAAATTTGTAGATTTATAAAAGGAAGTGGAGTAAATACTATTATTGATGAGTCAAGTTCATAGCTATAGTATTAGCGACGTCTCTTCGCGTCCCACACTTTATGTAAAGTAGAACTGTGTTCTGTGAAAACTAAAATTAAGACATTGTAGAAAAGCAGTTTTTGGAATATGGGAAAATTCCACTAACGTGGCGCCACTAACGTGGCGTTTTTTGTGCTTTTCAAGGCACAAAAAATGTCGCTGGAAAATATTTATAGGTGGTGAATTTTTATGAGTTTTAGTAAAATGATGGAATTACTTCAAATTAAAAACAAAGGTAAGATTGTATGAAAAAGAAGGCAAAGAAGAAAATAATAATAAAATAACAAGAGGAAAAAGAAAAATGGATAGATATAAAAAAATTTAATGTTGCAATGGAACAAATATATGAAATAGGAAAAATATTAGGAATAAATCGAAAGGCACACAACACTAATAAACGTGACAATCGTGGTCGGTAGTTACAACAACAATTTGAACAATAGTAATAGCAACATCTCTTCACGTCCCACACTCTAATACAATTTTTAGATTATATATTTCAAGGAATATATACAATAGAAGTATTAGTATTAAAGAGATTTATTCCTTCCAGAGCTTTTTATTAAAAAGCATAAGGTAAAAATGTATCAGTAAAATATGTATTAGTAATTATTATTTAAAGTTACTATATGATAGTATAATAAATGTAAAAGCCTATATAGAAGGAATTGAATAGATAATGGAAGTCGATTATATTGTTTTGTACAAAAACTAAAATCTATCTTCAGCAATTGTTGATTTTTTACATAAATTATTATATAATATTTTGCCAGATGAGGAGATGAAAATGTTAAAAAATCAAAATATTATAGATAATTATAAGAACTTTAAACAAATTGTAAATACATTTTATAATGAAGAGTTATATCATTTAGAAGTCAATGATAAAGAAAGAAACTTAAAAAAAATAGGGAAAATAAAATTAGAACCTAAAATTTTATATGATAAGTTTTCAGGAGATATGAAAGTAGAATTTAAAATTGGCGATAAAAAAATGTATAAATTAAAGGATTTATCTGAATTTTATACTAGGATGTTGAATAAAGATTTTTATAAATATGGGGAAAATCTTAAGTTTGTTCATAAAAAAGAAATGTTTGAAGAAAACAGTAAACCTCTATTGGATTTTGTTTTGAGATATGCAGAAATAATAAAATATGCAAATTCAAATTCAAACAGCAACTATAGATATTATGGAAAAGCATTAAGTGAAACGAGTATTATTTTAGGAAATAGTGGTATAGATGAGATTTTTGACATATTAAAAGGAAATAGCATAGACTTTCAAAAAGATTATAATAGTGAAAAAATAGAATTTGTGGAGGATAATCCTAAAATAGAATTTAAGTTAAAGAGATTAAATGAAGAGCAGTATACTATAATACCTAATATAGACATTTTTAATGTAACTATAATTAAGGGTAAAAATTATAGATATGTATTGGAAAAAAATAAATTATTTAGATGTACTAAACAGTTTGAAAATACAAATTTAAAGCTTTTGGATTTATTTAGACAAAATTATATGACTGAAGTAATTTTAGGAAAAGAAGAACTTTCTGAGTTGTTTTCTATAATACTTCCAAAAGTTAAAGATGCAATTGTTATTGAAGGTTTATTAGAAGAAGAGATAGAAAAGTACAAACCTAGGAATTTGGTAGTTAAGACTTATCTGGATTTTGATGAAAACGATTTTTTAATTGCAGATGTAAAATTTTGTTATGATGAAAATGAATTTAATCCTTTAAATGAAAAGATTGAGTTAAAGTTCCCACGTAATATAATTAAAGAAACAAAAGCTTTAAATGTATTTAGAAAAACAGGATTTATGTTGGATACAAAAAATTTTAGATTTATACTTCCAAAAGATGAAGCGATTTATGATTTTTTAACTCAAGATATAAATTATTATATGCAGAAATTTGAAGTTTTAGTTACAGAAAAATTCAAAATAAAGCAGATAAAGCAGCCAAAAATAGGAACCTTAGGTATTAAGGTGGAAAATAATTTACTTACAATAGATTTGAAAAACTCAGATATAGATTTTAAAGAATTACAAGAAGTAATGAAAAAATATTCATTAAAGAAAAAATATCATCGTTTAAAAGACGGAAGTTTTATCAATTTGGAAGATAATAAAGAGATTGATTTTTTAGATAAGTTAGTAACTGGTATGGATATAGACTATAAGGAACTTGAAAAAGGAGAAGTAAGTTTGCCAGTTCACAGAAGTTTATATTTAAATCAGCTCTTAAAGGGAATTAAAAGTACGGAGATATTAAAAAATTCGGAATACAAAGATATTGTAAATAATTTAGATAAAGATAAATTGGAAGAAGACATAGTAGTTCCGCAAAATTTAAATTCAGTGCTTAGGTATTACCAGAAAACAGGATTTAAATGGCTAAAGATTTTAGATAAATATAGGTTTGGTGGAATTTTAGCAGATGATATGGGACTTGGGAAAACTGTTCAGATGTTATCTGTTATAGTAGATTATGTTCAGAATCAAAAAAATATAGATAAAGAAAATGCAAAAATAAGTGACGAAGAAGCGGTATTAACGAAAAGAAACAATGAAACTAAAAAAAGGGCTAGTATGGTTGTTTCACCAAGTTCTCTTACGTTAAACTGGCAAAATGAGGTAAATAAATTTACAGAAGAACTAAAGACATTGGTTATAAGAGGAACGTTAGAAGAAAGAAAAAGGCAAATAGAAGAAATTGATGATTATGATTTAGTTATTACATCTTATGATTTGCTAAAAAGAGATATAGAGTTGTACAAGGTTAAAAACTATCAATTTAGATATATTGTAGCAGATGAGGCTCAGTATTTGAAAAATAGTAACACACAAAACGCTAAGGCTATTAAGCAGATTAAGGCAGATACAAGATATGCTTTAACAGGAACTCCAATAGAAAATTCTTTAGCTGAATTATGGTCAATATTTGATTTTATTATGCCAGGGTATTTATTTAGCTATAGAAAATTTAAAAATTTGTATGAAATTCCAATAGTTAAAGATAATGATGAAGCTACTATGAGAAAGTTGAAGATGCTTATTGAACCATTTGTCTTAAGGAGAAAGAAAACAGAGGTATTAACTGAATTACCAGATAAAACTATAACGGTTTTAAATAACGAAATGGGAGAAGAACAAAGAAAAATCTATTTAAATTATTTGGCACAAGCAAAACAAGAGCTAGCAGATGAAATAGAGTTTAATGGATATGAAAGAAGTCAAATTCAAATACTTGCAGCTCTTACAAGATTAAGACAAATTTGTTGTCATCCAGGTTTATTTATAGATGGATATAAGGATGAAAGCAGTAAATTGGAACAATGTGTAGAAATTTTAGAGGAAGCGGTAAATTCAGGTCACAAAATTTTATTGTTTTCAGGATATACATCAATGTTTGAATTGATTGAACCTAAGTTAAAAGAAAAAAATATAAAGTATTTTAAATTGACTGGAAGTACGAAGGTTGATGAAAGAATTAAATTGGTAGATGAATTTAATGAAAATTCAGATATAAAGGTGTTTTTGATTTCTTTAAAAGCAGGAGGAACTGGACTAAATTTAACTGGAGCAGATATGGTTATACATTATGACCCTTGGTGGAATTTAGGAGCAGAAAATCAAGCAACTGATAGAGCATATAGAATAGGACAAAAAAATAATGTGCAGGTGTATAAACTTATTACTAAAAATTCTATAGAGGAAAAAATATATGATTTGCAGCAAAAGAAGGCAGATTTGGCAGATAATATGCTAAGTACTAAGACTTCTTTTGTAAATAGGTTGTCTAAAGAGGAAATAATGAATTTGTTTAGTTAGTATTAATTGAGTATGTTTAATATTTAAAGTATAATAAATATAGGAAAGTGACAAATCCACAAACGTGGTTTTGCCAGATATTTTGAGAAAACTCACATCTACCTAGCAAATGTACTGAGCCCAAAAAATTGGATAATTTAAGAAGGGATGAAAGTAAAAGTGAAAGATTATATAACAGTAATAGGAGGAGGTTTAGCAGGCTGTGAAGCGGCTTACCAAATTGCTAAAAGGGGAGTAAAGGTAAAATTATATGAAATGAAACCTGTTAAGTTTTCACCAGCACATAGCAGTGAAAATTTAGCTGAAATTGTTTGCAGCAACTCTTTTAAATCTAATTTATTAACAAATGCTTGTGGGCTTTTGAAGGAAGAATTAAGAAGGTTGGATTCTTTGCTAATAAAAATTGCAGATGAAACAAGTGTGCCAGCTGGACAGGCTTTAGCAGTTGATAGAGATTGGTTTTCTAAAAAAGTTACTGAAGAAATAGAAAAAAATCCTTTAATAGAAATTATACATGAAGAAGTAACAGATATTTCAAAAATTTCAGAAGAAGGTATTGTTATTATTGCAACAGGACCATTAACATCAGAAAGTTTAGCTAAGCAAATTCAAGAAATAACAGGAGAAGATAAACTTTATTTTTACGATGCTGCAGCTCCAATTATTTCTAAAGATAGTATAAATTTTGATATTGCTTTTTATGGAGATAGATATAGCCAAGAAAAAAAGAAAGATGAGACAGAGGAAGAGTGGAGAAAAAGGCAAGGTTTAGAACAAAAAGATTATATTAATTTGCCTATGAATAAAGAAGAATATGAGAAGTTTTGTAATGAATTAGTAAATGCAGAAGTTGTTACTTTACATGAATTTGAGAAAAGAGAAATCTTCGAAGGATGTATGCCACTTGAAGTAATGGCCAAAAGAGGAGTAAATACATTAAGATTTGGACCATTAAAGCCAGTAGGGTTTGATGACCCACGAACAGCTAAAAGACCATATGCAGTAGTTCAATTAAGACAAGATGATAAACAAGCACAATTGTATAACATAGTTGGTTTTCAGACTAATCTAAAATTTGGAGAACAAAAGAGAGTGTTTAGTTTAATTCCAGGTTTAGAAAATGCTGAATTTGTTAAATATGGTGTTATGCATAGAAATACATATATTAACTCGAGTGTTTTATTAGATGAAACATATTGTCTAAGAAAAAATAATAATGTATTTTTTGCAGGACAAATAACTGGAGTTGAAGGTTATGTTGAATCTATAAGTTCTGGAATGGTTGCGGCGTTAAATGCAGTATATCAGTTTAAAAGAATAAATAAAGTAGAATTTGAAGGCTCTAAAACTAAAAATAAAAATGTCATCTTTTCTGAATTTACAATAATAGGAGCACTTGCTAAATATATTTCAACACCAAATTCTAAATTTCAACCAATGAATGCAAATTTTGGTATATTGCCAGAGCTTGAAGGGGAAAGGATTAAAGATAAAAAACGAAGGTATGAGATTTTGGCAAGGAGGAGTTTGGACAAATTAAAATGTTAGAAATTAGTTACAATCGGTTGTGAATTATAACAAGTTTTTCATCAAATAACATAAATTAACATAAAAAGATTGAAAAATCTGAATATTTGTTGTATAATACTAATTAGGGGTATTTTTAAAAATATATTGGAGGTATATTTATGAAAAATTGGGAAGAAGCATATGAAAATTTTGATTATGAGAAATATGAAGAACTAAAGAAAAAAGTCGAGGAGAAAAAAATTAACAGGGAAGAATATGAAGAATTCAAAAAGATTAGTAAAGTTAAGGAAAACTTACCCAAAGTAAAAAATTTATTAGAATATAAAGAAAAACTATTAGAAAGTTTAAAAGAACTGAAAGAATATGAAAAAGATGAAAAAGAAAAAGAGAAGATTTCTAACGCTAGAAATAAGTTAGACAATGAATTGGATGAGTTTTCTAAAAGAAAATCAGAAATAGTTAATAGGAGAAAAGAGATTAATAGAGCGCTAGAAAATTCTAATCTTGGGGAAGAAAAAAGAAAACAGTTAGAAAGTGAAAAACAAAAATTAAACGAGGAATACAAAGATATTGATGCTAAAGTTAATTCTAATCAAGAAGATTTTATCAAAAATCAAGAAGCTTTTAGCAAAAATAAAGATGCGCACAAAGAACATGGAAAACTTTCAAAAATGTTTAAAGGTGATTTGTCCATAGATAAAGTTCAAGCGAAGAGATTTGAAATCAGTTCGAAAATAAGCAAGTGTAATTTTGTTGCAGGGAAACTTATGGAAGGATTTGATTTAGATTCTGAATTCATAAGAGAAAAATTAACAAAACAATGGAAAGACAAAAGGCTTATATCTTCAAAAAATGAAAATATAAAAGAATCTGAAAAAGAGGGCGAGACTACAACTGACAAAGAGCTTAAAGGGGAAGCTACAGAAAATAATAATAAACCAAAAACCGATGAAGAAAATATAGTTTTTGCAGAGTCTAATAGTAAAAAGATGCCTGTTGAAACAGATGAATTTAAAAAGGCATTTCCTAGATTGTCTAAGTTTTTGCCAAGATTCATTAGAAATTCTAAATTAGGGAAAAAGATGGTAGAATCTAAGAAACGAAGAGATTTGAAAAAAATGTCTCCAAATCCTGAAGCAGAACAAACAACAGATACTAAAAAAGTGTCTCCAAATCCTGAAGCAGAGCAAATAGCAGATACTAAAAAAGAACAAAAGGATACTTTTAAAGATAGTTTGAAATTTGATTATGAAGAACTAATGAAGGTAGCTAAAAAAGGAGAACGCATTGATGATGAGGGAAGAAAGAAATTAAATAAAATGAAGGAAGAAGCAAAGAAGAGAGAAGAAGAAAACATGGGGAAAAGCCAAGAACAGAAATTAAAGGAGACTAAAGAACAATTTGATAAAAAAATGGGAAGAGGTAGAGAGTAACAATCACAAGAAAAACTTGGAATTTATTCCAAGTTTTTCTTGACTTATCTATGTATACATGATAAAATATATACCGTTATAGTAAATTGCATGTAATGTGCATTTCCGTAACGGTATATTAAATTTATAGGAGGTGAAATTTAAGTGCCAACAATTAATCAATTAGTTAGAAAAGGAAGAAAAACAGGCGTAACAAAATCAACTGCACCAGCTCTTCAACATGGATGGAATTCTAAAAATAAAACATTAACAAATAATAGAGCTCCACAAAAAAGAGGTGTTTGTACAGTAGTAAAAACAGTTACCCCTAAAAAGCCAAACTCAGCTTTGAGAAAAGTAGCCAGAGTTAGACTTTCTAATGGTTATGAAGTTACATCTTATATCCCAGGTATAGGACATAACTTACAAGAACACAGTGTTGTATTAATAAGAGGTGGTAGGGTAAAAGACCTTCCAGGTGTTAGATACCATATCATCAGAGGAACATTAGATACAGCAGGTGTTAAAGATAGAATGCAAGCGCGTTCTAAGTATGGAGCTAAGAAACCAAAAAAATAATCGAAACAAATAAAAAACGGCATTTTGCGTTGTCAAGCATAGTAAAAATCTTTTCAATATACAAGTGTATTATTTCAAGGATTTTTACCAGCTTTCATAGCAATATACCATTTTTGCTTTGTTCTAAATAATTAAAATTTGGGAGAATAGCAACGAAATATTTAAGATAGTGCTTGTAGGCTAACTAATATTTAAGGTACTTAAATTTAGAATAGATATATAAGCGCTATGCGCAAAAAGTTAAAAACTTTTTGAGAGTACCTGGATACTTTTTTAAAGTATCAAAATTTTAAAAAATATAGTCGCACAGTAGATGCAGAACGAAGCATATACGTGGCGAGAGGAGGGAAGAATAGTGCCAAGAAAAGGATATATAGCAAAAAGAGAAGTATTACCAGATCCAATTTATAACAGCAAAGTTGTTACAAAGTTAGTAAACAATATAATGCTTGATGGTAAAAAGTCAGTTGCTCAAAAAATAGTATATGATGCATTTGACATTATTAAAGAAAAAGAAGGAAAGAATCCTTTAGAAGTTTTTGAAGCAGCTTTAGAAAATGTTATGCCAGTTCTTGAAGTTAAAGCAAGAAGAGTAGGTGGAGCAACATACCAAGTTCCATTAGAAATTAGGCCAGAAAGAAGACAAACTTTAGGGTTAAGATGGATTGTAACATATGCTAGAAACAGACATGAAAAAACAATGGCTGAAAAATTAGCGGGTGAATTAATAGATGCTGTAAACGGAAACGGTGGAGCATTTAAGAAGAAAGAAGATACACATAGAATGGCCGAAGCTAATAAGGCTTTTGCTCATTACAAATGGTAAAATTTTGCTTAAAAACAGCAATCTGCACATTTTCGCTATTTATTTCAAACCTCGACGTACCATCGTACGCCTTCGTCTTGAAATAAATATCAAAAATGCACATCTTGCTATTTTTAACCAAAATTCATATCTTACCATTCTAAATTTCAAATTTGAAAAAGTAAAAAATGTAAAATTAAAATCAAATGAAAATAATAAAGAAAGTGCTGGAAGGAGAATTATTATTTGAAAAATGATGATTATCGTTACAGCGAGAAGGGAGGAATATATGGCAGGAAGAGCTTATCCTTTGGAAAGAACTAGAAATATAGGAATTATGGCACATATAGATGCCGGAAAAACAACAACTACAGAAAGAATTTTATTTTATACAGGAAAAACTCATAAAATAGGAGAAGTTCACGAAGGTGCTGCTACAATGGACTGGATGGAACAAGAACAAGAAAGAGGTATTACAATTACATCTGCTGCAACAACATGTTTTTGGAATAACAACAGAATCAATATTATAGATACTCCAGGACACGTTGACTTTACAGTAGAAGTACAAAGATCTTTAAGAGTTCTTGATGGTGCAGTTACAGTTTTAGCTGCAAAAGGTGGAGTTCAACCACAAACAGAAACAGTTTGGAGACAAGCTGATAAATATCAAGTACCAAGAATGGTATATGTAAATAAAATGGATATTACTGGAGCTAACTTTATGCTTTGCGTTGATCAGTTAAAAAATAGATTAAAAGCAAATGCAGTTCCAATTCAATTACCAATTGGAGCAGAAGATCAATTTTTAGGAATAGTTGATTTAATTAAAATGAGAGCTTTTATCCACAAAGATGATTTAGGAAAAGAAATAGAAGAAACAGATATCCCAGAAGATATGAAAGATTTAGCACAAGAATATCATGATAAAATGGTAGAATCAGTTGCTGAACAAGATGAAGAGTTAATGATGAAATACCTAGAAGGTGAAGAATTAACTGAAGAAGAAATCAAAAAGGGATTACGTGCAGGTACTATAGCAAATAAAATAGTTCCTGTAGTATGTGGTTCTTCTTATAAAAACAAAGGTGTTCAAGAATTATTAAATGCAATTGTTGATTACATGCCATCACCATTAGATATACCACATATTAAAGGTGAAACATTAGATGGAGTAGAAACAGAAGCAAAAACATCTGATTCAGAACCATTTGCAGCATTAGCATTTAAAATTGCAACAGACCCATTTGTTGGAAAGTTATGTTTCTTTAGAGTATATTCTGGAGTTTTAGAGTCTGGTTCAACAGTTTTAAACTCTAGTAAAGATAAAAAAGAAAGAATTGGAAGAATTCTTCAAATGCATTCAAATCACAGAGAGGATATAGACAAAGTGTATGCTGGAGATATTGCTGCAGCAGTAGGATTAAAAGAAGTTACAACTGGAAATACTTTATGTGATCCAGATCATCCAATAATCCTAGAATCTATGGAATTCCCTGAGCCAGTTATAGATATAGCTATTGAGCCTAAAGATAAAGCAGCTCAAGAAAAAATGGGAATAGCTTTAACAAAACTTGCTGAAGAAGATCCAACTTTTAAAGCATATACAAACCAAGAAACAGGACAAACAATTATCGCTGGTATGGGTGAATTACACCTAGATATCATAGTAGATAGATTAAAAAGAGAATTTAAAGTTGAATGTAATGTAGGTAAACCACAAGTTGCTTACAAAGAAACAATTAGAAATAAAGTTAAAGTTCAAGGTAAATTTATTCGTCAATCTGGTGGTAAAGGTCAATATGGTGATGTTTGGTTTGAAATGGAACCATTAGAACCAGGTAAAGGAATTGAATTCGAAAGTAAAATAGTAGGAGGAGCAGTTCCTAAAGAATATATTAAACCAATTGAACAAGGAATGAGAGAAGCTGCTGAAAGCGGAATTCTTGCTGGTTACCCAGTTATAGATTTCAAAGCTACATTAGTAGATGGATCTTACCATGAAGTTGACTCTTCAGAAATGGCATTCAAAATTGCTGCTTCTATGGCTTTCAAGGAAGGTTGTAAACAAGCTAAAGCTGTTATATTAGAGCCAATAATGAAAGTTGAAATAACAGTTCCAGAAGAATACATGGGAGATGTTATAGGAGATGTAAACTCTAGACGTGGAAGAATGGAAGGAATGGAAGCAAACGACGGAATGCAAGAAATAAGAGCATTTATACCATTATCAGAAATGTTTGGTTATGCTACAGACCTAAGATCAAAAACACAAGGTAGAGGTTCATACTCAATGGAACCATCTCACTATGAAGAAGTTCCAAAATCAGTTTTTGAGACTATAGTTGCTTCTAGAAAGAAAGAGTAAAATTTAATTTCTAATGCTATTATTTAGTAAAAATAGGTAATAAAATACTTGCTTTTTTTGAATAAATAGTGTAAAATACAAGTGATTTTTAATAAGTTATTAAATTTAAAAATAAATTAGAGTGGTGAACTAAAATCACCAAAATAATAAAATAATTTAAATTTAGAACGAGTAGTGCAAGGAAAACAAGTGAGAAACGACAAGGCGTTACTTATGTACGGAGAGGAGTTGCGAACGAAGTTTGACACAGCAATACGAAGTTATCAATTTAAATTAAAAAGGAGGAAAAATAAAAATGGCAAAAGCAAAATTCGAAAGAAATAAGCCACATGTTAACATTGGTACAATTGGTCACGTAGACCACGGAAAAACAACAACAACAGCAGCTATTACTAAATATTTATCATTATTAGGAAAAGCTCAATATGAAGCATACGATCAAATAGACGGTGCTCCAGAAGAAAAAGCAAGAGGAATCACAATTAACACAGCTCACGTTGAATACGAAACAGACAACAGACACTATGCTCACGTTGACTGTCCAGGACACGCTGACTATGTTAAAAACATGATTACAGGTGCTGCTCAAATGGATGGTGCAATATTAGTTGTATCTGCAGCTGATGGACCAATGCCACAAACAAGAGAACACATCTTACTTGCAAGACAAGTTGGTGTTAAATACATCGTTGTTTACTTAAATAAATGTGATATGGTTGATGATCCAGAATTATTAGAATTAGTTGAAATGGAAGTAAGAGATTTATTATCTGAATATGATTTCCCAGGAGACGAAATTCCAATTATAAAAGGTTCTTCATTAAAAGTATTAGAAAGTACATCTACAGATCCTAATGATGCTGTATATGCACCTATGAAAGAATTAATGGAAGCTGTTGATAGCTACATCCCAACACCAGAAAGACCAGTAGACCAACCATTCTTAATGCCAGTTGAAGACGTATTCACAATTACAGGACGTGGAACAGTTGCAACAGGTAGAGTAGAGAGAGGTATTGTAAAAGTATCTGACGAAGTTGAAATCATTGGTTTAACAACAGAAAGAAGAAAAACAGTTGTTACAGGTGTTGAAATGTTCAGAAAATTATTAGATCAAGCTGAAGCTGGAGATAATATCGGAACATTATTAAGAGGAATTGATAGAAAAGACATAGAAAGAGGTCAAGTTCTTGCAAAACCAGGAACAATAAATCCACATACAAAATTCACTTCAGAAGTTTATGTATTAACTAAAGAAGAAGGTGGAAGACATACACCATTCTTCAATGGATATAGACCACAATTCTATTTCAGAACAACAGACGTTACAGGTGTTATTGAATTAGCAGCTGGAACAGAAATGGTTATGCCAGGAGATAACGTATCAATGACAATAGAATTAATTACACCTATCGCTATTGAAAAAGGATTAAGATTCGCTATTCGTGAAGGTGGTAGAACAGTAGGTTCTGGAGTTGTTGCTGATATATTAGCATAAGTTTAATAAAAAAATTGCCATGGGGACGTACCTTTTGGCAATTTTTTTTCACCTATTCTGCAACTAAAAACTATTATTTAAAAACTATTGTTTCTTAAAATTTTGAAATTTACTTGCTTTTTTTTACAAACAATACTAAAATAGTAATATTAGAAATAATTTTAAATAAGCAAACTATTTTATGCCTTAGAAAGGAATGATAGAAATAATGAAAATAATTTTAGATGCTATGGGAGGAGATAATGCGCCAGATGCAAATATTAAGGGTGCAATAAATGCTATAAATAAAGTAAAGGCAGAAGTTGTATTAGTAGGAAAAGAAGAAATAATTAGAAGTAAAGTTAAAGAGTTTTATGGAAAAGAAATAGAAGAAATATCAGATAGATTGAAAATAGTAAATGCAACAGAAACTATAGAAATGGAAGATAAGCCAACAGATGCCATAAGACACAAAAAGGATTCTTCAATGGTTGTTGGATTTAATATGTTAAAACAAGATGAAGGAGATGTTTTTATTTCGGCAGGTAATTCTGGAGCGTTACTTACTGGAGCAACACTAATTGTAGGAAGAATTAAGGGAATAGATAGACCAGCACTTGCAGGAATACTTCCAGCATATAAAAGTCAGTTGTTATTAATTGACTCTGGTTCTAATACAAATTGTAAACCTATTAATTTATTACAATTTGCTCAAATGTCTACAATATATTTAAGAAATACATTTGGAATAGAAAAGCCTGCAATAGGTTTACTAAATATAGGAACTGAAGAAACTAAAGGAAATGAATTAGTTAAAGAAAGTTATAAATTGCTAAAAGAAAGAGCAGAAGAGCTAGATATTAATTTTATAGGAAATGTAGAGGGAAGAGATGCTTTTTCTGGTAAAATAGATGCTATTGTTACAGATGGTTTTACAGGTAATGTTTTTTTAAAGACTACAGAAGGGTTAGGAAAGTTTGTAAAAAGGACATTAAAAGAGAGTTTTACACAAAGTTTAGGAGCTAAGCTTTCTTATCTAATTGCTAGAAAGCCTATAAAGTCATTATCAAAAGCAATGGATTATAAATCATATGGAGGAGCATTATTTTTGGGAGTTAAAAAGCCTGTAGTAAAGGCTCATGGAAGTAGTGATGAAGTTTTATTTGAATATACAATAATACAGGCAGAAAAATTTGTTGAAAATAAAGCTGTTGATAAAATGATTGAAGCATTTACAAAATAAAATTGATTGACTATATAGTCTAAAATGAAAATATTTTATTAATATACTTGACAAATATATAAACATATAATATAAATGAAATATAAAAAAGGAAAAATCAAATGAATAAATCATTTGCAAACTTGAGAGGAGGTGAACTCTAGAGTTATGAGTTCAGAAGAAGTTTTAGAAAGAGTAAAAGGAATAATAGTAGAACAATTAGGAGTAGCAGAAAATGCAGTTACAATGGAAGCATCCTTTATAGACGATTTAGGAGCTGATTCATTAGATATAGTTGAATTAGTTATGGCATTAGAAGAAGAATTCGATATAGAAATTCCTGATAGCGATGCTGAAAAAGTTGTTACAGTAGGAGATGTAGTTGATTATATAAAAGAAAACGTAAAATAAAAATAACAAAAGAAAGTCTTAGGACTTTCTTTTTTAAAATAAACTCACAGAATTCTCTAATGTATTTGTATAATTCTTTGAAAAGATATATAAATAATCCATAATAGATTTTTTAGATATATTATTTTTAGCCATTATATTAATATTTGAAATCACACAGTTATTAGAAAAAATTTTTATAGAACCTATAATTTCTCCTTGATGTATAGGAGCTATCAGATTATTATTAATTGATATTACAGTTTCAATTTCATTTTTAAATTCTTTTTTTATTGGAAATATATTAGTATCTAATTTGCTTAATTCTAATTCTACATTATTAGAAGTTCCTTTGTATACAGTTACAAAATTTAAATTATTTTTTTTCCAACTTTCAAATTTATTTCTGATAATTTCCTCAATATTTACATATTCAAAATTTTTAAAACAATATTCTATTAGTTTTATACTATCTTGTGTTCTGAATTTTTTTGTATCAGCGCCTAAGACAATACATATTATATCCATGTCTCCTCTTTTACATGCAGTAACTAGACATCTATTTGCTCCGTTGGTGAAGCCGGTTTTTATTCCGTAAACACCATTTAAATTGCCTAGAAGTTCATTTGTATTTGATAATGTTTTAGGGTATCCATTTATAGTTATTGTATATGTTTTTGTTCCTACTATTTTTGAAAAAGTAGTATTTTTTAAAGCATAATCTGAGAGCAATGCTAATTCGTATGCAGTTGTGTAATGGTTATCAGAGTCAAGACCATGTGGAGATTCAAAATGTGTATTATTAAGATTTAATTCTTGAGCTTTTTTATTCATTAACTCTGAAAATGCCGGAACACTTCCAGTAACATTTTCAGCAAGTGCAACGGCAGCATCGTTTCCAGAGCAAAGCATTAATCCATAGAGCAAATCATGAATTGTAATTTTATCTCCTGTTTTTAGACCTAATCGTGATCCGCCAGTGCCAGCAGCTTTTTTAGATATTTCAGCCTGTTTATTTAAATCATAGTTTTCTATTACTATAATTGCTGTCATTATTTTAGTGGTAGAGGCCATTTTTACTTGTTTATCTTCACTTTTTCCAAATAATTTTTTTTTGCTAGCTCTATCTAATACAACACAATATCGTGAATTTAAATTTAGTTGCTTTTCTGAAATACTAGCAGAAGTTTCTTGAATTGATGCTTCATCTATATTTAGGTTATCTTCTGAATAGTCTAAATCGTCTCCGTAACTGGGAGAATAATTTGCTAATAGTATAGTTATAAATATAAAAATTAATAGTTTTTTTATTCTAATTTTTAGCTTCATATTAAATTTCATTCCTTTCTTGCTTCGCTCTAAGGCACACATAGTTATAAAAGAACAATTTCTTTCAAATTAAACACCTATAAAAATATATTTTAATTTATTATAAATTATGTTTAAACTTGTGAGAATTCCATGATTTCGTTACAAGATGATATATGAAGTACTAATTAACACAGATGTAGAAAAAGCCATATTATTTGGTTCTTATGCTAAAAATACACCAACTTCAAAAAGTGATATTGATTTATTTGAAATTTCTGAAATACAAGAAGGTAGCAGAATATATAATGATATTCAAAATTATGTAACACAAGTAGGCGAATTAGTAAAAGAAATTACAGATGACACTATGAAAAAATATAGTAATATTCCCTGGAATAGTATTAAGGGTATAAGAAACCGTATTGTTCATGATTATGAAAATGTTGATCTATCTGTATTATGGGCAACTATAAAAGAGAGCTTACCAATTTTAAGAGATAACCTAAAAGATATTATATTGGGAGATACAGATATTTTATTTTAAAGATAATAAAAAAGTCCTATTTTATTTAATTTTAGGACTTTTTAAAATATATTTAAAATTATTAAATTTAAATTCCTGCCGTTAAGTCACTGCGTCATCGTTTCCAGAGCAAAGTATTAGAACATAAAGCAAATTTCTAGTACTAAAAAACACATATAGAAAATGATATAAACACTTACGGAAATACGAAAAAATTGGTTTTATTCACATAAAATATTGATTTTGTTACAAAAATGTAATATAATTGAAATGTAGGGGTTTATTTATTTTTTATATTTGTATTTACTTATTCCGTAAATGAATAATTATTGTTAATTAAAAATGAAAAAAACACTAAAAATAACCCTATTGACTAAAAAAAAAAATATAGTAAAATAAGATACAGAATGATATTTATATAAGAAAAAAGGGAGAGAAAAATATGAAAGTAAAAAGAGTAGTAGTTAGCTTAATGATGCTTATAATAATAGCACTTATTGCTGTGCCACAAAATGTGCTTGCAACAAAAGCATCTAATGAAAAAATTTTGGGAATAACAGCTAAAAGAGCTGATACAGATTTCGGATATTCCATAGGAGGAGCTCCATATTCGAAGTCTGATGGTTCAACTTCCAGTGCTGCAAGATTGTGGGATTTGATAAGGTATGATAGTAAAACATCATCAACGTATCATACAGATGTTGACATGTTCTGTTTAAATGCTAAATATGGTTTTGTGAACACATCTGATAGAGTAGAATATACAGATTACTATGATATGAAAACAGAAAAAGCTGCAATTGAAGCATTGGCATCATTAGAGAATAGAAATGATTTAAAGAAAATAGTAGGAGCAAATTATAACTCAATACTTGCACTAGGAGATATGCTATATATAAAAGGACAATCTGAAAATGAGAAAATGTCTTTGCTAAATTCAGCAGGTATTGAATTTGACGATTACTATAATGGATATATTCATAAAGCCAAAGGCAAGGGACCTTGGACATATTTGTTAACTGATGATGATATTTGGGCTGTTGAACAGGCTGTACTTTGGTATTTTACTAATGCAGAAGATAAGGAAGATGGAAAATCTATATATGATTTAACAGAAAACTCTAGTTTATTATATTATTCTCAAGCCAATGATGCTGAAAGTAATCCAGAAAGTTATAAATCTTTAAGTGATTATAATCTAGGAACAAATGAAGGAGCAAATAGACAAGAACAAGCAGTAATCTTATACAATTATTTAATAGAAACTGCAATACAAAATGCAAGTGCCTATGAAACGCAAACAAATATAGGACAACCCGTAAAAATAACAGCTGAATCACAATATGAAGAAAAAGATTCAAAATATATAATTGGTCCGATAAAAATAGAAGAAACAGGAAATAAAATTCCTTATACTGTTGGAGAGTTAACCATAAAAAATGAAAATAACAAAATTGAAAATTATATTGTTTTAGATAGCAACAAAAATGAAACGACTAAACGAGGAAATGATTTAGTTGGAAATAATTTTTATATTTCAGTACCAAAAGATGGTATAACAAACGTAACAATATCAGCTAATATTTCGTATTCAAAAACAAACTTGGAATTATGGACAAGAGAAGATAGTCCTACTAATCAACCAATTTTGCTACCTTCAAAAGAGCCTGCATCTATACCATTAAATTTAACATTTAGCCCAGAAAGCCCAAAACCATTTGACTTAGCTTTAAGAAAATATATAACAAAAGTAAATGATACAGAAGTAGCTAATACAAGAGTTCCAAATATAGAGTTAAAAACTTTACAAACTGGAACAACAGCTACATATAAACATAGAAAAGACCCTGTTTTTATAGAGACAGGAGATATTGTTACATATAATATTACAATTTATAATGAAGGTGAAAAAGCAGGAAGAGCAACACAAGTTATAGATCAATTACCTACAGGATTAAAGTTTAAAGAAGTAGTTAATGGTAATTTTGTAAAAGAGTCATATAGTGAATCCGGAGATAATAAATTAGTTTTAAAAAGAAAAGATACTAATTCAGATAATTTAGATCCATATACTCAAGGAACAACTCTAGATTCTGAAACTGTTGAAATAAAATGTGAGGTTACAGCTACGCCAGATTCAAAAGTTAAAAAGATACTAACAAATGTTGCATGGATATCAAAAGCAATAGATGAAGATGGAACTGTAATAACGAATCAGACTGGAGCAGACAGAGATTCTGAGCCAGCAACACATCCTGATGTTAACAAAGACAATATGGAAAAATATAAAGGAGATCAAAATAATAGAGATACATTAAGTGATAAAGATTATTATTTTAAGGGACAACAAGATGATGATGACTTCGAAAAACTTGCAATATTACCTAAAGCGTTTGATTTAAAACTAGTAAAAAATATTACAAAGGTAAATGAAAAGACTGTAACAGAAAGAATAAAATCTATAGATGTTAGTAAATTAAATATTAATACAGAAGAAGCAGAAACAACAGCTACTTATGAAATGGATAAAAACCCAATATCAGTAGCTAAGGGGGATATAGTAACATATAGATTAAGAGTTTATAATGAAGGAACTCTTGATGGATATGCTAAAGAAATAACAGAAGACATACCAGAAGGATTAGAATTTATCTTTGTTGCTGAAGGACAAGACGCATCTAATGAAGAAAAAGCTGCTAGTGATTTTAATATGGAAAATGGTTGGTCATATGTTGATACAACAATGAAGACTATAAAAACTTCAAAATTAGCATTATATCCAGAAATAAATGGAGAGCCAGATTCACTAGCTCATACAGATAATTTAATTAAAGCATTTGGTAAAAATGATGGAACAAAAACAGCTTCTGATCTTTCATATAAAGAGGTTTTCGTAAAAATGAAGGTTGTATCAGATAATGTTACAGGAGTTATAATTAGAAATGAAGCATGTATATCAAACGATTCAGATAAAGATGGAAATGATATAGATGATAGAGACTCAAAACCAGAAGATTGGGTAGGAAAAGAAAATCATGATAATTATGAGGATGACGAGGACTATGACAATATAATATTAAAACCATTTGATTTAGCATTAAGAAAATTTATTATAGCAGTAAGTGCTGATGAAGAAATTGATAATGACGAATATTTAAAAGATGATAATGGTAAATATACAAGAGCCCCACAAGTTGATACATCAAAATTAAACACATCAGATAATAATGGAAAGATGATAACAACAGCTACATATAACCATACAAAAGAACCAGTTAAAGTTAAGAAAAACGACATTGTAGTATATATGCTAAGAGTTTACAATGAAGGTGAAATAGATGGTTATGCAGCAGAAATAAAAGATCATTTACCAGAATACTTGGAATTTGTTGATGGAGAATATAATGAACAATATGGATGGACAGTTTCTGAAGATGGAAGAACAGTAACAACAACATATTTAGCAAATCAAAAAATAAATGCAGCAAAAGCTATTCCATTAATGGTTGGAGGACTAGGACAAGATATTGGCGGAGGATATGAATTATCATACAAAGAAGTTCCAATTATGTGTAAAGTAAAAGATACAGCAAAAGTAAATGAAAAAATAACAAATATAGCTGATATAACAAAATATTTAGATGAAGACAAAAATCCTGTAAATGATAGAGATTCTGAAGAAGATAATGTAGATCTTCCAGATGATAAAGATTTACCAAAATACAAAGATGATGAAACAGGAGATTATATACCAGGGCAAGAAGATGATGATGACTTTGAAAAAGTAATAATTCCAAGATTTGACTTAGCATTAAGAAAACAAATAATAAATATTCATAATAATTATAAAAATCAAGACAAAGCATATAATGACAGATTTGCAAAATTAGATAATTCAAAGGATAATACAATATATAATTACTATGATGTAGAATCTAATATACCAACAGTTGTAGAAAATGATGTTGTAACATATTCAATAAGAGTATACAACGAAGGTGAAGTAGATGGAACAGCAACATGGGTAACAGATAGATTACCTTCTGGACTAGAATATTTACCAGAAAATGAAACAAATACGAAATATGGATGGAAAGCATATAAAGAATCAACTAAAGATTCTGAAAAAGCAGTAAAAATTGGAGAAAAATACTATGAAGAAGTAGGATTTGATTCAAAAGATATTTATATGTATGCTACGGAATACCTAAAAGATTCAGTAATAAAAGCATATACTGGAGCAGGTGAAGCAAATTATAAAGAAGTTTACATGACTACAAGAGTAAAAGCAAAAAATGAAGTAGCAGAAGGAACAGAATTTAAATTAAGAAATATTGCTGAAATTGGTGAAGATAATAATGATGATGATGATTCAACACCAGGAGATGAAAGCGATTGGCAAGATCAAGATGATGTTGATATTGAAGACCTAAAATTAGTAGAATTCGATTTAGCTTTAAGAAAATGGGTTACAGAAGCAATTGTAATAGAAAATGGAAAAACAACAGTAACACCAACAGGACACCAACCATATGATGATCCAGAGCAAGTTGTAAAAGTAGAACTAAATAGAAGAAAATTAAATCAGGTTGAAGTTAAGTTTAGATACTCAATAAGAGTAATAAATGAAGGAGATATTCCTGGTTATGCAAAAGAAGTTACAGATTATATACCACAAGGATTAAAATTTGTGGCTGAAGATAACCAAGGATGGACAGATGAAGGAAATAATGTTATTTCTACAAAATTATTGGAAAATACTTTATTACAACCAGGAGAATTTGCAGATGTTGAAGTAGTACTTACATGGATAAATGATTCAAATAATATGGGAGTTATGGTAAATACAGCTGAAATATCAGAAGACGAAAATGATTATGGCGTACCAGATAGAGACTCAACACCAGATAACCAAAAACCAGGTGAAGACGATATAGACGATGCACCAGTAATGTTATCAATTACAACAGGTCAAGTAAGAATATACTTTATATTAGGATTTACAGTTTTAATAACAGTAGCAGGTGGAGTAATTCTAATTAAGAAATATGTATTATAATTAGCTAATTGCTAGGAATATATGTTAATTGTTGGGGAAGAAAACTAGAAAAGTTGTCTTCCTCAATTTTTAAGTTACTATTTAATGGTTTCGCACCAATAAACCGACAAAACTTTGAATTTGGTGAAATTCTGGACTCCGTCTACAATTTCAGTGATAATGAATTTCAAGAAAATTTGTTTTGTTTGCTTGAAATTTGTATATAAATGTTATATAGTATTAACTATAGGAAATGAGAATAAGCAGATGTGGTTTGCCACTTTACATATAAAGGATAATCCTTTATGAATGGAGGTGGTGCTATGATAGAAGCAGTTTTATTAGAAACAATATACTTACTTTTATTTGCTTTAGCTGTCGAAACTATTATAGTATTTGCCTTAATTATATTTACTATATTTTTAAGCAAATAGACAAATAAAAAACACATCTGTTAGATGTGTTTTTACACTATAACTGGCAAACCACGTTTGTGGTTTCTCCATTTTCTATACTTATTATACAAAAAATTTAAATAAATGTCAAACCAAATAGAAAAAGTAGTAATATGCAAGTAAAATATAAGGTTACTAGTCAGCCTTGAAATTATATCTGTCATGCCTTAGTGATTATATATATATAATTACTGGTGCGGACATTAAAATAACGACGGGCTGACCAGTAACAATATAAGATATTTAGTTTTGTGAAAATTAGAGAAGGGATTGAAATAAAAGTGGAACAAAAATTA
>CAMJCT010000010.1 GCA_946404215.1 uncultured Clostridium sp. | reverse complement strand
ACAAGTTATTATTAGGAACAAAAAATAAATAATAAGATGTGTACAATATTTTGGTATTGTGCACAAAATAAAAAACAAAATTAGAACAGAATCAATTTTCTGCTCTAATTTTTTATGTGTTTACACTAGATCAAGGACTTGTCCGTACAAGTGGGAATCTTGCTATACAATTAAAATTCCATTTCATCGTATTCTTCATCAATATAAATATCTTCTGTTCCATTTTGGAATTTTTCTATGGATTCTGCTTGTATCAATGTCGATGTGCTTTTTTCAGTTGATTCCAAAATCTCCTTTGGAGAAATTTTGATGTAATCCTCTTTTTTTGTTACTAGAGAATTATTTTTATAAAGTTCTATTACCTTTTCTAATTCATTATCTTTAAACAAATTAAAAACACTGGTATAAGTATTTAATGTAATACTTATATCAGTGTGACCTAATAATCTTTGTAATACAACAGCATTTACTCCAGATTCAATACACCTTGTTGCAAAAGTATGTCTTAAACTATGAGTAGAAATTCCGGTATTTTCCCATCCTAGTTTATCAAGTAGAATTCTTTTTAATCTACTGTTACATGCAGAATTAGTAATTAATTTATCATCATTTAAGAATAAAAAATTTTCTTTATTATTTTTAGAAATCTCAATTTGCTCTTTAAATATCGATATCATAAAATCAGGTATTGGAATACTCCTTTTACCTGCATAAGTTTTTGTTGAATCTCCAATAATTGTTTCTCCATTTTTACCAATAGTTGTTGTCCTATTTACGAATAATAATTTTTGTGGTAAATCAATATCATTTTTTGTTAAAGTTAATGTCTCTCCAATTCTTAAGCCCATATACATTTGAATTAAAAATACATTTTTATATTTTTCATCTTTAATAGAAGATTTAAATAAATAATCACTTAATTCTTTTTGTTCATCTATAGTTAAAGCTCTAACCTCTTTATCTTGTTTAATACTTTTAGGCTTTATTACATCATGCATTGGATTATCTTTTATGTATTTATTTCTTATAGCATATTCAAATGCTTGATTAAACTGTTCATATAATTTTTTTATTGTAGAATTACTATATTCTTTATTATCATTTAGAAAATATTGAATATTATCAGCTGTTATATCTTTAACATTCATTTTTCCAATTTTGCTATCATGTATTTTTTCAATAGTTTTAGTTATTCTACTATATTGTCCATCTTTTATTTTATTAGAATTATATTTTTTATCTCTTATTAATTCCATTATTTGAATTAAAGGCATTCCTTTTTCTTTAATAAAATCTGCATCTTTCATTTCAATTCTTAAATCTAGTAGCTTTTCAGATACTTCATTTTTAGTAGCACCATATACGCTTTTTCTAATCTTTTCTCCCTCAATTGTTTTAGTAAATTGACCTATCCATTGTTTTCTTGCTTCTGAATAATAAATAGTTCCTTCACCTCTATTTCTTTTTGCCATATGCATTCCTCCTTTAAAAATTAGCATAAAATTTTGACCAATCTATATCTGAATAATCTCTATGCTCGTAATTCATATAACTATTCTTATTATTTATATATTTATTATTATCTTTAAACTGTGGTTTAATAGGGGTATTGTCTTCTGGTTTAATACCCTATTTAACTCTAGTTGGATAGGGTGGTCGATTTATTTTTATAATTCTTTTATCCACTGCTTTTGTGTTTTCTTTATTTACATATCTTACAGATATCCAACCTTTTTTCTTTAAGTCTGATATTATTTTTGATATTTGTGTTTTAGATAATAAAAAAAGCTCTGCAAAGTATTTATTACTTGCAAAGCATCCTTCTTTTTGGTCAAGCGCATCTATTTGTGATAATATTATTTTTTCAGTTATAGTTAAATCTTTAAATTGTAATATTTCAGTTAAAACTCTTATTTCCTTACAATTATTATTCATCAGTAACCTCTTTTCTTTCGATATTCAGGTTCTCTTTTCTCTAATTTCCACAACTCATAAGCAATTTTAGATATTGTTTTTGTTTTACCTATATTAACAGATGGAAAATCTTTTCTTTTAAATAATTCATTTGCAAGATTTTCTCCCATTTTCAAGTCTTTTGCAACATCTTTTACAGTTAGATTTTTCCATGGTTCATCTAACTTTGCAACTGCATTCTTTATAAATTCTTGTTTCAATAAGTTTTCCATAAATACCTCCTTTTTAAGTAATAAAAAAAGAACACGAGATTTTCGTGTTCCTAATGAATTCATTGTATACATTATACTACTTAAAATTGCAAATGCAAGGTAGACTTTTTTGTCTAGTATTTTTGTTAAACTTTTTAAAACAAATCCGAATGAGAGCCCGTTCTTGACACTGTTAATGTTATTTTATCATCTTCTATAAGATAAATTAACAATACCTTACTTTTAGCACTATTTATCCAACTCCTCAAACATTTCATCTACACTATCAAAAGTTTTACTTAAATTTTTTCCGTTTTTAGTATCCTCTATTGCTTGGATAGTTTCTTTATTATATTTAGGTTTTCTTATTTCAAAAGGAATACCATCATTTAATATTACTTGATTCAAAAATACATTAATAGCGTCTGTAATTGATAATCCTAAATCATTTAATGTTTCTTCGGCTTTTTGTTTTACACTTGGTTCAACTCTAATGTGTAAAGTATCTGTTTTAGCCATTTTAAACACCTCCTATTACTCTATTATATGTATTGTATCACATTTTATACACATTTTCAATACATTTGTTATAAAAATACTTATAAATTTTACATATATTTTTTTCTTTGCATTCAAAGTACATTCAACAATTTCAAAGCAGTTGATATAAGTGGCTTATAGCAAATATCTACAAGTCGCCTCGACCATATTTAAAAGGGCAAAATGTAGAAATAGCAAGTGATTTACAACTTGCTATTTTTTATTTTTCTAAAAAGGTGACGAAAAAGTGACGGATTTAATTAATAATATCAACAACAGTATGATATGTATAAAAACTTCCAATTACAAAGTGAACTAAATCGATATTACTATTTAGTAGGGCATCCTCTATTGCTTCATTTAAACTCTTTTTATATATTCTATCAATATCGGCATATTGTTTCATGCATTCATATAATTCATCACTTGAGGCAAATAATTTTGGATTATTTCCTGAAGTTAAAATAAATATAGCCGCTTTGTCTTCAGCAACTAGTTTTAGCATTTTATTATAATCTTTTCTTTTTAATATTGAAATGATATAAACTCTTTTCATTTTTGCATAATACATTTTTACCATATCTTGAAGATTTTTTATTGCTGGCTCATTGTGTGCTCCATCAAAAATTATTATAGGCTTATCATTGATTTGCTCCATTCTTCCCTTATGAATAACTGTTTTTAGACCATTTTGAATGCTATTTGTGCTAATATGATATCCTAATTTATTTAGAATATCGAATGTTTCTATACATAAACATGCATTTTGTACTTGAACTTTTCCCTTAAGATTTACTGTTATTGCTTTAAAGTTTTTATAATCAAAATATTGATAATTATTATCAAATGAATAATTTGAAATATCTGATTTTTTTACAATGTGTAGAACATTATCTTTTCTTTCACATTCACAAATAAATACATTATTAATCTTTGATTGTCCTTCAAATATTACTGTAAGGGAATTTTGTTTTATAATTCCTGCTTTTTGATATGCTATTTCTGGTAATGTGTTTCCGAGTATATGCATATGATCATATCCAATTGATGTAATAATGCTTACAAGAGGATGATTTATAATATTAGTACAATCATATAATCCTCCTAAGCCAGTTTCTAACACAACAAAATCACATTTTTTTTGTTCAAAATATAAAAAAGCCATTGTTGTTTCTAATTCAAATAAAGTAATAGGTACATCACTTGTAGAATTATATTTTTCTATTGCAGGATTGATTTCATTAATTAAATTTTCCATTTCAATATTACTAATGTTATTGTTATTTACACTTATTCTTTCATTATAGTGTATTAGATGCGGACTGATAAATTTTCCGACTGTGTACCCTTCATTTATTAATACATTAGTTATCATTTCAGTCACACTACCTTTTCCATTTGTACCTGCAATATGTATTGCTTTTAGCTTTTCTTCTGGATGGTTAAATTCGTCCATTAAAAATTTCATTGCTTTTAAACTTGGGTTTTTAGTGCCTTTGAAAAAATTTGATAAATAATTATCTATATTCATTTAATTTCCTCGTTTTATCTTTATTTTTTCTTAATATTATATTTTATTAAATATTCTTCTATCTTTTGTGTATCCAATGTATTTACTTGTTTTCTATAATTTGAAATTATTTCTTTATATAAATCATATCCTATTTGATTTGTATTTTTCTCAATATTATTTTAACTAATCTGCTCCATAAGTTAATAATTATGGAGCAGATTACTATAATTTAATTAATAGCTTGTATGGCATTTAGTATTCGGTGTTATTTAATAAGTTTGTTATTTTATATGTAAATTCGAGTGTAAAGTTTAAAATTTCATAGTATTTTTTAAATTTAGCTTTATCTAAAAATGATTCTGCTAAATTTGGCATTTGAAAAATATTTCCAGAAAAAAATCTTATATAAATCTTATTATTTTTCAATGTTAGTTCAAAATCTATACCAGTAGAATCTTGAAAATTAATAAGGAATTCCATTATATCTGATGTTAATAATTGCATTGTTACTAATCTGTTCGTAGAATATATATCAAAATAGTTTTCAAATTCTGTTGAATCTAATTGAATTTTATCAATTTTTGGTATTATATTTTTACGTTTATATTTTTTATCTTTTTTTAAATATAATATTTCATTAAAGGGTTTTGTAGTTTCTATTATTGTTTTGCAGGTCCTTCTGAGAATGCTGTTGTTCCAATATTTGGATAAAAAACACCTTGAACTTTATCATATAATCCTGCGCAATTGGCAATAGAATTATGTACAGGAACAAAATCTCTTATTTTAGTGTTACCTTCATATATTTTATATGAATATATTCTTACTTTAGCGCGTTGCACAGAATTTCCAGCATAATTTTCATCAAAAATCCATAGAGAATAACTAGATCTTCCACTAAATGAGCCATTATTTGTTCCAACCGTATTGTTTATGTAATGATTATTATTTTGAATTTTAATTGTATATTTTGTATTTATAGATATGTAATTTGCATTATTGCCAAAATTTGTTCCATTTGTTCCATAGTCTATTGCAAGATAATTATATTTAGGATTATAAGCTACTTGTATTGCAGATGAAGCATGATAAGAACTTCCTGCACCAGTTATTTGTGCCCAAATATCATCTGTTCTAGAGTCGGTAATCATTGTCTCAATTTCTAGTTTTGTAGTAATGGTTGCATAAACACCTGTATCTATATACTGAGCACCTGTTGATTCTATATATTCTAGTTCAGTATTATTGCTTGCTAAGTTTTGTTGTACAGTTGAAAAATATCCGGGTTGATTATTTGCATCTATTCTTGCATAAGACCTATCTGTTTTGCTAGAATTATAAAGAGTTCCAATTTCTCCTACTAAAGATTTACAGTCATAAAACATATTTGAATCATTAGTTACGTTATTTGTATTCCAACCGTTTCCAACATATACTTTAATAAGACTTGAACAACAATTAAACATTATTCTCATATTTGTTACATTGCTTGTATTGAAACCACTTAAATTTAATATGCTAAATCTCATTCTTTGATTTCCACCAAACATTGCACCCATTGTTTCTACTTTTGCTGTGTTCCATCTGCTTAAATCAAGAGTAGTTAATTCTGTACAGTTCCAAAACATTGCGTACATATTTTCTACATTTTTTGTGTCAAAATTTTCTATTCCTTTAATTGTCTTTAATGGTGAAGTATCGGAATTTCCAGCTGAAAACATTCCTTGCATAGAGACTACATTAGAAACATTAAAACTGCTTAAATCTAGAGCTTCTAGAGCCAAACAGCGATAAAACATTTCTGTCATATCTGTTACGCTAGAAGTATTGAAATTGGAAAGATCTATTTCAGTTAAATAAAAACAGTCACTAAACATATAGTCCATTTTAGTTACTCTACTTGTGTTAAGATTTTCCATATTTTCGAATGTTGTTAATGCTGTGCAATGGCAAAACCAATTTGATGTGCTAGTTGGAATAATTTCATTAACAAAATTGACTTTTTGAATTTGGGTAACATTATTGGCCCAAGGTGTAGATGGAATTCTATCATTTAGAGAGATTGTGTTAGTATATATTTGATTTTTTATATTTCCATATTCTACTGAAACTGTTTTGCCACTGATTTTATCTGTATTATTGCAGAAAGCCAATGTTCCGTCACTGTATAGTGTTACGTAAATATCTGTTGGAATTAAAGGTGCACCATCTACTAAAAAGACGATATTTCCATTTTTATCTATAGTGTATGCATTATTGGTATCTGCAAAGTTAACCAAAAAAGTATTATCTTCAATAGAACTTACAGTTACATTGTTTCCATTATTAGTTAAGGCTGATTCAAAACTACGATCTGTTATTGTGGATCTACTTACTATACTGTGAGCAGTTAAAGCAGTCCATGCTAATTGTATTTGTTCTTTTTCTGCCCCAATTATGTTTTCTTCTTGTGAATTACTTACTTTAGATAACAAACCATTGTCTCCAGTTAGGCTAGATATAGTAACGCCGTGCTAATATTAATAATACAATAATGGTTATTACTAAAGCAATTAATGTAATTCCTCTTGCATTAGTAAAAAAATGATTATAAATTTTCATAATAAATTAACTCCTTCTTCTTTTGCTTCGTATAATAATTTTAAAAAAAAAATATAAAAAAGTCTATAGTTTTTTATATTTTTTTTTAAGTCTTGATTTTTAAAAATAAATATAGTAAAATACAAACATATATTTGAAGAAGAAAGGAAATAAAAATGCAAGATATATTAAAAGGATTAAACGATAAACAATATGAAGCAGTTGTGAATACAGAAGGACCATGTTTAGTTATAGCTGGTGCAGGAAGTGGAAAAACAAAAGTATTAACACATAAAATTGCATATTTAATAGGTGAAAAAGGTGCAAAGCCATGGGATATTTTATCCATAACTTTTACAAATAAGGCAGCAAACGAAATGAAAGAAAGAATTGCAAATTTGGTAGGGGATGTTGCAAAAGATATATGGATGGGAACATTTCACTCTATTTGTGTTAGAATATTAAGAAGGTTTATTGATAGAATAGGTTTTGAATCTTCATTTATAATATTTGACACAACAGATCAAAAAACGTTAATAAAAGGTTGCCTGAAAGATTTAGCAATAGATGACAAACTATTTACAGAAAGAAGTGTATTGTCAGAGATAAGTAATGCAAAAAATGAAATGTTGGAGCCAGAACAATATAGGTTAAGAGCAAATGGTGATTTCAGAAAAGAAAAAATTTCGGATATATACGAATTATATCAAAAAAGGTTAAAAGAAAATAATGCCATTGATTTTGACGATATTATAAATTTTACTATAAAGATTTTGATGGAAAATGGTGATATTTTAGAATATTATTCAAATAAATTTAAATATGTTTTAGTAGACGAGTATCAAGACACAAATAAGGCACAGTTTACATTAATTACATTATTTGCATCAAAAAATGGAAATATAACAGTAGTTGGAGATAATGACCAAGGAATATATAGTTTTAGAGGGGCGGACATATCAAATATATTAAATTTTGAAAGAGATTTCCCTGGAACTAGAATAATAAAATTAGAGCAAAATTACCGCTGTACACAAAATATACTAAAAGCTGCAAATGCTGTAATAAAAAATAATGAAGTAAAGTATAAAAAAGAACTATGGACAAAAAATGATGTAGGGCAGTTACCTAGAGTATATAAAGCAGATAATGAATACGATGAAGGTACATATATAGTACAACAGATAGAACATTTAAGAAGAGAAGAGTATTACAAGTATTCTGATTTTGCAATTTTATATAGAATGAATACCCAATCAAGAGCCATAGAAGATATATTAAGAAGAGAAAATATCCCATATAAAATTGTAGGTGGATTGAAGTTTTATGAAAGAAAAGAAATTAAAGATATAATTGCATATTTAAGATTGATTCAAAATAGTAATGACAACCTAAGTTTAAAAAGGATAATAAATGAACCAAAGCGTGGGATAGGAAAAACAAGCTTAGAAAATATTGAAAAATTATCAGAAGCAAATGAAGTTTCAATGTATGAAATAATAAAGAAGTCAGATGAATATGGGTTAAATAGAGTATTTATGAATTCTAGAGAATTTATAAATGTAATAGAAGATTTAAAAGAGAAAAAAGAAAAGGTTTCTATATCTGAATTAATAAAATTAACGTTAAAAAACACAGGATATATAAAAGCTTTAGAACAAGAAAATACTATTGAAGCGGAAAACAGATTATCAAATTTAGATGAGTTTTTAACTGTAGCTATAGAATTTGAAGAGGAATTTGCAGAAAATTCATTAAGTGATTTTCTAGAAGGAATAACGCTTTCAAGTGATATAGATAATTTAGAAGATACAGAAGAATCTGTAACTCTCATGACACTGCATAGTGCAAAAGGCTTAGAGTTCCCAGTTGTTTTTTTAGTGGGTATGGAAGAAGGAATATTCCCAGGATATCAGTCTATAATGGAACCAAAAGAATTAGAGGAAGAAAGAAGGTTGTGCTATGTAGGAATTACAAGAGCTAAAGAAAATTTGTTTTTAACGTGTAGTAAACAGAGAACTATATTTGGTTCTACAAGTTATAATCCTGTATCTAGATTCTTAGAAGAGATTCCACCAGAGTTATTAGAAGGGTATGAAGATGCATTTGGTGAAGCTTTAAATAAAAAAGAAGAGAAAATTAAAGATTCGTCATATAGTTGGTCATATGGGTTTAAATTCCGCACAGCTGAAAGTTTCTTAAGTAATTTAGGCAAAAAAAGCAATATACAAAGCAGTGTTGATTTATCAAAATATGAAGAAGGTGTTAGAGTATATCATAAAAAATTTGGAGAAGGAATTATTAACATGGTTGAACCAGAAGGAGAAGACCTTAAGGTAGATATAGATTTTGAAAAAGTAGGTCACAAGAGGTTAATGGCTAAATATGCTAATTTAGAAATAATATAATTCAAAATTTAAAAGTCAAAATTCTTTTTAATAATTTTGACTTTTTTGTTGTTAAAAAAGAATAAAATTTTAAAAAAAAGTAAATAATAGAATGTAAATTAAAATAGAAAGGAATGATTATAATGGCAGATTTAAACCAAGCAGAATTGCAAAATTTAAGACATTTAATAGGAACTCATGAAACAGCATACCAAAAACTAAATACCTATTCATCACAGGCGGTAGATCCTCAAATTAAACAGTTGTTTACAAAATCAGCACAAGATGCATTAAATACTAAACAAAAATTAATGACATTTTTAAATAGTTAGAAATAATTCTAAAAGTGTAAAATATTTAAAAATGTAAATTAAAATATAATGAAAGGAAGAAAAATTATGGATGAAAAGACAATGGTAAATGATATTTTAGGAAATGTTAAATCAGATTTAACTGCATATCAAACAGCTATATCAGAGACAGAAAATATGGGGTTGAGACAAACATTTCAACAAATAAGAAATAATGATGAAAGTTTTCAATATGAATTATTTAAAGTTGCTCAAACAAAAGGATATTATCAGCCAGCACAAAAAGCAACAACAACAGAAATAAATAATGTGAAAAATCAATTACAACAATAATTTGGAAAATAGCTATATGTTTTGTATAGATTTTTAAATGGTAAAACTTTTTGTATAGGAACAAGCTTACGGAACGCTTTATTTTTTAATACTGTTTTGATTTAGATTTGTAGAATAATAAAATATACTGTAATTTATCGGCGTTCCAATTTGTTCTTTATTCTTTAAAACATTCTCTATAAAAATAAGAGATAAAAAGATAAAAAAGAAGGAAAATAGAAGAAAAAGGAATAAAGTCAAGAATTTTAAAAGTGTTTTATCTTTGCAAAAAAAACAATATTACAATATTATTACAATAAAGTAAAAAACATAGGTATATAAATAACAAAGGAGATTTATAAAAAATGTTTAAAAAGGTAATAACTCATGCTAGACGAAGTGCTAAAATTCTAATTATCTTTTCCGTATCAGTTTTTTTAATACTTGGGATGGTGGCATTTCTATATAAACCGACCTACAGTGTTTTTATAAAAGGTGAGCATGTGGGGTACACTTCAGATAAGGCAGAGTTACAAAAGATGATAAATGAATACATAGAAAACGGTGATGGAGACAACAGCAATGTAGCTTTTGTACAAGTAAATGACTTACCTGAGTATAAATTATGTTTACTAAAAAAGAATATTGTAACAAATGACGAAGAAATTTATTCAAGAATAAAAGAGCAGGGAATTACATATTATAGATATTATGCAGTATTAGAGAACGAAGAGGAAAAACTATATGTTTCAAACTTTGAAGAGGCAGAAAAGGTAGTTAATGGGTTAAAAGAGAAAAATAGTAGAAATACAGACAGTATTTCTATACTAGAAAAATATGAAACAGACATGAAAGATATTATTACATCTGAAGAAGCAATTTCAAAATTATATGTAGAGCCAGCTAAAGTTGTAACTGTTGCAAAGAGAACTAATAGATATTCATCAAGTGGTAGTGTAAATACAGCTACAACCACATCTTCAGGAGTAGCAAGTTTAGGAGTAGCGCTAATAAGACCTGTTTCTGGAATTATTACATCTAGATTTGGTGCCAGAAGTAGTATAAGAAGTTCATCACATACAGGGCTAGATATAGCAACTTCAACAGGAACTCCTATCGCTGCTGCTGCATCTGGAACAGTAACATTTTCGGGTTATAAAGGTTCATATGGTAATTTATTAGTAATTTCTCACGGAAATGGTGTTCAAACTTATTATGGACATTGTAGTAGTTTATATGTATCGGCAGGTGCCACAGTATCACAGGGGCAAACGATTGCAGCTGTTGGCTCAACTGGAAATTCTACAGGACCACATTTACATCTAGAAGTAAGAGTAGATGGGGTAGCATATAACCCACAAAATTATGTGTATTAACAAACAATAAAACTTATAGATTATCAAAACGTTGTAAAACCTCAGATTTTTTCTGAGGTTTTTCTATGCTTTTTTAAAATATTGTATTCCCGTTTCAATTGCATGTGTTTTTATTACAGTTTTTCCGTGTTCTAAAAGTTTGCTTTCAAAATTATTAGAAAATGATGATAATACTGCAAATTCAGATAATTTAGAAAAAAATGGATTTAATTCTTTGCAGTCAATATCAATGTTTTTTATAGCCAGATAATATGTATTTTTATATAGATATAGAATAGAGTTTTTGCAGATTTTTTTCATATTTATTTTTTCTAATGAATTGCATAATTCACAAAATGATTCAAAGTTTTTAAAGATATATATAGAATTTGATTTTTTTATGCTATATGTTTTTCTTCTAACTATTAATTTCTTGTTTTTCTTTTCAAAAGTATCTTGATCTTTAATTATAGAGGAACATTTAGTAATTGTAAAAATGACTATTTCATCAGAAAATGTAAAAAATTCTATAAGCAATTTGCAATCATTTGTATAAAATCCATTTTCTTTTTCAGCTTTTTTTAATATATCTAAAAAAAAGTTTTGAAATTTTAAAGAATAAATTAAACTTGCATTGATATTTATGTTATTTTTTAATAAATCATCTAATCCAACAATCACTCTAATTTTGTTTTCTGTAAGCTTTTCAATTTTCATATAATTGGGAACCTCCTAGGTTTAAGTTACTAATATTATTATACTACCAATAATATTATATGGAAAGACACAATTTTTGGTAATTAAAAAAATAAAAAAATACATACATTGCACTTGAAAATTTTAGCAATACAATATATAATTACGCATGTAGTTATAATTTAAATGTCCGTAAGGGAATATGGGATAAAAATGCATAAGGGTAATCAATATATAAAGAGAGGAAGATGTATTTGTCAATTAGTATTAAGAGGTTACCAGAAGCAGAAAGGCCATATGAAAAACTAGAATTATATGGAGCACATTCATTATCGAATGCGGAGCTATTAGCAATTATTATAAAAACAGGAACAAAGGAAGAAACATCTGTGCAAGTAGCACAAAAAGTATTGTGCTTAAATGATACAGAAGAAGACTTAAATTTTTTAAGGAATATGGAAATTGAGGAATTAACACAGATAAAAGGTATAGGTAGAATAAAAGCTATCCAGTTAAAAGCAGTTTCTGAATTAGCAATAAGAATGTCGGCACCGTCCAATTATCAAAAGGTAGTTGTAAGAAAACCATATGATTTGGCGAGAATAATTATGGAAGAACTTAGGTTTCAAAAAAGAGAAATAGCTAAAATTGTTGTTTTAAACAATAAAAATGAAATATTAAAAATAAAAAATATTGCAATGCGGTGGAACAAATTTTGCAAGTATTGCTATAAAAGATATAATGTCAGAGCCTATAAAAATGAAAGCACCCAAAATTATATTAGTGCATAATCATCCAAGTGGAGATTCGACTCCTAGTAAACAGGATATAGAGTTTACTAAAATAGTTTATGAAGTTGGACAAACCCTGGGGATAGAATTATTAGATCATTTAGTAATTGGAAATAAAGAATATACAAGTATATTTTCTGAATGTACCGAGTAACAAAAGACTAAAATATTGAGGAATAATAGAAAGGGATAATAGTAATGAAATTTTTCACATTTGGATCAAAAGACATAGGAATTGATTTAGGAACTGCTAATATTTTAGTAACACTAAAAGGAAAAGGTATTGTATTAAAGGAACCATCAGTTGTAGCTATAGACAGAAAGACAGGTAGTATTTTAGCCACAGGAATTGAGGCTAAAGAAATGCTAGGAAGAACACCTGAATCTATAAAAGCAGTTAGACCATTAAAAGATGGAGTTATAGCTGATTTTACAGCTACACAATTGATGCTAAAAAATCTGGTTGAAAAAGTTAAAAAAAGATATAGCATAGGACGACCTAGGGTAGTAGTGGGAGTACCTTCAGGTATAACCGAAGTCGAAGAGCGTGCTGTGGAAGAATCTGTATTACAAGCAGGAGCAAGAGAAGTATACTTAATAGAAGAACCAATGGCTGCTGCTATAGGAGCAGCTTTGGATGTAGCAGAACCAAGTGGAAGTATTATTGTTGATATAGGTGGAGGAACAACTGAAGTAGCAGTTATATCTTTAGGAGGGATTGTTGTTAGTAATTCTCTTAGAGTTGCAGGAGATGAATTAGATGAAGATATAGTAAATTATATTAAAAGAGAGATGAATTTAGCAATAGGAGAAACAACAGCAGAACAGATAAAGATACAGATTGGATGTGCAATGCCACTAATGTCAGAGATGTATATGGACATAAGGGGAAGAGATTTAACAGACGGATTGCCTAAAAACATAAAAATCACATCTGTTCATGTAGAAGAGGCTATGAGAGAATCTATAAAGAAAATACTAGACATAATAAAAATAACATTAGAGAAAATCCCACCAGAGCTTGCCTCTGATATAGTTGAAAAAGGTATTGTTTTAGCAGGAGGAGGAGCATTAATTAAGAATTTAGATAAATTAATTAGTATAGAAACAGGAATGCCTGTATATATTGCTGAAGAGCCACTAGATTGTGTTGTAAGGGGCACAGGAAAAACATTGGAGGATTTAGAAAGACTTAAAACTGTTTTAATTAATGCTAGAAAAAGAAAATAAAAGTAGAAAGGAGAGTACAATAAAAAATATTGTACAAGTAAAAAATGTATAAAAATAAAAAGGCTGGAATTATAGGTATTATAATAACTATTATTATTCTAATATTAATTGTAATTTTTTCAAATGGTGAAAATAATTCATCTTTTTTTGAAAATGGTATTAGTAATTTAGTAATGCCAATCCAAAATGGTCTAACATATTTAAAGAATAAGATAAATGGAAATAATACATTTTTTACAGATATTAATGAGCTAAAAGAGGAAAATAAAAAATTAACAGAAAAAAATAGTGAGCTAGAGCAATCTTTAAGAGAGCTAGAGAATATTAAAACTCAAAATGAGACATTAAAGGAATACTTAAATCTTACAAAAAAATATGTGGAATATAAAACTATACCAGGTTATGTAATAAATAAAGATATAAGTAATTATTCCAAAACAATTGTAATAAACGTAGGTAAAAAAGATGGTGTTGAAGAAAAGATGACAGTTATAGGAAACGAAGGGCTAGTAGGACATGTTGTTTCTGTAACAGATTCAACATCAAAAGTTCAAACCATAATAGATACAGCAAGTTCGGTAAGTTGTTCTATGAGCACAACAAAAGAATCAATAGTATGCAAAGGAACATTAGATGACAAGTCTTCATTAAAAGCAATGTATATACCAACAAATAGTAATGTTATACAGGGAGATAGTGTAGAAACTTCAGGTCTAGGTGGAATATATCCTAAGGGAATACATATAGGAAAGATTTCAAAAGTTAATAATACGCAAAATATGACAGATAGATATGCTTTAGTAGAAGCTGCTGTGGATTTTGATAAGCTAGATACAGTTTTAGTAATAACTAATAAATAAAGTGTATTGTTATTATTATAATTAATCACTTTTACGGGTTTATATATAAATTGTTATTGAACTGTAATATATTTAGCTTAAAACTATAGTAAATAAATTATAAATTCTAAAAACTGGAGGTGAACGAATTGAAAAAAGTTTTGATAAATATTGAGTTAATACTTATAGCATTTTTTATATATTACTTGCAATCAAATTTTTTCAATTGGTTTAATATAGCAGGAATAATGCCTAGTTTATTTACGATTTTTATATTATTTATAGGGTTATTTTCAAATAAAATTATGGGTACAATTTATGGTATAATTTTAGGTTTGATGCTAGATTTGCTTATAGGAGCAAGGTTGGGAGTATATGCAATTTCACTAGGATTAATTGGATTTTTGGCAACCATTTTAGATAAAAATTTTTCAAAAGATAGTAGAATGACTATTATGTTGATGGTAGCAGGAGTAACTTTTATTTTTGAAGTAGTGTGTTATTTTTTAAATTTTATTTTTTTAAAAAATAATATAGAGATTTTTAATTTTATTAAGATTTTAGTTATAGAAATAATATATAATTTAATACTTACAATTATTCTATATCCATTGATACAGAAATTTGGATATTATATTGAAAATGAATACAAAGAAAATAGACTCTTAACAAAGTATTTCTAATAGATAGGAAGGTGTAGTTTTGAATTTTAAAAAAGCCAAAGTACCCAAAAAGACAAATATTAACTTAAGATTTAATATACTAACTGTTATTGTATACTCAATAGGTATTATACTTATTGTGCAACTTTTTAACCTCCAAATTGTACATGGTGAGGAATATAGAGAACAATCCAATACAAGGCTTACCAGAGAAAGTACATTAGAGGCATCAAGAGGAGCAATATTAGATAAAACAGGAGCGGAATTAGTTGTGTCTAAAATGGAGTTTTCTTTAGAACTGTATAAAAGTAAAGTAGATACAGACACATTGAACCAATCTATATTAAATATTATTGAAGTACTAGATAAATATAATTGTTCTTATACAGATATTTTTCCAATAAGTATACAGCCGTTTGAGTTTAAAATTTCTGGAGAAGCTTTGGCTCTATGGAAAAAGGAGAATAAATTTGATGAGAACATTTCTCCAGAAGAAGCATTTTATAAGTTTAAAAACAAATATAAAATACAAAATGAAAATATAGAGGAAATAAAAAAGATTATTTGTCTAAGATACCTCATTTCACAAAAGGGGTATAGTAGTACAAGGGCAATAACAATTTCAGAGAGCATACCAAGAGAAGCGGTAGCAGAATTTAGTGAAAGTTCAGAAAAATTTGCTGGTATAAATATAGTTGTAAAGCCTGAAAGAGATTATACATCTGGGACACTTGCTTCTCATATTTTAGGTTATGCGGGAAAAATAAATAGTGAAGAATACGAAAAAAGAAAGAACTATTATAGCAGTAATGATATTATTGGAAAGACTGGAATAGAATATGTTTTTGAGGAATATTTAAAGGGTAAAAATGGAACCAAACAAATAGATATGGCTATAGATGGAACTACCACGGCAGAATATGTTTCTCAGGAAGCGATAGCAGGTTCTGATGTTGTACTTACAATAGATGCAAACCTTCAGAAGGTTACAGAAGATGCTCTAAAAGCAAATATTGAGAAAATTGCAACAGGTGGTTTTGGAAAGGCGTATGATGCAAAGGCAGGAGCTTGTGTGGTAATGAATGTAAATAACGGGGAAATTCTAGCTATGGCTAGTTACCCAGATTATAATCCAGCAGATTTTATTGGAGGAATAAGTAACTCTGCATGGAATAACTATATAAATAACACAGCTAAGCCACTTGTAAACAAGGCAATACAAAATTCGTATTCACCTGGTTCTACATATAAAATGATAACTGCAATAGCAGGTTTAGAGTCTGGAGTAATAAACCTAAACACAAGAATCAATGATACAGGTGTATATACAAAATATAAAGATTACCAACCACGTTGTTGGGTGTATACGGATTATCATACTGGGCATGGATATTTAAATGTATCACAGGCAATAGAAAAATCATGTAATTATTTTTTCTATGAAACATCAGATAGAATGGGTATAGATACACTAGTAAAATATTCAAAGTATTTTGGTTTGGGCAGTAAAACAGGAGTAGAATTACAAGGAGAGACAGCAGGAATATTGTCAAGCAAAGAATCAAAAGAAAAACTCCATAATGGTGAAAAATGGAGCGCAGGAGATACATTGCAATCTGCTATTGGACAATATGATAATGAATATAGTCCTGTTCAAATGGCAAGATACATAAGTATACTAGCCAATGGAGGAAATAGAATAAACCCAACAATAATAAGAACTATAAGAAATTCGGATGGTTCAGAAGTATCTAAAGAAGAGATTGAAAAGTTTGTTAATAATAAGCTGAAAATACAAGAAGAAAGTGTGGAGAACACAGAAATAAATAAAAATAATTTAAATGCAGTACTAGAAGGTATGAGATCTGTTACAAGTGACTCTGGAGGAACAGCTTATGTAAGGTTCAAGGATTTTAATATAAGTGTAGGTGGTAAAACAGGTTCTGCAGAAGCTCCAAATAATCAAGTGCATGCGTGGTTTGTAGGATTTGCACCATTTGAAAACCCCGAAATTGCTATAGTTGTTATGGTAGAAAACGGAGGCCATGGAAATTATACAGCAGAAGTAGTAAGAGATATAATGGCTGAATATTTTGGTATGAATACACAAAATGTTGAAGAAAATATGAGTGCAGTACCATATGTTGAAATAATAAGGTAGGAAAGGATGTTAAAATGAAAAGTTGTATAGCTATAAATTTAAAAAAGGATAGAATAATTATAAAAATAAATGATGGTGCAAATCAATTAGAAATAATGGAATCTTTAAGAAAAAAATTGACAGATTTAAAAAAACTATATAAAGATGAAAAGACACCAATAACTGTTACTGGTAAAATATTAAAAAATAAAGAAATAGATGAAATTCAAGAGTTAATAAAAAGCAAAATAGATGTTGATATAGATTTTGATATGCCAAAAGGCTTAGGGCTTCACAACATAAAGAAAACATTTGAAAAAGAAATAGCTCTTTCTGAAACAAAATTCCATAAAGGGTCTTTGCGTTCAGGACAAAAACTAGAATCCGAGGGAAGTTTAGTAATATTAGGTGATGTTAATTCTGGGGCAGAGATAATGGCTTCTGATAATATTGTTGTATTGGGTGCATTAAGAGGGCTAGCACATGCTGGAGCGAAGGGAAATAAGCAAGCCATAATTGCAGCCGGATTAATTGACACAGTTCAAATAAGAATAGCAAATGTAGTAAAAGAAATAGACAGAGACGAAGAAATAATGCATAAGCAAGCATATGTAAGTATAGTAGACGATAATATAGTAATTAACTAGAATGTATATTAGTAATAAGTTTTAGCTAAGCAAAAGGAAGATTAGAGACAAGAAGAGTAATTCATCTTTAACACCTTCATTGTACAAAAAAAATAATAGCCCAATAATAATTAAATCATCTAGATATAATTTTATTCCTAGCATTTCAAAAATAGGCTCGTCAAAGTTTGACGAAAAAATATTTTGAATATTTATAGGACTTGAAAAACTATATCTAGATTTTTTTTGTTCATATTTACTTTCTTCTTTAACTTCATCAGAAGAAAATGATGAAGATTGTTTATTTCCTTCAATTTCTTGAAGTGAAGGAATAGGGGGGCATTTTAAAGGAGTTCTAAAATAAGTGTAATAAGGATATCTATAAAATGGGAAATTAACCATTTGGATTATTCTCCTTGTTGTTATCGTTTTTTAGCATATCTGCTATTTTAGCAAAATTCAATAAGTTAGCATATTGATCTATTTTCCCCTTTCTTTCCTTACGGAGATAAGGTTTTAGTGAATATAAAAGATTACTTCTGGGGTCATTTGAGGAATTCATTTTTTCCATTATAGACTTTATTTTTAAGATAGTATTCATATCAATATTACTAAAATCAAAATTGCTGTTTGAGTTATTAGATGTTTTTTGATTATTATTATTGCTGTCCTTATTAAAACTATTATTATCAGATACAGAATGATTGCTATTAACCATTGTTGAAAAGTTTTTTAACATATCAGGCGGGATTTGAGATATTAGATCGTTTAATTCGCCCTTATTCATCATATCTTTAATTTTATTTATAGAATTTTCGTCAAAATTCATATTATTCAAATAAATCACCTCTTAATATAAAGATATTCAATTTCTAATATTATATGTACAGATGTTGAAATTGTGAATTACCACATGTAATAAAAAAGAAATATAAATGTAAAAAAAGAAATATAAAAAAACCATAGAGTGCTTCCGTAATAAATAAAAAATTAAAAAAACAAAAAAATAGCAAAGTCGACATAAAAAGTAACGAAAAATGCTTAAAACTATTGAAAAGTTTGGAAAAATAGGTTATAATAGTAAACAGAGGTATTATAATCTAAGGAGGATTATTATGAAAAATAAAATTTTAAAAGTATTAACAGTATTGACATTGTTAACAGTATTGACAATGACTAATTTTATTTATGTTAGTGCAGGATTAATTAGTTATGCTGTAGACGGGATTGATACCGTTGAATTTAGTGCAGAAATAAACCAAGGAGAGAACATATCATTAGGTTTAAATGTACCAAATAGTAGTGATTTTTACAATGGTAAAATTACATTGAGAGAAGGAGAATGCAATTTCAAATTTGCAAGAAATCAAAGTAACCAGTATGTAAAAGAAATAAATAAAAATGGAAATGAAATAACACTTAACACAATAAGTGCTGGTACAAATGCTAAAATAGATTTGAAAATTGAACCTATAAAAGATGAAATTTTTAATATAGGTTTATTAAACATGACTAGCAAAATAAACTTTTCAGGTAATTACAAAGATAGGCAAGGACGCGAAAATGCTATAACTCAAGATAAGGAAGTAAAGTATGAGTACAAAGTAAATAATACTAATGAAAATGTAGAAAATACTGCTAAAATTATTACAAATAAGATTGTAAAAGTTTCTGGAGAAGATAAAAGAGTAGTACAATTGGAAATGAAATTAGGTTTAAAAGAAAATGATTATCCTATAAAACAAATAGAACTAAATATGGATGTACCTTCTGCAAAAATAGATGTAGATAATGCTACTACATATGAAAGTCCTTCTGTAGAGGCAAAAAATGATTTTAATACCATGACTAATTATAAACTAGAGTATAAAAATTCAAAATTAAATATATTGTTTAAAAATGAGGCTAAAGACAGTAAAGTTTTATGGAAAAAACAGGGAAGCGAAAAAGTTGTTATAACATTTATTTATAATAAAGATGCAAAATTAGATAATGTTGGAGAACCAAGAGTAAAGGTAACTTTATATGATGGAACAGAATTAAATAGTGTAGGTACAATACAAGCTAAGGACTTAGAAGACAAATTAAATCAAGAGCAACTAGTAGATGCTGTAGCATCAAATAAAGAGAGTACAATATATAAAGGAAAATTAAAAGAGGGAATAGATAGAGAATTTACTACAAAAACAAATATTGCAGTTAACTTAGCAAATGCTGAAGAATATATAAATGTAAAGGAAGAGAATAATTATATTGTAAATGACAAAGAAGTAGCTGCAAATGTTGTATACAATAAAACAACAATGAGCAAAAAGGAATTTGAGAAGGCTTTTGAAGTTTTAGGAGAAGAAGGAAAGATAACATTTTTAAATGAGAAAAATGAAGAACTTGCTTCAATAGATAAAACTACATCTGTAGACGGAAACAATAATGTGGTAATTGATTATTCAGAAAAAGAACCTCAAAATTTAATAATAAAAACAACAGTTCCTAAAAAACAGGGAAATATAAACTTTACTAATACTAAAACAATAAAAAAACAAGATGAAAATATTGTAAAGTCTGCAACAGAATTGTCTACAAAAACTACTTATGAGTATCTTACAAATTTAACAAAAGAAGTTAAGTCAAACATTAAGCTAGAAGATACAAAAACAGAAGCTAAAATAGCTTCAATAGTAATAAATGATAATGCAAATAACACAAGTACTTTACCAATAGTTACAAAAAATAATGTAAAATTAAATATACTTTTAAAAACAGATAATGAACAATATGATTTATATAAAGAGCCAACTGTAAAAATTACATTACCAGTGGATGTTGTAACTATAAATTTAAACAGTATTAATTTATTACATGAGGACGAATTAAAAATTAAAAGCTATAGAGTTCTGGATAACAGAACAATATTAGTAGAACTAGAAAATAAACAAACACAATATAAGAATGCAAGTATTGAAGGTGCTATTATAGCAATAGATGCAGATATTCAGTTAGACAGAAAAGCGTCTACAAAAGATGATAAAATTGAAATGGAATGCACAAATGGTGAAAAGACAGTTACTGACAAAAGAGATGTAAATGTTGTAGCACCAAAAAGTGTCACAGCAGTTAGTGGTATAAGAGAGTTAAATATAGAGACTATAGGCGAAGACGAGGCAAGAAGCATTACATTGCAAAGAGGAGCAGAAGCAAAACAATTACAGGCAGACATAGAAATAATAAATAATAACCAAAATCAAATAAAAGACATAAGAGTAATGGGAATACTACCAACAGACAGTAAAAACAGCAATTCTGGCATAAAAATTGTAGCGCCTATAAGTATAGAAGGAATTGAGGGAGCACAAGTATATTATACAGAAAATGAAGATGCAACAGATGATATTAAAATATCTTCAAATGGATGGAAAAACCAAATTGAGGACAATTCTAAAGTTAAGAAGTATTTAATAGTAATATCAAGTTTAGATAAACAAACAAGTGTAAAAGGAAATTACAAATTCGAAGTACCTGAATTATTAGAATATAATAAAAAGTCAGAATTAGAATATACAGTAAAATATACAGATGGAATATCTGGAACAAATAGTGAAATAAACTCAACTAAAATTGTACTAGAAACAGGAGTAGGGCCTGTATTAGAAGCTAAATTAAATACTTTAGTGGGAAAAGAACCAGTAGAGCAAAATGGAATAGTTAAAGTAGGAGAAGTAATTAAATATAAAGTTGAGATATCAAATACAGGAAGCGAAAATGTTAAAGATGTAAAAGTTAAGGCTAATGTGCCAGATGGAACAACTTTAGTAAAACCACAAGATAATTATGAGTATACAGGAACTTCTTACTATAAAGAGTTAGATAATAGGACTATTGAAGCAACAATAGAAGATATTCCAGTTGGAAAAGTTGTTTCAAAAGAATATGAAGTAAGAGTAAATAACAATGTAAATGAAAATACAACAATATCAAATATAGTTGAAACACAATATGGAGATGTTACTAAAAAAACAAATGAATCAAAACTAAAAACAGCTGTTGGAGCTTTAAGAGTAACTGTAAAAAGAGTAACAGATAGAAATATAGATTTATACGAGACTGGAAATGTAAAATATTTTGCAATTGTAGAAAATATATCTAACAAAGTACAAAACAATGTAACTGTAAAGACAAGTGTACCAAATAATATGAAAGTAGAAGGAACAACTTTATTAACAGGAATGAAGGATTTAACAGGAATAGAAACAGGAGAAAATATTGTAGAATCTAATGTTGAATCTGAAAAACTAGAATATAGTGAAAACATTAATATTGGTAAATTAGAGCCAGGAGAAGTAAAAGTAGTAGCTTATAATATGTCTATAGGAAAGGTAGAAAACTCTACAAAATCAGAGTTTTCTGTTGAAGTAGCAAGTAGTAATACTCAATATAAATCTAATGTAATTTCAAACAGCATAAAGAAGGCAAATATAAGTTTAAGTATGACTTCAGATAAGCAAAATCAATATGTAAAATCAGGAGACAGTATTGTATATACAATAAAAGTTAAAAATAATGGTGCAGAAGAAGTAAATGGAGTAGTAGTAAGAGATATAATTCCAAATTACTTAAATGTAGAAAAAGTATTATTTGACGATAAAGAAATAGAAGAGTTAAAAGATGCTAATAACATATCAATTTACTGCAATTTAAAAGCAGGAACAGAATCAATAATAAAAATAGAAACAATTGTAAAATACTCAGTAGAAATAACTAGAGCACAAGCAATAACAAATGTTGCATATGCAGAGTTTTTAGATGAAACAATTGCCACAACTGAATCTATTAACAGTATTATACAAGTAGAAGACCAAAATGATATAAATAAAACTGATGACGAAGATGAAAAAGAACCATCAACTGACGATACAAACGTAGAAAACAACATAATAACAGGTGTTGCATGGTTTGATGAAAATGCTAATGGACAAAGAGAAAGCAATGAAAAAACATTAGATAATGTAAAAGTTACATTATTAAATATACAGACAAATAGCTTAGAAAAGGATTCATCAGGAAATATATTAGAAGCTACAACTAATGAAAATGGAATTTATGTATTAGATAATATTCAAAGTGGTAAATATTTAGTATTATTTGACTACGATAAAACAAAATATGCTATAACAAAATATAAAGTGTCAGAAGTAGAAGAAAGTAAAAATTCCAATGCAATGACAACAGAATTATTCATAGATAATGAAAAACAACAAGTAACAGCAACAGATATAATAGAAATAAATAACAACAATATTTCTGATATAAACATTGGATTTGTTGAATTAAAAGATTTTGCATTTAAACTTGACAAATATGTTACAAGAATATTAATTCAAGATGCAAAAGGAACTACAATAAAAGAATACACAGATGCAACAATAGCTAAAGCAGAATTAGATGGAAAAAATATTAATGGAGCTACAGTTATTATAGAATACGAAATTAAAGTTACTAATATAGGAGAAGTTGATGGATATGTTAGAAAAATAGTAGATTACATGCCAAAAACTCTAAAATTTAGTTCAGAATTAAATAAAGACTGGTATCAAACAGGAGAAAATGTATACAATACAAGTTTAGCAAACGAGAAAATTTCAGCAGGTCAATCAAAATCTATAAAAATAACACTAACAAAATCTATGACTGAAAATAATACAGGATTAATTAATAATACTGCAGAAATAGCAGAAAGCTACAACGATTTAGGAATAAAAGATACAAAATCAATTTCTGGAAATAAAGCTAAAGACGAAGCCGACTATGGTTCAGCAGATGTTATATTAGGATTAAAAACAGGTGGAGAAGTATATGTAACAATATTTGTTGTAGTAATGGCAATATTAGGAGTTACAGGATATATTATAATAAAAAATAAAAGTAAAAATAAAAGCGAATATAAAATATAGAGGAAAGGAGGAGAAAAAATGAGTAAAATAAAAAGAATAACAGTTATTGGTATATTAATGTTAGCAATACTTTTATTAGGGCAGAGTTTTATGCAGGTAGAAGGAAAAACTGGAGAAACAGCGTATTTTAATTTGCATACTTTATTATATGAAAAATTTCTTTGTGCAGAAAAAGAGCAACATTTGTATGATTATTATTCTGCAAAGTATACTAACATAGCAGAGATAAAAATTGTAGGGAATAAATCTACTGGTAATGGAAAAACAGTAGAAAAATGGCATAATGCAAAATTACAATATATATTAACAGAAGGAGAAAAGGGTAACTGGACAACTGTAAATGATGTTTATAAATCAGACATACAAAATGCAATATGGAATTGCTTAAGAGGATGGATAAATGAAGTAGGTATACAATATGGGATACCAAAGGACTTTGTTAGCAATTCACCAGGAAAGTATACACCTGAATTGCAAACTGATGCAGAGAAATATGCAGATACTTACAAAGACTCAGAAACTGTAGATAAAACAAACAAAGATAAATTAGCAGTTACATCATATAAGGAAAATAACCAAGTATATTTAAGAGTTGGTCCATTTAAATATGAATTTTCTGGAAAATTATCTGGAATAGATATTATAACTGATAAAAATACAAAAGCTAGCATAGCAAAGTTAGAAAAGAAAGTTAATACTAACACATATCAGAGTTATTCAAATATTTCAGATGTGAAATCTGGAAATGAGTTTTATGTTAGTATAAAAGTACCTACAGATGGTTCAACAAAAATTAAATCAGTTAAAATTGCAAATACAACAACCAAAAGAAGTGTTACTATTAAGTTTTGGAAATGTGCAGAAGAGCAATACCAAAATTTAATAGAATATACGCCAGGAACTAGTGAAGAAAAAAGAGAATATGAATTTAATTATGATAAAACATATTTTGGACATCTTAAAGTTATAAAAGTTGATGAAAAGCATCAAGAGGTAAAACTTGCAAATGTAACATTTTATATAAAAAATAAAAATATAGATAGTTATGTTAAACAAGAAAACGGAAAAGTATCTTATGTAGGTAAGGATAAAGCCACACTATTTAAAACAGATTCAAAAGGTGAAATTAGTATTAAAAACCTTATACCAGGAACATATGTAGCATATGAAGACAAAAACCCAAATTATGGATATGTAATTTCAAAAGATGGAAAAGAAAAGAATGTTGTTATTGATAAGACTGCAGAACTAAAAATACCAAACAAAAAGACAGTGGGAAATCTTAAAGTTATAAAAGTAGACAAAAACAACACAAAGAAAAAGCTAGCTGGGGTTGGTTTCTATATAAGAAATGAAGAAACAAAAAAATATGTTAAACTAGAGGGAAAAAATAAAGAAGTAAAATATGTTGATAACCAAAAAGATGCAACAGAATTTATTACAGATAAAAATGGTGAATTTACAGTTAAAGACTTAATAGTTGGAACATATAAAGCATATGAAACTAAAAACCCAAATTATGGATATAAAATTTCAAAAGACGGATTTGCAACAAATGTTGAAATAGATAAAACTAAAGAGCTTGAAGCCCCAAACGAACCAGAATTAATAAAACTTTCTGGATATGTATGGAAAGATAACCAATCAGGAAAGCAATCTGTAAGAAACAACCTATATAAAGATAATGATTATGATAATAATGATGAATTGTTAAAAGATATAATTGTAAGATTAAAATACAATAATAAGGTTGTTGCAGAAACAAAAACAAACCAAAATGGAGCATATACGTTTAAAGATGTAGAAGTTGAAAAGTTAGCTGGTTATACTATTGAATTTGAATATAGTGGTTTAACATATTCTAATGTAATACCACATTTGGACAAAGATAATGGTTCAAAAGCAGTAGAAGGAAATGCTAGAACAACATTTAATAATAAATTTAATGAAATAACAAAAGATACAAAAATAGAGGGAACATCATTGGAATATAGTTATAAAGACCATAAATCTACATTAACAAATGGTGATAAATTCAAAATTACTTCAACTACATCAGAAGCAGGATTAAACATAAAAGATAAATACACATCAGGAATGACAGAAATTAAAAATATTAATCTAGGTTTATATGAAAGAGAAATGCCAGATTTATCAGTAGTAAAAGATATAGACAATGTAATAATTACAGTAAATGGATATGAACATATGTATAAATATGCATCAAGATTTGTAAATGGAGGAGAATATTCAGATGGATTTAATGCAGGTGTTAAATTTGGAGAAAAATATGGTTCACAAACATATTCAAGAGCTGTTTATAAATCTGATTATGACTATAAAAACGAGAGCGATAAGACTAAAGAATTAAAAGCATACATTACATATAAAATAGCAATAAAAAATGAAGCTACAAGCTTGACAGCAATAGTTAATAACATGGTTGATTACTATGATTCAAGATATATATTGGTAGCAGTAGGCACAGAAGTTGGAGAAGACGGAAAGATTAAAGGATCTTCAATTGCACATACTGATGAATCTTATAATGATAAATACAAAAAAACTGTAATAACTACAAATACAACAATAGATCCTCAAAAAGAAAAATATATTTATGTACAATTTAGTTTAGACAAAGAATCAATTGGAAGCATAATGTTTGATGCTAATGGAGAAAAAATTAAAGACAAAATATTATTAGACAATGTAGTTGAAATTAATTCTTATGCAACATATTATGATGGAGCATTATATGCAGGAATAGATAAAGATTCTAGACCAGGAAATGCAATTCCAGGAAATAGAGATACTTACGAAGATGATACAGATGCAGCACCAGCATTAATACTAGAATTAGCAAATGCTAGAAAGATTGCAGGTACAGTATTCTTAGACAAGACAGATGCACAGTTAAAAGTTGGAGAAGAAAGACTAGGAGATGGTGTATATACTGATGGAGAAGAAACAATTGAAGGAGTAACAGTAAAATTAGTTAAAGAAGATGGAACTGTTGAAATGTCTACTAAGACTAAAGAAGATGGATCTTTTGAACTATCTGGATTTAAGCCAGGAAAATACTATATTGTATATACATGGGAAGATAAAACTTATACTGTAATTGATTATAAAGGAACAATTTATAAAGAAGAAGGAAGACAAACAGACTCTAAATGGTATGCAAAAAATATAGATACAAGATATTCAGACGCAATTGATAATTACGACATAAGAACTCAAATAGACTCTGGAGAACATCCAGAAATTACAACAATGGATTCAACAACACCTCTTATGGAATTTGGAATAGAGTTATCTAACGAGAATATTACATCTGGAATAGACAAGATTGAATTCTTAGTTAAAAATGTAGACTTTGGTATAGTAGAAAGAGCAAGACAACAATTAGATATTTCAAAAAATGCAACAGCTGTAAAAATTACATTAGCAAATGGACAAACAGTGGTTGATGCAAAAATTGAAAATGGAGAGCTAAAAGGAACAGCAACAAAAGGTGTAACATATGAGCCAGTTTCAGATAAAAATCTATATGGATTTATTAAGTCAGAAATAGATTCTGAATTAATACAAGGTGCAACAGTGCAAATTGAATATACAATAAATGTAAAGAATAATAGTGAGATAACTTATGATTCTGAAGAATATTATAAATATGGTACTAAAAAAGGAAATATAGTTACTATTACACCAAAAGGAGTGTATGACTACTTAGGAGGAGGACAAGTTTTAGATACAGCTAAGCAAGAAGAGAATGTTGGTTGGGAAATTAAGACTTCTGAGCAATATAGTACAGAAGTAACAGAACCAATAGTTGATAAATACATAGTAGAGTATAGTTCAACAACTACAGACGAGAAAGGATTTATTAAACAACTTAAAGGATATGAATCTTTCTATGAAGATTATTCAGAAGAAATTAAAACAGCTACAACAGAAATATTAAAACGTATTAGAGAGACGCAGTCAGCAGATAAAACAATATTACATAATGCAAACTTAGAAAAAGAGCTTAAACCTGGTGAATCAAATACAGTTAATTTATACACATCAAAATTGTTAGCAAATTCAGATGAAATTGATTTAAACAATAGTGTTGAAATAACAAAAGTAGAGTCAAATTCTAAGGGAATAAGAAGAATAACTCCAAGAACATCTAGATTATATGATAATGCTGAAAGAGTTATGATAACACCTCCAACAGGTGAAAATAGAGATTATGCATTAACAATTGTTTTAGGATTAAGTACATTAATTATATTGGGTGCAGGAGTGGTTTTAATTAAAAAGAAAGTACTAAATAAATAATATTTAAGTAAATATTAAAGGGGAGTGTTCTATGAAAATAGAGCACTTCTTTTTCTTTGGTTTTTAGTCATTTATTTTTTGTTATAAGATAGATATTTTATGAAAATTATAAAAAGTTGATAAAATCTTACGCAAATAAGGGATTTGTCGAATTTGATAAAAAAATTTTAAAATTTGCTATTTAATTGTTACAAAAATGTAATGAAATTTTAAAGAAAAAGTTTAAAAAAAGCTTGAATGTATTTCCGCAAGGCTAGAAAAGAAAAGTCTATAAATATGGAAAAAACTTATATTGCTTTAATTTTTTATTACATCTAAAATATATTAAGAAATAATTATTTATATTGTGATGGAGGAAAGTAAATGCAAATAGCAAAGAAAACAGTAGATAAATTTATAGCATTAGTTTTAGTAGTTGTGCTAACCATGGCAGATTTTGTTGTTATTGGTATAAATTTTGCAAGTTTTGCTATAGATGCAATATCTACAACAAATGAAAATGTGAAAGTAGAAGCATATTTTAAAGATGAAAGTGGTACAAAAATATTTGAACAAAGTGAAAATATAAATGCTGAGCAATTTAATATGTATGTGGATATATCTATTTTAAAAGAGGGCTATTTCAATGGAAAAGTATGTTTAGAAAATAGCAATTTTAGTATAATAGGAAATACACAAAATGATTATATTAGTGGTATAGAAGAAAATATAGTGTATTTGAACCAGATTAACAGTGGTAAAACTATTACACTTGAGCTTCAAGTAAAGCCAAAAGTCGATTCTAAAATAAGTGCAGAAAGCTTAGATAAAGAAACAAATGTAAAGCTTGAAGGTATATACACATATAGTAAAGGTCAAGATGGTATTGCTAGCTATAGTTCGGTAAGGGTTAAATTTGTTTCTCCAGAAGATATAAAAAGTGTAGTAGACACAAAAATTCTGACAAATAAGATATATGAAATAAATGGATCTAATAAAAGGATATTACAAGTATTGGTAACAGGAAATATTGAAAATAATATGTACCCTGTGAAGGACAGTAAATTGGAATTAAGTTTACCAGAAAATATAGAGAGTGTAGATGTATTAGCTCGTGATACAACGGCTACAAATCCTGATATAGTTTTTGAAAGCAGTAATTATGTTTTAGATAAGCAAAAATCAAAATTGAATATAAAAATAGAGAACAATAAAGATAAAGACGGAAATATTGGTTTCGAAAAAAATGCAAAAGATAAGTTTGTAGTAACATGTGTGTATGCAGAAGATAGTAATTTAACAAACCAGGCAAGTGTATCTGTAGCACAAGAAATAGTTACATATGATAACAAAGTTTTAAAATCTAATAGCCAAGCAAACATAGAAAAAGAAGAAGATGGTATTGTAAGCTACGAATTAATTCAACAAGAAGACGAAATATATAAGGGCAAGATATATAGTGGAGAAGAGAGAAACTATAAAATAAATGTAAAAAGCTATGTAAACACAACAAAAATAAACAAAAATATCAAATTTACTCTTAATGAAACATTATATATTGCAAATAGCACAAAAAAAGAGTCAAAAATAACTTACAAAGAAGTTTTAGTAAAAAGAGAAGAATTTATAAAAGTTTTAGGAGAACAAGGAAATCTAACATTAAAAGATTTAGAACAAAATGTAATTGCAAATATTACAAAAGAAACTCAATCTGATGAAAATGGAAATATAGTTATAAAAATTCCAGAAAATATATATAAGATAAATGTTGAAACTAGCACTCCTATATGCGCAGGAATGATTAATTTCCAAGTTGAAAAATCTATTATAGAGAGCCAATATGATAGAAGTACTATAAATGAATTAACAAATATAGAAAATAGTATAACATATGGAGAAGAAAATCAAGTTAAACAAATGACATTAAAAGAAACACAAACATCTGCAAAATTAAGTATTAATAAAACTACATTTGTAGCAGGTGAAACTAACAATGTAGAACTTAGAGTTACTTTAATGGCAGACAATGAGAGTAGAGATTTATATAAAAATCCATGTATAAAAATAGCACTTCCAAAACAAACAACACAATTAAATGCAAAGTATAAAGCCTTATACTTAAATGGTTTAGAAAAAGGAATTTCAGGAATAAAAGAGGAAAATGGAACTAAATATATAGAAATAAATCTATTAGGAGAACAAAAAAATTATCCTGGAGAGGCAGTAAATGGAACAGAGATACTTATAAATGCGGACATAACACTAAATGAACAAATTGAATATGAAAAAGAAAATATGGAAATTAGTTATTCAAATGAAAATGCAGTAAATATAGAAAACAATGGAGTAATTACACAGGAGATAAGTGTTGTAAAAGATAATTCTATAAATAGGCAAATGCTAATGGGAGCAAGTAGCGAAAGTTCTAGCTCAGAGAAAATAGTAGCAACCTTAGAGAAGACAGGGGATGAAGTAGAAACATTTACAGCAAAATCTATATATGCTTATAAGTTAAGTGTAAAGAATAATTCTGAAGAGACATTAGAAAATGTAGGAATTAAAATAAACACAAATGAGTTATTAACTATATCACAAGCATACAGTAATGAAATATCAGAAGATGGGGTTGCTAATATAGACAAAATAAATGCTGGAGAAGAGAAGACAATAAATGTATATGTAAAATGTTTGAACAAAACTAAGAAAGAAGACAAAGCAGAATTTTCTGCGGAAATTAGTGTCAACCAAGAAAAATATTATTCAAATATTATATCAAAAGAAATAGAAGATATTTCTGGAAAAGTAACAGTTACTTCAAAGTCATCTAGAGATAATGAGGAAAGAACAGTAATTACAGGGGATTATATAGATTATGAGATTGATGTAGAAAATACATGTGTAGATGATTTAAATAATGTAGAAATTGTATGCTCAATGTTAAACTGTGTTGAAATAATTGAAGTAACTGTGGATGATAACGAGGTCGAATACACGAAAAATGTAACTGGCGAGTTACAAGATGAAATGGAGCTAAATATTAAAACTGATTTGCCAGCAAAGCAAAGCAAGAAAATAAAAATAACCACTCAAATTGGAGAAGATGTTATAGTATCTTCTGAAAGAGGAATATCAAATGTGGTGTATTTAATGTACAATTCCTATATAATAGCAGACGGCGTTGATTTAGGTTATAAAATTGCAGAAGGTGATTGGAGTGATATGCAAGGCCAGAATCCAGAAAATGAAGAAATAAGCCAAGAGATTATAGGAGAACCTGAGAAACCAGAAGATATAGATTTTACTGTTGAAGATAGTCAAGAAGATAATGAAGATGAAGATGAAAATAAAGTAGATGAAGAAGGTAGTGAAAATACCAATGGTGAAAACAATAATTCTGATACTGAAAGTGATAGCACTAAAGAAGGTTTTGTAATATCAGGAAGAGTATGGTTAGATGAAGATAAAACTGGAAAGAGAACATCTAGTAGTAAGACTTTAGGTGGAATTAGGGTTAAATTAATAGATGAATTAGGAAATAATGTAAAAGATAAAGATGGAATAGAAATATCTGCTGAAACAAATAATGAAGGCAAATATAAGCTTGAAGGAATAGCAGAAGGAAGGTATATAGTTGTATTTGAATATGATACAAATAAATATAAACCAACAGAGTACCAAAAAGAAGGGGTTTCTGAGGAATATAATTCAGATGCAATTATTTCTAATACTGATAAAAATGGAATGGGTGCAACTACAGATATAATTGATGTAAATAAAAATATAACAAATATTGATTTGGGATTAGTAAAAGCTGAAATTTTCGATTTAGAATTAACTAAGGTAATAAATAAGATAACAGTTGCAAATGATGAAGGAACAAAAGAATATTCATTTAAAGATAGTACACTTGCAAAAATTGAAATAAACTCTAAACATTTGAACAATTCTAAAGTTACAATAGAATACGCTATAAAGGTAAAAAATACTGGAGATGTACCAGGCTTTGTAAAAAGTATAGTAGATTATATTCCTGCTGATACTCAATATGATTCTTCTACTAATAATCAGTGGAGTAAAAATGGAGAATATTTGTACAATTCAAGTTTGGCAAGTGAAGAAATAAAGCCAGGAGAAACAAAAGAGGTAAGTTTGACATTAACAAAGGTAATGACAGAAGCTAATACTGGGTTATTAAGTAATGTTGCAGAAATAGCGAAAGCGGAGAATTCTTTGGGAATATTAGACGTGGATTCTACACCTAATAATAGAAAAGAAGGAGAGGATGATATTGCTCATGCAGATGTTATTATTAGCGTTGGTACTGGTGCATTAATTACTTATTTTATTTTAACAGTTGCTGTTTTAGCAATTGTAGGTATAGGAGTATATTTAATAAATAAAAAAGTTCTAAAAGTGGAGAACTAGAAAGGAGGTATAACCTTGAATATAATAAAAAACAAGCTCTTTATTATGATTTTTATATTTGTAGTTATGATTGTTTTGGGCGCTGGAAGTAGTTATGGGAATGATTTGGAGACAAGAATTAATAATTACGAAAATAAGGGTTGGGCAGGACTTTTAGATACGAAGATTTTAAAAGGAAGCGATACCATATGGAATGAAAATCAAAACTATTATTGTGTTACTAAGGATCAGGGTAGTACGAATAATACGCAGAGTGCTACTTATCAGGTAAAAAGTTTTTTTAAAATACATAATGGTGGAATTGATGTTGCTGTATGGAGTCCAAATTCACAAGCTGTAGTTAAGTATGCATGGGATGATATAAAAGAAATAGAAGAAGACAATTCAACTCTTGGAATAACAAGAAAAATGTATTATGTGTTAAATTCTTCTGATGAATATGGTACTTATTTTGGAGGAAATATTAGTTGTAATGACGGAGCCTATAGTATAAGTAAAAAACAGGGCGCAATATGGTTGCTTATAGATGATTTTTTGGAAACATATGGAGAAGATGACAACAGTTATAGTTCTATTAATAATAAAAACAGAGCTGTAAAGGGTGAAGCGAGGGATTTATATAACAAGGCGTGCACAGAGTATATTAATAACAAAATAACAATAAATGATCCTGTTTATATATGGTTTTATACAACTCAAGATGAAAGTATAAGGACAAGTGGATCTAAATTCTTTTGGCAAAATTTAATTTTAGCAGGTAAAAGAGAAAAAAATAGTGGCGGGGGAGGAAGTGTAACACCAGAACCAGGCCCAAAGACTGTACAATTAATAATAAATAAAAAAGATTCCGTTACTAAAAAACTTATAAGTAATAAAGTAAAGTTTGAATTAAGATGGGAAGACCCCGATTCAGGAAACCAAACAACAACATATAGGTATTCTAAAGGAGGTGTGTGTTTTTTTAATAATATTACAACAAAAGATAAAACAGTAACATATAGTATATATGAAACAGAAATAGAAGGTAGTGGATATAAGCTTGATGAACAAAGAGGGTACGCAAATGGAAAAGTTTATATAGGTTATATTACTGTTAATAAATATGGTATCTCTGGATTTAGTTATAAAGGAACGCGTAATAGCTATACAAGTGATAAATTAGATGTTAATATATTTAATATTCCAGAACAAAAAGGAGGTTTTGTCTTAACTAAAAGAGATAGAAATAGTGAAAATAGTCTAAAGGATGTAAATTTTTATATAACAACAAGTACTGATACAATTGGATGGAGTAACTATAAAAATAAATGTATAAGCTGGTATAAAACGGATAGTTATGGTAGAGTAACATTTGATGACTTGGATAAAGGTACAACATATTATATTTGGGAACGTAATGCTAGGTATGGATATAATCACGATTTTCTTAAAGTTGGAAAAGTAACGATTACAGAAACAGATAAATCGAATACCGTAACAATTTTCGATGACTATAAGGGAAACAAGGATAATACTGTGTATAATGAAAAATTAACATTAGAATTAACCAAAAAAGAATATAAAACAGGAGAATATCTAGAAGGAGTATGGTTTTTTATAACAGATGATGCTAAACAAGAAGTAGATATAAAGAATTACTATAATTGTTGCGTTACATGGCGTAAAACAAATTCTAATTCTAAGTCTAAAGGAAAAGTGGAATTCGTTTTAGATAGAGGTGAAGCTAAGACATATTATTTGTGGGAATATAATCCGTTATCTGGCTTCAATCATGATTTTAAGAAAATAGGGAAAATTGATTATGATGTTAGTAATGAACAGTGGAAATTATCAGGGTTATCACCTTATAATAGTGAGGAAAAATTTAAAAAATTTGAAAGTGACTGTTGGGTAAATGCCGAAACTAATTGTATATATAATACTCATTACAAAAAACTAATAATAAGAAAAAGTGATGCTGACAATGTAAAAAGAAATTTTAAAGGGATAAAATTTAAGATTAAAGATACTTCTGATGGTAAGTGGTTACAAATACAAAGCGATGGCAAAGTAATAAGCAAAACAAACGAAGAATCTTTGGCTTCAAAATGGGAGATAGGAGAAGATTTATATACGTCAAATGATAATTTTTATGGCAAAACAAATGAGATAATTATACCTTATGGTGAGTATCAAATTAAGGAAACAGATTTAGGGGAGCTCAGTGATATATATTCGTTAGAAAGTAAATATGTGACAATATGGAATGGCGATGGAACAAAAGTTTATAAAGATGGTAAAATAAAAATATCTAGTTCATCTTCAGAAACTGAATATGTTATGGTAAAAAATAAGCAAAAGTATGGTCAATTGCAGATAAGGAAGGAAGATTTGAATACGAAAGAGCCTCTAAAAGATTTTGGGTTTAAAATATACAGCCCTGCTGAAAATGGTTGGATTCAAGTAAAGAAAACAAACAACGGTAGCTATCAAATTAGAGGATATGGAGCGTTTGCAGATGCAAAAGTATTTACACTGGATAGTAGTGGAAAAGTCACAAAAGCAGAGGAGTTCACAACAGATAGTAATGGTGAAACTTTAATAATAAAAAAGATACCTCTAGGTATATATTACCTTTATGAGACTAAAGTTGGAAAATATATCGATGAACAAGATATATATAAATTAGGGAAAAAGAGTGTGCCAGAAAGAAAACAAGAAGAGAATATAACGGTGGATGCAAATTTATTATTAGACGAAAATGGAAAAGAGTTTAAAAAAATAGAAGTAAAATCAAGATATAATCTAGGGGGAAAGACAGATTTAACAAAGATTACAGGGTATAATAAACAAGCATATGTAGATTTATCTGGTTATGTATGGGTTGATAAACAAACATCAAAAGCTCAAGTTAGAAACAATCATTGGAAAACTGATAATACATTAAATGACTATAAGGATGACCAAGATACAAGATTAGATGGTATAAAAGTTATGCTGAAGAAAAAAGACGGAAGTACTGTAAAAACTGCAACTACAGCAAATAGTGGAACATATACCTTCGAAAAGGTATTGATAACTGAATTGAAGAATTATTATATAGAATTTGAATATGAAGGTCTTAAATATGCAAATGTAGTGCCATATATTGATGATGATACTGGTTCAAAAGCAATAGAGGGTGATGCTAGAACAGCATTTAATAAGAATTTTAGTGTAATAGAAGGTGGAGAAAATAAAGAGGGTGTTGCAAGTGCAAGGTATGGATATACAAAAGACTCAAGTGGAAATAAAAAATATGATTTAAATTATACTTTATCAAATTACACAGCAACACTAAATAATTCAGCTGCTTTTAAAATTAATGCAAATACGGAAAAATCAGGTTATAATATAGAAAGCAAGTTTTCTTATGGGGATTCAGAGAAGCCTAAAGTTACTGAAATTAAAGATATTAATCTCGGTTTGTATGAAAGAGAACAACCTGATATTTCACTTGTACAAGACATTCAAAATGTAAGACTAAGTATAAATGGACAATCACATACATATAATTATAGCTCTAGGTTTAATGGTGTAAGGGGGAAGGATATATATGATGCTGGTGTGAGATTTGGAGAAAAAGTGCGGTACCCAATCTTATTCAAGAGCAATATATGAAGCAGATTATAATTATAGTGATAATAATAAGGATAATGAGTTGCAAGTATATGTAACCTATGAAATAAAATTGAGAAATTCAAGTACCTATTTGCAAGCAAATGTTTATAATGTGCAATATTATTTTGATAACCGATTTGATGCAAATGATGTTGTAGTAGGAACAACATTGGACGATAATGGAAATATAAGTGACAGTAATAAGAAAGTTGTTCTAAATAAAGATAGTAATGGAAATGTTATTGTTAATGATGTTGGAAATTACAAAAAAGTTACTATTTATTTAATTGGTGATGAAAGTCTGGAGGGGCAAAAAGGAGTAAGAAGAATTCGAGCACAAAGTGCAAATTATTTATATATAAGATTTAAAATAGGAAAGGATAAAGTTGATGGAAATACAAATGCTAAAGACATACAAAATGTGGCTGAAATAAAAAACTATTCAGTATATTCAAAGAATTCGGAAGATACAGATATATATACAAAAATATATGCAGGTATAGATAAAGATTCAAATCCAAATAACTGTACACCAGGAAGAGAAAATACATATGAAGATGATACAGATTATGCACCTGGATTAAAAATTACAAAGGCAAAAGCTAGAGCAATACAAGGAAATGTATTTGAGGATGTTCCAGATATTAAGACTAATGAGAAAGGCACAGTAAGAGAGGGAAATGGACTTTTTGATGAAAACGAAAAAGGAATAAGGAATATAGAGGTAAACCTAGTAGATAATGACGGAAACGTTGTAAAGGTTTATAAAGATGGAAATTGGAACAGTAATGCAACTGCAATAACAGATAAAAATGGTAAATATACAATTTCAGGATTTATACCAGGTGATTACAAGGTTCAATTTACATGGGGAGATAAAAATTACAAAGTGCAAGAATATAAGGCAACAATTTACAAAAATATATCAAGACAATATAAAGAAGATTGGTATTATAAAGATAGCAAAAGATATACAGATGCATTTGATGATTATAATATAAGACAAAATATAGATGAACAAATGAAAGTAATGGATAATAAGACAAAGTCTATAATTATGAATGAGTATAGCGATAAGACTGAGCTAAAAGAAAATGAATATTTGATTACTCAAATGAAATCAACTACACCAGAAATTAAATCTAAAATAGAATATAGTTCAAAGACAATATCAGATGGAGCCGAAGAAGAAGAACAGTATTTAATTGAAAATGTAGATTTTGGTATAGTTGAAAGACCAAAACAAGAAATAGAATTAAATAAGAGGGTTTCACATATTAAACTAATTTCACCACATCAAACTTCATTAGTTGACACAGATATAGACAAAAATGGAATGCCACAAGAAGCAATACCATTTGTTCAACCTGCAAGTAACAATGCTAATAACTTAGTAATAAATGCAGATAATGAAATTATACAAGGGTCAACATTAAAAGTAACTTATAAATTTATAATAACTAATAACAGTGAATTAGATTACAATGATGAAAACTTCTATAAATATGGAATAATACCTAGAGAAGGAGAAGAAGAAAAAAGAGTAACACTTACACCAAATTCGGTAATAGACTACATAGACAAAAACTTCCCAGTGGATTCATTTGCAGAAAAAGAAGATACAAATTGGTCTAAAATACAAGATAAAGAGAGTGTTAATACTTTAATCTCACAAGGTTTAATAAATAGAGATGTTAAGACAAGAGCCAATGCTTTAATAGATAACAATTACACTATTTTAAAATTAGATAAAGAAGGGAAAAAATTGAAACCTGGTGAAAGTTCTGACTATGTAACATTAGAATGTAGTAAGCTATTGGGAGTAAAAGATGAAACTATTTTACCAAATATTGCAGAAATACTAAAAGTTACGAAGTCTGGAGGTTCTGTATTAACACAAACTCCTGGAAATTATGTACCAGCAAATAGTAATAATGATGAATCTAATTCCGAAAGTGATAATAGTAAGGCATATGAAATTAATATAACACCAAATACAGGGTTAAAAGTAGATTATGTAGCATATATAGTGGTGGTAGCAAGTTCACTAGGAATATTAATAGCAGGAATTATATTAATAAAAAAATATGTAATTAGTAAATAAGTTACAAATTAACAAAACGAATTAAGATTGAAAATATGCATAAGCATATGTCTTAATTCGTTTTTTATTATATTTTTATTGCATTTTTCGACATTCTGTAATAAAATAAACAAAATAAAATAAGGCAAAGAAAATAAAATTTAAAATAAATATCAAAAAAAGTAAAAAACTTTTTTAGAATAGATTACTAAAAAAGACAAAAACCACAAAGGACAAGTAGTAAAATAAGCCTATAAAAAAGAAGAGGTGGTAAGGATGTTTCAAAATATAAGTGAAGGTACAATTAATATAGAAGAACAAGAAGAAAGAAAAAATAAATATGCAACATTATTTTCAAATGTTTTTTCAAAAAAGAATATTGCATTATATATAGTATCATTTTTATTATCGTTAGTAGGGTTAGATGGCGAGTTTTCAATTTTTAGTATAAGTATATTAGGAGCTTGTTTTGCATCTTCTGTGCCAGCGCTAGGGATAATAATTGTTTCATTAATAGGAAATTTTATTAAGTATGGGGCTAGCGGAGCTTTAGGGTATTTTTTAACTGCTTTAGTTTTAGTTGCATCACTATTTATAATAAAACCATTATACAACGAAAAAGAAAAAAATGAGAAAATAAAGGTTGGGAAAAACGTATTTATTGCGTGTATGTTAATACAGATATTAAAATTTGCATTTTCAAGTTTTACAATATATGATGTATTATCTAGTTTTACTGTTTCAATTCTTGCGTTAGTTTTCTATAAAATATTTGTAAATTCTATTGTTGTATTGCAAGATTTTACAAGCAAAAGAGCTTTTTCAATAGAGGAACTTATTGGGGCAAGTTTGTTACTTGCTATTTCCGTAGGAGCTTTTGGCGATTTAAGTATACTAGGCATTAATATAAGAAATGTTTTAAGTATATTAATAGTAATGGTATTAGGTTGGAAAAATGGAATATTAGTAGGAACAACATCAGGTGTAACTATAGGAGTAACGCTGGGAATTATAACGGGTTCTGAACCTATAATGATAGCTGCATATGCCATATCTGGAATGATTGCTGGTATAATGAGTAGATTTGGAAAAGTAGGTGTAGTAGTTGGATTTGCATTAGGAAATGTAATTCTTGCTTATGTTTCAAATGGGTATACAGTAGAATTAATTCACTTTAAAGAGATTTTAATTGCTTCAATAGGCTTACTTGCTATACCAAATAATTTTCAAATTGATTTAGAAGAATTTATAGGAAATAAAAAGTTTTTGCCAGTTATACCGGGTAGGTCACTAAATAAAAGCAAAGAAATGGCAGAAAATTTGAATCAAGTTTCAGAAGCTATACAAGAAATGGCAACTACATATAAACAGGTAGAACCAATGTCTTATGAAGCAAATACAGAAAAAAATACAAATAAGCAGATATTTATAGCAGAATTATTAAACAATTTAGAAATGTATAAAGATAATTTGTTATATGAAGATATTGCAGATACAGATGGTAAAATTGTAAATGAAATATTTGAATACCTATTAGACAAACAAGAAATAGATAGAATAGCACTACTAGATATTTTTGCTAAATGTAATAGTTTTATAGTAGGGATAGAAGATACAAGTATAAGTGATTATATGGAAGAAAGTATTGCACAAATGATAAGAGCAATTAATATTTCATATAAAATAAGCAAGTCAGATTTTATATGGAGAAAAAAAGTTGAAGAAAATAAAAAAACAATGGGAAAACAACTTAACGAAGTTTCTAAAGCAATACAAAAGATAGCCCAAAATATAGAACAAGACATTCAAAATGAAGCTGAGTATAATAAAGAAAAGTCTGAAATAACAGAACTATTAAAGCAAAAGTCAATAATAGTTGAAGATATAGGAATAAAAAAACAAGATAGATATATTCTAGAAATTTATTTGCAGGAGGATATAGGACAATCTAAAATTGAATTAATAGAAAAAATATTAACACAAGTTTTAAAAGAAAAAATAGTTAAAAATGAAGAAACAAGTATAGGCAAAAAAATATGCTTCATATCAGATGATAAATATGATATGGCTATAGGAACGGCTGAAATGACTAAGAGTAAGAGTGAAGAGTCTGGAGATTCTATATTAAATATTAGGCTAAAGGATGGAAAATATTTAGTAGCTCTTAGTGATGGAATGGGTACAGGAATTAATGCTAAGCAAAGTAGCGAGAAGGCATTAAGAATGCTAGAAAACTTGCTTTTATCTGGATTTGATAAAAATATTTCATTAGACCTAATAAATACATCTTTAATGAATCAAAACAGTGAAATGTTTGCAACTCTAGATATAGCAATTGTAGATTTATATAATGGAAGTATAGAATTTATAAAAAGTGGAGCTTGTCCAACTTACATAAAAAACAAGAAAAAAGTTCAAATTATAAAATCAAATTCACTACCTACAGGGATAGTAGGAGAAAATAATTTACAAGTATTTGATAAAGATATATTAACAGGTGATATAATGCTTATGTGCTCAGATGGAATCTTAGATGCAAATATTGAATACAAAAACAAAGAGTTATGGTTAAAATATATTTTAGAAGATATTGAAACAACCAATACTAAAAAAATAGCAGACTTAATACTAAATGAAGCTGTAGACAATAATTTTGGAGTTGTTAAAGATGATATGAGTTTAATTGTTTGTAAATTTAAAGAAAAAGAAAAGATATAAATTATCTAATTATATTTGAAATACTAAAAATTTATATATATTATCTTTTTTATACTGTAATTTAATAAGCAGTGAATTATGACAAGAAAACACCTAAAGCAGGTGTTTTTTTAGTTGCAAATTATTGAAAATAATTCATTTTTGTGATATATTAATTTTGAAAAAAGGAGGCATTTGCTGTGAGAAGAGGAAGAAGATACGAAGAACCAAAATTGAACATGAAAAAGGTATTTGCTGTTATTATTGCAATAGCTGTATTTGTTATGTTCATTTTTATAATAAAAGGAATTTTAGATAAAGACAAAGAGCAAGTAAAAATTACAAGTAAAGATTATTTTGTAATATTTAAAGATAATAAATGGGGAGTTGTAGATTCAAATGCACAAACAATTATAGATCCATCATATGCAGAGATGATAACTATTCCAAACAGTAAAAATGATGTATTTTTATGTGTTTATGAGGTTAATTATGAAACAGGGGAATATAAAACAAAAGTGTTGAACAGCAAGAATGAAGAAATATTTACTAAATATGATAAAGTAGAAGCATTACAAAATTTTGATGAAAGCAACAATTTGTGGTACGAAACAAATGTATTGAAAGTAGAAAAAGAAGGAAAATACGGAATTATAGATTTAGAAGGTAAAGAGCTAACAGAAACAAAATATCAGGAAATTACTCCTATTGCTGGAATTAAAAGTGCATTAAAAGTCAAAGAAAATGGTAAGTTTGGCGTAATTGACGACGAAGGAAAAACAATTGTCGAGACTAAATATATGGAAGTTACTAATTTGGGTAAAGATAATAAGTCTGGCTTTATAATAAAAAATGATGAAGGTAAATATGGAGTTGTTGATTATTCAAATAAAATGGTATTAGATACAAAGTATGAAGAAGTATTGAAGGTTCATGCAAATAATATGTATGTTGTAAAAAAAGATGGTAAGCAGGTTTTAATTTCGGAAGATGGAACAGAGGTACTAAGTAAAGGATATGACAGTATATATGATATATTAAAAAGCGAAGGTAATGGAATTATATTTATAAAAAATTCAAAATTTGGTGTAATGAAAACAGATGGAGAGGTTATAATTCAGCCAGAATATGAATATATGAAAGAAGCAAAATCTGGAATATTAATAGCTAGCAAAGAAGGAAAATATGGCATTGTAGACATGCAAAACAATACGAAGTTAGAATTTAGATATGCAATGATTAATTATAATGAAAAAGCAGATATCTATATTGCAGAAGATACAAGTTTTAATAATGATATAATAGACAGTACATTTAATGTAAGGCAGTCTGGTATTTTAGTAGATATGAATGACGAAAAGGGGTATATAAAGCTTAGACAGGCTGATGAATATAAGTATTATAATTATAAATTTGAAGAAAAGAAAGAGACAGAAATAAATCCAAATAATACATTGTTCTTACGTAAAAAAGATGGAAAATATGGTTTTGTAGACAAAGATGAAAAGGTTGTAGTGGGTTATATTTATGATGATGCTACAGAACAAAATATATGTGGATATGCTGGTATAAAAAAAGATGGAAAATGGGGAAGTATAGACAATAAGGGAAATGTTGTGCAAGAGCCAACATATAATTTGGATGATTATTTAAAAGTTGATTTTATTGGAAGATGGCATTTGGGAAAAGATATGAATATGAACTATTATAATCAATTGTAGAAAGGGAAAAAGAATAAATGGAACTAAAGACAAACTACCAATATACGTATTTTATACATCCTTTTGTAATAAAGGAGGCTAAGTATCAAAAGTATATTTTGAAAATGTTGAAAGATATAAAATGTAATTTAAAAATATTTCAAAAAGAAAAAGATTTACGAATGTATAAGTTTTTTTTACCTAAAACTAGAGAATTTTTATTTTCTAGTTTTGCGTTTGGAAATAATAAATTAAAACAGCTAGAAGAACTACCACTTGAGACAAGAGCAGCTATACTTAGTAAATATCCATGTACTATATTTGAATATAATATAGAAAAAGATATTCAAGGAAAGATGGGAGAAAAAAGTGGAATTTTCTTTGATATTCAAAAAGTGGAGGTTATATGTTTTAATTCAGGTATATGTTTTGTTGTAATAAAAACCAATGTAGAAGATTATACTGATTTTTCAAATATCTTAAATTTTAATTATAAGTTTAGAGATATAAATAGGGAATATACAAATTTAGATGGTTATGACAATATTAAAATTCAAACAGATAGTTTTTCAAATATGGAAACTTTTCAGGAATTTATTCATGGTATTACAGGTTCTATAGTTGAAACTAGTAAGTTAAATATAGATACCGAGAGATTTTTTACATACTCCTATGCATGTATAGACCAAGAATTTTGGAATAATGAAACAAGTTTTGACAATGTGAAAACTAATTTTGCAAAATATGCAAATGTTTTATCTGCAGATGATAGCAGAAATATAGATATTGACAAATTGGATGTTTTTTCAAAATGGAAATATGCTAAAATAGGTTTAACAAAGCTAGGAATGATGATGTTTTCTTCTAGTGCTGATATTAATAACTATACAATAATGCCAGATGAATATGAAAATCAATATTTTTATACATATTTAATAAACTTATATAAGAAAATATATTTAAAAAAAATAAGTATAGAGTTTAATGGTCCTACAAAAGTTCGAAAAGCTAGAAAAAAGTTTGTTGAGTTTACAAAGGAAATGTGGATACAAGAAATAAGTGATGATGAAATAGGTACACTTTTAAACCATAGAATACAAAATACATTTGAACTAGAAAATTTATATGGAGAAGTAAAGGTTAAATTTGATGCGTTATATAAGGAGTTCAATATAGAAAAAGATAGAAAAATTACTTTTGCTATTGGCTTTGTTTTGATTGCTTCATTGATATTTAATGTACTTAATTTTATTGTATTAAGCAGGTGAAACCTTCTTATTTAATGGATGGAGAGAGGATTTAAATAAAAAATGGAAATAAAATGTGGTACTGATATTATAGAAATTGATAGAATAAGAGAAAGCATAGAAAAAATGGGCGAAAGATTTGTTAAAAGAGTATTTACCAAAAATGAGATTGAATACTGTGAAAGCAAGAAAGCTCAAAAATATCAGCATTATGCAGCTCGTTTTGCTGCAAAAGAGGCAACATTTAAAGCAATTTCCGAAGAACTTGACAACAAAAATTCTATATGTTGGAAGGATTTTGAGGTTATAAATGATGAGAATGGAAAGCCAAGATTAAATATTATATGTTCAGATTTAGGAAATATAATTAGCAAAGATATAAGTATCTCTCATTGTAAAGAATATGCAGTTGCTAACGTTATAATTTTAAAGGATTAAAGAAAGGCAAGGAAATTTACATGGATTTTTTTGATAATCATGCGCATTTAGATGATGAGAAGTATAATGAAGATAGAGAATCTGTTATAATAAAAATAAAAGAAAGTGGAGTTAGTAAGATGATTTCTGCAGGATATAGTTTGCAGGGGTCTATAGATGGTTTAGAACTTGCAAATAAATATGATTTTATTTATACAACAAGTGGTATTTCTCCTAATGATATTCCACAAGATGAAGAAGAATTGTGGATAATGTTAGGCAAAATAAGAAATATTGCTAAGGAAAATAAAAAAGTTGTTGCTATAGGTGAAATAGGATTAGATTATTACTGGAACAAAGAAAATAAAGATTTGCAGAAAAAGGCTTTTATACATCAAATAAAAATGGCTAACGAATTAGATCTTCCAATTGTAATTCATACAAGAGAAGCTGTAGCTGATACAATAGAAATATTAAAGAACAATAATGTGAATAATAAAGGTGTGTTTCATTGCTGCCCACTAAATAGAGAGTTGATAAAAGAAGCATTAAAGCTTGGTTTCTATATATCTTTTGCAGGACCAATAACTTTTAAAAATTCAAAAAATGCTGAAGAAATTGTAAAAATGGTACCAGAAGAAAGAATACTTCTAGAAACAGATAGTCCATATTTATCACCTGAACCATTTAGAGGAAAAAGAAATGAGCCTAGCAATATTAAATACATAGCACAAAAGATAGCTGGGTTTAGAGGGATTTCAGTTGAGAAAGTTGCAGATATAACATATAGAAATGCAGAAAGAATTTATAAAATTTAAAAAAATAAAAAGCCAATTATTTTTAAAATCTTAAGGTGCTATTATTAGATAAGTCTTTTAAATAACACAATTTAAAAAATAGTTGGCTTTTTTAGTTATTAAACTATGAATTTGAACCAAAATCCACTTTTACATTTTTTCTTGCTTCATCGCTTTCTACTTTAAATAAATCGCGAGCTGTGAAGTTGAACATATTAGCAATTATGTTAGAAGGGAATACTTGTAGTTTAGTATTGTACATTGTAACAGTATCATTATAAAATTGTCTTGAAAAAGAAATTTTATTTTCTGTATTTCTTAATTCTTCAGATAATTCTGAGAAGTTTTGATTTGCTTTTAATTCTGGGTAGTTTTCAGATACTGCCATAATGGTTTTTAAAGCTGTTGATAATTGGTTATCTAAATCTGCTTTTTCAGATACACTTGAAGTATTTGCCCAAGAGGTTCTTAGTTCAGCAATTTTTTCAAGAGTTTGTTTCTCATGATTCATATAGCCTTTTACTGTTTCAACAAAATTTGGAATTAGGTCAAATCTTCTTTGTAATTGAATATCAATTTGACTCCAAGCATTATCTACTTTAATTTTTGCTTGTACCAAACCATTATACATTCCAATTACTGCGAATATAAGTATTAATAATATTGTCAATATAACCCAAATAATCATAATTTATCCTCCTTATTTAATATTATATACATTTAAATAATAACATATTAAAAATAAATATACAATATAAATAAAAAAATTTGTAATAATTTAAAAGCCTGTACATATAATAAAATAGGGATTTTTTTAAAAACACTAAAATTAGATATAAAAAAAGAACTTTATAGTTATTGAAAAATCTCGATTTATGGCTAAATTTGACAAAACTAAAAAAAAATAGTATAATATACTTGTTGCCAAAAGGAGGTAATATATTTATATGAAAAAAGAAGAAAAAGCTTCAATTTCTATAATGAAAATTATTTGCATAAGTATTATATTAATACTAATTTCAGGAATAGGCGTTATGGCATTTAATACAGATATGAAAGATGTAAAAATAATTTTACAAAATGGTTATGAAATGCCTGAAGTTACAACAAAGTCAAAAGTATCTGAAATACTAGAAGAAAAGAACATAATATTAGAGGAAAATCAAAAAACAATACCTGATTTAGATAGTGAGATAAAATCAGGAGATACAATAAAAATAACAGATAAGTCTTACAACGAGGTTCAGATTGCTAAAATATCTGAAGAGGGTGCAGAAACTACATTGAATGAATTATTAAAAAACTATGCACCTATAACAGAAAAGATAGTTGTAGAACAAGTTGTAATACCATATGAAACAATAACAAAAAATGCTACTTCTACAACTGGAAATACAACAAGTAGAGTGCTTAAACAAGGAGTAGATGGATTAAAAGAAGTAACTGAAAAAATAAAATATCAAAATGATGTAGAAATTGAAAAAACTGTAATATCTGAAGTTGTAGTTAAAGAACCTGTTAATAAGATAGTTCAAGTTACACCAGTGGTAACTTCAAGAGCTAGTTCATTACCAAGAGTAGCAGTAGGAGAGCAAGAAGGTGCAACAACCTATAAAATTACAGCATATTGTCCATGTAGCAAATGTTGTGGTAAAGCAAATGGAAGAACAGCTTCTGGAACAGCAGCTACACCTGGTAGAACAGTAGCAGCTTCAGGAAGATTTGCATTTGGAACAAAATTAAATATTGGAGGGCACATCTATACTGTAGAAGATAGAGGTGGTGCAATAAATGGTAACAAAATAGATATATTTGTTGGTTCACATGCAGAAGCATTACAATGGGGAGTTAGATACTTACCTGTAAGCGTAGTAGAATAAAATTGCTAAATTGCCAAAGGGACGGTCCTTTTGGCAATTTTTTGCCAGAGGGACGGTCCTTTTGTTATTATACTTATTCAAATATAAATTGTACCCAGTGGTTGAATGAGAGATTAGTTTGAAAGAAATGTAATTTCATTACTATGTATGCCTTCTAGCAAAGCAAGAAAGGAATGTAATTTAAAATGAAGTTAATATCGTGGAATGTAAATGGAATAAGGGCATGTGTAAATAAAGGGTTTAAGGATTTCTTTGAAGGCATTAATTCAGATATTTTTTGTATTCAAGAAACAAAGTGTCAAACAGGTCAAATTGATTTGGAATTTGATGGATATAAATCATATTGGAATAGTGCAGAAAAAAAAGGATATTCTGGAACTGCTATATTTACTAAAAAAGAACCAATAACAATAAAATATGGTATAGGTATAGAGGAACATGATAAAGAAGGAAGAGTAATAACTTTGGAGTTTGATAGTTTTTATATGGTAAATATATATACTCCAAATTCAAAGAGAGAATTAGAACGATTAGATTACAGGCAGATTTGGGAAGATGAAATAAGAAAGTACTTATTAAATTTAAATGAAATAAAACCAGTAATAATATGTGGAGATTTAAATGTAGCTCATAAAGAAATTGATTTAAAAAATCCAAAAACAAATAGAAGAAATGCAGGTTTTACAGATGAAGAAAGACAGAAAATGACCGAATTACTGGATGCAGGGTTTGTAGATACTTTTAGGTATTTATACCCTGAAAAGGAAAATGCATATAGTTGGTGGTCATACATGGGAAGAGCAAGAGAAAAAAATGTAGGATGGAGAATTGATTATTTTATTGTTTCAAAAGATATAGCAAAGTATATAAAAGAAGCAAGAATTTATTCTGAGGTAATGGGAAGTGACCATTGCCCAGTAGGGTTAGAAATAAAAATTTAAAAATGTTCCATAAGGTGTGTCCCCATGGCAAAAAATTGCCATAAGGACCGTCCCCGTGGCAAAAGGAGAATAGGATGAATGAAGTTAGAAATCATTGGAAAAAATGGATTTATTGGTTTTTATTGGGTGTAGCTATAATAGTTGTTTATAAGGCGCTTGATAATTTTGGTGATGTAATGAATGTTGTACATAAGTTTTTTGATATTATTACTCCATTTTTTGTTGGTATTTTTATTGCGTATTTAATATATATGCCATGTAGAAAATTTGAACAAGCATATGAAAAATCAAAGATTAAGGTTATATCTAAAAAAGCTAGAGCCTTAGGGATTTTTACTGTGTACGTAATTCTTTTATTATTAATAATTATTTTGATAAATTTTATTTTGCCGGTTGTATTTGAAAGTGTAAGTGATTTAGTTAATAATATACAAGGATATTATGAAATTGCAATTGATAAATATAATGCACTTCCAGATGATTCTGTGCTAAAGGGTGAATTGGTAAATGATTTTATTAAAAGTATTCAAAATATTAATATTAAGCAATATTTTCAAGTGGATAAAATTCTAGAATATATAGTTAGTGCAATTGATGCAGTTACTGGTGTTTTTAATATATTTGTTGCTGTAATTGTGTCTGTTTATATATTAGCGGAAAGAGATAAGATTTTAAATTTCTTAAAAAAAGCAGCAGGTGCTGTTTTTAAAGAGAAAACATATAAAAACTTAGATAGGTATTTTAATAATTCTAATGAAATATTTTTCAAGTTTATAGCAAGTCAATTTTTAGATGCTGTAGTAGTTGGTATCCTTGTAACAATTGCAATGAGCATAATGGGAATTAAATATGCTCCATTATTCGGATTTTTAATAGGATTGTTTAATATGATTCCATATGTAGGTGCTATTATAGCGGTTTCTATTGTTGCTATAATTACATTGATAACTGGAGGATTGGAACAAACTATTTGGATGCTAATTGTTGTTATAGCTTTACAGCAAATAGATGCAAACATTATAAATCCTAAAATAGTGGGACAATCACTAAAAATAAGTCCTTTACTTGTTATTTTTGCGATAACAGTTGGTGGTGCTTATTTTGGAATGATAGGAATGTTTTTAGCTGTTCCAGTAATTGCAGTTGTAAGAATTATAGTTGTGGATTATTTAGATTATAGAATAGAATTAAAAAAAGAGGAAGAGAAAAGAGAAAAAGCTGAGGCAATTAAAAGTAATAAGTAGTAGTATATAAGAAAAATACACTAATATAATTGTAATAAAAATGTAATATAATTTTAATAAACGTATTAAGATTTCCTTCCGTAAACTGATAAAGATAGCAGAAAAATAGCTATCTTTATTTTTTTATTATAATATTATAAAATTTAATTATATAATAATGTACTAAAATTTATATGTTTTAAGAGGGTAGAAGAATGGAAGTAGGTAAAGAAATAAAATTAAATTTTAGATTAATATTGACTATATTGTCTGTCTTAGCAATTGTTTTTGTCAATTTTTGTTTTGAAAAAAATAACGAGGTAATAGACACTGCAAAAGCTAATAGAAATACAGAGAGTGTTGATACAAAAAGACAAGGACAATATAGCATTCAAGGTAAAAATATTAGTTTCAATAGTGCTGGAGAGTTTAGTGAAAAGATAATAAACGCTTCTACAATGGGTTTTGGAAATGATGCAGTATCTAATGGCAATATTTTTAAATTATTTGTTGAAAATGAAGTTTATGAAGACTATGTTTTAGTATTTGATAAGGGAGATTCTGATAATGGGAGAGATTATGTTATTGAATTGTCAGAGTCTGTTGAACCAAATCATAATATAAAACTAAAAGGTGAAGAGGGTTGTGGTTTAAAAATTTCTAGTGATTTATTCAAGGCAAATGAGTATGATATAACAATTGAAAACATGAATATAAGAGGAACTTCTAATAATGGAGATGTACCAATTTTAATAGATGGACAAAAAGGATATGAACAGAATTTAGGTAGTATTAATATAAAAGATTGTAAATATATAGGCGAAGAGCCAGTTTATATTATAAAATCTGATTTGTGGAAACAATGGGGAATAAAAAAACAAACAGATAAAAAAAGAGCTATGTTTGAAAATGAATATGGGTTTAATGAAGTAAATATTAGTAATTGTTTATTTGAAAACAATCAAATAATACCGTTTATAATTCGTGATATGGCAGTTAAGTTTAAAATTGATAGCTGTACAGTAAGAAATATGCATAATAGAATAGCAGCAATAGGGGTTGAAAGTGAGTCTATGTATGCGGAACTAGCAGAAAATGAAAATAATGAAATAGAAAGATACCAAATATATGCACAAGCAAGAAAAAAGATAAAAGTTGAAGCGTATAATAATGATGTTTCTAATAATATAAATGGCGTACAAGAAATAATAGAAGATGATTACCAGTATTTTTGCTTTTTATGGACAAAAGCAGGAGAGGCTATAGCTAATAATAATTGTGTTCAAAATATTGCAGTAAACAGAGAAATTTATAGTAAAAATCTTCAACCTGTTGAAGCATTTGATATGTATTTACTTGCCGATAAGGTTACATACACAAATAATATTGCAAAAAATATATATAATTTCCAATATATGCAAAGTGAAACTGGAGATAAATGTGAAGTTGCATCATTAATGCCAAATATAAAGTATTATAGTTATAATGAAGATGAATCTTTTAAGATAATAGAAAATAATAAATTTATTTTAGAAAAAGATTGGCTAGAAGTAAATGCCAAAAAGTTAGGATTAGAGATAGAAAATTTAAAACCTATACCTGTATTTAATCATTATGGTAGTCAGAATAAATATAAACCTGAAGGTGGAAGCACACAAATAAAGCAGGGTGGTGATACGATTTCTATATGCAATAATGAAATAGACAGTTATTTTGGTGTTTTTACACGAAAGGTTTATTATAGATTTGATAAAGAAGTAATATTTAAAAATAATATAATAAAAATAGATAATTTAGTTGAATTAAAAACTAATAATTATACTTTAGGTAATATACTTTTTATGTCAGATTGTACACAAAGATCTAGCTTGTATAATATAACCGATAATACTTTTATAATAGAAAATTGTCCTGCTGGATTTACATTTTTAGATGTAAAAGGTGATAATGGTCCAAAAGGAAGTATATCAGGGAATAAGTTTTATTTAAGTGATTTAAATACAAATATTAATTATATTGAAGGACCTCAAGGAATAATGACAGTCACATTGAATACAAAAGAAAAATCGCAATTAGATAAAATAGAAATAACAACGCCACCAGCAAAAACAAGCTATATAGAAGGACAAAACTTT
>CAMJCT010000009.1 GCA_946404215.1 uncultured Clostridium sp. | reverse complement strand
ATTTAGTTTTGTGAAAATTAGAGAAGGGATTGAAATAAAAGTGGAACAAAAATTAAAAGAATTAGTAAAAGAAGTGGAAAAAGAAATAGAGCCAATTTTTAGAAAAATAGATAATATTTGTAGTAAAAATAGTGAAAAAGTACTAAAAGCGTTTCAAGAATGTAGATTACAAGAGGCACATTTAAATTCCTCAACAGGATATGGAATTGACGAACCAGGAAGAAATAAAATAGAAGAAATTTATGCAAATATTTTTAAAGCAGAAGATAGTTTAGTAAGAGTGCAACTTATATCTGGGACGCATGCTTTAGCTGTTACTCTTTCTGCATTGTTAAGACCAGGGGATACAATGCTTAGTATAACGGGCGAGCCATATGATACACTTCAAACAGTAATAGGCATTGGAAAAGAAGAAAGTAAGAGTTCTCTAAAAGCTTTTAATATAAAGTATGAGCAGATTGATTTAATAAATGATGATTTTGATATAGAAAATATAAAAAGAAGACTTGTAAAAAATGATGTTAAACTTATTGAAATTCAAAGGTCTAGAGGTTATTCTACAAGAAAAAGTTTGACTATTGAAAAAATTGAAAAAGTGATTAATGCAATAAGAGAAGTAAATAAAGATGTAATTATAATGGTGGACAATTGTTATGGTGAATTTGTTCAAGAAAAGGAGCCTATAGAAGTTGGCGCTGATATTGTTGTTGGTTCTTTAATGAAAAATTTAGGAGCTGGTATTGCTACTTCTGGAGCTTATATAGTTGGTAAAAAGAGTTTAATAGAGTTATGTGCTGAAAGACTTACTTCGCCAGGAATAGGAAAAGAAATAGGACCATCATTAAATCAAAATACGCAATTAATAAAAGGATTATTTTTTGCCCCAAGTGTTGTTGCAAGTAGTGTTAAAACGGCTGTGTTTGCAAGTAGAATTTTAGAAAAGTTAGGATATAATGTAGAACCCAAATTTGATGAATTAAGAGCTGATATTGTGCAAACTATTCATTTAGGAACTGAAGAAAAATTGGTTAAGTTTTGCCAAGGAATTCAAATGGGTTCGCCAATAGATTCAGACGTAATACCGTTTCCTGGTGAAATGGGAGGATACGAAGATAAGGTAATAATGGCTGCAGGTACATTTACTCAAGGTTCAACTATAGAGCTTAGCTGTGATGGACCAATTAGACCACCTTTTATTGCCTATATGCAAGGAGGACTTACTTATGACTATGGAAAATTAGGAGTACTTAAAGCAATTGAATATATGCAAAAAAAGTTTACTAATTAATAGTTATGTGAAACAAATTTAAGCAAATTAAGAAAGGAAATAAATCTAATTATGAATGTTTTAGTTATAGGCGGAGGTCCTGCTGGAATGATGGCTGCCATAACTGCTAGTGAAAATGGTAATAAGGTAATTTTGCTAGAGAAAATGGAATCATTAGGAAGAAAGTTATTAATAACAGGAAAGGGAAGATGTAATATAACATCTTCTTTGAATATGGAAGATTTTATGAGTAATATACCGGGTAATGGTATGTTTTTGTATAGTGCTTTTAAAAATTTTACTAATAAAGATATTATTGAATTTCTAAAAGATGAAGGACTTGAGGTTAAAGAAGAGAGAGGTAATAGAGTATTTCCAATTACAGACAAGTCTAAAGATGTATTGGAGTGTTTTATAAAAAAGTTAAAGAAATTAAATGTAGAAATAAAGTATAATACAAAAGTTAAGAAGATAATAGTTGAAAATGATAAGGTTGTTGGAGTACAAACGGACAAATGCATTATAAAAGCAGATAAAGTCATTTTAGCAACAGGAGGGAAAAGTTATCCACTTACAGGTTCAACAGGTGATGGCTATTATATTGCAAAAGAACTAGGGCATACAATTACTCATATAGAACCATCATTAGTACCTTTAGAAATATATGAAAAAGAAATATGTAAAAGTTTACAAGGATTGAGTTTAAGAAATGTTTCAGTAAAGTTAATTGATAAAGATAAAAATAAAATATTGTATGAAGATTTTGGTGAAATGTTGTTTACTCATTTTGGTGTATCTGGACCAACTATTTTAAGTAGCTCTTCACATCTAGTCAGGGAAAGAAATATTAAAGAAAAATTTTTAAATAAAAAAATTTCTTTAAGGATAGATTTTAAACCTGCTTTAACATATGAAAAGCTAGATGAAAGAATTTTAAGGGATTTTGATGAATGTAAAAATAAAACATTCAAGAATTGTTTGGACAAGTTGTTACCGCATAAATTAATTCCAGTTATAATAAGGTTAAGCGATATTAATGAAATAAAAAGGGTAAATGAAATAAGGAAAGATGAAAGAAAAAATTTGGTTAAATTGTTAAAAAATTTTGAATTAAATATACAAAATTTTAGACCAATTGATGAAGCTATTATAACAAGCGGTGGAATAAATGTTAAGGAAATTAATCCAAAAACAATGCAATCTAAATTGGTAGAGGGTCTATATTTTGCAGGTGAGATTATAGATGTAGATGCTTACACTGGAGGGTTTAACTTGCAAATTGCTTATTCTACAGGCTATACAGCAGGATTACTAGGAAAACAGTAACAAAGATTAAGTTATTTTTTGGGGGAAGACGATGAATGAATTTATTACAATAAATGAAAATGTACAAGCTGAAATAGTGGAAAAAAAGTCTAAGTTTATTGCAAATCTTTTTTATGTGGAGAGTGTGGAGGAAGCGGAAAATATTATTAAAGAGACTAGAAAAAGGTACCATGATGCAAGGCATAATTGTATTGCATATAGAATAGTGCAAAAAAACAATATAAAAGAGAAATTCAGTGACGATGGAGAGCCTTCTGGAACTGCTGGTGCACCAATGTTAAATATTTTACAAAAAAATAATCTTGCAAATGTGCTTATTATAGTAACTAGATATTTTGGAGGAATATTGTTAGGTACAGGGGGTCTTATTAGAGCATATTCTGATTGCCTAATTTCTGCAATTGAAAATGCTAATTTAGTTAAGATGTGCTTAGGTGAGGAATTAGAAGTTACAATAGAATATTGTGAATTTGAGGAATTTAAGTACTATTGTAAAAATAATGAAATTTCAATAGTTGATGTTAAATATCTCGAAAGTATTGTATGTATATTAAATGCAGAAACAGTAAGAATCAATAAAATGGTGGAGGATTTTGAATTAAAAAAGATTAATTTAAAAACATTTAAGAGAATATCCAAAAAATATATAAATAAAAGTATATAAAAATGGCGGTTTCACAAAACAAATGGAAAAAAATCCCAATTAGTATTGCCTTTCCTAAAATTTAGCATTATAATGCAAATTGTAAAAAAATTACATAGAAAATAGGAGGGAAAAATGAAAGAAAAAATAAGCATACTAATAGCGGATGATAATCAAGATTTTAGTCATACATTATCTTCTTATATTAATAGTCAAGATGATATGGAGGTTATTGCAATTGCAAGAGATGGAAACGAAGCAATTGATATGTTAGCTACTACAACACCAGATATTGTGTTACTTGATGTGATTATGCCACATTTAGATGGTTTGGGAGTATTAGAAAAATTAAATATGTTAAGGATAGAAAAAAAACCTATATGTATTATGTTATCTGCGGTTGGACAAGATAAAATTACACAAAAGGCCATAAATTTAGGCGCAGAGTATTACATAGTTAAACCATTTGATATAGAGTTATTAATAAAAAGAATAAGAGAAATTAAATTCTTTAAACCAGAAAACAAGACTACAAGTAATTTAATTACCAGAGAACAAAGGCAGCCATATATAGCAATTTCAAGTAATGATTCGAAAAAAGAAGAAAATCTTGAAGCTTTGGTTACAAATATTATACATGAGGTCGGAGTTCCAGCACATATTAAGGGATATCAATATTTAAGAGAAGCAATTATAATGGTTGTAAATGATATAGATGTAATTAATCAAATTACAAAAAGTCTATATCCTCAGATAGCCTTAAAATTCAGTACCACACCTTCAAGAGTTGAACGTGCAATTCGTCATGCAATAGAGGTAGCATGGGGAAGAGGTGAACAATCTGTTGTTGAAAATATTTTTGGCTATACAATTTCAGCAGCAAAAGGAAAGCCAACAAACAGTGAATTTATTGCAATGATTGCAGATAAACTTAGGTTAGAGCTTAAAAGTGCATAGTCAAATGTATAATCTTCAAATTATTGTTAAAACTATTATAAATACATAATTTGAGGAGGAATACAGACATGAAAGAAACAAATTTAAAAAATATTGTAATATTAAAAAATTTACCTTCAAATTTGGTAGAGGAGGCAATTGTTGTTTTAAAATCTAATAAGAATATTAGAAAGTTAGTTAAAGTAGAGGAATACAAAAATGAAAATAAAATGTCTAAAAAAGGAATAGAGAGTAATTATGTACTAAAAGAGGCTGAAATGCTGGTTTCTGATTATTTATGTAGGATTGAAAATCAGGATAAGCAGTTAAAAAATAGAAAAAACAATAGCAATAAATTTAAGAGGTTAAAGGCATATTCATGTATTGTAAGTTTAATTGCGTTTATAGAAACAATAATATTATTAAGGATTTAAAATAAAGTAATAAAACACTTTTTCCAATCATATAGTTTATAAGAAACTAAGGAAGAGGTGTTTTTATTATGGAAAGAGTTATGAGTGTAGAAGAAAAAATAAGACGAGCTGAGGAAATATATGAAAGAAAGCAACAAGGTGGAAATAAAAATGTAGCTAAAGTTTCAGTAAATAATAATAAAAAAGATATTAAGCTTTTGAAAAAAATGATAATTCAAATTGTGGTATGTGTTGCAATTTATTTAGTTATATACAATATAAATAACAGCCAGTATGTTTTTTCAGAAGATTTTTCAAATAAAGTTAATGAAATTCTTTCGTTTGATACAAATTTTGTTGAACTATATTCAGAAATACAAAAAAATATAGATCAATTAGTATATAAACAGGAAACAAATACTACAAATGGTGCAGAAGAAAGAAATGAGAGTAAGAATGAAGAAACTACAGAAAGTGGAAACAATGAAACTGAAGGTATAAGTGAAAGTAAAGAAAAAATGTCTCAAGAGGATAAAGATATTAGTGACATAAAAAGTATTACTAGTTTTATAAAACCAATTGAAGGTGTTGTAAGTTCTAAGTTTGGAAGCAGAGAGACTGCAACAGGGAATGTCCCTAAGAATCATACAGGAACAGACATAGCTGCAAATCTTGGTACGAAGATAAAATCTGCAACTGATGGAGAAGTTGTACTTGCTTCGAATGAAGGTGATTATCGGAAAACATTTAAAAATTCAAATAGGAGAAGTAAGTATAATATATGCGCATTGTAATGAATTATATGTAAAACAGGGAGAAAAGGTGATTCAAGGGCAAGAAATTGCTGAAGTAGGTAGTACAGGAAATTCAACAGGACCACATTTACACTTTGAAATAAGGATGGCAGAAAGGGTTGTAGATCCAGAAAAAATATTAGAATTATAAGAAATTCAAATAGTTATTTTTTGAGATTTTAATTTCAATATAGAATGAGTTATTAGAGGTTGGTTTTATAAATATGAGATTTAAAATAGATTTAAAGATTTTTTTATTTTTATTGTTGTTTTATATTACGAAACAGATACATATATATGCAATTTTAATGTTATTTGCATTTATCCATGAGTTAGGACACTTATTAGCAGGAATTTTATTGGGTATGAAGCCAGATAAACTTGAGATTATGCCTTTAGGAATTTCTATTTCTTTTAGGGTACTACCAAAAGATTATAATTATAAGGTTAAATTTGGTAATATTTTTGAAGTGAAAAAAATAATAGTTGCACTTGCAGGACCATTAACTAATTTTATTATAGTTGTTTTGGCATTAAATTTAAACTTAGAAATTGTATCAAATATGATTATTATATATTGCAATTTGTTATTAATGATATTTAATTTACTACCTATTTACCCTTTAGATGGAGGAAGAATTTTAAATTCAATTTTATACATATTATTTGGAAAATTTAAGTCAGAGCAAATGATAAACAATATTTCATTTGCTGTTTTGATGTTAATAACTATTTCTTCAAGTATAATAGTTTATGCGTTTAAAAATATTTCTATTTTTTTAATTGTTATTTTTTTGTGGGTGATATATCTTAAAGAGGATTTAATATATAGAAGAAGAAAGAAAATTTATAAATTGGTAGAAAAAACTATTGAAATAAAGTCGAATAAATAGTAAACTAATATTGAAAGTAAATGTGTTAATGATTGAGTAAAAAAGAGTTAATTTAAAGGAGAATTCAAATGATGAAAAATAAATTTGCAAATTCAAAGGGTATTACATTAGTTTCACTTAGTATAACAGTGGTTATAATAATTCTAATATCTAATATGCTGCTATACAATTTAATGGATAATATTAGGGTTGGTAATTTAAAAAACATGCAAAATGATATAAGTAATTTAAGAGAAAAAATATCTTCATATTATGCTCAAAATGGCGAAATACCAGCAAAAAACCAATATACAAATCTTAGTAATCTTACTTCTATAATAGGTGTATTAGATACGGGGGATTTTTATGTTATAGATTTAAAAGCCTTAGAAAATCTAACTCTAAATTATGGAAGGGATTATGAAAAGATACAACAAGGGTGGTCACAGACACAAATAAATGGACTTACTGACTTATATATTATAAATGAGACAACTCATAATATTTTTTATGTCAAAGGTGTAAGAGTTGATGATGAAATCTTTTATACAGATTATGAAGAAGCGGATAAAGACACTGTAGATTTTAATTTAATTAATGAGAGTTCAATGATGAAATGGACACCTACCTATGATAAAAAAGGTATATATAAAGATAAAAACAATGATTGTGTCGTTGTACCTAAAGGGTTTCAGGTTTGCAATGAATTAGGTAAAAACACTGTGAATGAAGGGCTTGTCATAAAAAATTCTCAAACCAATGATACATACATATGGATAGAAGTGCCAAAGGGGGTTTTTCAAAGAGCAACTTCCAAAACAGATTATGAAAATATAAAAATAGATTTAGAAAATTATACAGATTTTTATAAGGGTAAATATGATTTATATAAAGATATATGGTATGCTATGGATGGAAGTACATTAGTAACTGAAAATACAAATAATTTGACTGCAGGTCAGAAAGGTTTAACAAATGGATGTGGTTTAAGTTATGACCAATATGTTGCATTAAGAAATAGTATGTATTCAAGTATTTATGATAATGGAGGTTTCTGGATTGCTCAATATGAAGCAGGAATAGGAAATCAAAGAAATAGCAATAGTAATACCAGACCAACACCTTTTAGTCAAACAGGAAAGTATACATATAATTATATTACTTGTGCTGATGCGGAAATGGCTTCACAAGATGTTATTTCAGATGCTGAATCAGGAGATTTTAAAAGCAATTTGATGTTTGGAATTCAGTGGGACTTAGTTTGTAAGTTTATTGAAAATAAATCTGACAAGATAAGATATGAGATTAATGAAGACTCTTCAAATTGGGGTAGTTATGGAGGAACATTAAGAACAACTGGTTCAAACGAACAATATAAACTATTAAATATATATGATTTTGCAGGTAATGTAAAAGAGTGGACATTAGAGTATACAGCAAATACGGAAAATGCTTCTTGTACAAGAGGTGGATGTTTTAATAGTGGAGAAGGGCAAAAATATTGTTCTTCTAGAAGTCAGGAAAATATAGATGAAAAAACACAATATACAGGTTTTAGAGTAGCATTATACTAGCTAAAGCACTTATTTCCGACGGAAAAACTCATTTTTGTAAACAAATTGTAATATTTTAGAAATGTTTTTGTTATTTTACTGTAAAATTAATTGACTTTTTGACGTTTTCGTTATATTATATAAGCGTTAAATAGGTGTTTAAATCCGAAGGAGGAAGAATATGGGAGAAGTAATCGTAATTACATCAGGAAAAGGCGGAGTAGGTAAAACAACAACAACAGCAAATTTGGGTTCTAGTTTAGCTCTAGAAGGTAAAAAGGTAGTATTAATAGATACTGATATTGGTTTAAGAAATTTAGATGTTGTTATGGGACTTGAAAACAGGATTGTATATGATATTGTTGATGTTGTTGAAGAAAAATGCAAATTAAGACAAGCACTAATTAAAGATAAAAGGTTTAAAGAACTTTACCTATTGCCAGCTGCTCAAACAAGAGATAAAAGTGCAGTAAATGAAGAACAGATGAGAAATTTAGTTAATAAATTAAAAGAAGGTTTCGATTATATTTTAATAGATTGTCCTGCTGGAATAGAACAAGGATTTAAAAACGCTATTGCTGGTGCAAATAGGGCAATAGTTGTTACAACTGCAGAAATATCTGCTATTCGTGATGCAGATAGAATTATAGGACTTTTGGAATCATCAGAAATAAAAAATCCAGAATTGGTTATTAACAGAATAAGACCTAATATGGTAAAAAAGGGTGAAATGATGGATGTAGATGATATTGTAGATTTATTATCTATAGATCTTATAGGCGTTGTGCCAGATGATGAATATATAATTACACAAACAAATAAAGGTGAACCTGTAATTCAAAATAAAAAAGCTCCTTCAGGGAAAGCTTATATTGAAATTGCAAAAAGAGTGTTAGGAGAAAAGATAGAAGTCACAATTCCTGGTAGAGAAAAAGGTTTTTTTGCAAAAATAAAAAGAATACTAAAAAAATAGAAATGGTCGGGGGTAATGTAGAATAATGTTTGAGAACTTAGCAAAATTTTTAAAGAAATTTAATAAAAAAGAAAATAAGACTAATGCGAGTTCAAAAGAAGCAGCTAAAGAAAGATTACATTTAGTTTTAATGCAAGATAGAGCAAATGTATCAGCAGACTTTTTGGAACTTATGAAACAAGAAATAATAGAGGTAATAAAAAAATATATAGATGTAGATGAAGAAGCTATAGATGTAAGACTTACAAATAAGGAAAATTCAGATGGTACAAATGGAGCACCTGCTTTATATGCAAATATTCCAATTTTAAATATAAAAAATGAATCAAGAAAATTGGACAGCAAAGAATTAGAAAATAATATAGAAAAGATAAAGGAAGAAAGTACAAAGAAAAATAATGATATTAATAAAAGAATTGACAAAGAAAGAATAGCTGAAAGTATAAAAGGAAAAAATAATAAAGAAGAAAATGACGGAAAAAATGATGTAATAGAGAGCGATAATAAAAAAGAAGAAAAATTAGAACATATAGAAACTGAAAAAAAAGAAGAAGAAAAGAATAAAGAAGAAATTAATAATACAGAGGAAATTAATAATACAGAAGAAATAATAGAGGCTAATGGATAAATAACCAATGATACAATTAAATCAAAATAGTAAAAGAAAAAGAGTGGTTTAATGCGAAAAAGAGAATTAAAAAATGTTGAATGGAGTATAATTATAGTTGCAATTATCCTTTCTACGATAGGGTTAATTGCATTATTTTCTGCAACACAAGAGGCAGAATACGATGAGTTTAATAAACAGTGTATATGGTTGGTAATAAGCATTATAAGTATGGTAATTGTTACTTTAATTGATTATGATTTTTTTATTAAGATATCACCGTTTTTATATGGGATTTTTATAGTGTTATTAATAGCTGTTTTATTTACACCATCTGTAAATGGTGCAACAAGTTGGTTTAATATTGGTTTTTTTTCTTTTCAGCCTGGAGAGTTTGCAAAAGTATTTGTAATTTTATTTTTGACAAGTAGTATTATTAAAGTACAGCAAAAAGGTAAAAGAGAGATAAATAAACCATTAAAACTTCTTATTTTATTATCAATTGTTTTAGTACCTATACTATTAATAGTAAAACAACCAGATTATGGTACAGCTATGACTTTTATAATGGCTACTACTTTAATGCTAATATCAGCTGGAATAGATAAAAAATATATTTTTATATCAATTGCTCTAGTAGCGATACTTATACCTTTGTTGTATCAATTTGTTTTACCAGAACATGCAAAGAAAAGAATTGATATATTTTTAAACCCAGAGTCAGATCCTAGAGGAGCTGGATATAATATTATACAATCTAAGTTGGCAATTGGTTCTGGTGGATTAACTGGAATGGGAATATTAAAGGGTAACCAAACACAAATGGGATTTTTATATCCAAAAACAACTGATTTTATTTTTTCTGTAATAAGTGAGGAAATGGGATTTGTTGTTGCAGGTACAATAGTTATATTATATGTATTTTTGGTTACAAAGTGCATATATGTTGCTAAGACAGCTAAGGATGATGCGGGTACATTAATTGCTGCAGGAATTTCAGGAGTATTTTTATTTCATATGGTAGAAAATATAGGAATGGTTATGGGATTATTGCCAATTACTGGTGTTCCTTTGCCATTTATAAGTTATGGAGGGAGCTCGTTAATTACTAATTTTATGTGTATAGGTTTACTATTAAATATAAGTAGTAAAAGACAAAAAGCTATATTTATTAGGTAATAGAGGTTTTAAATGTACTTAAAAAAATTAAAAATTGGAAATGTTGAGTTAGAAAATAATTTAATATTGGCTCCAATGGCTGGTATAACAAACCAGCCTTTTAGAGTTATTTGTAAGAATTTTGAACCAGGAATGGTTTGTACAGAAATGGCTAGTTCAAGGGCTATATTTTATAATGATAATAAAACAAAAAGATTACTAAATACTGAAGGGGAAAAGAGACCAATTAGTTTTCAAATTTTTGGTAGTGATGAAGAGTCTATGGCATATAGTGCAAAATATGTTAGTGATTTTGCTGATATAATAGATATAAATATGGGATGTCCAGCTCCAAAAGTTGTAAAAAATGGAGATGGAAGTAAAATGCTACTTGATTTAGTACAAGCAAAAAAAGTAATACAAGCTGTTGTTAAAAATTCTAAAGTTCCAGTCACGTTAAAAATAAGAAAAGGTTGGGACAATGACCATATTGTTGCAAAGGAAATAGCAAAAATAGCTGAAGATTGTGGAATATCTGCAATAACTATTCATGGAAGAACGAGAAGTGAGTTTTATTCTGGTAAAGCAGATTGGAGCATTATAAAAGATGTAAAGGATAGTGTTAATATTCCTGTAATAGGTAATGGGGATATTATAGATGAAGAAACTGCTAAAGAAATGTTTGAAAAAACAAATGTAGATGGAATTATGATAGGAAGGGGAAGTTTAGGAAATCCTTGGATTTTTAGAGAAATAAAATATTACTTAGAAACAGGAGAAAAACTTGAAAAGCCAACAGATAAAGAAAAACTTGAGGTTATGAAGCAACATATAAATTTAGCTTTAAAGGAAAAAGGAGATATAGCTGTTAAAGAATTAAGAAAGCACATTGCTTGGTATACAAAAAACATGAAAAATTCAAGTGTGTTTAGAAACTGTATAAATAATATAGAAGATCCTAAGGAATTATTTATTGTTATAGATGAATACTTTAAGTCTCTTTAAAATAAAATGGTAATGGATAGCTAATCTATTACTATTTTTTTGGGGGGATTTTTTTGAACAATAAAATAAAGTATTATAAAAGTTTAAAAGCTTCAAATAAGAGTAAATCAAAAGATAAAAAAAGTATAGTTTTATTTTTAATTTGCTTAATTATTTTTGGAATAACTATATTTTTAATTTTTTTCAACAATAATAGGGCTAAAAAATCTAAAATTGGTAATAATAGTACTAGTCAAGAAATTGTAAATTATATTTTAAATATTAGTTCTTATGAAGCAAAAGTGGAAGTAACTATAAATACAAATAAAAATACTAATAAATATATAATAAAGCAGCAATATATTGAACCTGATATTACTATTCATGAAGTTTTAGAACCGTCTAGTATAGCTGGTGTAAAGATAGAAAAAAGAGGAAATGAGTTAAAAATTCAAAACACAAATTTAAGTTTAAGCTCTATATACAATAATTACGAATATATTTCTAAAAATGATATGGATTTAAATTGTTTTATAGATGATTATAAAAAAAATGGACAGTCGGTATATATGGAAAAAGATAATCAGGTTATAATGAAAACAAAAACATCTAATATAGACAAAATTTTATATATTGATAAAAATGCTGCACTACCTGTAAAAATGGAAATAAGAGATAATAGCAAAAAAAATGAAATTTACATATTATATAATGAGGTAAATATAAATAGTTTAAGTAAGAGTGATATCTTGGCATTTGATGTTTATAAGAATATATCACATATTTAAACCTATGTTTACTAAGGCTAATATTTAAATAGCATGAAATATACTTGGCAATATACTAATATTGGAGTGAAGAATATGCAAGTAAGAAGAGGAGATATGTTTTATGCAGACTTGAGTCCAGTTGTAGGCTCAGAGCAAGGAGGTATTAGACCTGTATTAATAATACAAAATGATTTAGGGAATAAATACAGTCCAACTGTAATTGCAGCAGCTATAACTTCTCAAACAGGAAAAACTAATTTACCAACTCATATAGAAATAGATTCGAATTCTAGTGGATTAAAAAGTAATTCTGTGGTATTGGCTGAACAAATTAGAACAATAGATAAGAGCAGATTAAAAGAGAAAATTGGACATATAGATGATGAACAAATAATAGATAGAGTTAATAATGCTTTAGGGGTTAGTTTTGGACTCGGAGAATAAAAAATCTAATTGTTGCGATAGCAACAATTAGATTTTTAATTTTTTAATTTTTTTAATTTCATCATATAAAGTGATTATATTTTTTTTATGATTTTCATATGCTTTTTCATATTCTTCATAAATTGTATAGAAATTATCAATTGTTTCTTTTTCTTTTAATAGAACTTGTATGCCTTCCATATAATAATTTTTGCTTTTTTCGTTTTTTGCTTTGTCCATTTTTTCTTTATATTTTTGAATTTCTTTTAACCTTTTTAATTCTTGTTTTAGTTCGTTTGTATAATCTAAAGTGCGAGTTATTTCGTATTCAATATCATCTATTACAACCTTAAATAGAGTTTTTACTATTATTGGATTGTTTTTTCCAAGCTTTGTATCTTCAGCAATGACGTGTAATGCATCTGATTTATTTATATTTTTATCAGGCTTGGTATTTTCTATTATTATTTTTAATGTATCAGAAATTCCTATGTGAGATTTGTATTGCCTTTTACTGACTATTGCGTCATATTCATCAGCTACACGTATTATTTGTCCTTCATAAGGAATGTCTTTTTTTGTGAGACCTTTTGGATATCCAGTACCATTTAAAGCTTCATGATGGTATATTGGACCTGCAGCATAAAATCTTAGTTGTTCATCTTTTATACACATTTCGTATCCAAGAGTTGTATGTGTTTTCATTATTTCATATTCTTCCTCAGTAAGTTTTCCAGGTTTCTGAAGAATTTCTGGAGGAATAAAAAGTTTGCCTATATCATGAAGATAAGCACAAATTGTACAATATTCAGTAAAACCTTTGTTACAGTGTAAATATTCACAAATTCTACATGTTAAAGATGCGACATTTTCGCAATGTTTTCTTGTAAAAACGTCTAGTCTATCTAGCATACTTAATTGATATCTCATAATTTCATTTAAATTGTAAGATTTTAAATTTGTTTTGTCATAAAAGTCAAGTTCTTGTTTTGCCATTGTAATCACCTCTATAAGAATAATGATAACATTAATAAATAAAAACTGCAAGTATATGTTAAAAAGATAAAAAATGATTGAAAAAATGGCAAATTTGTGGTAATATTGATAAAGTTAAATAAAACGGAGGAATAAATATGTATAGAACAAAAACATGTGGAGAATTAACAGCTCAAAATGTAGGTGAAGAAGTAGAGCTTGCAGGATGGGTACAAAAAATAAGAAATTTAGGTGGAATGATTTTTATAGATTTAAGAGATGAATTTGGAATTACACAAATAGTTGTAAATGATGAACAATTGCAAAACAAGGCTAAAGAGATTACTACAGAAAGTTGTATCCACATTTTACGGAAAGATTGTGGAAAGGGCGAGTAAAAATAGTAAGATATCAACTGGAGATATAGAAGTTGTTGCAAGCAAAATAGAGACACTTGGGAAATGCAAAAATGTTCTTCCATTTGAAATAAATACACAGCAAGAGGTAAGAGAAGATTTAAGATTAGAATATCGTTTTCTAGATTTAAGAAATGAAAAATTGCATAACAATATTTTGCTTCGTTCTAAAATCTTAAAAGCATTAAGAGATAAAATGGATGAATTAGAATTTACGGAGATACAGACACCAATTTTAGCAAATTCTTCACCTGAAGGTGCAAGAGATTATTTGGTACCAAGTAGATTGAACCCTGGAGAGTTTTATGCGCTTCCACAAGCTCCACAACAATTTAAACAATTGCTTATGGTATCTGGGTTTAATAAATACTATCAAATAGCGCCATGTTTTAGAGATGAAGATCCAAGAGCAGATAGAGCACCTGGAGAATTTTATCAATTGGATTTTGAAATGAGCTTTGCAACTCAAGAAGATGTATTTAATGTAATTGAAGAGGTAGTACCATATACATTCAAAAAATTCACAAAATGGAAAGTAGATGAGGGTCCATTTATACGAATACCATATAGGGAAGCTATGGAGAAATACGGAATAGATAAACCTGATTTAAGAAATCCATTAGTAATACAAGATGTAACAGATGTATTTAAAGATTCAGATTTTAATGCATTTAAAGATAAAACAGTAAAAGTAATAGTTGTACCAAATGGAGCAGAGCAAGGAAGAAAATTCTTTGATAAAATGGGAGAATTTGCAACATCTGATGAAGTAGGAGCTAAAGGACTTGCTTGGACAAAGTTTGAACAAGATGGAAGCATATCTGGAGGAATAGCTAAATTTATAACAGAAGATATAAAGGAAAAATTAAAAAGTGATTTTAATGTTCAAGATAATTCAGCATTATTCTTTATAGCAGACGAATTTGAAAAGGCACAAAAAATTGCTGGACTTATTAGAATAGAGTTGGGAAAAAGATTAGATATTTTAGAAAAGGAAGTTTATAAATTCTGTTTTATTGTAGATTTTCCAATGTATGAAATGTCTGATGAAGGAACAATAGATTTTAGTCATAATCCATTTTCTATGCCACAAGGTGGATTAGAAGCATTAGAAACTAAAAAACCATTAGAAATACTTGCATATCAATATGATTTAGTATGTAATGGATATGAAATGGCATCTGGTGCTGTAAGAAACCATAATCCACAAATAATGGTAAAAGCATTTGAAATTGCTGGATATTCAGAAGAAGATGTAAAAAATAGGTTTGGAGCATTATATAATGCATTTCAATATGGAACTCCACCACATGCTGGTGCTGCGCCTGGGGTAGATAGAATGGTAATGCTAATTGCTAATTCTCAAAATATTAGAGAAATTATAGCGTTTCCAAAAAATAAAAAAGCAAGAGATTTACTTATGAGAGCACCTTCTCAAGTTACAGAACAACAATTAAAAGATGTGCATATAAATTTATAAAAAAACTTGTATAAAAAATATAATTGTGATATAAATAATATAGATAGATAATGCTAATTAGAAAGGCGGAATTTTTGTGGAAGAAGAATTTTATAAAGACGCTAAAACAATATTAATTGTTGATGATGAACAGCCAATAGTAGATATTTTAGTATATAATTTACATAAGGAAGGATATAAAACGATTGAGGCGAGTGATGGTATAACTGCAGTAAATGTTGCACTAGAAAAAAAACCGGATCTAATTTTATTAGATATTATGCTTCCTAAATTAGATGGTTTATCTGTATGCAAAAGAATAAAAAATTCTTTAAATGTTCCTATTTTAATGTTAACAGCTAAAGATGGAGAAATAGACAAGATATTAGGTTTAGAATTGGGAGCAGATGATTATATTACAAAGCCTTTTAGCGTAAGAGAATTAGTTGCAAGGGTTAAGGCAAACCTAAGAAAAGTGGATGCGGTATCAGGCAATAAAGAAATAGAACTATCGCAAGGTGAGGAAGAAAAGAAAAAAGAAAGCAAAATAAAAGTTGGAGAGTTAGAATTAGATTTAGATAAATTTGAGGTGAAAGTTAGAGGAAATATAATAGATTTAACATTAAGGGAATTTGAAGTACTTAAGTTTTTGGCATCTCAACCAGAGCAAGTGGTAACAAGAGAGGTTTTATTAGAAAAAGTATGGGGATATGAGTATTATGGCGATATAAGAACTGTTGATGTAACAGTTAGAAGAATAAGAGAAAAGATTGAAAATGATACATCAATGCCAAAAATTTTAATTACTAAAAGAGGTGTAGGTTATTACATAGCTTCAAAATAATATATATAATAAAGACTTATTATGATTTTTCATAATAAGCCTTTTATAAAATAACATAGTTTATAAATAATTAAAAATAGTAAAAAAAGAGGTAGTTATGAAAAGGGAAAATACAAGAAAAATAATGGTTGGAAATGTTCAAATAGGGGGGCAAGATAAAGTTGTTATTCAGTCTATGTGTAATACAAAAACTAAGGATGTAGAAGCAACTGTAAAGCAAATTTTGGAACTGGAGAAAGTTGGCTGTGAGATAATAAGAGTGGCATGCTTAGACATAGAGGATGCTAAGGCTATAAGAGATATAAAAGAAAAAATTCATATACCTATTGTAGCAGATATACATTTTGACTATAGAATTGCGTTAGAAGCTATTGAATCTGGTGTAGATAAGGTGAGAATTAATCCTGGAAATATAGGTTCAGAAGATAGGGTTAAATTGGTAGTTGATAAATGTAAAGAGAAAAATATCCCAATAAGAATAGGTGTAAATGCTGGTTCCTTAGAAAAAGACTTGTTAGATAAATATGGAAAGCCAACTGCTAAAGCTATGGTTGAAAGTGCTAAAAAACATATTGAAATTTTGGAAAAACTTGATTTTAAAAATTATGCTGTTTCTTTAAAGGCTTCGAATTTAGACTTGTGTATTGAAAGTTATGAAGAAGCTTCAAAAGAGTTTGATTGTCCATTACACCTAGGAATTACTGAAGCTGGAACAGAGTTTAGCGGAACTGTAAAATCTAGTATAGGTTTAGGATACATGTTAAGAAATGGTATAGGAGATACTATAAGGGTTTCACTATCAGATGACCCTATAAAAGAAGTAAAAGTTGCTAAAGAGATTTTAAAAGATTGCAATTTATATAAAAATACACCGACTTTAATATCTTGTCCAACTTGCGGAAGAACTCAAATAGATTTAATTCCTATAGCTAAAGAGGTAGAAGATTTTTTACAAACAATAAATTCGGATATAACTGTTGCTGTTATGGGATGCGCCGTAAATGGACCTGGAGAAGCTAGAGAGGCTGATATAGGTATTGCAGGAGGAATTAAAGAGGGATTATTATTTAAAAATGGGAAGATAGTAAAAAAAGTTAAACAAGAGAAAATTGTAGGAGTATTAAAAGAAGAAATATTAAAAATGATATAAAAGATATGTTTTTTTAAGGTCTTATTAATTGTATATTGCTATTGAAATAGTTGAGGATAATTAAAAAAAAAAGATGGAAGGAAATATAATATGGAGATTGTAGTTGGAAAAACAGCAGGGTTTTGTTATGGGGTAAAAAAGGCTGTAAATGGAGCAATAGAAGAATTAAAAAATAATAAAGATGTATACTGCTTGGGTGAGATTGTTCATAATAGACAAGTTATCAAGGAATTGGAAGACGAGGGCATGAATTTTATAGAGAAGTTAAGTGACTCAAAAGGAACTACTATAATAAGAGCTCATGGTGTACCAAAAGAGATATATGAATATGCTAAAAATAATAATTTAAAAATTGTAGATTATACTTGCCCAAATGTTTTAAAAATACATGAAATAGCGGAAGAATATTCAAAAAATGGATATTATATTTTTCTTTGTGGGAGTATTAATCATCCCGAAAATATTGGTACGGCTAGTTACTGTGGAAATAATTATTACATAGTAGAAAAAGAAGAGGATATATATAAGGCAATAGATGTTTTAAAGCAATCTAATTTGCAAAAAGTACTGCTAATTGCCCAAACAACATATAGTTTACAAAGATTTGAGAATATTAAAAATTTAGTGCTAGATAATTTAAATTCAAGTATGAAGGTAGTTATAAAAAATACTATTTGTAGAGCTACAGAATTGAGACAAAAAGAAACAAAAGAAATGTCTCAAAATGTAGATTGTATGATAGTAATAGGTGGAAAAAATAGTTCAAATACAAAAAAATTGTATGAAATTGCTATTAAAGATTGTAGAAACAGTATTTGTATTGAAACAGAAGAGGAGTTAGATACAAATTATATAAAGGGATTTGCAAAGGTTGGAATTATGGCTGGAGCTTCAACCCCACAAGAAAGCATAAATAAGGTTATAGAAAAAATAAAATAGTATTTAGAAGAAAAAGTCTCTATAATAAATGTAAAGGTTATAAAAATATGTTTCAATATTTTTATAGAACAAAAAAATATAAGATAAATTAATATCTTATATTTTTTTTATTAATGAGCATCTTTTAATGTAGGTTTTAATTTTACTTTTACGATGGTGCCTTCTGGAACTTGTTCATCTTTTAAATAATCTTGGGTAGTAACTATGCCAGAACCCTCAATATTTATATTTAAGTTGTGAGATTTTAGTAATTCGATTGCTTGTGATGCATTTAAACCTTTTAAGTCAGGAACTGTTACAGAAGTTGATATATCATTTCCTTCACCATATAAAACTATTATAGAATTTTTAGGAACAGAATTGCCTGGTTTAGGATTTTGATTTTTTACTAGAGTACTATTTGCGTCTCCGCTAATATAAGTTTTAGTTGTAAATCCAGCATCCTTTAGTGCTTTCTCTGCTTCAGCTACTGTCTTATTTCTTACGTCAGGAATTGTTATTAAATTACTTGAATTTGTACTACTTGAAGAACTTTCATCTGATGGTATTCCTAAGTAAGGTAGGATTTCTGAAAGCATTTGACCAACTACTGGACCAGCAATTGTACCACCTTGATGTCCATTTTTCCCTTGTGGGTCATATAAAGTAAGTAATAAAACAATTTGAGTATCTTCTACAGGAGAAATAGCAACATATGAAGCTACATATCCTTCGTGAGAATTTGCTTCAGTTGGTTCAGAAGTTCCAGTCTTTCCACCAATAGAATAACCTGCTACGGCTGCATTTTTACCGGTACCTTTTGTAACTACAGATTCCATCATTGATTTTACTTGTTCAGAAGTTTGCTTAGAAATAACTTGTCTTACTTGGGTTGGTTGAATTTCATTTGTTGTGCCTGTATCAGTATTTGTAATTTCTTTTACAATTCTAGGTTTCATTAGAATTCCATCATTTGCTATACATGATATTGCAGTTGCCATTTGAAGTGGTGTAATGTTTAATCTTTGACCAAATGACATAGTTGCTAGTTCTACAGGTCCAACGTCACTTAATTTTTGAAAAATACTGCTCTGTTCACCATATAGACCAGAATTTGTAGAATTAAATAGTCCAAAAGCGTCATAATATTTATATAAGGTTGGAGCTGTTATTCTTCTTCCTAATTGTATAAAAGCAGGGTTACATGAGTTACATAGGGCTTCTCGTAGAGTTTGAACTCCATGAGGGTTATAACTTCTCCAACAAGCAATATCTCTATCTTCAACTTTTTCATAACCTGTACAATAAAAGTCTCCTGCTCTGTCAGTGGTTGTTATATTTTCCTCAAGTGCAACAGCAGCAGTAATAACCTTAAATGTTGAACCAGGTTCATATGTTTCTAATACAGATTTGTTTGACCACATTTTATATAGTGCTTCACCTTTTTCTTCAGAAGAAAGGGAATTATATGTTGGGGACAATGCACTGTTTGGGGTATAAGGTGAATTTAGATCATAATCGGGATAACATGCCATTCCTAATATATTCCCATTTTTAGGGTTCATAGCAATAACATTTCCACCTCTAGAACAACTATTATCGGTTACGGCTTGTTTTAGATATTTTTCTAAAATTGTTTGAATGTTTAAATCTATTGTGAGTATTAAATCACTTCCATTTTCGGCAGATATGTATGTTTCTTCTGCATTTGGTATTTCTTTTTGATCACTACCTTTAGAACTGACTATTTTTCCTGGAGTACCAGTTAAAATTGAATCCCATTTGCATTCTATACCGCTTAAGCCTTGGTTATCATTTCCACAAAAACCAATTACATTAGAAGCAACAGTTGAATAAGGGTAGTATCTTTTGGTATCCTCATCTATATTTATACCTATTGAAATTTTATTGTCCTTCATCCAAGTTTTTAATTTATCAACAGTTTCTTTCTCGACTTTTTTTGCTATAGTTTCAACTTGCGATGTACTATTTACTTTTTCTAAAGTTTCTTCATAGTCTAGTTCAAAAATATCTGATAACGCTCTTGCAACTTTTTCTTTATAGTCTTTTGTGTCTATATCATTGCTTTTAATAATTTTGTTTGGGTTAATTGTAATTGTATCAACTTGTGCACTTATTGCTAATGCTTTACCAGTTGAATCATATATATTTCCTCTTTTTGGACTAAGTATTTGATTTATAGTTTGCTGTTTATATGCCATTTCCTTTAAGAAGTTACCTTGTACAAATTGTAAAAATCCTATTCTTATAATTAAAAGTATTAATACAATTAGTATTAAAAATAAGGTGATTTTTATTTTTTTTGTATAAATAAAGTTTTTTGAAACAAAATCTGTTTGCATTTTTACAACATTGCTTGACTTCTTGCTATTTAAATTATTCTTTTTAGAAGTTTTTGTCTTTTTATTGTTTTTCATTTATGCACCTCTTTTGTTTAATTTAATAAATATATTTTATATTAAAAGTATATAAAAATCAACAAAACTTGAAAAAATGTAGAAAATAATATATAATTATGTTGCAATTTATTGCTGACCAAATGAAATTAAAAATGGCTGTAAATTGCATCATAATCATTTTTGAAAAAATAAAGGAATTAGTAATATGAGTTCTATAAGAGAAGAAACCAGGTATATTTTAGCTAAGTATAATATAAAAGCTAATAAATCACTAGGACAGAATTTTTTGATAAATGAAGAAGTTATAGATACAATAGTTGAATGCAGTAACATAGACAAAAAAGATCTAGTTATTGAAATAGGACCAGGTCTAGGAACTTTAACAAAGGAGTTGCTGCAGAAAGCAGGTAAAGTTATTTGTGTTGAATTAGATAGTAGAATGGTAAAAATACTAAATGACAGATTTAAATTATATGATAATTTTTCAGTTATTAATGGAGATGTTTTAAAAGTAGACCTAAAAGAATTGATTGAAAAAGAAAAAGAAACTAGCCAGATACAAAATATAAGAATTGTTGCTAATTTACCATATTACATAACAACTCCAATTATTATGAAACTATTAGAAGAAAAGTTAGAGTTGGAAAGTATAACAGTAATGATACAAAAAGAGGTAGCCAATCGTTTAATAGCAAATCCGGGAGATAAAGATGCTGGAGCTATTACTTATAGTGTTTATTATTATGCTGAATCTATTGGAATTATGGAGGTTCCAAATTATTCTTTTATACCAGAGCCTGAAGTAACTTCAAAAGTTATAAAATTAACTATTAGAAATAAAGCACCAGTTGATGTTAAGGATGAGAAAGCTTTGTTTAACATTATAAAAAGTGCATTTATGCAAAGAAGAAAAACGTTATTAAATGCATTAAGTAATTCTGGAATTTTTAAAACAAAAGAGCAGGGGATAAGAGTACTAAATAAACTTGGATTAGAGATTAATATAAGGCCAGAAAATTTATCATTACAAGATTATGCTAATATCTTAAATGAAGTATTATAATATTTCGTTTAAAATAATATTTCTTTTTTTAAAAAATAATGTTATAATAAAAATAGAAGTTTAATAAATAAGGGAGATTTAAATGAATCAGATTTTAGTTACTGAAAAACTATATATAACGCCTGAGTTGAAAAGAAAAAAGAAAATCTATAAATTTGATTTCTTTTTATCTGTTTTTTTGTTGTTTATTTTAATTTCTGTATGTGTGTATTCCGAGTATGCAAGAACTGAAGAAGAAAAAATGTCTAAAGAAATAATGTCTAATATGGATATTCCAGAAGAAGATACAACAGTTGCTAAAAAGGATATATTAGTAGTTATTTTAAATGATAATAGTGAAGATAGTTCTGATAATATAGTTAGTGATGATAGTAAAAATAAAAATGCACAACAGGAAAAAAATACTAATTCAAATGTACAATCTACAAAGGATGGATATAGATATTCAACAATAGCGACCATAGATATTCCAAAAATCAACTTAAGTTATCCTATTTTAGATGGAGAGAGTGATTCTGCAGAAGAAACAGAAGCATTATTAAAAATTTCTCCGACTAAGTTTTGGGGACCAGATCCAAATGAAGTTGGTAATTTTTGCGTAGTTGGTCATAATTATAGAAATTCGTTGTTCTTTAGTAAAGTACCAACATTAGATATAGGTGATATAATTCAGATAACAGATTTGTCTGGAAAGACTATAGAATATAGAGTTTATAATAAATATCAGGTTGAGCCAACAGATGTAACATGTACTACACAACTTACAAATGGGCAGAGAGAAGTAACATTAATAACGTGTACAAATGACAGTAAGTATAGAGTTATAATAAAGGGTAGAGAAATAAAATAAATAAAAAACAATATGTATATAAAAAAATGCATATTGTTTTTTTTATTTATAAAAATTATTCGTTTTCTAAATATTTAGGATCATTTTGTATTTTTAATAATTCATTTATAATAGAATTTGCAATTGTTTTATTATAATCGGTTAACTTTAAATAGTTTTCTAAAAATTTTGTATCTTCAATTTGCTCTAATAGAGGAGTATCGTGTTTTATTAAGTCATTGAATAAAAAGTCAGAATTTATATTTAATGCTTTGCAAATATTGGTTATAGTTGTGGCACTGCCAAACGCTATGCCTCTTTCTAATTGGCTTATATATCTTGGGGATAAGGAAAGCTTTTCAGCTAACTGTTCTTGAGTGAAGGAAGCATGAGTTCTGGCTATTTTAATCTTTTTACCTATGTGTATTCTTAACAATTTTTCTTTATTATTCATAAAGTTTCCTCCTAGATATTATTAAAAAAAGTATAGCAACTTGAAAATAAAAATTAAACGAACTGATACTAGGAAAACTATTTAGAAGTAAAGATATAAGTTTTAATTTGATGTGATTACTATATATTTATATAGTAATCGCATTAATCAGTACAAAAAAAATTTTAGTTTTCAGAGTAGCAACAAAAAAATAAAAAAAATTAAAAAAATACTTGCAAAATATAAAATGTTATATTACAATTTAAGTGAAGTGGAGAAAAGTGGTACAAAGTGGTGGAAAGTGAAAAGAGGTGAGATTTAATTGCTAATAGGTGAATATGAGCATTCTTTAGATGTTAAAGGCAGATTGATTATGCCTGCTAAATTAAGACAAGACATGGGGGAAAAATTCATTGTAACTAAAGGATTAGATGGATGTTTATTTGCGTTTTCACAAAATGAGTGGTTAAATTTCGAAACTAAACTAAAGGCATTACCTCTTTCAGATAAAAATGCTAGAAACTTTGTAAGATTTTTCTTATCAGGAGCAACAGAATGTGAACTTGATAAACAGGGAAGATTTTTAATACCAGGTAATTTAAGAAATGTTGCTAATTTGGAAAAAGAAGCAGTAATAATAGGTGTAGGGACTAGATTAGAAATATGGAATAAACAAACGTGGCAAAGTTGTGATGAAAACATTTCAGCAGATGAGATTGCAGATAACATGACAATGTTGGGTATATAACTTGAAAAAGTTTATATAAAAAACAAAAGAAAAAAATACAAAAGATAAATATACATAAGAAAAAACAAAAAGATAAAAGTACAAAAGATAAAAATACAAATGATTTTATTTTGAAAAACTAATGAAGAAAATGCTAAAGATTTATAGGGTACTAAAGATAAAGTTTTATAAGTAAAAAATAGGATACTTTAAGATTAATTTTTAGGTACTAAAGTTAAAACAATGTTAAAACATAAGATAATCTTTACATAAGAATTTTAGAAAACCAAAAGAAAAAAATACATAGAAGATAAAGGCAGCTGGTAGTTATATATTACCAGCTGTTTGAGTATCAAATTATGACGAATTTATTGAGGTGTAAATTGGAATTTAAGCACAAGCCAGTAATGCTAACCGAGTGTATAGAAGGTTTAAATATAAAATCTAATGGAATTTATGTGGATGGAACTTTAGGTGGAGCAGGGCATAGTTTAGAAATATTAAAAAGATTATCAAATAATGGATGCTTAATTGGTATAGACAGAGACGAAGAAGCTTTAGAGGCGGCAAAACAAAAATTAAAGGATTTTTCTAATGTAATATATGTACATGATAATCATGACAACATTAAAAAAATTTTAGAAAATCTAAAGATTCAAAAAGTAGATGGGATTTTATTAGACCTAGGAGTGTCTTCATATCAGCTTGATCAAAGAAATAGGGGATTTAGTTATTTGGGAGAAAACAAATTGGACATGAGAATGGATAAATCCCAAAAGTTGACTGCAGAAGAAGTAGTAAATACATATGAGCAACAAAGACTGGCAGATATTATATATGAATATGGGGAAGAAAGGTTTTCTAGGCAAATAGCAAAAAATATTTGCATAGAAAGAGAAAAAAAACCTATACAAACAACAAAAGAATTGGTGGAATTAATTGAAAAATCTATTCCAAAGTCTTTGCAAAATAGTGGACATCCTGCAAAAAGAACATTTCAAGCAATTAGGATTGAAGTAAATAATGAAATAAAACCTTTATTTAATACAGTTAAAGATTGTATAGAGTGTTTAAACGAAAAAGGAAGATTATGCATTATAACATTTCATTCTTTAGAAGATAGAGCAGTAAAAAATGCATATATGGAAGCTAGAGGAAAATGTATATGCCCTAGTGATTTACCTTATTGTGTTTGTGGAGCAAAAACATTAGGAAGGATAGTTAATAATAAACCTATTGTAGCAACAAAAGAGGAACAAGAAGAAAATAGCAGAAGTAAGAGTGCTAAGCTTAGAATATTTGAAAAAATATAAATTTTAAAAAATGCAAAAGAATAAGGAGGTGAGTAACTTATGCCAAGAGCAGGATATCAATTTGAAACAAGCCCAAGGAAGCTTGAACCAGATGTGAGAAAAAGAAAACAAAAGAAAAATACTAAAATTAAAGTTGTAAAAGAACTACCAAAAAAAGATGTAGTTATGTCCAAAGAACAAAAAAAGACTAGAAAAAATGCAACAATTTGTGTTATTGGAATATTTATAATACTTTTGACAATAAGTTACAGAAACTCCCAAATAAATGAAAAATTTAATGAAGTACAAAATTTAAAAAGGGAATTATCTACTGTTGAAAAGGAAAACGAGCAGTTAAAAGTAGGTATTGAAAATAGCTTGAATTTAAATAATATTGAAAAAATAGCAAAAGAAAAGTTGGGTATGCAGAAATTAACTACTAATCAAACAATATATATAACATTACCAAAAAAGGATTATGTTGAATCTGCATCAGAAGAGGTAATAATGGAAAAAGATAAAAGTTGGTTTGAAGAGATATTAGATAAAGTTTTAGGTAAATAAATACATGTGGTTATTATTTAAAGTTAATATATTTTGAATAAACAAGAATCTTCCTAATAAAATAAATTAGGAGGATTTTTTATGTTAGGAATGAAACTTTCAAGTAAAAAGAAAATGAGAAATGTACTTTTTATTGCATTTGCTATTGTTATATGTCTAATTTTTAGAATAGGATATATTCAATTTGTAAAAGGAGGAGAATTGTCCTATTTAGCATATAAACAGCAAACATTGGATAGAAACATTAGTCCCAAGAGAGGTACTATATGGGACAGTACAGAAAGTAAAGAGTTGGCTGTTAGTAGTACAGTAGAAACAGTAACAGTTAATCCTGGAAATATAGCAAAGGAAGATAAAGAGAAGGTTTCAAAAATACTGTCCGATATTTTTGAATTGGATTATGAAAAGGTTCTAAAAAAAGTTACTAAAAGAAGTTCAATTGAAACTATAGTAAAAAAGGTTGAAAAAGAAAAAACAGATCAATTAAGAGAATGGATGCAATCTAATAATATATGTACAGGTATTAATATTGACGAGGATACAAAAAGGTATTATCCATATAGTAATTTTGCTTCACAAATTATAGGGTTTTGTGGGAGTGACAACCAAGGATTAGATGGAATAGAAGCACGATATGATGCAGAACTTAGAGGAAGCCAAGGTTCTATTCAAAGACATGCAGATGCTAAGGGTGGAGAAATAGGAAATGAGGGAGAAATATATGTCGCTGCAATAGATGGAAATGACTTGGTACTTACTATAGATTTTACTATACAATCCATTGCAGAAAAATACTTAGAAGAAGCTTGTATTGACAATGTTTGTACAGACGGTGGAAATGTTGTTATAATGAATCCACAAAATGGAGATATACTTGCAATGGCAACATATCCGAGTTATAATTTGAACCTACCATACGATGCATATACAGATGAATTAAAGCAAATATGGGATAATATGGAGAAAAGCGAAAAAACCAAAAATTTACAGGCTGTATGGAGAAATAGAGCAATAACTGATACATATGAACCGGGATCGGTGTTTAAGATTATTACTTCTTCAGCAGCGTTGGAAGAGGGAATTGTAACAGATATTGATCAAAATGGTCAGTTTGCGTGTACAGGAAGTATAGAGGTGGCCGGTGTAAGAATAAAATGTTGGAGGTATTATAGACCTCATGGCTCAGAAAGTTTAAGACAGGCATTGATGAATTCCTGTAACCCTGTATTTATTGGATTAGGACAGAAAATGGGTGTACACACATATTATTCTTATTTAAATAAATTTAGATTGCTGTATAAAACTGATATAGATTTACCAGGCGAAGCAAATAGCATTTTTTTGAAAGAAGAAAAAGCTGGACCTGTTGAATTAGCTACAATAAGTTTTGGACAGAGATTTGAAATAACACCTATACAGTTAGTAAGTGCAGTCGCATCAGTTGCAAATGGAGGAACTAGTATACAGCCAAGAGTTGTAAAGAAAATAATAAATAGTCAGAATAATGAAGTTACAGAAATACCAATAAAGTCAAAAGGAACAGTAATTTCAAAAGAAACATCTGAAAAGGTGCTTAGCATGATGGAATCTGTTGTGTCAGAAGGAACTGGAAAAAATGCAAGGGTTGAAGGATATCGTATAGGAGGAAAAACTGGTACATCAGAGGATGGAGTAAATACAAATAAATATGTAACGTCTTTTTGTGGAGTTGCACCTATAGAAAATCCACAAGTTGTAGTATTGGTAACTTTATATAATCCAACTCGGAGAAGGAGGACACCAAGGAGGTGGTGTTGCAGCACCAGTAGGACGGTCAAATATTTAGCGAAGTATTGCCATATTTAGAAGTTAATCAAGGAAATCAAGATGAGGTAGAAGTAATAGAAGAGGTAGTAGTACCAAATATAACTGGATTATCAATAAAAGAAGCAGAAAAAGTATTAAAAGATGCTGGCTTAGAAATAAGTGTTGAAGGACTTACAGAAGATAACAAAGAAACAATAGATAAAGAAAATACAATTATCAAAGAACAAACTCCAACAGAGGGAATTAAGATAAATAAAGGTAATAAAGTTTTTGTGAAGTTTTAATAATAAAAAATGTAGTTGACAAAACAATTAGGTTTTGATAAAAATATTAGTAGGAATTGTAGAACTGGGAAAATTGTAATTAATTTAGTAAATTTCTTATTAGATGAAGAGTTTTAATAAAAAAATAATAATATAAGAAAAGGTGATTTATGTGAGTAAAAAATGTAAATTGAATGAAAATGGGTCTAGCAATATAAATGTAACAGACCAAGTAGAATATATAGGAGTTGATGATAAGAAAATAGATTTGTTTGAAAGTCAATATGTTGTTCCTAATGGAGTATCTTATAATTCATATGTAATAAAGGGCAAAAAAAATATAGTAATGGACACAGTGGATAGAAGGGCAACAGAAGAGTGGATAAAAAAATTGGAACATTCCTTACAGGGAAAAGAAGCGGATTATCTTGTTATTTCTCATTTAGAGCCAGATCATTCTGCGAATATTGAATTATTGGCAGATAAGTATCCTAATATGAAGATTATATTAAATAAAAAAGCATCAGATATGATGTTACAATTTTTCGATAAGGATTTATCTGATAGATTCATTATAGTAAATGAAGCGGAAATTCTAGAAATTGGAGAACATAAATTGCAATTTTTTATGGCACCTATGGTGCATTGGCCAGAAGTAATGGTAACATACGATTATACTGAGAAAATACTATTTACAGCTGATGCATTTGGAAAATTTGGAACTCTAGATACACAAGAGGATTGGGCATGTGAAGCACGAAGATATTATTTTAACATAGTTGGAAAATATGGAATGCAGGTTCAAATGTTATTAAAGAAAGTTTTAAATTTAGATATAAATGTAATATGCCCTTTACATGGTCCTATATTGAAAGAAAATTTAGAATACTATATTAATAAATATAATATATGGAGTAGTTATAAACCAGAAGATGAAGGTGTTTTGGTTGCTTATAATTCAATTCATGGAAATACTACTAAAGCAGTAGAAAAGCTAAAAGAAATATTAAAAGAAAATGGAATAAAAAAGGTTGTTATAAGTGATTTAGCAAGAACAGATATTGCAGAGGTAGTAGAGGATGCATTTAGATATGATAAGCTAATAATAGCAACACCAACATATGATGCAGGGTTATTTCCAACTACAGAGTTGTTTTTAAGAGAGTTAAAGCATAAAAATTTTCAGAATAGAAAGGTTGGAATAATTCAAAATGGTTCATGGGCACCAATGGCTGCAAAATTAACACAAGATATTTTAAAAGACATGAAGAATATAAAGATTTGTGATACAATAGTTACAATAAAGACTAGATTCAATGATGAAAATATTAAACAAATGAATTCTTTAGTAAATGAAATTTTAATGTAGGAGGTGATAGAAATGAAGTATGAATGTATAGCTTGCGGATATATATATGATGAAAATGTAGAAAAAGTAAAATTTGAAGATTTACCAGAAGATTGGACATGTCCATTATGTGGTGTAGGAAAAGACATGTTTAAAAAAGTAGAAGAATAGTTTTTTTAAAAGAAGGATAGTTTTAACAAATACTATCCTTTTTTTGATGTTATAGTTTTTTTAAAAGTGAATATAATGTATTAGAAATCTCAATAAATAATGAAAAAAACTATACAAAATAAAAAATTAGTTATATAATGTTAAAAAATGAGCGACAAAATTTTGGCGTTTGTGGTTTATTATTAATCGAAGGGATTGAAGTTAAATATGAAATTAAAGGAAATTTTAGTTGGGTTAGAAGGGCTAAAAGTAAAAGGAGATTTAGAAAAAGAAATTATAGGTATAGAGAGGGATTCAAAACAAATAAAAGAAGGTTTTTTATTTGTTGCAATAAAGGGCTTTACTGTAGATGGACATGAATATATACAAGATGCAATAAAAAAAGGTGCAGTTGCCGTAATTGTAGAAGAAGGAGCTAAATTGAAAAAGAGTGATTTTAGAGAAGATGTTACAATTGTTGTGGCAAAAAACACCAGAGAAGCACTTGCAATTTGTTCTTCTAATTTTTATGGAAATCCTTCAAAAAAATTCAAATTGATTGGAGTTACAGGAACAAAAGGGAAAACAACAACAACGTTTATGATAAAAGAAATTTTAGAGAAGGCTGGTAAAAAAGTAGGTTTAATAGGAACTATAGCAACCTATATAAATGGTAAAAAAATCCAAGATAGTGATAGAACAACTCCTGAAAGCGTTGAATTGCAAAGGATTTTTGCCGATATGGTAAAAGAAGGTGTAGAAGTTGTAGTAATGGAGGTTTCTTCGCAGAGTTTAAAGTTACATAGAGTAGATGGTTGTGAATTTGATATAGTTTTATTTACAAACTTTTCAGAGGATCATATTAGTCCAAATGAGCATCCAGATATGGAAGATTATTTTAATTCTAAATTAAAATTATTTAAAATGTGCAAAACTGGGATTGTAAATACAGACGATTTGTATGGTTCAAAAATACCTGATTTATTTCCAGAGAGTAATATTACAACATATGGAATTGATAATTATGCAAATGTTATGGCAAAAGATATAACTGTAACAAATATATATGTTGATTTTAAAGTTAAACTAACAGATAGAAATGAAAGAGTAAAAACATGTATACCAGGAAGGTTTAGTGTTTATAATTCATTGGCTGCTATTTGCGTAGCTAAAAGATTTGAAATATCTTCAGAGATAATAAAAAATGCATTGATGGAAGTAAGAGTTCCAGGTAGATCAGAATTAGTACCTAATAAAAAGGATTTACCTATAATGATAGATTATGCTCATTCCCCAGAAAGTTTAGAAAATATATTACAAGCTGTAAAAAGCTATACAAGTGGAAGAGTAATATCTGTATTTGGTTGTGGAGGAGACAGAGATTCAGGTAAGAGGCCTATAATGGGCGAAATATCAGGGAGAATAGCAGATTATACTATTATTACTTCTGATAATCCAAGGACAGAAGAACCACAAAAAATAGTAGAACAAATAGAGACTGGAATTAAAAAAACAAATGGAAAATATAAAGTTATATTAGATAGAATAGAGGCAATAAAAGATGCTATAAAAATGGCAAACAAAAAAGATATTGTGGTTTTAGCAGGAAAAGGGCATGAGCCATATCAAGAAATAAATGGAGTAAAATATCCATTTGACGAGAGAATAATAGTTAAAGAGATAATGGATGAATTAGATTCTAAAGAGAAGGAAAATAAACAATAGAAAAAAATGGAAAGGTTAGATATAATGAGATTTGAAATGAGTATGTTAATTATTTCATTCATAGTATCAGTGATATTAGGATTAATAATTATACCAATATTAAGAAAAATGAAAGTAGGACAGATAGAAAGGGATGATGGACCACAGTCTCATTTAAAGAAACAAGGAACACCTACTATGGGTGGAATAATAATGATTATTTCTATGATTATAGTAGTTATAGGTAATTATATTTTACTGCTATTAAATGGAAAAAATGATATTGCAAATAAACTATTACCAATGCTGATATTAACCATTGGTTTTGGAGTAATAGGGTTTATAGATGATTTTAAAAAATTGGTGTTAAAAAATACTAAGGGTTTAAAACCAAGCTATAAGATGATAGGGCTTTTAGTGATATCTGTAATATATGTAATATATTTAATACAATTTTTAAATATAGGGACATATACATATATACCAATATTAAAAACATATTTTAATATGCCAATGTATTTTTATATTCCATTTGCCATTTTAGTAATACTAGGAACTACAAATGCTATTAATTTAACAGATGGAATTGATGGACTTTCCTCAAGTGTTTGTACAATTATTATTACGTGTTTAACACTTATAGGAATTATTTTTAGAGTGGAAGAAGTTTCAATATTTGGAAGTATTGTTATAGGTTCTGTACTTGGCTTTTTAATGTTTAATATACATCCGGCTAAAGTTTTTATGGGGGATACAGGGTCACTTTTCTTAGGTGGAGTAATATCTGCTATTGCTTTATATTTAAAAGTTCCACTAATATTGATAATAATTGCTTTAATACCAGTTATTGAAACTATTTCTGTTATGATACAAGTAGTTTGTTTTAAAAAAACAGGAAAAAGATTCTTCAAAATGGCGCCATTACATCACCATTTTGAATTAAAAGGTTGGAAAGAGAATAAAGTGGTTATTGTTTTTAGTTTGGTAACGTTGATTTTGAGTATTGTGGGTTTGAAAATTATTTAAAGTAGATAAGATACTTTAAACACTAAATATATTATATAAGAAACTAAATTATATATAAAAATTATTTTGAATTTTTTTAAAAAATAAACAAAGGGGTAGGAGAAGATAATGTCAAAAAAAAGGAAAGAAAAAAGTTTTTCAAGTTTTTTGAATAATCCAATTGATTTTACATTACTAATAACAATATTATTGTTGCTTTCTATAGGGTTAATAATGGTATTATCGGCCAGTTCACCATCTGCCTTGGCAAAGAGTGGAGATAGTTATTCTTACTTTTCAAAGCAGTTATTATTTGCTATTTTAGGTATAATAGCAATGTTGTTTATATCTAAAATTGACTATAGATTTTATGGAAAGTTTTATAAACAGTCATGGTGGATAGCATTTGTTTTACTAGCGTTAGTTTTAATTGCTGGAAGGACAGTAAATGGTGCTAAGAGATGGATATATATTACAGAAACATTATCTTTTCAACCTTCTGAAATAGTAAAACTATTAATGATAATTTTTTATGCAGGGATTTTAATGAAAAACAGAGATGACTTAAAGTTTTATGGAAAGGGATTTATAAAACATATATGTTTACTAGCTCCAATAATAGGAATGCTATTATTAGAGCCACATTTCAGCGCATCAATTGTTATAATAGGTATTTGTAGTATTATGATGATTATGGCAGGGTGCAAATTTTGGCATTATTTAGCTACAGGAGCTGTTGGCCGGAATTCCTACTATAATATTACTTATTATAAAAGAACCATATAGGCTAAAAAGAGTTATAACATTTCTTAATCCATGGCAAGATGCTACAGGAGATGGATGGCAAGTAATACAGAGCTTGTATGCAATTGGCTCTGGGGGCTTGTTTGGAGCAGGATTAGGTGAAAGTAAGCAAAAGTTTTTATATATACCAGAGCCTCACAATGATTTTATATTTTCAATATTAGGAGAGGAATTAGGGTTTATTGGATGTACAGTGGTTTTAATACTATTTGCTATTTTTATTTGGAGAGGCATTTTAATTGCAATGAGGGCACCTGATATGTTTGGAAGTTTAGTTGCTATAGGTATTACTTCATTAGTTGCAATTCAGGTAGTAATAAATGTTGCTGTTGTTACATCTTCTATGCCGGCAACAGGAATGCCACTTCCATTTTTTAGCTACCGGAGGAACAGCACTGTTTATATTGCTTTGTGAAATGGGTATTTTATTAAATATATCTAGAGCAAGTGCAAAGTAACCCAAAAACGCACTAGAAAGGAAAAAGATTATGAGAGCAATTATTGCAGCAGCTGGTACTGCTGGACATATTAATCCGGGGTTGGCAATAGCTAATAAGATAAAAAAAGAAGAGCCAAATTCTAAAATTATTTTTGTTGGTACAACTAGAGGATTAGAAAATGATTTAGTTCCTAGGTCAGGATACGAGTTAAAAACTATTGAAGCTTATGGTTTAAGTAAGAAACTTTCCATTGAAAATTTCAAAAAAATAATTAAAACAAATAGGGGATTTACAGAGGCTAAAAACATTGTTGAAGATTTTAAGCCAGATATTGTTATAGGAACTGGTGGATATATTTGTGGAGCTACAATTATGGCAGCAAGTAAATATAAAATTCCTACATTATTACATGAGAGCAATGCATTCCCAGGAAAGGCTATTAAATTTTTAGCCCCAAAAGTTGATACTGTATTAGTTTCTTTTGAGGATGCAAAAGATAGAATCAAAGGTGCAAAAAATATAGTGTATACTGGTACTCCTGTAAAAATAGTTAAGCATAATTATAGTATTGAAATGAAAAAAAAGATAATAGAGGATTTATCTTTGGATATATTAAAGCCTACGGCTTTGGTATTTGGAGGAAGCCAAGGAGCCAAAAAAATAAATGAGGCAATTATAGAAATAATAGCAAATAAAATGAATAAAGAATATCAAATAATATGGGCTACAGGACCAAGACAGTTCGATATTGTAAAAGAAGAATTAGAAAATAGGAGAATTAATATTAATAATATAAAAGGAATAAAAATAATTCCATATATATACAATATGGAAGAGATAATGAATTGCGTTGATGTAATAGTAGCTAGAAGTGGTGCAATGACTGTAACAGAGATTTCAAATTTAGGTAAACCATCTATACTAATACCTCTTCCAAATGTCAGTCATGATCATCAATTATACAATGCTAAAGAGCTAGAAAATGTTGGAGCTGCTAAAATAATTTTAAATGATGATTTGAAAGGTCAAGTTTTAAATAAAGAAATAAGAGATATTGTAGAAAATAAAACTAAGATGGCAGAAATGGGAAATAATGCTTTGAAGATTTCTGTAAATAATGTTGAGGACAAAATTTATAAGGAAATACTAAAATTAGTTAAATAGGTGAAAAAAATGTTAAAGAGTATAAGAGTTAGAGTAATAATAATATTTTTTCTATTAAATATTATTATTGTTAGTGGATTAGGAGTTTTTTTTCTAAATTCAACAAATAACTTAACTGTGAGAATACTGGAAGGAAATTTAGAAAATATAGAACAAATATCTAATAATTTAGTAAATTTAGAAAATGATACAAAAATTGCAATAATAATAGCTGCGGTGTTGTTATCTATAGTTGGGGTAGTTATTGCATTTGTATTATCTAAGTTTGTAATATACCCAATTAATAAGTTAATAAAGAGTGCAGAAGGTATTAATGATGATGACAAAAGTGTATTTAGGAGTAAAAAAGGAAATGATGTTGGAAATATAGAAAATGCGATAGATGTTATTACTACAGAATGGAAAGAAAAGCTTAAAGAAGTTGATACTCAAAAGAACCAAATAGAGACTATTTTGTTGCACATGACAGATGGAATTATTGCTTTTAATATGAAAGGTGAGATTATATTAATAAATCCTGCAGCAAAAAAATTTTTAAGTATTGGGCCAGAAGATAATACATTTGATGATATATTTAATAAATTTAATTTGGATATAAATATGGAGAAAATTATATATTTAGAAAACTGGACATCAACAGAACAAAGAATTCAAGTTGACGAAGAATATGTGAATGTTTTTTTTGCTCCTTTTAAAAATGAAAGTGACAGACCAGATGGAGTAATAGCTGTAATACAAGATATTACTGAACATGTAAAACTAGATAATATGCAAAAAGAATTAGTAGCAGATGTATCTCATGAGCTAAAAACACCTATAACTTCAATTATGGGATATGCAGATACATTACTAGAAGGAGAATATGATAAAGAGACACAAGCTAAGTTTTTAAATGTTATTGCAACTGAAGCTAGAAGAATGGCAAAATTGGTAACTGATTTATTAACATTGTCTAGGTATGATAGCAATAAGAAAAAAGTTCAGAAGGAATTATTTGATTTAGGGGATTTGGTAAAAAAATGTCAAGATAAATTGGCTATAGAAATAAAAAAGAAGAACCATAAAGTTAATTGTTTTGTAACTGCTGATGTGCCACCTGTATATGCGGACAAGTATGATATAGAAAGGGTAGTATTAAATATTTTAACAAATAGCATAAAATATACTAAAGAAGGAGGAGAGATAAAGATATATGTAGGATTTGTATATAATGATGCATATATTAAAGTTTTTGATAATGGTATAGGAATACCTGAAGAGGATTTAAATAGAATTTTTGAAAGATTTTATCGTGTAGATAAGGCACGTACAAGAGAAATGGGAGGTACTGGGTTGGGACTTTCTATAGCAAAGGAAATTTTAGATAAAAATGGAGGAAGTATTGATATAAAAAGTGTAGTAGGGCAAGGAACAGAGGTGGTTGTAAGAGTTCCTACTAAACAGTAACCAATATATAAATAAAAAGTGTAAAAACTATTTAAAATAGTAAAAATATATGGTATAATAAGAAAACAAATTTAATAATTATTAAGTTTGTTTTTTTATTAATATTTAAGAGGGATATATATGAATAATGAAAATGATGTATCTGTTGCATTAGAAATAATAGCAATTAAAATATCCAAGAATATGTTTAATACAAAGGAATTGAAAAAGTTACTAAAGGAAAAGGATTTTATTTTAAAAGGGGATAGAGAAACAATAGATAAAGTAATAAATAACTATGGTAATGAAATAAAGGAGGAGCTAAAAAATGTCCAAAACTAAAATAAAAGAAAATCCTATAGTACATGAAGAAAAATCAATAGAAGAAAAGTTAAGTTCAATTGCTCGTAAAATTACAACAATAGATGAATGGAAAAAATATATAAACTCTTATGCTGATATATGCTGTAAAAGATTAGCAAAGCTACAGGCATCTAATAAAAAAAATCAAGAGTTAAAAAATGGGAAACCCATAGCTGTTATTACTGCTGGACAACCTGGTGCAGGAAAAACGCCTTTAATTAATATGTATAGAGAAATTTTAAAAGAACAATATGGAGTTGACCCAGTTATAAATAATTCTGATATATATAGATTTTGTGTTCCTGAAAGTTATAGAATAGCTAAAGATTTTCCTGAACATGCATCTAAGGTTACTGATCCGGTTGTGAGGGCTATAAGAAAATATCTTATGGATGAATCTATATCTCAAAAACAAAGCATAATAATTGAGAACACATTAGGAGAAACATCTGCTGTACAAAGAATAAAAGAAACTGGAATTTATGATTTTTTTGTTATTTTGTTAGCTGTTCCGAGAGAAGAGTCATTGCTTTCAGAATTTGAAAGATATATAAAAATGAAAGAATCATGCGATGTAGCAAGGCTTGTAAGTATAAAAGCACATGATGATAGATATTATGCTCTTGATGATAATATTAATAAATTAGACAATGAGGGAATTAGAATTATTGTACATGCAAGAGGGAAAACGGAAGATGACCTTCCTGAAATACTTTTTGATAGTGATACTAAAGAAAAAAATAGATTTGGAAATATACAAGAAGCAACCAATTTTGCAAGGAAAAGATTATATGATGAAAAAAAAGCTGGATATGAAACGAGATTAGAAAATATAAGATGTAAATTAGAACAATTTGGTATGACAGAAGAAGAAAGAAAAGAATTTGAAAAATTGGAAAATGTAATTAGTTCTAGTATCGAAAAAGATAAGAGAGGTAGAGATATAAATGATTGATTTACATATACATACAACTTATTCTGATGGAACAAAAAGTGTAAAAGAAATATTAAAACAAGCAGAAGATTTAAAATTGGATTATATATCTATTACAGACCATGATAAGTGTTCTGCATATGAGGAATTAAAAAAACTAGATATAAGCAAATATTATTCAGGGAAAATTATTAGGGGAATAGAGGTCAAGTGTTTTTATAAGAGCAGTACAATTGAGCTTCTAGGATATAATTATGACTATGAAAAAATGAATGCATGGATTAATGATTTCTATAAGGATAAAGACAGAAAGACAATAGAAAGAAAATATTTTAATAAATTATATGATATATGTGAAAAGCTAGGTTTGACAATGTCAAAAAGAGAAGATATAAAGTGGAATCCTGAAAATGACTGGGGAGGAAAAACAATATATGATGAAATGAAGAAACACCCAGAAAATGAAGCGAAATTGCCAAAAGATTTGTGGAATGATGGAGTTCAAACTTTTTCTAAGAGATATTATTGTAATAATAAAACACAGTGGTATTTAGATAAGTCAGAAGATCTTCCAAGCTTAGGAGAGGCTGTAAAAGCAATAAAAGATAGTGGTGGATTGGTATTTTTGCCACATATTTATATATATAAATGGATGACAAATATCGAGGAAGAATTAGACAATATTGTGAATAATTATGAGATAGATGGAATTGAATGTTATCATAGTGATTTTACTCAAAAAAATATAGAGGATATTAATAGGTATTGTGATGAAAATAATTTCTTAAAAAGTGGTGGTAGTGATTATCATGGAGATAACAAGCCACATATACAGTTAGCTGTAGGAAGAGGAAATTTAAGAATCCCAACAGATATAATAAAAAATTGGGTAGACTGAACAGTAACATTTGTTTTAGATGTTTTTGAAAATAATGATTGAAATGTTACTATTTTTAATGTATAATATAAAAGATTTTGAAGTAAAAAATAAACAAGAGAATAGTACAAAAAGGAGAGATATAATTGAATTCAACAGTTAAAGAAATATTAGAGTGGGTATATTGTGTAGTAATTGCATTAGCATTAGCTATGTTGGTTAGGTATTTCATTGGAACGCCAACAATAGTAAAACAGGTATCTATGTATCCTACTTTGATTCAGGATGAAAGATTATGGTTAAATAGATGGGGAAGAACAACGAAAACGATGCCAAAAAGAGGAGAAATTATTACATTTGAAGAGCCTTCACAAATAACATATACGCAATTTGAAATAAATAAAGAGGAGCCTATAGCTAAATACAATGAAAAATCAGGTTTGAAGTGGTTTGTTTATAATTTTTTGGAGATAGGAAAGAGAAGTTATATTAAAAGAGTAATTGCATTACCAGGAGAACATGTTGAAATAAAAGAAGGAAAGGTTTATATAAATGATGAAGAATTAAATGAACCATATTTACAACCAGGGCTTGTAACTGATGTAATGGGAGTAGGTTTTTCTGATTTTACAGTACCAGAAAATTGTGTGTTTGCAATGGGAGATAATAGAAACCATAGCACAGACTGTAGAGCTTTTGGATGTATTCCATTAGATAAAATAGAGAGCACAGTGGCACTTAGAATTTGGCCAATAGATAGGTGGGGAAAAGTAGAATAGGATATGGAGTATAAGGATGTTTGATAATATAATTGGAAATGATTCAATAAAAGAAATATTAAGAAAAGCTGTAATGAATCAAACAGTTTCTAATAGTTATTTATTTGTTGGAATAGAAGGTATTGGAAAAAAACTAATTGCTGAAGAGTTTGCAAAAATGTTTTTATGTACTGAAATAGAAAAGTATTGTAATCATTGCAAATCTTGTATAGAGTTTAATTCAAAAAACAATCCGGACTTTTCATATATTGAACCTGATGGTAATAGTATAAAAATAGAGCAAATTAGACTTTTACAAAAAAAAATTCAGGAGAAGCCAATTATATCAGACAAGAAAGTTTATATTATAAATGATGCAAATCTTATGACTACAGAAGCTCAGAATTGTTTGCTAAAGACATTAGAAGAACCACCTGAATATGCAACGATTATTTTAATAGGCAATAATGAAAATGCATTTTTGCCTACTATTAAATCTAGATGTGTAATATTGCACTTTAAAGCTTTAGAGAATGACGAAATACAAAACTACTTAACGCATAAATTTAATTTAGATAAATTAGCTCCAAATGTATTAGATATATTTCAAGGTAGCATTGGAAAAGCAATAAAGTTAAAAGACAAGCAGGAAGAATATCAAAACATAAACAAAATGATAGAAGTTCTTGGTTCTAAAGAATTACCAGAGATAGTTGATTTAGCAGAATTATTGTATAAATCAAAAGAAGAAATACTAGAAATATTAGAATATATAAATGTTATTTTATTGAAAAAATCTAAAGAAAAGTATGCTTATGCAAATTGTATTAATATAGTTGAAGAAACTAAAAAGAGGTTAGCAAGAAATGCAAATTATGATATGTGTATAGATTATATGATATTTAGCATGTGGGAGGAATTGAATTGAAAAATATAGTTGGAGTAAGATTTAAAAAATTAGGTAAAATATATTTCTTTAATCCACAAGGTTTAAAAGTTAAAAAGGGTGATAAAGTAATTGTAGAAACAGCTCAGGGAGAAGAATATGGTGAAATAATAATACCTAACAGATTTGTTGAAGACGATAAAATAGTTGCACCATTAAAAAAAGTGATAAGAATTGCTAATTATAAAGATAATAAGCACTTTGAGGAATGTAGAAGAAAAGAAAAACAAGCATTTGAATTATGCTTAAAGAAAATAAAAGAGCATAAATTAGAAATGACATTAACAGATGTAGAATTTAAATTTGATAATAGTAAAATATTGTTTTATTTTACGGCAGATGGAAGAATAGACTTTAGAGATTTAGTAAAGGATTTAGCGGCAATATATAAAAATAGAATAGAGCTAAGGCAAATAGGAGTTAGAGATGAGGTTAAAAGAATAGGAGGCAACGGGGTTTGTGGAAGAGAATTATGCTGTTGTAGTTTCTTAAGTGATTTTGAAACTGTATCTATAAAAATGGCAAAAGAACAAAATATTTCTTTAAATCCTTCTAAAATTTCTGGAAATTGTGGAAGACTTATGTGTTGCTTAAAATATGAAAGTGATGTTTATGAAGAAAAACTAAAAAAATTGCCTAACATTGGTGCAATAGTTAAGACAGAGGATGGAGAAGGCGAAGTTGATTCGATAGAAACGTTAAAAGAAATTATTAGAGTAAAGATTAAAGATTCTGAAAATGATGGATATTTTTATAAAAAATATAATGTTAAAGATATAAAAGTTATTAAAGATGGAACTAGTGAAAAAATCGATAAAGAAGAATTAGAAAATAAAAAAGAATTAGAAGAATTAGAAAGATTGGAACAGACAGATAAAGAAAATAGCAATTAAATATGGCAGATAAAATAGTAATTTATATAGTATAATATATAAATTTTAGGAGGTGAAAATAATGGCATATAAAATTACAGAAAAATGCATTTCTTGTGGAGCATGTGCAGCTGAGTGTCCGGTTGGATGTATTTCTCAAGGAGAAGATAGATTTGTAATAGATAAATCAGCTTGCATTTCTTGTGGTACATGTGCAGGTGTTTGTCCTGTAGAAGCTCCAGAGGAAAGCAATGATTAGCAAAATGCAATTTTTAAATAAGTACCCTAAAGATTAATTATGTAAGTATTTATATATTAATTTTTAGGGTATTATACTTATTGTTTTAGCTAAAAAAATTATAAGATAGAATATTTTATGTTGGGAGTTTAGGTGTGGAAAACGATAATAACAAAAATGATAATTATAATACTAATGTTAATATACCCCAAAATGTAGAAAACGTATTAGAAGAACCTGAAGAAGAACAATTAAAAAAGCCAGTTAATAAAAAGATGGCTATATTTAATTTTCTATTAATAATCGTTATATTTGTTGGTTTGTTTGTTTATATGGTAAATGTTGATGGACTTGATAATATTTTAGAACTGCTAAATAATGTGGAATATAAATGGGTATTAGCTGGATTAGTATGTTTATTTGTATATTGGATGTGTGATATTTTCACATTGCATATTCCAATAAAAAGAATATATAAAGATCAGCCTATTACAAACTCTATAAAAGTAGCTATGCTTGGACAACTTTTTAATAATATAACGCCATTTTCTTCTGGAGGACAACCAATTCAGGCATATGAACTTACTAAAACGGGTAAAAGGGTAAGTGACTCTCTATCTGCAATGGCTATAAAGTTTATTGTTACTCAGACTGCACTAGTAATAAGTACATTATTGGTTGTAGTTATAGAGTTTAATTTTTTTAAGCAACTTATGCAAAATTATATGTGGGTTGCAATTCTTGGATTCGCAATTAATATTATAGCAATTATATTAGTAATATTGGTAGGAATAAAGAAGAAGGTAATAACAGTAGTAACAACGCCTATTATAAAAATTTTGGGAAAAATTAAAATAATAAAAAATAGTGAAGTAGCAATAGAAAAGCTAGACAATAGTATCGATAATTTTGGACAACAATTTAAGATAATAAAAAATGAAAAAATAATGGTTATAAAAATGTTTATTATTGCGGTAATTCAAAGTTTTTCTTACTATTCAATGACATATATGGTTTATAGAGCATTTGGAAATAGTGGAATTAGTTTCTTACAAATAATACCTGCACAAGCGTTTTTATTATTAATAATGACTTTTGTGCCTACACCAGGATCTGGACTAGGAGCAGAAGGAGGATTTTATTTATTATTTAATTCAATATTTAAAGAAGGAACAATAAATATGTCTATTTTGTTTTGGAGAATATATACTTTTTATTTGCCAATATTAGTAGGAGCACTCTTCTTAATACCAACAAGAGGAAAAAGAGACCAAATATAAAGATATAACAAAAAAGGACGTACTTAACTGTTTTAAAAATATTTTAATCAGTTAAGTACGTCTTTTTTTTGATATCTTTGCTTATTTGTTTGTTATTTCTTCTAAATCTAGAAGTTCTTGCCATCTAGAATCAACTTCTTTTTGGAATTCTTCAATCATCCATTCATTTCCTGGAAGGAACATATGCTTAAATCTTTTTTGTGGTTTTAAGAATTCTTCTATTGGTAATTTTTTAGCTGGTTTGTAGCTTATTTTATATTTTCCATCAATAACTTCATATAAAGGCCAGTAGCATGTTTCTACAGCTAATTTGTTAATTTGCATTAGCATATCTGTAGGGTAACCCCAGCCTCTAGGACATGGAGATAATACATTTAAAAATGCTGGACCTTTTGTATAAATTGCTTTTTCTGACTTTTCATATAAATCTTTAAAGTTATTTATTGCTATTGTTTGAGCTACGTATGGAAGATGATGTCCAACCATAATTTTTGATAAATCTTTTCTTGATTGCATTTTTCCAGGTATTACCTTACCAGCAGGTGATGTTGTTGTATCTGCAAATCTTGGTGTTGCAGATGAACGTTGTATTCCTGTGTTCATATATGCGCCATTGTCATAGCATACATAAACCATATCATGGCCACGTTCCATAGCACCTGATAAGCTTTGCAAGCCTATGTCATAAGTACCACCATCTCCACCAAATGCGATAAATTTTGTATCTCCTTCAGGTAATTTTCCTTGCTTTTTAAGAGATTTGTAAGCAGCTTCTACTCCAGATAAAGTTGCACCAGCACATTCAAATGCTGTATGTATAAAAGAATCTGTCCAAGCTGTATATGGATATATAAATGTAGATACTTCCATACAACCTGTAGCGTTACATACTACAGCGTGATCTTCTTCTTTTAAAGCTCTTAGTACCATTCTAGCCACTGGAGGGGCACCACACCCTGCACACATTCTGTGACCAGCTGTAAGTCTTGAAGGTTTATTTGCGATTATTTCCTTTAAATTGTATGCCATTATTTTTGTTCCTCCCTTCTTAATCCTAAATATCTATAAGGATTTTTTGCTTCACCTGTTTTTGATATTTCTAATAAATCATTAAATACTAATTCAATATTATCTGCTTTTGTATCTCTACCACCGATACCGTAAATATAATTAACAGCAGGTACATGTGAATTGTTTACATACATGCTAGATGTAACATCTTGGAATAAAGCTCCACCTGCAGCATTTAAAGAATCTGCTTTATCTAATACTGCAACAGCTTTTAAATGTGATAATGATTTTGAAACTTCCTCAGCTGGGAATGGTCTAAAAACACGTATTTTTAAAAGACCGGCTTTAATTCCATTTTTTCTTAAGTTGTCAACAACGTATTTTGTTGTTCCAGCAGTTGAATTCATACAAACAATTGCAATTTCAGCATCTTCTAATTTATATTCCTCAAATAATCCATAACTTCTTCCAGTCATTTTTTCAAAATCTTTTGCAACATCTAAAATAACTTGTTTTGCATTTCTCATTGCATCTGCTTGTTGTACTTTATGTTCAAATAAATAACCTTGTAAATCAAGAGGACCAACTGCAATTGGTTCTTGTTTATTTAATAAATAATGATCTGGTTTATATGCTCCTACAAATTCTTTTACTTTTTCATCTTCTACTAGTTCTATATTTTCAATAGCATGTGAGGTAATAAAACCATCTTGGCAAACCATTAAAGGTAACCTAACATCTTTATGTTCTGCGATTCTATGTGCCATTAATGTATTATCATATGCTTCTTGATTTGTTTCTGAAAATAACATAATCCAACCAGCGTCTCTAACTCCCATTGCATCTGAATGGTCATTATGGATGTTTAGTGGACCAGACACAGCTCTATTTACAAGTGATAAAACAATAGGTAAACGTAAGCTTGATGCTATGTAAATCATTTCCCACATTAAAGATAATCCATTTGAAGATGTAGCTGTCATGGCTCTTGAACCAGCAGCCTCTGCTCCAATACATGCAGACATTGCACTATGCTCGCTTTCAACAGCAACAAATTCTGTGTCTACTGCCCCATTTGCTACAAATGTTGAAAAATATTGAGGTATTTCTGTAGAAGGTGTAATAGGAAATGCTGCAACTACATCTGGATTTATTTGCTTCATTGCTGTAGCTGAAGCTTCATTTCCACTTAATCTTTCTCTTATACTCATTTTAAAATCAATCCTTTCTGGAAGCTTATATTAATTGGAAAAGAATTGTAATTATTTTCCAATTTAGCCTTCTTCTTTCATTATAATTGCACCAAAAGGGCATACTTTGCTACATACGCCACATCCTTTGCAATAATCATAATTAAAATCTTCTCTTTTTTGTTCTGTATTTACAGGAATAGCATCATCTGGGCAAACAGGGAAGCATAGACCACATTGCTTGCATTTTTCTGTAATATATATTGGTTTTGAACTTCTCCAGTCTCCAGTTTTAAAATCTAATGCGTTTCCAGATGTATAAATATCTCCACCAGGTGTAAGTTTCTCCATTGGTGTTTTATTATTTATTTCTGTCATATTTTTTTAACCTCCTTTAATGCTAATTCTAAGGCTTTCATGTTTCCATCAATAACTTCAGGTTTTTTTGCAAATTTATGTTTAAAAGAGCCCTTCATATCTTCTAAGAAATCTTCATCAGACATAATCTTACTTACTTTAACAATTGCTGCAAGCATTGGGGTATTTGGGAAATATCTTCCTAAGGCTTCTTCAGATATTTTTCTTGCATCTATAGTATAAATATCTCCGTTATATCCTTTTAATACAGATTTTAGGTAATCTGCTGATTTTGTTGTGTTAATAACAATTGCTCCTGTTTCTTTTAAACCGCTTGTTACATCAACACTCTCAAGTAGTGTGTCATCAACTACAACTACATAATCAGGCTCATAAATATTACTATGAACTGTAATAGGAGAATTGCTTATACGATTATAGGCTGTTATAGGAGCTCCCATTCTTTCTGGACCATATTCAGGAAATCCTTGGATATATTTTCCAGTATTAAACGCTGCATCTGCAAGGAGTAAGGAAGCAGTTTTTGCACCTTGACCGCCCCTGCCATGCCATCTAATTTCAATTAAGTTTTCCATTCTAAAATCATTCCTTTCTTTTATTTTCTTTAGGCTCTTCTTTCTTTGTTTTAGGTGAGTCCTTTGTGTTTTCTTTTGGAACTACTATATTAGTTGGTTTCTTTTCAGAAGTAGATGGTTTGCCTGCTTTTAAATGTTCATAAACAGGTGAGATATTTAAGTTTGAACCATCTCCAGATACTACTTCTATATCTTTTTTTTCTTCCATAAATAAGTTCATTCCTTTCTTTTAAAGGTTCAATATCTTTTTGATTGAATCCTTTTTATTTAAAGCTATATTATCACAATAGAAATTAAAGGTCAATTAAAAAAGTGAAATAGGTAAAAAAACCTAAAATTACTTGACAGTTTTGGAGATTAAATATAGAATAAATCTAATGAGAATGAGAGTACAAAAGAAAATGGAGGGCAAAGAACAAATGAGAGTAAGAAAAATAGCTGAAAAACCGCACGAAACTATATATATATATATATATCAACATTGCTACCAAGAGTGGAATATGCATACTCGACCAGGTATTTTTCACATAAATAGAAATAAAGGACATCCATGATTTTTCTATTTTAGAACAATAGAAATGAAAAGGAAGGATGAAAATGAAAAAAGAAAAAACAACAAAGATGAATAGATTAAAAAAAGAGTATGGTATAACTTTAATTGCATTAGTTATAACGATAATTGTGCTTCTAATACTAGCAGGAGTAGCAATAAGCACGTTAACAGGAAATAATGGATTGCTAGAAAAAACTCAATACGCAGCTGAACAGATGGAGGTTGCAAAATTTAAAGATGAAGCAGGTCTAGCATATATGGAGCTATATTCACAAAATGCACAAAATCAAAATTATGTGGTATCAGAGGATGATTGGGTAAGTTTGTTACAGAGTAATTATGGATATACTATAGGTCAAAGTGGAGGAGACAACTATGTAGAATTAAATGGAATGTATTATCCTATAAGCTTAAGTGGTTCAAATATAATAGTAGGAGAAGGAACACAAGATGTAGAAATAACACCAGTTGGAGGAGGTTCAGAACCAGAAGAACCAGCAGTAACATATACAGTAACATTTAATACAAATGGAGGATCAAGTGTAGACGCACAAACAGTACAAAGCGGAGGAAAAGCAACTAGACCAGCTACAAACCCTACTAAATCTGGTTGGGCTTTTGCAGGGTGGTTTTCAAATGCAGGTTTGACAACTCCATATGATTTTAATACCACAATAAATTCAGATACAACAATTTATGCTAAGTGGGCTAAATCTTTAACTATAACATATGGTGATGCTAGTCAATATTCTCTTGAAATAATCTATGACGAAGGTATGACGTGGGGGGCATGGGCAGCTTCAAGTTATGCACACGATCTAAAAAGTGGAGATACAGAAAATAACGTAGTTTTTAGATTGGTAAGTGATTCTTATCCGACTGTAGGGAACGTCATTGACACTTCAGAAACCATCAGTGAGTCTGTACATTATGAGTTGAAGCCAAGTGGAAGTGGTTCTGCAGCAGTCGAAAGAGATATGACCTTAATGAGAGGAGAATGAACTATATAAACATTATATAGGTTTTAATTAAAAAAATTTTGAACCTCAATTATTAGACATACAAGTTTAATAATTGGGGTTCATTTTAATTTCCCTTGATTTTTCCATGTATATATAGTAAAATATAGTGGTAAAAAAATAGCATAAAGTAAGAAAATAGAAATGTTTTATAAAAGGAGAAAAAATGAAAGCAATAATAGAAGCAATACTTTTTGCAGCTGGAAGGGAAGTTTCTAAAAAAGAAATAATGATTGCGCTTGAAATTTCCGAAGAAGAACTAGAAAAAGTTATTTCAGAAATGCAAGAAGAATATAAAAATGAAAATAGAGGAATAGAATTAATAAAGGTAAATGACAATTATGAGTTATGCACAAAGAAAGAATTATATGATTATATATACCCAATATTAGATAAAAGAAACAGGCCAAATTTATCTAATGCAGCACTGGAAACACTTTCAATTATTGCATATAACAGCGGAATAACTAGGGCAGAAATAGAAGCAATAAGAGGAGTTTCTGCAGATGCTTGTGTGTATAAGTTATTAGAGTATGGGTTAATAGAAGAAGCAGGGAAAACAGATTTACCAGGAAAACCAATGTCTTATAGAACAACAGGAGAATTTTTAAAAATGTTTGGTTACAATTCATTAAACGATTTACCAGAACTTCCAAGATATAAACTTGATGAAAATAGACAAATAGTTATAGATGACTTAATAGCAGAAGATTCTGAAAAAAGCACTGAAAACATTGATGAAGGAAAAGCGGAGGCTCCAATGCCCGAAAGGGAAACGGAGGAAGAATTTATAGAAAGTTTGTAATTACTTGTTAGTTATATGCAATTAAAAGTCCGGGCGAGGGATTTATATATTAATCATGTTAAGCAGGACAACAGAATATTTTAAGGCTGACAAGTAACGTTTTTAAAATATAATAAGATATAAAAAAGAGAAAGGAAAAAGTATATATGAGTAAAAACAAGGAATTTGTAAGAGATATAACAAATATAGATGAAAATTTTCCACAATGGTACACAGACATTGTGTTAAAAGCAGAACTTGCAGATTATACATCAGCTAAAGGATTTATTTCAATAAGACCATATGGTTATGCAATATGGGAAAATATACAAAATTATGCAGATAAAAAATTTAAAGAGCATGGAGTAAAAAATGTTTCTATGCCAGCTCTTATTCCAGAAAGTTTATTAAATAAAGAAAAAGAACATGTAGAAGGGTTTGCCCCAGAAGTTGCATGGGTTACTTTTGGTGGAGGAGAAGAATTAGAAGAAAGAATGTGTGTAAGACCAACATCAGAAACAGTATTTTCAACTATGTATTCAAAATGGTTAAGTTCATGGAGAGATTTACCATTTTTATATAATCAATGGTGTAATGTTTTAAGATGGGAAAAGGAAACAAGACCATTTTTACGCTCAAGAGAGTTTTTATGGCAAGAAGGGCATACAATTCACGAAACATCTGAAGAAGCAAAAAAATTCACTTTAGATATGTTAGAAGTTTATGCAGATGTTGTCCAAAACTTACTTGCAATACCAGTATTGAAAGGACAAAAAACTAAGAAGGAACAATTTGCAGGGGCAGAGAGTACATATACAATAGAAACTTTAATGCATGATGGAAGAGCTTTGCAAGGTGGAACTTCACACTACTTTGGTCAAAACTTCACAAAACCATTTGATGTGAAATTTCAAAATAGACAAGGTAAACAAGAATATGCATACCAAACATCTTGGGGAATTAGTACAAGATTAATAGGTGCTGTTATAATGGCACATGGAGATAATAGAGGATTGAAACTACCTCCATATGTTGCTCCAATTCAAGCTGTTATAATACCAATTGCGCAAGAAAAAGGAAATGTCTTAGAAGTTGCTGAGCAAATAAAAGAAAAGTTAGGAAAAGATATTAGAATAGAATTAGATAATAGAGATAACTATTCTGTAGGGTATAAATTTAATGATTGGGAAATGAGAGGAGTACCAGTTAGAATAGAATTAGGTCCAAAAGATATCGAAAGAGGGGAAGCTATAGTAACTAGAAGAGATACATTTGAAAAAATGCCAGTAAAAATAGAAGAATTAGAAGAAAAAGTAAAAGAATTAATGGAAGATATACAAAAGTCTATGTTTAATGCTTGCAAAAAAAGAGTAGAAGAAAAAACTACTGTTGCATTTAATATGGAAGAATTAAAGAAGAATTTAGACGAAAACCAAGGTTATGTAAAAACTATGTGGTGCGGCTTGCAAGAATGTGAAGATAAGGTAAAAGAAGTAACAGGTGCACCGTCAAGATGTATACCATTTGAGCAAGAACATTTGTCAGATACATGTGTATGTTGTGGAAAAAAAGCAGATAAAATGGTTGTTTGGGGAAGACAATATTAGAATAAAATAATATGACTAAAAAAGAAACAAATTTTAGGCTTAAATATTAAGAGTGCTTTATCAATAAGAAGTTTTATTGAAAGTGCTCTTTTTGAATTGCAATAATGTATAGAAGTCAAAAAAATTACAACAATAAGAAGGATTTATGTAAAATGCGTCGAATAATATAATTATGTATATTTAATTGAAATATTTTGAAAGAAAGTGAGGAAAAAATGATAAGATACAGTGATGAAATCATTGAGGAAATAAGGCAGGCTAATGACATTGTAGATGTAATATCACAGTATATTAGACTAAAAAGAAGTGGAAGAAATTTTTTTGGTTTATGCCCTTTTCATAATGAAAAGTCACCATCATTTTCAGTATCACCAGATAAGCAAATATTTCATTGTTTTGGGTGTGGAGCAGGCGGAAATGTATTCACATTTTTAACAAAAATAGAAGGAATAAATTTCGTAGAAGCGGTTCAAATGTTAGCAGAAAGGTCAAATATACAGTTGCCAACGTTGGAAAATAGCAAAGATTCAGCAAAAGAGTTACTAAAATCGAAAGTATATAAAGTAAATGAATTTGCTGCAGAATACTATCATAAAAATCTATATAGACCAGAGTCAAAAGTTGCTCAAGAATATATAAAAAGAAGAAAACTAAGTAATGAAACATTAAAATCTTTTAGAATAGGTTTTTCAGGAAAGTTTGACGAATTGTATAAAGAGCTAAAAAAGCAGGGCTTTGAAGAAAAAGAGATTTTAGAATCTGGGTTAGTAAATAAAAATGAGAGAGGGCAATATATAGATAGATATAGAAATAGAATAATGTTTCCAATATGTGATATAAGGGGAAAAGTAATAGCATTTGGAGGGAGAGTTTTAGACGATTCAAAACCTAAATATATTAATTCGCCTGAAAATATTGTATATAGTAAGGGAAGAAATTTATTTGGATTAAATGTAGCTAAAAAAGGTGATATAAAAAAAATACTAATAGTAGAAGGCTATATGGATGTTATATCTTTACATCAAAGAGGAATAACAAATGTTGTTGCGCCTTTAGGAACGGCTTTAACTCAACAGCAGGGATGGTTGCTTAGAAAAAGTTCAGAAGAGATTATACTAAGCTTCGATTCAGATGAGGCGGGACTTACCGCAAAACTAAGAGCATTAGATATATTGCAAGACATGGGGTGTGATATAAGAATATTACAAATGGATGGTGCTAAAGATCCAGACGAGTATATAGTAAAATATGGAAATGCAAGATTTAATAATCTAGTGGAAAAGGCACTTTCTGTAATAGAATTTAAGGTTAAGGTTTTAAAGCAAAACTTGAATTTAGAAAGTACAAACGATAAAATTAAATTTCTAAATGAAATAGCAAAGTTAATTTCTAAAGTGGACAATACCATGGAAAGGGAAGTTTATATAGAAAAAATAGCTAAGGAATACGATATTTCAAAAGAAGCAATTTATGCTGAAGTAAATAAACTTACATATTCTAAAACAAAAACAGAAAAAAATCAGGAAAGAATACAGCCTGTAGTAATTCGCAATAAGAAAGAAAATAAAAAAATAAGTGAAGCCATAAGGAAAAGGGAAAATACCATAATAGCTATATTACTTTTAGGAGATTTAAATATTTTTCAAATTATAAGTCAAAATATAAGTATAGATGATTTTAAAGATGAAATTAACAAAAAAATTATAAAAAAATTGTATGATGAATTTGAAAGAGGAAACAGTAATATTAACGGAATAATAGACAATCTAGAAGAAGAGGAGCGAAACCATATTACGGAAATTATGGCTGATGATTATGAAATAGAAGATGTTGAAAAAGCTATAGATGATATTATGCAGAGCTATCAAAAGCAGAAGTTAAATGATAGAAAATTTGAAATTTTAGAAATTTTAGAAAATAATCCAGAAAAAGACAGCAAATTGGAATTAGAGAAGGAGTTAAATGATATTATTCTGAGATTAGCTAAAATTAAATGATAATAATTAATATCGGGAGAAAGGAATGATATTATAAATGGAAAAGAAACAAGAACTGATTGATGAATTAAAGAAGGTTCAAGTTGAAAGAAAAAGAACTAAAAAAGAAGAAAAAAATGTAATAGAAGAAGAAAATAATGAAATATCTTCAGATGAAAATCAAAATTCTATAAAAGATGAAAAAGTTAAGAAAATATTAAAAAAAGCAAAAGAAAAAGGTAAAATAACATACGGAGATTTGGCAAGTGAATTAGATGATGTTAATCCTGAACAAATAGATAAGGTATTTGATGCATTTGAAGAATTAGGTGTAAATTTATTAAGTGATGATTTAGATGAAGAGCCTGATATTGAAGATTTAAAAGAAGTAGAAGATTTAAAATTAGATGAAATATTAGATACTAATTATGAAGGAATTAATGTAGATGACCCAGTTAGAATGTATTTAAGAGAGATAGGAAGAATACCACTTTTAACATTTGAGCAAGAGTTGGATTTAGCAAAAAAAATATTGGAAGGTGACGAGGATGCTAAACAAAAATTAGCAGAGTCTAACCTAAGATTGGTTGTAAGTATTGCTAAAAAATATGTTGGAAGAGGGATGCTATTTTTGGATTTAATACAAGAAGGAAATATGGGACTTATAAAGGCTGTAGAAAAGTTTGACTATACGAAAGGGTTTAAATTTAGTACCTATGCAACTTGGTGGATAAGACAAGCAATAACTAGAGCCATTGCAGATCAAGCAAGGACCATAAGAATTCCAGTTCATATGGTAGAAACAATAAATAAATTAATAAGGACATCAAGACATCTGTTGCAACAGTTAGGAAGAGAGCCAACGCCTGAAGAAATTGCAGAAGAAATGGAAATTCCGGTTGAAAAAGTTATGGAAATTCAAAAAATAGCTCAAGACCCCGTATCATTAGAAACACCTATAGGTGAGGAAGATGATAGTCATTTAGGTGACTTTATTCAAGATGACGATAGCCCTGCTCCACATGATTCTGCGGCATATACTTTGCTAAAAGAGCAACTAGAAGAGGTAATGGGTACATTAACTCCAAGGGAAGCAAAGGTATTAAAATTGAGATTTGGCTTAGAAGATGGAAAAGCGAGAACTCTTGAAGAGGTTGGAAGAGAATTCGAAGTTACTCGTGAGAGAATAAGGCAGATAGAAGCGAAGGCATTGAGAAAGTTAAGACATCCAAGTAGAAGCAAAAAATTAAAAGATTATATGGGATAGAGCATCAAATGATGCTCTTATAATTCTATGTTAGGAAAGGTTTTATATAAATATGATTAATGATAAAATTTTGATAGTTGATGATGAACCTAGAATGAGAAAAATAATTAAGGATTTTTTAACTGCAAAAGGGTATAATACTTTAGAAGCTGAAGATGGAGAAAAAGCTATAGAGGTTTTTGAAGAAAATAAATCAAAGATAAGCTTAGTCTTGCTTGATGTTATGATGCCTAAATTAGATGGATGGTCTGTATTAAGGCAAATTCGACAAGAATCCAAAGTTCCAATTATAATGCTTACAGCAAGAGGAGAAGAACAAGACGAGTTGTTTGGATTTGAATTAGGTGTTGACGAGTACATTTCTAAGCCATTTAGTCCTAAGATACTTGTTGCAAGAGTAGAGGCAATTTTAAGAAGAGCGGGAGCAGAGGAGAAAAAAATAATAAATTTGGGTGGTGTAGTAATAGACAAAGAAGGTAGAACTGTAAAGGTTGATGGTCGAGTTATAGAATTAAGCTTAAGAGAATATGAATTATTAATATATTTAATTGAAAATGAAAATATTGCTTTGTCACGTGATAAAATATTAAATAATGTATGGAATTATGATTATTATGGTGATTCGAGAACAATTGATAGTCATATAAAGAAGATAAGGCATAAATTAGGAAAAAAAGGAAAATACATAAAGACAGTGAGAGGAATAGGTTATAAATTTGAAGTAAAATGAGGAGAAACATAAGATGTTTAGAATTAAAAATGCAATAAAGTCTGTTAGAGTAAAACTTTTTATAACATTATCAATGGTAATACTGTTAATAATTTTATTTTTAATATTGGTCAATAATTTTGTGCTTGGTCAATTTTATTTATATAGTAAAACAAAATCTTTAAAATCTGCATATCAAATTATAAATAATTATTATACCAATGAAGATGATATTAATATAGAATCAAATTTGGAAATGATTGCAATAAAAAACGGTTTTGATATTTTAATAAAAAATCCACAAAATATTAATATTTATTCTTCTAATCGAGATTTTTTTTCAACATTTGGACAAATGAATGAAATGACAAAGAGAGTTAATGAAGATACAGTAAAAGAGATTGAAAAAAATGAAAAATATGTTATAAAGACAATGAAAGATAATAAAAACGGTTTAACATATATTTTATTATCTGCTACATTAGATAATGGTTATTTATTATATGTTAGAATTCCAATAAATTCAATAGATGAAAGTGTAAAAATATCTAATAATTTCTTGTACTTGATGGCTGGTTTTGCAATACTTATAGCAGCTGTAATAATATCTTACGTTTCAAGAAGATTTACGGATCCGATTTTAGAATTAAATAATATAGCAAAAAAGATGTCCAATTTGGATTTTAGTCATAAGTATAAAATTACTGATACAGATGATGAAATAAATAATCTAGGAAAAAGTATTAATGTGATGTCAGACAAATTGGAAAGGACTATAAAACAATTAAGAAATACAAATATAGAACTTGAAAAAGATATAGATGAAAAATCTAAATTGGAAGAAATGCGAAAAAGTTTTATATCAGATGTATCACATGAATTAAAAACTCCAATAGCATTAATACAAGGTTATAGTGAGGGTTTAATTGAAAATGTTAATAAAGATGAAGAAAGTAGAAAATTTTATGCAGAAGTAATTTTAGATGAAACCAATAAAATGGATAAATTGGTAAAACAACTTTTAGAGTTAATGAAACTTGAATATGGAAAAAGGAATTTTGATGACTCCATATTTGATATTGTTGAATTAGAAAAAGAAGTTGTTAGAAAATCTAAAGTTATTTTAGATGAAGAAAATATTGAAGTTAAGTTTGTTACACCAGGTGAAATAAATGTTTATGCAGATAATTTTTATATAGAGCAAGTCATATCAAACTATTTAACCAATGCTATAAAGCATATTAGAGAAAAAAATGGAAATAAGTATATACAAATTGAAAATATTGTGGATGTAGAAAAGAATTTAGTAAGAGTAAAAGTATTTAATACAGGAGAAAATATACCGGAAGAACATATATCTAAAATATGGAAGAGATTTTATAAAGTAGATGAATCTAGAAATAGACAGAAAGGTGGAACTGGAATAGGGCTATCATTTGTAAAAGCAATAATGAACAGTTATGAAAAATCTTATGGTGTTGTAAATAAAGAAAATGGTGTAGAATTCTTTTTTGAACTAGAACTAAAATTATGATTTTTTTAAGATGTTTTGGAAGGTGCCTCCAAAACATCTTAAAATTTGTGTCGAATTTTGCGATGAAAATATAGGTTTACAATAGATATGTCACACTAAAATAAAAATAATAAAAAACAGG
>CAMJCT010000008.1 GCA_946404215.1 uncultured Clostridium sp. | reverse complement strand
CGAACCCACGTCATCAGCTTGGAAGGCTGAGGTTCTACCATTGAACTACACCTGCATATTTAATTATAATTGTCAGAAGTTTGGAGCAGGTAGTGGGAATCGAACCCACGTCATCAGCTTGGAAGGCTGAGGTTCTACCATTGAACTACACCTGCGTTTTTTCCTCCTGACAATTATAAATTATAAATGTTTTTTAATTCTTTGTCAATACTTTTTTAATATTTTTATAAATATCTTCCACCATTTTTTCTCTGAATTCTTCCTTTTGCTTTATTTTTATTTGGATCACAACTACTTGTAACAGGTTTTATGTTATTTATTCTTTGTACATTTGGAAGTCTATTTTCTCTTTTTTCTCTTTTTTCATTTTCTTTTATCTTCTTTTCAAATAATCTTGCAACCCTTACTAGAAATTCATTTGCATGGTTCTTACTTTCAGGGATTATTATCATTCTTCCATCTTTTCCCTTTGCGTATTCCTTTATTTCCTCTATTACATCAACAGGAGAATTTTTCATTACAGCAGCTAACATTCCATTATCTATTGCTTGCTTAAACATTGGCACATCATTTTCATCATTTCCTACACATATGTAGCCATATTGAGGTTTAATCATTTCTACTACTTTCTTTACTGCTTCTCCCTTGCTTATTCCTTTTTCAGCAACATCTACAATATAATTTCCTTCTTTACCTGTTGGAAATTTACTTCCAACAACATAAGTACCGTAAATCATTTTCTCTATATATCTTTGAAAGAACTTCCATTTGTTCTTTAGTCCCTGCCAAGGTTATTTTAGTTATTTCATCATTATCTTTTATACTATTTGGGATATTATTGTCCAAATTGACAATTTTACTATTTTTGTAATAATTTTTTGCATCTCTGGTATTAGGTGAAAATATTGACTTACCATCTGTATATCTCACTAAGTCTATATCTCCCCCAACTTTTAAAAATTCTTGCATAATTATATCCTTTTTTTTATGTCCCAACAATGTTTTACTTAAAAATTTAGATTCACTATTTGAATAAATATTAGCTCCGTTATCTCCTATAATAATATCAGGAACTTCTATGCCTCTCTTTTTTAGATTTTCAATAATATCTCCAACAGTTCTTCCAGTTGTAGGAACCACCATTCCTCCCAATTTATTAATAGTTTTTAATATCTCATTAAACTTTTGATCTCCCAAATCTATAGTTCCATCTTTGTCTGTAAAAATAATAAATTGCGGATTTCTTCCAGATACTCCGAATTGTCTTTTTTTCTTTATATTTACTCTCATATTCTTTATTCCTCCCTTTTTATAAACATGCTTTTACTAATCCCACAAATAACGGTGCAGGATTATTTGGTCTTGATTTCAATTCAGGATGAAATTGGCCAGCTATAAAATATGGATGTTCTTCTATTTCAACCATTTCAACCAATAATCCATCTGGTGATGTTCCAGACACCTTTAGTCCCGCATTTTCTAATCTTTCCCTATATTCATTGTTATATTCAAAACGATGTCTATGTCTTTCACTTATTTTTATTTTTCCATATATTTTATTTGCTAATGTCCCCTCTTTTATGATACATGGATATGCACCTAATCTCATTGTTCCACCTTTTTCATTGATTTTCTTTTGTTCTTCCATAATATGTATAACAGGGTTTTTAGTTTTTTCATCTAATTCAGATGAATTACAATCCGTTAATCCTAAAACATTTCTGGCATATTCTACAACAGCCATTTGCATTCCTAAGCAAATTCCTAAAAACGGTATCTTATTTTCTCTTACATATCTTATTGTTTCTATTTTCCCTTCTATCCCCCTATTTCCAAAACCTCCAGGAACTACAACTCCATCTATTCCTTTTAATTTTTCCTTAACATTATCTTTTGTTATAGTTTCTGAATCAATCAATTTAATTTTTACATTTGCTTTATTTGCAAAACCTGCATGATGTAAACTTTCTATAACAGAAATATATGAATCTTCCAATTTTATATACTTTCCTACTATCGCAATATTTACTATTCTATCTTCATCAATTTCATTTATATTTTTTATCAGTTCTTCCCATTTTGAATTATCAGGAACATAATTTTCTAGCTTAAGATGATTGCAAACTTCTCTGGCTAACCCCTCCTTTTCTAACATTAATGGAACTTCATATAGACTATTAGCTGTTTTATTTTGTATAACACTAGTTTTCCTAACATTGCAAAACAATGACAACTTTTCCTTTACACTGTCAGGTATATCTGTTTCAGTTCTACATACTAATATATTAGGTTTTATTCCAAAACTTTGTAATTCTTTTACAGAATGCTGGGTAGGCTTTGATTTTATTTCATTTGAACCACATATATATGGCAATAGTGTTACATGTATATATATAACATCCTCCGGATTTTTTTCTAAACCTACTTGTCTAATTGCTTCAATGATAGAAACTCCTTCAATATCTCCTACTGTTCCACCTATTTCAGTTATAACTATATCTGTATCCGTTTTTTCAAATCCGTATATCTTTCTTTTAATTTCATTTGTTATATGTGGTATTACCTGTACTGTCTTTCCTAGATATTCACCTTTTCTTTCTTTTTCAATTACAGTTTGATAAATCTTGCCCATTGTAATACTAGAATTCTTAGTTAAATTTTCATCTACAAATCTTTCATAATGGCCCAAATCTAAATCTGTTTCTGCACCATCATCTGTGACAAAAACCTCTCCATGTTCATATGGATTCATTGTTCCAGGATCTACATTTATATATGGGTCAAATTTCTGAATAGTAACTTTATATCCTCTATTTTTCAATAATCTTCCTAATGAAGCTGCAGTTATTCCTTTTCCTAATCCAGATACAACTCCACCTGTTACAAAAATATATTTCATATTCATTGTAAAGCATGCCTTCCTTTCTTTTTATCAAAACTGATATATTGTAGCTTTTACATATTATAACTCATTGGAATTTTTATAAACCAAAAAAAGATTAAAAAATCTACCGAAAAATCAGTTTTTTTTTAATCTATTGTAATTCTATCATGAACAAAATATTTTTTCAAGTATTTTTGCATTTTTTATAATTTATTGTTATACTATGGTTACAGTTCACGGCCTGTCCTTGGAAGGATACCATAAAATTTATGTGAATTTCTTACGCAGCTTAGGCTTGAATAATCATTTTTGAAACCAATTAATATAGTATAGCCCTTAGCGTTAAAGAAATATGGAATTGGCTGTGAATCGTAACATACTATTTTATAAAAAAAGGAGGTAATTTAAATGTCAACACCACACAATGAAGCAAATTTAGGCGATATAGCCAAAACTGTTATTATGCCAGGTGATCCGCTAAGAGCAAAATATATTTCAGAAAATTTTCTAGAAGATTCAATTTTAGTAAATAATGTTAGAGGTATTTGTGCATATACAGGTCTTTATAAAGGAAAAAAATTAACAATAATGGCTTCTGGAATGGGAATTCCTAGCATGGCTATTTACTCTTATGAATTATATAAATTCTATAATGTAGATAATATTATTAGAATTGGATCCTGCGGTGCATATAAACGCGAGCTAAAATTATTTGATATTGTTCTATCCAAAGGCGCATATTCTGAAAGCAACTATGCACTCACTTTTAATAATGATAATTGTCACTTTGCCAGTTCTAGTACAGAATTAAACAAAAAAATACAGAAAACTGCAGTTAATTTAAAAAATAATATTTATTATGGCAATACAGTCTGCTTAGACTGTTTCGATCCTTATATGCCAAATATAAATCAGTTTTTATCAAGACTACCAAGTGACCTAGACCCATATGCCGGAGAAATGGAAGCTTTTTCTTTATTTTACAATGCAAATTATTTTGGAAAAAAAGCAAGTTGCTTAATGTCTATTGTTGATTCTAAATTTATAAAAGAGATAGCAACAATAGAAGAAAGACAAACTGGATTAAAAAATATGATTACTCTTGCTTTAGAAAGTAGCTTAGTAATATAAAAAGTCTGTTATAATTATTATAACAGACTTTTTATATTTATTTTTTTATAGATAAAATTTTATACTTCATTACTCCTGCTGGTGCTATTACCTCAACTGTCTGATTCTTCTTTGCTCCAAGTAAAGCTTTTCCCAAAGGAGATTCATTAGATATTTTATTTTCTGCTAAATTTACTTCTGTAGAACCAACAATAGTATATTCTACTTTTTCATTAAATTCAATATCTAATACTTTTACAATATTTCCAACCTGTACAGTTTCCGTGTCTATCTCTTTTTCATCTATGATTTTAGCATATCTTAGTTTGTTTTCTAATTCAGCTATTTTAGCCTCATTTTCAGCTTGGGCTGTTTTGGCTTCATCATATTCTGAATTTTCCGATAAATCTCCAAATCCCAATGCAATTTTAATTCTTTCTGCTACCTCAGCTCTTTTATCTGTTCTTAAATGGTTTAATTCATTTTCTAAATTGTCATATCCCTCTTGAGTTAATAATACCTCTTTTTCTTCCATAGATTTCTCCTTTCTGTTACATACTATTTTTATAATATATCTCTAATATATGTATTTCAAACAAAATCTATATTAAGTCAAAAAAACAATTTTGTCAAGACTGTTTTAGAATATCTTTAAATCCTTTCATATAATCTAATCCAGAAAAAACAGTAGCTATAGTCTGTACTACCATCATTATAGTAACCATTACATTAATAATAAGCTCTACTCCATTAAGATTTCCAGTAAAGCATTCGCCAAAAGAGTGCATATCTATAAATGCTAACATTATTGCTAACATTTGAGAAACTGTTTTTAATTTTCCCCAATTTGATGCTGCAATTACATTTCCACCCTTTTCTACTGCTACTAATCTATATCCTGAAACCATAAACTCTCTTGTCAAAACAATTATTGGTATCCATGCAGGAATCTTTGACATTTCTACCAACATAACCATAGCTGCTAATACTAATATCTTATCAGCCAATGGATCTAAAAATTTTCCAAATGTGGTAATCTGATTATTCTTTCTAGCTAAATATCCATCTAATTTATCTGTTATAGATGCAATTATAAAAATGAAGTCCATTATAAGGTATGAAATAGGAATTTTCATTACTTCACCGGTAATTCCCAAAAAAGGAATTACTACCATAAGTGGCACTAAACATATTCTAAATATTGTTAATTTGTTAGGCAAATTCATGTTTTCTCCTTTCAATTTTAGCTATTTTAACATTTCAATGGCTTTTTGCAATTGTGTGTCTTCTTTTTCTTCAAGAGATATTTTATTTTTTAATAAACTTGACAATTCAATTTTTTCATCTGGTTCAATTCCTACTTTATTTATTTCCGTTCTATTTGGAGTTAAATACTTTTCTGTAGTTATTTTTAATCCACTTCCATCTCCCAATGTCATTACTTGTTGAATCACACCCTTACCATATGTTTTCGTTCCAACGATCCTTGCCTTTCCTAAATCTTTTAATGCTCCTGCTAATATTTCCGAAGAACTTGCTGTATTACCATTAGTTAAAACAATTATTGGTAAATTTATAATAGGATCATTTTGAGATTTTTTTACTTTTTCATTATTATTTTTATCTACTTCATATAAAATAACAGAATTTTTTTCAAGAATGAAGTCTGCAATCTTTAATGCTTCATCCACTATTCCTCCACCGTTATTTCTTAAATCTATTATCAAAGATTTTATTCCTTTACTTTCAAGTTCTTTATATTTAGTCTTAAACTCATCCGCCGTACCTTCATCAAATGAAGAGAATTCAATATATCCTATATTGTTTTCTACTATTTTACCTTCAACAGGATTTACTTTTATACCTTCTCTTTTTATGTCAAAATTCAAAGTTTCTGTACCTCTAAGAACTTCTAATTTAACATTTGTTCCTTCTTTTCCCTTTATTCTAGTTGAAGCAATTGACATTTCATCTGCCGAATATTCAACTCCATCTACAGAAATAATTATATCTCCTGCTAGGATTCCCGCTTTTTCAGCAGGAGTATTTTTTATTGGAGACAAAACTTGTATTTTATTGGTACTTGAATTCTTTACCATGTATATTCCTATGCCAACAAAATTACCCTTGGTATTTTCCATGTATTCTTCCATGTCTTCTTTAGAAATATATTCTGTATACGGATCACCTAGTCCTTCTATATAACCTTTCACAGCTCCCTCTTTTAGTTTTTCTTCATCAACATCTCCTAAATAATATTTATCTATAATCTTTTTGTATTTTTCTAAAGTCTTATCAATTTCACCATTTTCTGAAGTTCCTATTATTGTGGTTTTATTTATAATTTTTTTATCTGTTAAATACTGATACATTAGTATTGATGTAGTTAAAAAAGTTATAAATGCAACCAAAAAAACAAGCATAATGATTTTATAAATCTTAAATTTTTTCTTTTCTTCCAAAATAAAATTCATTCCTTTCTTAAGCACGTATCTGTATTCTACATATAGTTTCTAGGGTCTCTTCTACTATCATTACCATTTGAATACCAAGTATAAGGTGATACTCTTACTTCAAAATGTAAATGTGGTCCTGAAGAATTTCCAGAGTTACCACTTTGCATAATAGCCTGCCCCTTTGAAACAATGTCTCCTACAGATACATAAAACACACCATTTCCATGTGCATACCATGTTCTTAATCCATTAGTATGTTGAATAACTAAATAATTACCATAACTTCCAGATAGAGACCCCCTTGATATTACTACTCCATCTGCAGCTGCATATACTGTTGTTCCAACAGGTATTCCATAATCAAGAGCTCCATGATATTTACCACTAGAATAATACATAGTTGCTGTTATTGTTCCTGTTTTTACAGGGCTTTGCAAAACGCCAGAACCACCACTATTATATGTTTCTCCACTTGAACTCGTACTTCCACTATTGGATTTTTTTGCATTTTCTTGCTGTTTTTTCTTTAACTCCTCAAGTTGCTTTCTGTATCTTTCTTCTGCAGCTTTTAATTCTTTTTGTATTTTATCATTATCTGCTTGTAATTGTTCTAGCTCTTCTTGTGTCTTCTTTTCATCTTCACTCAATTTTGCAACATATGTATTTTTTTCTTTTTTAGAGTTTTCTAGCTGAGTAGCTGCACTTTGTTTATTTGCTTTTGATGTAGTTAACTTGTTTTTACTGTTTTCCAAAGTTTGCTTGGCAGTTTCTATGTCTTTCTTTTTTTGTTCTATCTGTTCTAATAGTTCTGCATCATTTGTTGCAACTTCTGTCACTAAATAGTAATTAGATATTAAATCTGTAATACTTGCAGATGAAAGAATAAAATCTAAATATGACGTTTCTCCAGCCTCATATGTAGCCACTAATCTTGCCTTTAATAATTCTTCTTGCTTTTCATAATCCTCTTGAGCGTTTTTCAAATTATTTTCAGCCTCAGATATTTGAGTGTTTAAATCAGATATTTCCACATTCAATTCATCTATTTGTGTTTGATATTGGGAAATCTTTGTTGTTAAGTCTTGCACCTGTTTCATTGTTTCTGATTTTTCTTCTTTTATTTCATCCAATTGTTCCTTTGCCTCATTTATTTTCTTATTGTTTTCGCTTTGCTGATTTTTTAAATCTGCTGTATTTTCTGCTAACACTATATTACTTTGAAATAAAAATATTCCTATTATTATTACTACTATTAATTTTAAACTTAGCTTTTTCATGAGTTCCTCCTATTTTTTAATTTCCTTCGCTATCTAAATTTTTTTCATCTTCATTTCCGTTGTGTCTCTGGAATTATTCCATTTGTTATATATGGCATAGGATCTGTAACAACACCATTTATCCTAACTTCAAAATGAGCATGCGCTCCTGTTGAATATCCAGTTGAACCAACCTTAAGAACTGGTTCTCCCCTTTTAACAACTTGTCCAACCTGAACCAAAATTTCAGAGCCATGTGCATATAAGGTTGAAATTCCTCCACCATGATCTATTATTACCATATTACCATACGCTGTATTAAAACAAGCTTTTGTAACAATTCCATCATTTACAGCTATAAAGTCACTTCCTTGGGGAGCCGCAATATCAACTCCTGTATGCAACTTATTAATATGTAATATTGGATGATACCTCATTCCATAATTGGAACTGATTCTAGTATATCCTGGTACAGGCCAATCTAGCTTTCCTCCTATATACTTAGTATCTATACCTTTCATAGCTAATTCTAAGATTTCCGCATTTAACGCTGCTACCTGAGAATTATATTCATCTATTTTTGTCTGTAATTCTTTCTCCTTGTTAGATAACTTTGCAATATAGTTTTCTCTAACAATCTTTGTGTTTTCTAGTATTTTAGCCGTTTTTGCTTGATTTTCCTTTATTAGAGCTAATTGATTTTTTCCACTATCAAGTTTTTCCCTTTTATTTTCTATATCATCTTTTTGCATTTTCATATTTTCTAGTAAATCTGTATCATAAGTAGTAAGCTCTGTAATTAGAAAATAATTAGATAAAAATTCTGATATGCTTCTAGAACTTAAAATTACATCTAGATATTCAGTATCACTTGACTCATATATGGCAACTAATCTTTCATTTAATATTTTTTGTTGTCTGTTATAATTTTCGCTTGCTACTTTTAACTTTTTCTCAACATTGTCTATTTTCTCCTGTAATTGAATTATTTTTGTATTTAATGCATCTAAATCTGTTTGTGACTTTTCTATCTTTTCATCCAGTTTTTGAACTTGCTCTAGATTTTCTGAAAGTTCATCTTGGACTCCCTGTAATTGTTCGTTTGTATCTTTTATATTATTTTGTAGTTCTTCCTGTCTTGTTGCCAAATCTGAAGTTTCTTCTGCATATACAAATTTAAATATACAAGAAAGACATATTATAAAAGTTAACGCAGCACATAAAATCTTACGCATTTTTTCTCCTCTATACTTTTAAATATTTTCTCATAGAAATAACACTTCCAAGAGCTCCTATACCAATTCCTAATAACATATATACAAATATAATTGAATTAAACATATCTCCAAAAGTTACTAAACTCATATTGATAACCTGCATAAATTTAGAATTTACCATATTTTCTGCAATTATGCTATATGCTATTCCTACAATAGTTATAGATATACTGCTTGCTAACACACCTATAATCATACCCTCTACTATAAACGGCCATCTTATAAATCCATTTGTTGCTCCAACATATTTCATAATAGATATTTCTTTTCTTCTTGCATGAACCGTAAGCTTTATAGTATTTGCTATAATAAAAATAGATATTATTATTAATAAAATTAATATAACTCCTGTTACTATTTTTATTCCATTAGCCAAGTTAATAAGAGTAGTAACAGTTTCATCTTTACTTGTTATTTTTTTTATATTATCTAATGTTAAAATCTGATTTTGTACATCTTTGCTTTTACTTAAATCCGTTAATGTAATAACATAAGATGCAGGGAAGATATTGTTTTCTTCATATCCAGACAGTAAATCCTTTTTATCTCCAAATTTTTCTTTCATTTGATTTAAAGCTGCTTCTTTTGATACAAACTCTGTTGTACTTACACCATCTATCTTTCTAATTTTTTCTCCTATTTCTTCTATTTGTTCTTGTGTAGCCTCATTGTTTATAAACACCTGCATTCCTTGTGCTGATTCCACTTCTGATACAAAATGATTTATATTTTCACCCAATATTAAAAATATACCAAATATAATCATAGTGGCACACATAATCATAAGCGATGCACCTGTAGATTTTTTATTTTTAAATACATTACTAAATCCTTCCCCTATTAAATAACCAAATATGTTATATTTCACTATCATAACCACCTTTTTTATCATCTCTAATTATTTCACCTTTATGTATATGAATAACTCTTTTTTTCATTTTATCCACAATGTCCTTAGCATGTGTTGCCACAACAACTGTAGTTCCTCTCATATTAATATCATTTAATAAATTCATAATATCCCAAGCTGTATCTGGGTCTAAATTACCAGTTGGCTCATCTGCAATCAACATAGATGGATTATTAACCAATGCTCTAGCTAATGCAACTCTTTGTTGCTCACCACCAGATAATTCATGTGGATACATCTTTGCTTTTCCACTTAATCCAACCAATGATAGCACCATAGGAACTTGTCTTCTTATGTGTCTTGGTGTTGCTCTTACTATATACATAGCATATGCGACATTATCATATACCGTTTTATCTGGTAAAAGTCTAAAATCTTGAAACACCACTCCCATACTTCTTCTTAAATATGGTATTCTGCTTGGTTTTAAAAATGTTGTATCCTTTCCATTTATAATTATATTTCCTAATGTTGGTTCTTCTTCCTTTAAAATTAATTTTATGAGTGTAGATTTACCACTACCTGATGAACCAACCAAAAAAGCAAATTCACCTTTATCTATAACAAAACTAGCATTCTTTACTGCTTTAGTCCCTGTATCATAAGTCTTCGCTACATTTCTAAATTCTATCATTTTATTCTTACTTTCCTTTCTATTTGCACAACTTTTTATAAAAAATTATTCTACTTTATAATATCAATAAAGTGTTCTTTTTGCAATACTTTTCAAACAGGAAAATGATAGAAAATATTGGTTTTTTACATTTTCTATCACTTTTTCTATTTTGTTCTCCTTTTTTTAAAAAATATCACATATATCCTTTGAAGTTATTTTATATAATTTCATTAATTCTTCTGCATTCCCCGATTTTCCAAACATATCATTTATTCCCAATTTTATTAATTTCGTTGGGTATTCTTTTACCAAAACTTCTGAAATCGCAGAACCTAATCCTCCTATAATATTATGATCCTCAATAGATATTAATTTTTTTGTTTCTTTTGCACTTTTTATTATTATATCCGTATCTATTGGTTTAATAGTGTGAATATCTATAACTCTAATATTTATACTTTTCTCTCTTAAAATTTGTTGTGCTTTTAGGGCTTCTGCAACAGTTACTCCTGTTGCAAATACAGTAGCATCTGTACCATCTCCTATCTGTATTCCTTTTCCTATTTCAAATTTTTGATCACTTTCATATATGATTGGAGTAGTCAATCTTGATAACCTTAAATATGCAGGACCATTTATTTTAGAAACTTCTCTAACTGCCCATTTTGTCTGAGTATCATCTGATGTTGACATTACTATCATATTGGGTAACGTCCTCATTAAAGATATATCTTCTATCATTTGATGTGTTGCTCCATCTTCCCCTACTGTAATTCCACAATGAGTTGCGCAAATTTTAACATTTAATTTTGGATAACATATACTATTACGAATTTGGTCATAACCTCGACCTGCAGCAAATACCCCAAAAGTACTTACATATGGTACTTTTCCACAAGTTGCTAAACCTGCAGCTGTACTTAACATATTTGCTTCTGCTATTCCCATGTCTAAAAATCTATTTGGAAATTCTTTAGAGAATAAAATAGTTTTAGTTGCTCTTGCTAAATCTGCATCTAATACTACAATATTTTCATTCTCTTTTCCTAATTCTACTAATGCTTCTCCATAACTTTGACGAGTAGCTTTTTTTTCTTCTTTCATATTCTTTTCCTTTCCTGCCACGGGGACGGACCTTTTGACATTTTATTGCCAAAAGGTCCGTCCCCGTGGCAATCTTATTTTAGCTCTTCAACTGCTAATTCATATTGTTCCTTATTTGGAACTTTACCATGCCACTCAACTTGTCCTTCCATAAAAGATACCCCTTTACCTTTTATAGTTTTAGCAATTATGCATGTTGGTTTATTTTTTATTGTTTTAGCTACTTCAAATGCTTTTATTATTTCATCCATATCGTGTCCATCTATATTTATAACTTGAAATCCAAAACTTTTAAATTTTTCATCTATAGAACACAGATTCATCACTTCTTCTATTGTTCCATCAATTTGTAGATTATTGTTATCTACTATAACACAAAGATTATCTAATTTATACTTATTTGCTGCCATTGCAGCTTCCCATATTTGTCCTTCCTCTATTTCTCCATCACCCAAAATACAATAAACTCTATAATTTTTTTTATTCATTTTGCCTGCAATCGCCATACCATTTGCTACAGATAACCCCTGTCCTAAAGAACCGGTAGACATATCTACACCTGGTACCTTATTTTTATCTGGATGTCCTTGTAAATAACTATTTATATTTCTAAATGTTTTTAAATCCTCTATTGGGAAATACCCTTTATTGGCTAAACAACTATATAAGGCAGGTACACAATGTCCCTTTGATAAAACAAGCCTATCTCTATCTTCCCAATTTGGTTGTTCAGGTTTAATATTCATTTCATAAAAATATAATACTGTTAAAATATCTGCTACTGAAAGTGAACCACCTGGATGTCCCGATGAAGCGAAATAGACTTCTTCTAAAATTCCATGTCTTACTTTCTTTGCTAATTCTTCTAATTCTTGTATTTTTTTAATTTCCAATTTATTTAACACACCTCTCTTTGAGTATTTTTTATTTTAAATATAACATATCTTCTTCAAATTTACTATAAATTATTTAAAAATTTTACTTAAATTACAATTTTCTAGTTACTGGTCAGCCTATCATTTAAAAAAATTTATATATATAATCACTAATGCAGGACAGATTTAATTTCAAGGCTGACTAGTGACATTTTCCAGTTACAATTCACTGTCTATTCTATAAGTCTAAAATGATAAAAGCTAAAAAGACTTTAGAAATCATATTTTTCATATGATATAATATATATTGAAATAAATAAAAACGAAAGGATTGATATTATGATAAACAAATTTATTGAAAATTACAAAGATTCAATAATAAAAAACACTCAAGAACTAATAAATATCCCAAGTGTTAATTCACCTTCTGAAAATTCTTGCAAACCATTTGGTGAAAATGTTGCAAAAGCATTAGAATACATGTTAAATTTAGGCCAGAAATTGGGATTTAGAACTAAAAATGTAGATGGATATTGTGGATATATCGAATTTGGTGAAGGCGAAGAATTGGTTGGAATTATTGGACATTTGGATGTCGTTCCAGAAGGTGACGGTTGGACTTTTCCTCCTTTTAGTGGAACTATTTCTAAAAATAAAATATTTGGAAGAGGCGCTATAGATGACAAAGGACCTGTTATAAGTTCTCTATATGCTATGAAAATAGTAAAAGACAATTTTAAAATTAATAAAAGAGTTAGATTAATTCTTGGTCTAAATGAAGAAATGGACTGGAAATGTATAAATTATTACAAAGAACACGAAGAACTTCCTACTATAGGATTTAGTCCAGATGCTGATTTTCCATGCATCTACGCTGAAAAATCTATTTTAAGTTGCTACTTGAAATCAGATATCTCATTTCTTAATAAAGAAAGCATTCAAATAACAGAAATAGATTGTAATAATAATGCTATTAATGTTGTTCCCAAAATTTGTAGTGTAATATTAAAAATAAATTCTTTAAAAATTGATATAATTAATTTTATAAAAACTTTAAAAAATATAATAGATAGTTTTGAATATGAAATTGATATTTATCAAATAGATAATGAATTTATTAAGCTTACTTCTCATGGAATACCTTCACATGCTGCACATCCAGATTTAGGATTAAATGCAATATCTAGATTATTAATTGTTTTAAACCACTTGTTTAATAATTATGATATAAATTTAGAAATATTAGATTTCTTTAACAAATATATAAATTTTGAAATTTATGGAAAAAGTTTAGGAATAAATTTTGAAGATGAGTCTGGGAAACTAACTCTAAATGTTGGAAATTTAAAATTAGATAATGGTATTATAAAAATAGGAATGAATTTGAGAGTTCCTGTAAATACTGATATTTCTGTTGTTCAAAATAAATTTAAGGAACTTACCAATTTATCTGCAAATATTAATTTCGAGACAACCGCTTATCAACCTTATTTATACATTCCTAAAGATAACTATTTAGTGCAAACACTTTGTAATATTTATAATGAAGAAACAAATTCAAATTTAGAACCTATAGCTATCGGGGGAGGAACTTATGCCCGTGCATTTGATAATTGTATTTCATTTGGTGCAAATTTCCCAGGTAACAAAGATATGTGCCACCAGACAGATGAATTTTTAGATATTGACGCCTTATTATTATCTTGTAGAATTTACGCTAAGGCTATTATAGAACTTGGGAAATAAAAATTATTCGTCCTAAAATTTTTTTGTCCTAGTAAGTTACTTACTAGGACTTCCTATGAATATTTCTGACGTATAAATTTTTCAAAAAAATCCCCGCCTTAGCCGTCAGATATGTTGAATTTTTAAGGACCTGCTCCTAAAAACAGGTGGGTGCCTACCTAAATATTCATGGGCTTCTCACTTTATAATGTGAGCTTGCACGCCATATTCAGAGATTTGGCCCCTCTTAATGTGTGTTGGTTCTAAAAATTCTGTCTATACGCACTATGCAGGGTAAATTAATTACATATTCAATTATTCTATTCAAGTTTTACTCTTAGATTATTTTTATTTTAGCACATAGAATAACCGTTTACAAATGAAATATCTTCCTAATTTATTACTTTTTTTTATTTTGTTTCTACATATCTAGCTTTTTCGTAAGATTTCTCACTTAATTATATTTTTTTATATTTGATTTTTATCTAAAAATATGTTAAAATATGTTAGGATTATGATTGTAGAGAAATATGTTCTTTACTTTTTTATTTTAGTAAAAGTATTATTATTCACAAATCTATTATTCTTTTATCTCTCTAGATAGTTTATTTATAGCTTTTGACTCTATTCGAGATACATAAGAACGAGAAATTCCCATCATTTTAGCAATATCGTTTTGCGTCTTTGGTTTATGTCCTCCGAAGTCCAAATCTAAGTTCTAATATTGTTCTCTCTCTATCTTTTAATAAATCTTTCATTTTTTCATATAAAAGTTTTATTTTCATCTTTACATCGACTTCATCTTCAATGTTTCTTTCATTATTTTCTAAAACTTCTTGAAGCGTTACCACATTATCATCTTTGTCTTTTCCGTATTGGTTCATTTAGGTAAACTTCTGCTCCCAATTTTTTTGTAGCTCTTAAGTGCATTAAAATTTCATTATCAATACATCTGGAAACATATGTAGAAAGCCTAGAACCTTTCTCTACATTAAAACTATTTATTCCTTTTATTAGGCCTATAGATCCAATAGATATAAGATCATCTTGTTCAACTTTTGCTGTTGAATATTTTTTTGCCACATGTGCAACTAATCTTAAGTTTCTTTCAATTAAAATATTCCTTGCTTCTTCATCACCTTCTGCCATCTGTTGTAAATAATTTCTTTCTTCTTCTGCTGTAAGTGGCTCTGGAAATAAATTACTTCCTTGAATATACCCGAACAACAAATACCGCTGATTTTAAAAATTCAAAAAATCCAAATAATCCTGTCATACAAAGTGAAGCTAACATAACTGCACCCCCATTTTTTTATACAATGGAAAATTGCTATTTCCCATTGTATAAAAAGAGCTTCGCTCAAAATATTGTACAGAATTTTTCTTACGAAAAATACGCACATGAACAAATTAACGGAACGTTCCACTTTTTATAGGTTACTACCACTCTAGATTTATAGTTAAAATAACATACTATAAAATTATTGGCGTTCCGATTTGTTCTATTATTGCAATTATATGTGTTGGAAAAATAAAAGTGCATGACCCTATAAATTTTATAAAAAATTCTTTTTTGATATTTAGGTTCATATAATGTTACTATATTATAAATCGTTGAAATTAAATATTATTAATAATTTATGCTCATTCCGAATGTACCGAAATAGTTTAAGAATTTGTAAATTATTACTACTATTTGATTTTATGAACAATAAATCTTAATCTTGAAAAGGAACAAAAACATGAATTTTTTTAATAATTGTGTTAAAGGGATTGCAATAGGAGCCGGTGCAATACTTCCTGGAATTAGCAGTGGGGTTTTATGCGTGATTTTTGGGCTATATGAAAAACTTTTAAATAGTATCTTGCATTTTTTTAAAGATATTAAAAAAAATATAAAATTTCTTATGCCTATCATAATTGGTTGCTTTTTTGGGGTTGTTTTGTTTGGAAAAGTATTAAACTATTTTCTATATGAATATCCAATACAAACAAAATCGTTGTTTATTGGATTTATTCTAGCTAGTACTTCTAGCATTGCTAGAAAAATAAATTCAAAAGAAAAATTTAAATTTAACTATATTTTTTGTTTTTTATTTGCTTTATTAATTGGAATTGGAAGCGTTGTTCTAGAAAATTATCTTCCAATATCTTCTACAGAAAATATAAATTTTATATATTTGATACTATGCGGATTTTTTATGTCTATAGGCATTGTTGTTCCCGGTGTTAGCAGTACAATAATTTTAACGCTTCTAGGTGTATATTCTATTTACTTATCTAGTGTATCTAACTTATTTCTACCTGTTTTAATACCAATTGGAATAGGTTTAGTTATTGGTGGTTTTATTTTTATGAAACTTATAAAATATTTTATAGATAATCACTATGCTTGCACTTTCTATAGCATTATTGGATTTACCTTAGGTTCTATTTTAGTACTAATACCAACTTGTACTTCTACTATAGAATTTGTTATAAGTTTACTTTGTATTGTTTTAGGATTTCTTTTAGTTTCTCTTATAGGTAAATATTAATAAAGAATGACTAATACTATACTTAGCATATTACCTAAATATAATATTAGTCATTCTTCGATACTATTTTTTTCTTCTAATAATCCAATCTTTTTCACATTTAACAGGTAATTTTATTTTTACTTTTTGTCCTTTAACTCCAGGGCTTACTTCTGTTATCTCTTCGTCAGTTTCATCATTCCATAATTTTTCTATTTCAAACTCCAATGGTTCTAACTGATTTGGGACAATTATTTCTAACTTATCTCCTACTTGTAATTTATTTTTTATTTCAATAATAGATTTTTCTTCATTATATTCTACAACTTTTCCACCAAATTCGTAATTTTCATTATATTGTCTGCCACCATATTCTTGAATATCTTTATTTTTTCTATCATTAAAATAAAATGTAGTAAGACCTCTAGTTTTAACTTTTTCTAGTTCTTTTAAATATTTTGTATAATTGTAATTTTGAGGATCTTTTTTATAATCATCTATTGCATGTCTATATGCATTTACAACACTTGCAATGTAATACTCTGTTTTTAATCTGCCTTCTATTTTTAAACTATCCACGCCCATTTCAATAATTTCTGGAATTTCTTTTATTAAGCATAAATCTTTTGAAGAAAATATGCTTGTACCATATTCGTTTGTTTCAATAGGCATAAATTCTCCTGGGTTATTTTTTTCTTCTGCATATAAGTTATATGACCATCTGCAGCTTTGTGCGCAATCACCTAAATTAGCACTTCTACATGCAAGAAAATCACTTAAAAAACATCTACCTGAAAATGCAAAACATATAGCTCCATGTATAAATATTTCTATTTCCATATCTTCAGGTTTATTTTTCATTATATATTTTAGCTGTTCTTTGTTCATTTCTCTTGCCATTATCATTCTTTTCGCACCATTTTTTTTCCAAAAGTTACATGCATGTAAACTTACAATATTTGCCTGTGTACTTACATTTATAGGCACACTTGGAGCATATTTTCTTATTACATCAATTACCCCTCCATCTGCTGCTATTATTCCATCTGGTTTCAATTCTTCTAATTTTTTTGCCATTTCTATTATTTCTTTGTATTTTTCGTCCCATGCAAATATATTTAGTGTTACATATACTTTTTTACCAATTTTATGTGCATATTTTACTGTTTCTACTAAGTCATCATCTTGCATATCAGCTCTTGTTCTTAATGATAATGATGACGTTCCACAATATACTGCATCTGCTCCATATAAAAATGCTATTTTTGCTTTTTCGAATGAACCTGCTGGTGCTAAGAGTTCTACATTTTTCATTTATTTTTTTATTCACCTCTTTCTTGTTTATTCTTTCTATTTGTTATAAGTTCTGGATATAACTCTTCTAACGTTTTTCTTACTGATCTCATTCTCATTGGTATAACATTTCCATCCTCATCTCTTTTTAAATCAGAAGTATACATTGTTGGAACTTTAGATAAAGAAATTTTTCCTCCCAGTCTGTCATACTCTTCTTGCATCTCAGCACTTGTCATTCCTTTATATCCTTCATGTCTTGCCTCTCCTAAATTAGCCTCTATTGCTATTTGTATCGTTTTACCTTGAAATTCAACAATAGGAATATTTTCACTAGACGTTTTTTCCGTTAAATTTTTTTGTTTTTCCAAATATACATTTTCTGCTTGTTGTAAATCATTTTTTAATTCCTGCATCTTAGTTTCACTTATTCTATTTCTTATTGATTTAGCATACAATTCAAAATTAGTTTTAAAATCCATAAAATATTTTCTATATTTTTCTTCTTCTGAATCTACTATATCTTTATTTTGTTTTGACAATTCTTCATAATATTTTTTATATTCTTCTTCAGGATTTATTGTTTTATTTATTAACTTTTCAAAGTTATCAACTATTACATTTTTTGTGGTTGGATACCCTGACAAATGATGTGCTTCATACCCATTGTCTTTTTTGTGAATCTTTTCTTTAGAAATATTCATTGTACTCTTTATTACTTCTCCAACAAAATCTCTCTCTCTAGGAGTTGCAAAATCAACTTCCATTCCGAAAACATCGTCTAATGCTTTTTCACCATCATTATCTGTAGCACTATCTGTAGATTTAATACGTGCATTCATTTTAGTATATTTTGACACTATTCTATAATCCTTTAAAATTATTAACACTTCATTTATATAGTTAATATATAATTCAAACTGTTCTTCCTGCTCTTCTATAAATTTTTCATATATTTTCTCTTTTTGTCTATCATTTAATCTATAAATATATTGATTCCTAAACTTTTGATTCTCTTCACTCACTACTTATCTCTCCTTTTTTGTTACTGCCAATCCATCTCCCACTTCTAAAATCTCTGTATTAAGATATGGATTTTCAGTTGTTTCTTTTATATATTTTCTAAGGTTTGTAACTGCTGTTCTTTGCTTATGCTTATTATAACCACTCATTACATAACCTTTATATAAGATATTATCTGCAAATATTATACCATTTTCAGATAGCATTCGTAAAGCCTCATTTAAGAAAAAAGGATATTTCCCTTTTGCTGCATCTATAAATACAACATCATATTTTTCATTTAAAGTAGGCAATATTTCTACTGCATCACCTTCGTATATATTTATTTTGTCTACTACCTCAGCTTTTTTTATATTTTCTTTAGCTTCTTTAATTCTTTCTTCATCTCTTTCTATTGTATCTATTATTCCATTTTCATCTAAAAATTCAGAAAAACATATAGCAGAATATCCTACTGCAGTACCAATTTCTAGAATTTTTTTAGGCTTTAAATCTTTCAAATATTTTGATATTACTTCTAACGTATCATCCATTATTATTGGAATATGTTCTTCCAAAGCTTTTTTCTTTATTTTTTCTAATTCTATTTTATTCATAATTATAAATTCCTTTTTATTCAAACAGATTTAATTTATTTTTTTACATTCTAATATAATTAATTGCAATTTGCAATATAAAATATACTTATTTCATATTATAGCGTTACTGGATAATTTTTTTTGCATAAATTCATATAAAAGTTTGCTATATAAATATTTATATAGCAAACTTTGAAACACCTTATTATGAAAAAACATTATCCAGTAACATTATCGCAGTTAAGATTTGGTTACAAAGGAGTGTCCCCAATGGCAAAAAATTGCCAAAAGGACCGTCCCCATGACAATTATCTTCTTGCTGCTCTTTCTCTTTCTTTTGTGTCTAGTATTTTCTTTCTTAGACGTATTGATTTTGGTGTTACTTCTACTAATTCATCGTCTTGTATAAATTCTATTGCTTTTTCTAGTGACATTTGAATTGGTGGTACTAGACGTAATGCATCATCTGAACCTGATGCTCTTGTATTTGTTAAGTGTTTTTCTTTACATACATTTATTGCTAAGTCTTCTCCTCTTGAATTTAGACCTACTATCATTCCTTCATATACTTCTACACCTGCACCAATGAATAAATCTCCTTTGTCCTGTGCATTGTATAATCCGTATGTTACTGATTTTCCATTTTCAAAAGCAACTATAGTTCCTCTAACTCTTGCAACTACATCACCTTTATATGGCTCATATGAATCAAATATGTGGTTCATTGTTCCTTCACCTTTTGTATCTGTTAAGAATTCTGTTCTGTATCCAATTAATCCTCTTGCTGGTATTTTGAATTCTATTTTTGTATGTCCTGCTTCTGCTGGTTCCATATTAACCATTTCTGCTTTTCTTCTTCCTAATTTTTCTATTACATTTCCAACACAATCATCTGGAACATTTACTACTAATAATTCTATTGGCTCACATTTTACTCCATCTATTTCTTTAAATATAACTTTTGGTCTTGAAACTAATAGTTCAAATCCTTCTCTTCTCATTGTTTCTATTAATACAGATAAGTGAAGTTCTCCTCTTCCTGATACTTCAAAAGAGTCTGGTGATTCTGTTTCTTTTACTCTTAATGAAACATTTTTTTCTAACTCTTTAAACAATCTATCTCTAATATGTCTTGATGTTATAAATTGACCTTCTTTTCCTGCAAATGGTCCATTGTTTACACTAAATGTCATAGATACTGTTGGTTCATCTATATCTACAAATGGTATTTTTTCTGGATTATTGAAATCACAAATTGTGTCTCCTATGCTTATATCTGAAAGTCCTGCAAGCTCTATAATATCTCCTGCTTTTCCTTCTTCTACTTCTACTTTATTTAATCCGACATGAGTATATACTTTTGCTATTCTTCCTTGTGTTATTTTGTCTTCTTTGCCACATATAGCAACAGGCATACCAACTTTTATAGAACCTCTTTCTACTCTACCCACAGCAATTCTTCCAACATAGTCATCATAGTCTATATTAGATACTAGCATTTGTGCTGGTCCTTCTTCGTCACAGTTTGGTGCATGAATTGTATTTATAATTGTTTCAAATAAACAACTTAAGTCTTCAGTTTCATCATTTAAATCCATTTTTGCAATTCCGTTTTTTGCAGATGCATAAACAACTGGGAAGTCTAATTGTTCATCTGTAGCATCAAGTTCTATAAATAATTCAATAACTTGGTCAACTACCTTTTCTGGAGTAGCTCCTGGTCTATCTATTTTATTTATAACAACTATTGGCTTTAAGCCTAATGCTAAAGATTTTTTCAAAACTTCTCTTGTTTGAGGCATTGCACCTTCAAAGGCATCTACTAATAAAAGAACTCCATCAACTGTTTTTAGAACTCTTTCCACTTCTCCACCAAAATCAGCATGCCCTGGTGTATCTACAATATTTATTTTTATATCTCCATGCATTACAGATGTATTTTTAGAAAGAATTGTAATCCCTCTTTCTTTTTCTTGGTCATTTGAATCCATTACTCTTTCTTGTACTTGTTCATTTTCTCTAAATATATGACTTTGTCTTAGTAATGCATCCACTAATGTAGTTTTTCCATGGTCAACGTGTGCTATTATTGCTATATTTCTTATTTTTTGGTTATTCATTTTTTTCATTTCCCTTCTTTTTTTATTTAACTATGCAAACTTTTTCTCATAACTTAAGGCGTTTATCCTCCATAAACGCCTATTTTCTCTAAAAAACTTATTAAATTATACAACATTTTACATATTTTGTCAACTTATATAATTTGAAAAAAAATTACTACTCAAACATATTATATATTCCTCTAATGCTAAACTGTAACATTTATTTTGCCAATTTTAAAATATTGCTCATTATTTCTTCTGTTACCTTTTCCATAACTTCTTTGTCTTTACTACCTTTATATTCTGAAAAATCAAGTGGTTTTCCATATGTAATAACTAATCTTCTATTACCTTTTTCTCCACCTTTTATTCCACATGGTATTACCTTTACTCCGCTTCTTAAAGCAAAGAATGCAGCTCCGTCTTTTACATCTTCTCCTTTTGCTAAGCCATTTCTTGTACCTTCTGGAAAAAGCGCTAAACAATCTCCATTTTTTAATGTTTTTAAAGATTCTTTTATAGCTGTAACTTCTTTTGAATCTCTCTTAACTAATATAGCGTCAAAAATATACCCTAAAAATGCTAAAAATTTATATCTTGTTAATTCTTCCTTTGCTAAAAATCTTGTATATCTACCACAAGTAACTTCAATAGCTGGTGGGTCTAAAAAACTTTTATGATTACCACAAATTATAATTGGTCCTGTTTTAGGTATATTTTCTTTTCCAATAACCTTCATTCTATATACCAACTTACAATAGGCATATATTGCACCTTTTACTATTCCTCTTCCTATTTTCTTAAAAAAATCTTTCATAAATTTGTAATTTAACCTCCTCTTATAATATTGATAATTTCATTCTTCACTTCTTCAATTGTCATATCACTAGAATCAATATATACAGAATCTTCTGCTTGCTTCAAAGGAGCAACAGAACTCGTTTTATCATTATTATCTCTAAAAATAATATTTTTAAGTATTTCTTCATAAGAAATATCTATTCCTTTTTCTTGATTTTGTTTTAATCTTCTTCTTGCTCTTTCTTCTGCAGTAGCGTCAAGATAAATTTTTACATCTGCATTAGGAAATACATTTGTTCCAATATCTCTCCCCTCCATTATTACTTTTTTCCCTTCTGCTATATTTCTAGATAAATTAGTTATATTTTCTCTAACTTGGATTAAATGAGATACTTGAGATACAAGTTCATTTACCTCTTTTTCTCTAATTTGTTTAGTTACATCTTCTCCATTTAAATAAACACTATCTTTATTTTCTTCCTTTTTAAACTCAATATTTATAGTATTTAATATTTCTTTAATTTTTTCACTTTCCTCTAAACCAACATTATTTTTTATCATAGATAAAGTTACACATCTATACAATGCCCCTGTATCTATATATACTAACCCTAATTCTTCTCCAACAAGCTTAGTTATCGTTCCTTTTCCACTACCTGCTGGTCCATCTATAGCAACAACAAATGACATTTACTTTTCCTCCTCTGGTACAAAAATATTTTTAGCAACTACCTCTAATTCCACAACATTCATTGCTGTAAGTTTTTCTATTTCTTTTTTAGATTTCTCTTTAAAATTATTTAACCCATCCACTACATTATAACCATACATGATGGTTACTTCCATATATAGCTTTACACCATCTCCAAAATTTTCTACTCTTGTTTTTAATACTTTATATATAGCAGGTGTCTGATCTGCCAAATAGTCCAATATCTGCCTAAAAACCAAATCTGAAATTGTAAAATTACCCATATAACTAAATGTTGGCCTTATTATAGATTTTTCTGATATATATGGTTTTTGACCTTTACCCTTAGACTTGAATATTTGCAATGGGTCTAATAAATAGCCTGAAAAATCTTTTTTTATTGCAAATGTTGGAACTGGAATAACATGCTTTCCCTCTGTAACTCTTATTCTTCTTGCAGTTTCCATTTCCTGCTCAGTTGCGACGTCTGTTATATAAACTGTCTCAGATATTTCTGGCAGTCCCAAATTTGCAGCAATTTTTTGAACCATTCCATCAGAAGTACCTAAAATTAGTATACTTTGTGGTTTGTACTTTTTTAATGCTCTTATTATCTCTTCTTTTTCTTTATCATCATAAAAAAGTGCATGTTTAACAGTAGCTACTTTTGTAGGCGCCTTTTTAGCAGATTCACCTGCAACCACTTCATTATCTTTTATTAATAATCCATCATCAATAATAAAATGTGTATCTTTTTCTCCTGCCACAATTTGAGCCCTATAACTTTTACCAGTCCCAGAAGGTCCTACAAAAGCATAAACTTTAATTTTATTTATAAACGGCATCATTTCTTTTATATCTTTTAATAACATTTGATATTTTCCTTTCCTTTAAGATTTTTCGTATTAGCCATCTCTTTTCTAAAACTTTATATTTGCACAAGTATTTATTATAAAATAATTTATGAAATGACAAATGTGAATGGAACAAATTCTAGTTACTTCGTAAATTTTTTCTTCTAAGCTGCCCACAAGCTGCATCAATATCTGAACCTAATTCTCTCCTTATAGTTGCCACTATACCATGTTCATTTAAATAATCCCTAAATTTCATAATATTTTCATTTGAACTTTTGTCAAATTGTCCATTTTCTATTTTATTTATTGGTATCAAATTCACATGGCACAACATTCCATGTAATAGCTTTACCAACTGTTTTGCATCTTCTAGATTATCATTATTATCTTTTGCAAGTGCATATTCAAACGATATCCTACGATGTGTTTTTTCTATATAATCTTTACAAGCCTGTAGCAAGTCCTCAATTGGATAAGTATTGTTTACTGGCATCATATTACTCCTTTTTTTATTGTTTGTTGCATGCAGTGATATAGATAGAGTACATTGAATGTTTTCTTCTGCCAATTTATAAATTTTAGGAACTAATCCACTTGTAGAAACACTTATATGCCTTGCACCTATATTTAATCCTTTAGGATTATTTATAATTCTTATTGCTTTCACTACATTATCATAATTATCTAGTGGTTCTCCTATTCCCATAAATACAACATTTGATATTTTTTCTCCTGTAACTTGCTCAACGGCAATTATTTGCTCTACAATTTCTCCACTTGTCAAGCTTCTTATAAATTTTATCCCTGTTGACGCACAAAATTTACATCCCATTTTACAACCTATTTGGGAAGATACACATATACTATTTCCATGATGATATTTCATTAAAACTGTTTCAATTGCATTTCCATCTAAAACATCAAACAAAAATTTAATTGTTCCATCTTTAGATTCTTGCTTTTTTAATATATTGAAATTACATATTGTATAATTTTCTTTTAATTTTTCTCTCAACTCTTTGGATAAATTTGTCATTTCATCAAAAGATTTTACCTTTTCTTCATATAACCATTTCATTATTTGCTCTGCTCTAAATGTTTTTTCTCCTATACTATTTAACTCTTGTTTTAATTCTTCAAAATCATAATCTTTAATATTTTTCAATTTTTACTATCAATCCTTTCAAAGATACAAACCTCTATAAAAAAATCTATTTCTTTCTTCTTATTTCTTGTCCAATTTCTTTTGGTATAATAATATCCCTATTAATTATTCTTTTGGGAATAAATAAGCCTTCTATTTCTTGTAGCATTTTATATTCCTTACCGGAAAAATAGCATTAATAGATTTGTTCTTATTTTATCAAATTTACTTTGCTTTTTTATTATTAAACTATTTTCTACTATTCTTGACATTTAGACCTTCTTAATTACTATATAACATTATTTTTTTAAATAGCAAGTATGTTACTTTTTTACATATGAAATTTTCTTATTACTGCTTCTTTTACATCTTTTGAACATAATATTAAACTTATAATAAAATTAATAATACATATTGTGCAAGCAATAACACTTAGTGTTTTGTTATAAACAACGTCCTCTGCTATTAATAAAACTGGTACCATGCTAAAAAAAACTATTACTAACTGATATATTGCATACTTTATATATTTTTTGTAACTTACAATTGTTAATATAAGCATCGTTATATTTGCAATAATAATTATTATAGGTATTGCTATATCTGTTGACCACCCTTTAAAAGATGTCTTATAATCTATATACAATGTAAGTGCCGACACAGCTACTGCTTGAATTAATACATGTCCTGCTATATTCGTATTCCTTTTAATAGAGTATATTACCGTTAACCAAGCATATGCTATTCCACCATTACATAAAGCTGCCCACTTAATTTCTGGAGTTATAATTCTATTTATTATAACAATTCCAATACCCATTATTATAGATATAAAAGCTGAAATGCTTACTATTTTATCACTTCTTTTACTATTCAATTTCTGTGGATATATCATCTAAAACACCATTACTTTCTATCTCAACATTTATTCCTTTATTCGTTAAAAACTTGTAGAATCTTCTTTCTATACAATTATTATTCAAAATAGATGTAAATGTAAAAGCCATTTTATTTTCAAAAGTACAACTTGAACATTTTATTTTTTCTACAGGTTCTGGAGCTATTAACATTAAAAAATAATTAATATATTGTTGGTACTTTCCTATTATACCTATTCTGCCAATATTAGAATATGTAATTGTTGTATATTTTCTAATTTCTATATATCCCAATCTAACTACAGCCTTTTTTAAAAACAATGGAATTGCTCTTACAAAAAAATTATTTCCCAATTTTACATTTGCAGACATTGTCTTTAAAATCTCTTTTTCTGTCAATTTTTTTTGAAAATCCTTTTTTACAAATTCAATAATTTTGTCAAATGTATCTAATCCTTGCATTTGAGCTTCAACAGTAATATACGAAAAGAAATTTGACATAGTTTTAGATTGAAAAAATTTCTTTAAATTTACTGGTATACATACTTTTATTGGTTTTTTACTTTTATTTTTCTGCTTAATATAGTTTTCTTCATAAATTGCATATATCAAAACAGCTGTAAGATATTGAGTAATAGTAACATCATATTTTTTACTTTCTATTTTTAATTCTTCTAAATTTATTAATTCGTGTATTGCACTAACAGCACCTAATTTTATCTTTTTACCTTTTAAAATATATGCTTTTTTTGTAGATGCATTTGACTTTGCTTTTTTATCATAGTTTTTAATATAGCTATCCTCTGTATTAAATTCTATTTTCCTTATTTTTCTTTCTTCATCATCAAATTCCTCAGGATGAAGTAACTCTAAATATGTATATATGATTTCTCTAAAAAAGATTGTCCCACTATTGCCGTCTGTTAATGAATGAAAAATATCTATATTTATTTTATTTTTAAAATATGTAACTTTAAATAAATAATAATTATTTTTTCTAGGCTCAATATATTTACATGGATAATCTTCTTCTTCACTAACTATAGGCATATTAGGATTATATTCTAAATAATACCAAAAAAAGCCAGTTTTCATTTTTACCCTAAAAGATTTATATTTATCTATAGTTTGGTTTACTGCCTCTTGCAATATATTGGGTTCTATCTCTTTATCTAAGACTGCAGACAATCTAAATACTGTACTGTATTTCCTTCCTGCAGATATTGGAAAAATTTTTGCTGAATTATCCAATTTTCGCCAATATAACTTATTTTCTTTTCTCATTTGATATTTTTACCTCTTTTCAATCACTAAATCAAAAATAATCTATAACCTATTTTTTATTAACTCAATTAAATCCATATATCCTCTATTTACCAGTTCTTCACTACTATTTTTATCTATAATCCATATATGTGAAGCCGCTTCATATTCTTTTACCTGAATATCTACACCATTTTGTTTAGCCTTTTCCTGTAAACTATACACATCAGGATTTAAAATATCATCGGTTCCTGTCATAATAACTATATTTTTTAATTTAGCCATATTTCCTTCAATTGGGCTGACTAAATAATTGTCTCTTCCATCTCCTCCAGCATAAAAAAATCCTGCCATTTGTAATTTTTCCCTATTTAATTCTTTGTCATTTTTTTGAACTTCCTCTATTTTTGCATTATTTAACCTTACATCTAACCATGGCGAAATCAAAATTGTTTTACGTGGTAATGGTAAAGATTCTTCAGAAATTTTTTCTTCTAAAGCTAATGCCAAACCTCCACCTGCTGAATCTCCCATTAATATTAAATTATCATCACCATTTTTTTCTATTACTTCCTTATACAATGGAATAACCGTTTGAAATACATCTTTATAATTATATTTTGGTGTTAATGGATAATCTGGGAAAATTACAGTTGAACCTGTATCGTCTACTAAACTTTCAATAAAATCCCAATGATTCTTTGTTGCTTCTGCTACATATGCACCTCCATGAAAATATAAAATAACATTATTGCTTCTTGCGCTATCACTTTTTGGAGATATTATATATACTTTTCTCCCCATAAATTCTTTTTCTTCTATAAAACATACTTTTTCTATTTCATTAGGTACACTCATTTTTCTATCTTCAATAAAAAAAAGTACAACTATTATAAAACAAATAAGAATAAATCCAAGTAATATACACAATATCCACTTTATAATCCTTTTTTTCATTTTTACCTCTTTTATTTTTTATCAGTTTCATTTTACTATAGAAATATATAAAAAGCAAGAATTTATCTTGCTTTATTATTAATATCCTATCCAAATAAACCTCTTTTCTTTATAGGTGGTTGTTCATTCATTGTTTTTGCAAGTTGCATTAATAAATCTCGTTGTTCCTTAGTCAATCTCTTCGGTGTTTGTACTATTACAGTAAATATAAAATCCCCTATACTACTAGAATTAATAGATTTAAATCCTTTATTTCTAATAGTAAACTTTGTTCCAGTTTGAGTCCCCTCTGGAATTCTATATTTTTCCTTTGTTCCATCAACCATAGGTATTTCTAGATCTGCTCCTAATGTAGCTTGTGTAATTGTAATAGGTACTTCGCACATAACATGATTTCCTTTTCTTGTATATATACTATGCCTTTTTATCCTTACAGTAATATACAAGTCACCCCTTGGTCCACCTTTTTCACCACATTCTCCTTCATCTCTTAATACAACTGTTTGATTGTCGTTAATTCCTGCTGGTATCTTAACCTTTATTTTAGGTTGTTTTCTTATTTTTCCAGTTCCACGACATTTCTCACAAGGCTCCTTTATAATTTCACCAGTTCCATGGCATGCACTACAAGTTCTTCGTGTTTGCATTTGTCCTAGAATTGTGTTCTGTACTGCTGTTACTTGACCTGTTCCATTACATGTTGGACATTTTGTTACAGATGTTCCAGATTTTGCACCACTTCCATGGCAAGCGTCACACGTTTCGTTTCTAGTTACAATTATTTCCTTCTCGATTCCTAAAAAAGCCTGTTCAAAAGTTATATCCATTGTAAAATTCAAATCTGCACCTTTTCTAGGTTCTGATTGTTTTCTACTTGAATTTCTACTGCCAAATCCTCCTCCAAAAAAAGATGAAAATATATCACCTAAATCTCCAAAATCACCAAAATCAGATGTTGAATATGAATAATATCCTCCGCTTCCAAATGGTCCTCCTGCTCCACCAAATCCTTGTGGTCCGTCATGTCCAAATTGGTCATACATTTTTCTTTTTTGTGGATCTGATAAATTTTCATATGCTTCATTAACTTCTTTAAATTTTGCTTCTGCTTCTTTTTTATTATCTGGATTTGCATCAGGATGATATTTTTTTGCAAGTTTACGGTAAGCTCTTTTTAACTCATCTTCTGTTGCATTTTTATTAACTCCCAATACCTCATAATAATCTCTCTTCGTAGCCATTTATTCCTCCCAAAAAGTATTTATTTTAAATCGGGGTTGGACTTTTTATTTCCAACCCCAGTTTTTTATTTAACGTTCTTCACCTTTTGCCTTTTCTTTTCTTTTTCTTTCCAAATATATATCACTAAGTTCATATCCTTGTTCATAAAATCTTCTTAAAAGAGCCTTTTGTTCATCTGATATTACTTGAGAATCAAACACAATTCTTTTATATTCTCCTTGTTCACTTCCCATCATATATCCATTAGTCTCTTGCAAAAATTCCATAGCCTTTTTTGCTTTATCCCTATTTTCTAGACCCTTCATTTCTTCCATAATTTTATCATTCTCTTTTATTACTTTCATTGCTAATTCAGCATGACAGCATGCGTTTTCATCAAATATTTCATTTCCATCTTTATTAATAAAAAATACTTTTCTCATTTTTAAGCTCCCCCTCTTTTTAGTATAAGGATTTTCTTACAACATCTTTTATATTATTTATTATCATCTTCTACCTTATAATCTGCATCATATACATTTCCGTTGTCTCCATTTGTTTCTGTTCCTGCTTCTGCTGTGGCATTTGGATCAACTCCAGCATTTGGATTTGCATTTTTATATAGTTGTTCTGACATTTCATAAAATACTTTTGTTAATTTTTCTGTTGCTTCTTTTATTTTTTCAGTATCATTTGTTTCAAGAGCTTTTTTAGTGTTCTCTATTTCTGTTTCTATTTTAGCTTTTTCTTCTCCGCTTATTTTATCACCTAAATCTGTTAGCGTTTTTTCGCTATTATATATTAAACTTTCTGCATTATTTTTAACTTCAATTTCTTCTTTTTTCTTTTTATCTTCTTCAGCATGAGCTTCTGCATCTTTTACAGCTTTATCTATATCTTCATCTGTTAAATTTGTTGAAGCAGTAATAGATACATTTTGTTCATTTCCTGTTGCCATATCTTTAGCAGATACATGTACTATACCATTTGCATCTATATCAAATGTAACTTCTATTTGTGGAACTCCCCTTGGTGCTGCTGGAATTCCTGTCAATTGGAATCTTCCAAGTGTTTTATTATATGCTGCCATCTCTCTTTCACCTTGTAAAACATGAACCTCTACTGATGTTTGACCATCTGCAGCTGTTGAAAATACCTGTGATTTTTTTGTTGGTATTGTTGTATTTCTTTCAATTAATTTTGTAAATACTCCACCATATGTTTCAATTCCTAAAGATAGTGGTGTTACATCTAATAATACTAAATCCTTAACATCTCCTGAAAGCACTCCTCCTTGAATAGCTGCACCTATTGCAACACATTCATCTGGATTTATTCCTTTATCTGCATCTTTACCTGTAATTCTTTTTACTGCCTCTTGTACAGCTGGCACTCTTGTAGAACCACCAACTAATAATACTTTATGAATGTCATTTGGCGTTAAACCTGCATCTTTAAGAGCTTGGTTAACAGGACCTGCTGTTGCCTCTACTAAATCATGAATTAATTCTTCAAATTTTGCCCTTGTTAATGTAATATCTAAATGTTTTGGACCTGTCGAATCAGCTGTAATAAATGGTAAATTAATTTGTGTTTGTTGTACACCAGATAATTCAATTTTTGCCTTTTCTGCTGCTTCTTTCAATCTTTGCATAGCCATTTTGTCTGTTTTTAAATCAATACCATTTGATTTTTTGAATTCACTTGCTAAATAATCTATAATAGCTTGGTCAAAATCATCTCCACCTAAATGTGTATTTCCATTTGTAGCCAATACTTCAAATACTCCATCTCCAATATCTAATATAGAAACATCAAATGTTCCTCCCCCTAAATCATAAATCATAATTTTTTGATCTTGTTCTTTATCCATTCCATATGCCAAAGAAGCTGCTGTAGGCTCATTTATAATTCTTAATACTTCTAATCCTGCAATTTTTCCAGCATCCTTTGTTGCCTGTCTTTGACTGTCACTAAAATAAGCTGGAACTGTAATAACTGCTTGAGTTACTTTTTGCCCTAAATAATTTTCAGCATCAGCTTTTAACTTTTGTAAAATCATTGCTGATATTTCTTGTGGAGAAAACTTGTCTCCTTCTATACTAACTTTCTCATTTGTACCCATCTTTCTCTTAATTGATATAACAGTGTTGTCTGGATTTGTAACAGCTTGACGTTTTGCTATTTGTCCTACTAATCTTTCTCCATTTTTTGAAAAAGCAACTACTGATGGAGTTGTTCTATTTCCTTCTGCATTTGGTATTACAACTGGCTCTCCTCCTTCCATAACTGCTACACATGAATTTGTTGTTCCTAAGTCAATTCCTATAATTTTTCCCATTTTAAAATTCCTCCCTTAATCTTTTAAACTTTCTTTAAATTTACATTATTTTAAAATTTATTATTCTTTTGTTAAAAATATATTTTAATTAAAAATTAAAAACTTTTTTATAATAGTTGGTACGTCGAAGTTTGAATAATTTTAGCAAGATGTGCAGATTATTGCTTTTCATTAATTTTAATTTGCCACAACAACCATACTATGCCTAATAACTCTTGAACCTATTTTATATCCTTTTCGATATTCTTGTACAATTTCTTTTTCTCCTAATTTATCATCTTGAATACTACTTACAGCTTCATGCAATTCTGGATCAAAAACTTCTCCTACTGTTTTTATTTCTTCAATTCCTTTTGACTTCAATACATCTTTAAATTGCTTTAAAACTAATTCTACTCCTTGCTTATAATTTAAATCTTGGGTATCTACTTTAGCAGCATTTTCCAAATTATCAACTACAGGTAATATAACCTCTACTATGTCCGAAAGTATTGAATTATATAATCCTTCTCTTTCTTTAATGCTTCTTTTTTTAAAATTTTCAAACTCAGCAAGAATTCTTTTATATCTGTCATCAAGTTCATCATATTCTTGTTTTGGTACAACTTCTTCATTTTTTTCTTGTTTTTTTTCTTGAATTTCTTGCTCTCTATTTACAGATTCGTTGTTTTCTTCTTTTTTCAACTTCTTTTCCTCCCTATTTAATCTTAATAAACAATTATTCTCCTCCATTTAGCTTTTTGCTTATATATTTCATTACAGAAATAACTTTAGAGTAATCCATTCTTTTAGGTCCTATTATTCCTATTGTTCCTAGTTCTTTTCCATTAACTTTATGTTTAAATGTTACAATACTAAAGTCCTTTAGTTCTTTTTTGTTATTTTCTTCTCCAATATACACATTTATATCTTCAGCAAATCCCGAATTCAACATATCAGCCACTAACTCTTTTGTATCTAATATATTTATAAAATTCTTAGCAACTTGTAAACTATTAAACTCTGGCAATTCAAAAGATTTATTAGCTCCTTCTAAATATATTTCTTCATCTTCTGCTAAGACCTTTTTTATTTGTTCTATAATTGGTTTTATAACATTTACACTATATGTCATTTCATCATACAAATATTCTTCAAGTGGTCTGTCTATTGTGTCTATAGATTGATGTTTTAGTTTATTATTAAACATATAATTCATTGTTTCAACTTGTTTTTCATTGATGTCTTCATCGAACTTTATTATTGTTTCTTTTACTAATCCAGTATCTGTTAGAATAACTGCCATCATCATTCTAGTTCCTAATAAAACAAATTTTATCTCTTCTATAAGTTGTGTTCCTGTTTTTGGGCCTATTGATACTGTTGTGTAATGAGTTACTTCTGAAATTGTATTTGCTGTTATTTTTGTTAGTTCTTCAATTTCATTTACCTTGGTTTCTAATTTTGAGCTTATGTATTTTATTTCTTGTCTACTTATATTATCTTCTTTTAAAAGCTCATTCACATAGTATCTATACCCTTTTTCAGATGGTACTCTTCCGCTAGATGTATGCGTTTTATCTAAGAATCCACTTTTTTCTAAATCGGCCATTTCATTTCTTATAGTTGCACTACTATAATCTAATCCATGATTTTTAGTTAACGCATTTGAACTAACTGGCTCTGCTGTATTTATGTATTCTTCTATGATAGCTTGCAAAACTTTTTTCTTTCTACCATCTATCAAATTTCTCACCCCTTTTAGCACTCTTTTATTATGATTGCTAACTTTATATATATTATACCCGTTTTTAGCACTTGTCAATACTTTCTGCTAATTTTTTTATCATGTTACTAGTCAGTCTTGAAATTATATCTGTCTTGCCTTAGTGATTACTATATAAATATTTTGAGAATTAATCGAATGCGACTTTGAATAACTTAAAAATTCTTAATAATTTCGAAAGGGAATCTCAAAGCTTGTCTTTGAGGGGGGTTCGAAATTAATTAGAATTTTTTAGTGTTAAATGTAAGGTAGCCGAGATTATTCGAAAAATATTTATATAGTAATCACGTTAAGCAGGACAAAAAATATTTTAAGGCTGACTAGTAACTTCATCATAAAGATATTTATTTAATTCTTTTATTTTACTTTCACAATCTTTTAATCCTAAATCATACATTTGCTGTAATTTGTTTTCATCGCGTTCTATTCTTTTTACTTTTAAATCTCGTGATGGCCTAATAACAAATATTTCTTTCTTGTTTTCTAACTCAATTATTTGCTCGACAATATTGTTATAATTTTTGTATCTATTATTTATACTTTCAATTAAATTTGGATATTTTATGTATCTTAATTTACTTAAATTCTTGTTATTTCTTTGTTTTCTATATTCTATCGGTCTTGTAGTAACAACTATTATTTTGTTATAACCTAATTCTTGACATTTTTTTACTGGAATACTATCAGAAATCCCTCCATCTAAATATTTTTTGCCCTTCCACTCAACCATTCTAGAAACAAATGGCATCGCTGATGTAGCTCTCATTAATTCCATTTCCTCAAAAACATTGTTTATTCTGAAATATTCTGGCTTTCCTGTGTCTACATTCGTTAATGTTGCATACATTATACAATTTGATTTTTCAAATTGTTCTTCATCAAATTTATCTAATTTAAAAGGAACTTCATAGTATGCAAATTTTTTATTAATTATATTTCCTGTTGTTATTAAAGATCTCATTCCCATATATTTAGCACTTTTAGCAAATTTTTTATTATATCTAATTGCTCTTCCTTTTTGGTTCGACATATAATTTACTCCAAAAAGAACTCCTGCAGAAACAGCAATTATGCCATCTATCTTTATATTTTTTTCTAAAAACATATCTAGAACTCCTGCCGTATACATTCCACGCATAGCTCCGTCCCTCTAATACTAATCCTACCTTCATATTCAAATCCTTTCGTTTTTGCATCCATATGCCGTTATTACAGCACCTACTAATAATCCAATAATAAAAGCTAAACTCTTATCCTTCATTTCTCTCTCCTTCTTTTCTTGTTAGAGAAAGTTCATATACTCCTTTATACTCATTATTTAAAAACAGTTCTACTCTGTTATTTTTATTTGTATCTTTTTCCATATTATTGTTCACTGGTGTTAAGATATATTCGCTACTTGGCTTCATACCTAAAATTGAGCACATATTATCTCTTTTATTTTTTCCAGGTGTTAACATTTGAAGAGAAAAAATATAGCTTTCTCCGTCTTTTTTTATCTTCCCACTAGATATTGTAATTTTATTAGGAACATTTAACAAATTATCAAACAAATACATTTCCATTGGAACACTCTTTTGTTTTACTTCTTCATCCTTATTATAACTAATATTTATTATTGGGAGATCTGTACATATTAAATTATAAATATGATATTCTTTTTCATTATAAATCATTATTTTAAACTGATAATTATTTTTTACCTTTTGATCAGTTATTTCATCTGATAATATTACTAATTTTACATTTTTACTATTTGTACTATAACTCACATTTGGATTATATTGGTTTTTACTATCATTAATAACAGAATAATATATAGTGTTATTCTGCTCATCAATAATTAATTTGTAATCATTAAATTTAATATCATCTAAGACTAAATCTCTATTTTCTATTCGAGATTCTTGAATACTATTCCATTTACTTTCACTTACAAAAAGTCTATTATATTTATGAATTGGATTTAGCACAATTATTAAAATAGTTAATACTATAAAAAAAACAATAATTGGAATTAATATTTTACTTTTATTCATATTTTAATTTCCTTTTTTATATTTTTATAATTTAGCTAGAAAAGATTTGTAATTATTTTTTAACGGCCTATACGATGTCATCAGCATCATACTCTATAATTGAATATTTACTTATCCTCTCATTTTTTGATAATTCGCTATTTAATTCTTGAATGTTTTTATATGTAAGTTCTATTGCATAGTCAAAACCTTTTGATGTATAATTTCTTGATTTAAATTTATGACTTATTTTTTTATCTTTAAATAGCTTTGTTAGATCAGCTTCTACATCTTCTGTACTTCTTACAATTAATACAAATGATTTTCTACCAAAGTTTATATGTTCTAATGCAATTAGAACAAGAGTTACAACAACAGATGTTAAAACACCTACCTCAAATAATTGACATCCACATATTATTCCTATAAACACACTCCAAAGTAAATATAGCATATCAACAGGATCTTTAACTGATGTTCTAAATCTTATAATTGCTAGTGCTCCTATTGTACCTAAAGTTATTACTAGATTTGATTGTAGGCAAAGTATAATTGTTGCAATAAAGAATGGTAAAATAGCTGTTGTTATATTAAATGATTTATTATAAAAAGATCTATGTGATACCAATCTATATACAAAAAATTCATATATTGCAAGTATTGCTACCATTAAAAGTACAGATAAAATTGTACTTGTTGTTATGCTTTCATTAGCATAAGAATTAATAATATTTTCAAATATTTCCATGTTTTATTATTTACCTTCTTTTTATAATTGAAAAATAATTGTGCTTTTGGCTAGGCGGACAAGCAAGAAATAGCGGAGTGTACATGGAGTACATGAGCATCTTTCGAAGCGAAGTCCAACAACGCCAAAACGCAATTATTTTTCAATTGCTATTATCTAATATAACAATCAATTATCTTTCTCCCATAATAATATTTAGAGAAAGAACATTGTTTTAAGCTATATGATTCCACAATATTTCTTATATGTGATGGTAATATATCATCAAACTTAACTTCTAATACATTTAATCCACTTGGAAGCACAGAAAAGCTTTGATAATCTTGAATCAAAAAATTTTCTAATTCATATGAAGCTGAAATCTTCATATCAAATGTAATTCTTACATTAGTTATTTCTTCCACATAAGCCATTCTTTCATAGTCTATAATAACCTTTGGCTTATAATTAAAACAAAGCATATCTAATGCTAATTCTTTTATTAGTTTCTTTTCTGTTTCAAATATTAAATCTGTTAAATCTCCTGAGACAATTTTGTTATATTCGTCGACTGTTATTTTACATGATTTTTTATGACATCTACTTTCTATTTTTTCTTTTTTTTTCCAACATAATATAACTTAAGTCATCTTCATAATATCGTATTCTCCATTTAAATCTTTTTGATAGTCCAGAATCTACCCCATAAATAGATGTATCTTTATAATCATCAAATAATTCTATAATATCACATTCTTGTTTACTTAAATTTAAGGATATTTTACCTTTTGAAATCTGCGAACTCTCTTTATCAAAAATAAGATTTCCTATTTCATATTTTTCTTTTTTTCCTCTTCCACTCTTGTTAATGCTCTTATTCTTGCTAACAACTCTTTCTTTTCAAAAGGTTTTGTAAGATAATCATTTGCACCAAGATCTAATCCTTCAACTTTATCATCTACTAAACTTTTTGCTGTTAATAATATAATAGGTGTTCTAACATTTATTTTTCTTAATTTTTTAACCACTTCAAATCCGTTCATAATTGGCATCATTACATCTAATATTATACAATCATATAAGCCCGCTTTTGCTTTATCAAATGCATCTTCTCCATTATATACTATATCTACTTCATAATCATTATATTCAAGCATTGCACCTATAGCTTCTGCTAATTCTTCAACATCATCTGCAAGCAAAATTTTAAAATTCATTATACTTTCATATCCTTTCTCTTATGCTTTATTTATCATATTTCTTATAGCCATCATATTTATATCCGTTGTTGCTATTTGTTCAGCGCATTTTTTTAATTCTTCTACTATCATTTGTTGGTCTCTAATATCCTTCTTATACTTCATTTGATGTTCTAAACTTGACCAAAAATCCATAGCAATAGTTCTTACTTGTATTTCTAAATAAACTTTATGGATTTCTCCTGCTATATTTAACGGAACTTTAATAACTATATGATAACTTCTATATCCATTTTCTTTAGGATTTCTTATATAATCTTTTTCCTTCACAATTTCAATATCATCATATTTTCTTATCATTTGTACAACATCATAAACATCATCAACAAAGGTACATATTATTCTAATCCCTGCTGCATCATATATTTTTGTAATAGCATTTTCTAAATTAAATTCTAATCCTTTCCTTTTAAATTTTTCTTTCATGCTTTCCTCTGTTTTTACACGAGATTTAATATATTCTATTGGATCTCTATCATTATTTATTTTTCTATATTTCCTAATAACCTCTAATCTAGCTATTATTTCTGTTATAACCGCTTCTAATTCAATAATTGACTTTTTATATAAACTTTGTTTCATATATTTTTCCTCCATAAGTTTTTATAATAGTATTTAAATACTATTATTACAAATTCACTAATATATCAACTAGTTCAATTACTTCATTTTTATATTCTTTTTATCTTGTCGTTATTATAACACTATTTTTATTGAAAAAAGATTGAAAAATATTGCTTATTTATGGAATTTTAAAGGAAAAATTATAAACTCCTTCCAACCAAATTCAAGTATTAGTATTTTTCTTTATCATTACATAAAAAAAGGATAACCATTTTAGATTATCCTTTATTGGCTGGGCTGGCTAGATTCGAACTAGCGCATGCCAGAGTCAAAGTCTGGTGCCTTACCGCTTGGCTACAGCCCAATATTTAATTCAACCAATAAATATAAATGGGGTGGAAGATGGGACTCGAACCCACGGTCTCCAGTGCCACAAACTGGCGCGTTAACCAGCTACGCCACATCCACCATCAATGTATTCCTAACTTTTGCTAATGAACACATTTAATATTTTACCCCATCTCTACCTAATTTGTCAACCTATTTCATCATTTTTTTTATTTTATTGGTTACTGTTAGTTACTACTTAATGAACTTGGGTCAATTCCATATTGCTTATATAGCCAATTCATATAGTTAAATGGCTCTAATGTTTCTGGCAATCCATAATCATTTCCATATGTTTCGACCTTTATAGATGTAATTTTGGGTGGATTTACTGGTGTACTAACTTCTCCATTTTCGCTTTCTTCTGAATTATCTGCTGCTTTAACTTCTACTTCTTCTATTTTATGTACAATATCCATTCCTTCAATTACTTTTCCAAAAGCTGCATAATAACCATTCAAAGTTGGTGTACTCTTTGTTACTATAAAAAACTGTGAACTTCCAGAATTAAAAGATTGTTCTTTTAGTGAAGAAGAATATGAAGTATAATCGCTCCTAGCTAACCCTAATACACCTTCATCAAACTTCAATTTGTTGTTTACACCATTTGAGACAAATTCACCTTTTATTGAATACGCAGTTTCCTCCCCATCATCTTTTAAATCCTTTAGAGTCGCTGAACCTTGTCCAGTTCCTTCCTTGTCTCCTCCTTGTATCATAAAATCTTTTATTATTCTGTGAAATGTCAATCCATCATAATATCCTCTATTAGCAAGGGTAATAAAATTACTTACAGTCTGTGGTGCTAATTCTGGATATAATTCAATTTTTATTGTTCCAAAATTTTCAACCTCCATTGTAGCTATAGGATTTTCAACTTTTATAGTGGCTTTTTTATAATATCCAAATACAACTACTCCTATTAATACTATTACCAAAATTAAAGCTATTATCCATAAAATATTTTTTGTTTTTTCCATTTTTAAACATTCCTTTCAGTTTCTTATTTTTTATAATTAATTTAAATTAAATTCTCAAATACAAATTGCTCTTGCATTCTCCTTAATGATTGTTTTATAGTTCTTGCTCTTACTTCTCCTATTCCTTCTACTTCGTCTAAACTTTCTATATCTGCTGCTAGAATATGTTGAAATGATTTATATGAATCTATTAAATTTTCTACAATATTAGAAGGCATCCTTGGAACCTTACTTAATATTCTATATCCCTTTGTATATACACCTATTTCGTCATAATTGTCAAATGTTTCATATCCTAGTAATTTGGCAATTACAGATTCTTGAGATAGCTCTTCATATGGCAATTCCTCTAAATTTCGAATTATTGTTTCAGCATTTTTTTTCTTTTTGCTAGGAACCATATAATCTTTTATAATTAGAATCTCTTCCTTTTCTAATCCACCTACTAGTTCTTCAAGTTGCATATTTACTAGCCTTCCATCACTACCTAATTCATAAATTTGTCTTTGTATCTCTTCTACTATTCTCATAACCATTTCTGCACGCTGTATAGCAACTAAAACATTTTGTAGTGTAACTATATCATTAAATTCGTATTCATTCAAGATGTTTAATTTATTATCAAATACTTTTTTATATCTTTCAAGCGTTTGTATTGCTTGATTAGCCTTATTTAATACTGCTTCTGTATCTTCAAGAATATATCTATCATTTCCTTTAAAAACTGTAATAATACTTCTTCTTTGTGAAATACTTATAACCAATTCTCCTGTTTGCTTTGCAGTCCTTTCTGCCGTTCTATGCCTAGTACCAGTTTCTACAGTTGGTATTTCATATGATGGTATTAATTGCGCATTTGCATATAATATTTTTTTCAAATCACCACTAAGTACAATAGCTCCATCCATTTTTGCAAGCTCATATAATTTTGCAGAACTATATTCTTCATTTATTGTAAATCCACCATCTACAACTTCTTTTAATACTTGACTATTATCAGTTATTAAAAGCAATGCACCCGTTTTAGCCCTTAAAATATTCTCTAACCCATCTCTTATTGGCGTACCTGGAGCAATTAATTTTAGAATTGCTGTTACATTATCTTCTTTTCCTTTTCTCAAAATTATTCTCCTCTCATAAAAATTTTTCTTATCGCCTCTTTTACGTCTTTAACAGCTATTATATCTAATTGATATATATCTTTCAAGTCCTTTTTATTACTTTCTGGTATAATACATGTTTTAAAGCCCAATTTTTCTGCTTCTTTTATTCTTTTTTCAATAAAGTTAATTCTTCTAACTTCTCCAGTTAAGCCCACTTCTCCCATTATTACCATATTCTTAGGAATAGCTTTATCTTTATAGCTTGAAGCCACAACCATTATTACTCCTAAGTCTATAGATGGTTCATTTAATTTCAAACCTCCTGCGACATTTAAGTATACATCTTGGTTTCCCAATGCCATACCTGCTTTTTTTTCTAGAACTGCAATTAATAACGCTAATCTATTATAATCAAATCCATTTGCAGTTCTTTTCGGTATTCCATATACAGTTTGTGAAGTTAGCGCCTGCAATTCTACAAGAATTGGTCTAGTTCCTTCCATACTTGATATAATACATGTTCCTGAAGAATTCTCTTCTCTTTCAGAAATAAGTATATCTGACGGATTTGTAATTTCACACATTCCTTCTTCCTTCATTTCAAACATACCTATTTCATTAGTTGATCCAAATCTGTTTTTTACTCCTCTTAAAATTCTATATGAAAAATATCTTTCACCTTCAAGGTATAAAACCGTATCTACCATGTGCTCCAATACTCTTGGTCCTGCTATATTCCCCTCTTTTGTTACATGTCCTATTATTATGGTTGTTATAGCTCTAGATTTACATACTCTCATAACTTGTGAAGTAATTTCTCTTACCTGGCTTACACTTCCAGCAGCTGCTGTTATTTCTTCTGAATACATAGTTTGTATTGAATCTATAATAACCAATTTAGGATTTATATCTATAATAGCTTGGTTTACCACATCTATATCTGTTTCTCCTAAAAAAAGAATATCTTCATTATTTATTCCAAGTCTATCTGCTCTCATCTTTATTTGTTCGGCAGATTCCTCTCCCGAAACATATAAAACTTTTCCTTCTCCTTGGATTTTATCACAAATTTGAAGAATCAATGTTGACTTTCCAATACCTGGCTCTCCTCCGCAACAATACCAATGAACCCTTTACAAGTCCTCCACCTAAAACTCTATCTAATTCACAAAATCCCGTCATAGTCCTTATTGCTTTTTTTGCTTCATATGAGTTTAGTTTTTGAGGAACATTAGTCATTGAATCTTTAGCCTTTAAGGACGTATTTTTATTTTGAGTGATTCTTTGCTCATAAAAACTATTCCAGCTATTACATGCTGGACATCTACCAAGCCACTTTGCAGACTCATTTCCACATTCATTACATACAAATATAGTTTTATTCTTAGGCATCTAATTCCCCCTCAGATTTATTACTTTATCTATATCTTCATAATCAACAAAAAAAGTATAGCACAATTAAAATAATCTTGCTATACTTTTTTGTAAATTCATAAAAATTTCATACAATATCTACCAAAAGACATTTTCTATTTTTTTCTACCGAAAGTAACTTCTTGGAATAAAAAGTCATGAACTTTTTCTAATGTTATATCTTGATGTAAAAATTCATTTATTTCGTCTTCAACTTTTTGTTGATATGGAGTTAATTCAACTTCTATATTTTTATTCCAATCTATATCTTGTAACCAAAAAGCTTTAAAACGAGTCCAAAAACCTGCTTTAACAGGTAAATTACTTTTTGCATTTCTTATTGTTCCAGCTTCTTGTTGCCCCATAGTAGTTCCTCCAAGTTCTACACTTCCAAAAACTCCTGTTACTTTATTTTCTTCCCCTAAATCTGCCACTTTTATTTCCTCCTTTGTAGTTTTATTTTAAACTTCAATATATTTATACTATATTTTTTTTATTTTATCAAGCTTTTTTTGTTGTAAAATTATTAAATATTAGTTACATACATATTACAATTATATTACATTTGTTGTTTCGGCTATTATACTTTCATCTAATAAATCTATACATCTTACCTTGACCAATTTGTTTTCCAATTTTTTATCACTCTTGCATAATATAGGTATGTAGTTCTTTGTATGCCCTTTATAATATCCATTTTTTTCTTCTTCAAACAAAACTTCTACTTCTTTTCCAATATAGCTTTTATTATATTCTTTTTGCTCTTTATTAGATAATTTTATTAATTGTTGACTTCTTTGCTCTTTTATTTTTCCATCTATCTGACCACTCATCATTGAAGCTTTAGTTCCATTTCTTGGTGAATATTTAAAAACATGCATTTTGTAAAATTTAATTTTTTCTAAAAAATTATATGTCTTTTTATATTCTTCTTCTGTCTCTTGAGGAAATCCAACTATAATATCAGTTGTAAGAATTACATCTTCATAATACTTTCTAAGTCTTTTTACTATTTCTTCAAAATCTTCTACTGTATATCTCCTATTCATCCTTTTTAATGTCTCATTACAACCACTTTGCAAAGATAAATGAAAATGGTGACAAATTTTTTGTAATTTCGATAACCTTGTTACAAATTCTTCAGTTATAATAAGTGGTTCTATTGATCCCAATCTTATTCTTTCTATACCTTCAATTTTATTTATTTCTTCTAATAAATCTATTAATTTATATTCTTCTTCAAAATCTTTGCCATAAGATGCTATATGAATACCTGTTATTACTACTTCTTTTATTCCCTTATTAGCTATTTTGTTAATTTCTGAAACAATACTTTTAGGTTCTCTGCTTCTTACTCTTCCTCTCGCATATGGAATAATACAATAAGAACAAAATCTATCACACCCATCTTGTACTTTTATAACAGCCCTTGTCTTATCTGTATATGTAATATCTCCAAAATTCAAAAATTCTCTTTGTTTCATTACATCTTCAACTAAAACCTGCTTTTTGTTTTCTTCTAGATATTCTTCTATATATTCTATTATTTTATTTTTTTCATTGTTTCCCAATAGCAAATCAATTTCTTCTATTTTTTTAGCCTCTTCCTTTGCAACTTGTATATAACATCCACAAGCAATTACCAATGAATCTTTATTCAATTCTTTTGCCCTTCGCAACATTTGCCTAGATTTCCTATCTGACATATTAGTAACTGTACATGTATTTATTACATATATATCTGCTTTTTGATTGCTTTCAACAATTTCATAACCATTTTTTATAAATTCTTGTATCATGGCATTTGTTTCATATTGGTTTACTTTGCAACCAAGTGTTATAAACGCTACTTTTTTCATTTTCTAGTTTTTCCTTCTAATAAATCTAAATTGTCTAGAGCTTTTCCTGTTCCTAATGCTACACAAGAAACTGTATCTTGAGCAATCATTACATTTATTCCTGTCTTTTCCTGTAAAAGCTTGTCTAATCCATCAAGTAAACATCCTCCCCCTGTCATATATATACCTTTATCACTTATATCTGCTGCAAGCTCTGGAGGAGTCTTTTCTAATACCGAATGTACACTATCAACTATCATCATTGCTGGTTCTATTAATGCTTCCAACATTTCACTAGAATGAATAGTAATTGTTGTCGGTAACCCAGTAATTAAATCTCTACCTCTTACATCCATTTCTGTATCTTGTATTTTAGGAAATACGCAGCCTATATTTACCTTTAAGTCTTCTGCCGTTCTTTCACCTATCATTATGTTGTGTTTCTTCTTTATATATTTTACAATGTATTCATCAAACTTATCTCCTGCAACTTTTAATGATGTACTTACAACAGATCCACCTAATGATATTACAGCTATATCTGTTGTTCCTCCTCCAATATCTACAACCATATTTCCACATGGCTTAGATATATCTATTCCAGCACCAATAGCAGCCGCAATAGGTTCTTCTATTAAATATACCTTTCTTGCTCCTGCTTGTGATGCAGCATCTATTACAGCTTTCTTTTCTACTTCTGTAACACGAGAAGGTATACATATCATTATTCTTGGAGCAAATATGAATTTTCCACAAACTTTATTAATAAAATGTTTTAACATTTTTTCAGTTACTGTATAGTCAGATATAACTCCATCTCTCAATGGTCTTGTAGCTACTATATTTCCTGGTGTTCTACCAAGCATTCTTCTTGCCTCTTGCCCTACAGCCAATACTTCTCCATTATTATTATCAACCGCTACAACTGATGGTTCTCTTAAGACAATTCCTTTCCCTTTTACATATGCAATTACAGTTGCTGTTCCTAAATCTATACCAATATCTTGACCAAAATCAAATTTAAACATTCTATTCTTCCTTTCCATCAGCTCAATATAATTGTTACAATTTTGTTACAATTATATTACATGAATTATAATTTATCAAGGTTTTTAATTGAATTTTTTAATTTTTTATATTATAATTGTTACAACTTTCGGTTCAGTTTAACTTGCCTTAAGTTAACAGATTGAAAAACACCCAAAGGAGATTCGTATGAATTATTTTGAATTTACGTCAAATAGTACTAAAGATACTATTAATTTAGGGAAATATTTAGCATCAAAATTAAATAAAAAAGATATAGTAATTTTATCTGGTGATTTAGGCGCTGGAAAAACTAAGTTTACAGAGGGATTTTTAACCTATTTTCGGATTAGAAAATGAAATATCAAGTCCAACGTTCACAATAGTTAATGAATATAAAACAGATAAAATAAACATTTATCACTTTGATGTTTATCGTTTAGAAGATTCTTCTGAATTTTATGAAATTGGAGGAGAAGAATATTTTGAAAGTGGAATTTGCTTAATCGAATGGGGTGAACTTATTTTAGATGCTTTACCTAATGAATATATAGAAATAAAAATTAAGAAAGATGAAAAAAACGAAAATAAAAGATTATTCGAAATAAGAACTCATGGTTCAAAGTTTGATAAGCTTTTTAATAACAGTATTTTGGAAAATATTAAACACTAAAAAAATTTTGGTGTTTAAAACATCATCTAATATATGGAGGTTGTAGATGAAAATCTTATGTATTGACACTTCAAGTGATATCTGTGGTGTCTCAATTTTAGAAAATTCAAATTTACTAATTAAACTAGATAATAATACAGGAAAGACACATTCTGAAAAATTAATGCCAATGATAAAAACAGCTTTTGATAAAACCAATCTATCTTTAAAAAATATAGATTTAATTGCTTGCAATATAGGGCCTGGCTCTTTTACTGGAATTAGAATTGGAGTTGCAAGTAGCAAAGCATTTCAAGATAGCTTAAATATTCCATGTATAGGAATTAGTTCTTTGGAATCTTTAGCATATAATATATTATTAAAAAACAAATCTCAAAATAACTGTTACTTTGATGCAAATAAATCTAATTTAATTTGCAGTATTTTGGATTGTAAAAATAATAACTGCTATTTTGCTTTATATAAAATAAAAGGTGATTATCTTGAAAGTTTAATAACTCCTGAATGTAGCAGTATAGACACTTGTATATTTATTTTACAAAGCTATTTAGGTGATAATTTTGAAAAATATAATATAACTTTTGTTGGAGACGGCTCTAAAACCTTTAAAAATCAAATAAAAGAATTTTTTGAATTTTCAAAAATTTCAGATGAATATTTAGACTTTTTAAATTCTTATAATTTAGGCATTTGTGCTTTTGATAAATATACAAATGGATTATTTTTGGATAAAGAAATTTTACCTATATATTTAAAAAAGCCCCAAGCTCAAATGCAATTAGAAAATGGTAATATTAAATAATGCTATTATTTTTAAGAAAGGATTGTTATTTTTTTATGAATACAGAAATTGAAACAATGAATTTAGAAGATTTAGAAATTATAAAAGACCATCTTTCCGAAGACTATGATAATTTTTGGAATTTTGATATTCTAAAGGAAGAATTACAAAGCAGTAACTCAAAATATTTAGTAGCAAAAATAGATAAAAAAATTGTTGGGTTTGCTGGTATAAAAATTATATTAGATGAAGCTGATATTATGAATATAGTAACAAAAAAAACTTTTCGTAAACAAGGCATTCGGAACCTTACTTTTGAAAAGTTTAATCACTTTATGTACAAATCTAAATTTAAAATCTATTTCTCTAGAAGTTAACGAGTCAAATACTGTAGCAATTAATCTATATAAAAAATTCGGCTTTCATGAAATCGGTATGAGAAAAAATTATTATAATGATAACAATGCAATTATTATGTCAAAAGGATTATAATAATCCCTTTGACACATTACTCATACCACTCTAGCTCCCAATCTGCAATTATTACAGTATCTCCCTGGCATACTCCCATTTCTTTTAGTTTCTGGTCTATTCCCATATTTTTTAAGCTTTTTTGTAGATAATACATAGATTCATTATCTTCTATATTTACTCTTCCCATTAGTCTTTCCACAGCTCTTCCAGAAACTATAAACATTCCATCTTTTTCTTCTATTTTCCATTCATCTTTCTTGTCTTCTAACGTGTATACTACTCTATCTTCTATTTCTATTAGTTCTTCTCTTGGCAATGTTTTTATAACTTCTGAAACACGGTCAATTAATTCTTCTACACCTTGCCTTGTTGCTGCTGAAATTTTGTATAATTCTATTTTTTCTTTTTTAGCTAGTTTTTCTACTTCTTTTAGTAAAGTCTCATCTTGTATTGCATCTATTTTATTTGCTACTATTATTTGCTTTCTTTGGCTTAATTTTTCGCTATATTTTTTTAGTTCTTCATTAATTGCATAAAAATCTTGAACTGGATTTCTACCCTCTTGTCCTGAAACATCCAAAAAATGTAATAATAATCTAGTTCTTTCTACATGTCTTAAGAACTGTATTCCAAGACCTACACCCTCACTTGCGCCTTCTATAATTCCTGGAATATCTGCAATTACAAATCCACTTCCATCCTTTGTTTTTACTACACCTAAATTTGGCACTATAGTTGTAAAATGATAATTTGCAATTTTAGGTTTAGCATCTGTAACTGTTGCCAAAAATGTAGACTTACCAACATTAGGGAATCCTAATAGTCCAACATCTGCAAGTAATTTTAGTTCTAATATTAATTCCTTTTCTTCTCCTTTTTCTCCGTCTTCCGAAAACCTTGGAGCTTGCCTTGTAGCAGTTGCGAAATGAGAATTTCCTCTTCCTCCTCTACCACCTTTTAATACTAATTCTGTTTGATTTTCATTAGATAAATCTGCCACAACTTTTCCGAGTTTCTGCATCCTTAATGACAGTACCAATTGGAACTTTTATATATAAATCCTCACCATATTTGCCATTACAATGACTTCCACTCCCGTTTTCACCATTCTTTGCTTTAAATTTTTTATTATACCTAAAATCAATTAAAGTATTTTTATCTTTATCAACTTGGAAATATATATTTCCTCCATTTCCTCCATCTCCTCCGTCAGGGCCACCGAGCTGCAACATACTTTTCTCTACGAAAAGTTGCTGCTCCATTTCCGCCATCTCCCGACTTAATTATTATTTTTGTATAATCTGTAAACATACTTCCTCCCTTTCAACCAACGAGAAAATAGGTTGAATTTTTATTTATCAAAATAGTTTAGCTTCATTGCTTCTTTAACTTTTTTCATTGTTTCCTTTGCTACCTTTTGGGCTTTTGTAGTTCCTTCTATTAGTATTTTATCTACTTCTTCTGGATGTTCTTCGTAGTATTTTCTTTTTTCCCTTATTGGTCTTAATTCTTCAATTATATTTGCTGCTAATTGTTTTTTACATGCCACACATCCTCGTTTTCCAGCTTTACACTCTTCACAAATGGTTTTTACTTCTTCTTTTGAACTAAATAAATTATGATAATATGCTACCATGCATACCTCAGGATTTCCTAAATCGTCTTTTTTTATTCTATTAGGATCTGTTACTGCACTCATTACTTTTTTCGTTATTTCTTCTTCACTATCCGATAAATATATAGCATTGCCTAAAGATTTTCCCATTTTTTCGTTACCATCTAGTCCTTTTATTCTCTTTTCACTAGATAGTACTGCTTCTGGTTCTACTAAAACTTCTCCATAAATGCTATTAAACTTTCTAACTATTTCTCTTGCTTGCTCAATTAATGGTAATTGGTCTTCACCAACTGGAACAAGCTCTCCTTCAAATGCTGTTATATCTGCTGCTTGGCTTACAGGATATCCTAAAAATCCATATGTTACACTTTCTCCAAATAGTTCCTTTTTTTGCGCTATTTCAGTTTTTACTGTAGGATTCCTTTGTAATCTTGATATAGTTACTAAATTCGAATAGAAAACTGTAAGTTCTGCTACTTCTGGTATCATGGATTGTATATAAATTGTTGTTTTATTAGGATCTATTCCAACTGATAAGTAATCCATTGCTACTTCTCTAACATTTTTTCTCACTTTTTCTGGATTATTAAAATTATCTGTTAATGCTTGTACATCTGCTATTAATATATATGGCTCGTACTCTCCACTTTCTTGCATTTCTACCCTTTTCTTTAACGAACCAAAATAATGCCCTATATGTAATTTTCCTGTAGGTCTATCTCCTGTTAATATTCTTTTTTTATTCATATTTAATCTCATTCCTTTTTAATTTTTAAATAACTCTCCAATTGGTCTTTCCTCATTAATTCTTTTTATTGTTTCTGCAAATAATGGTGCCATTGATAATACCGTTATTTTATCTAGCATTTTTTCTTTTGGGATTGGTATTGTATTTGTTACAACCAATTCCTTTATTTCTGAATCTTTAATTCTTTCAATTGCTGGACCGGATAGCACTCCATGAGTACAACCTGCATATATATTTTTAGCACCAAATCTTTTTAATACTTTTACAGTTTCCATCATTGAACCCGCAGTGTCAATTTCATCATCAAATATGATTGCATTCTTATCTTTTACATCACCTATTATTGTACTTGCTATTGCTCTATCATCATTTCCTTCTCTTCTCTTATCAACTAAAGCAATTGGACAATTAAAAAATTGTGAATATTTATATGCTTTTTTTGAACTTCCAGCATCTGTTGCTACAATTACAATATTATCTAATTTCTTTTCTTTGAAATAGTTTTCCAATAAATGTTCTGCTGTTAATCTATCGCAATTAATATTAAAATATGCTTGTATGGCTGGATTATGCAAATCGCATGTTATTACTCTTGTAGCCCCTGCCGCTTCTATAAGCTGTGCCATTAATTTAGCAGTAATAGGAACTCGTGGTTGATCCTTTTTATCTGATCTCGAATATGGAAAGTATGGTAATATAACATTTATATTTTTAGCTGAAGCTCTTTTTGCAGCATCTATTGTTATTAACAGCTCCATTATTCGCTCATTTACAGGTGGTTCAACTGTTTGTACAATATACACATCATTTTCTCTAACTGTTTCTAATATTTGTACAAAATTATTATCATTCATAAATTTTTGATGTTTTATTTTGCCTATTTCTATTTCTAAATAATCACATATCTCTTTCGTAATATTTTCTGCTGTTGGGCAGGCAAATATCTTTATTTTATTCATATTCATCCACACCTTTTATTTATTTTTTTCAATAAAATTCCATGAATCCTTACACATATCTTCTAATGTTTTTTCAGCTGTCCATCCCAGCTCGTCTTTTGCTTTAGCTGGGTTAGCATAACATGTGGCAATATCTCCTGGTCTTCTTGGAGTAATTTTATATTTTACAACCTTTCCTGTGGATTCTTCAAATGCTTTTACCATATCTAAAACACTATATCCTGTTCCTGTTCCTAAATTGTAAATATACAATCCTTCATTTTCTTTATCTAATTTTTCTAGTGCTTTAACATGTCCTTTAGCTAAATCTACAACATGTATATAATCTCTAACTCCTGTCCCATCAGGCGTATCATAATCATTTCCAAATACTGATAATTCTGGTAAAATTCCTGCAGCTACTCTTACAACATATGGCATTAAATTATTTGGAATTCCTTTAGGTTCTTCACCAATTAATCCACTTTCATGTGCTCCAACTGGATTAAAATATCTTAATATACATATATCCCATGTATTATCTGATTTGTACAAATCCTTTAAAATTTGTTCTATAAATAATTTTGTTGTTCCATAAGGGTTTGTTGTTCCACCAACTTTACATTCTTCTGTAATTGGAATAACTTCTGGATCCCCATATACTGTTGCAGATGAACTAAAAATAAACTTTTTACATCCATATTTTCTCATTACATCTAATACTACCAATGCCCCTGATATGTTATTTGTATAATATTCTATTGGCTTTTGTACAGATTCTCCAACAGCTTTGAATCCTGCAAAATTTATTACTGCTTCTATTTCATTTTCTTCAAAAACTTTTTCTAATTTTTCTCTATCAGCATAATCCATTTCATAAAATTTAAAATCTTTTCCTGTTATTTTCTTTATAGCCTCCAACGCCTTTGGTGTACTATTAGAAAAATCATCTATTATAATAATATCCTTCCCTGATTTTAATAACTCCACAGCAGTATGACTTCCTATATATCCAGCTCCACCTGGTAATAATATTGACATTACAATCACTCCTTTTCAATTTTTTTATATAATATCATGAATTTAAAAAAAGCACAATGTTTTTATTGCACTTTTAGTTATGGGTGGGGAATGAATTGTAACTACTATTCAATGTTAATAGTTTTGTCTATTATATATTCTGGCCTTCTCCTTGTTTCATCATATATTCTTGATATATATCCAGACATTATCCATATTGATAGTAATTGAACTCCACTAAATAACGTAATAGCAACCATTATAGATGTCCACCCAGGCGTCAAATTATTTAACTTCAACGAGTATGAAATTAGAGAATATATTAATATGCACACTGACAGTACTATTGTGATTATTCCTAAGCCTCCAACTATTTTTAATGGCTTTGTAGAAAAACTAACTATACCATCTGTCGCTAGTTTCCACATTTTTCTTAATGGATATTTAGATTTACCTGCAACTCTTTCTTCTCTTTTATACTCATATGCATATTGCTTAAATCCAACCCAACTAAATAATCCTCTTACAAATTTATTGTGCTCAGGCATCAAATTAATTACATCTATTACTTTTCTATCAACAAGTCTAAAATCTCCAGTATCTTTTGGAATTTCTACATCAGATAAGGCATTTAATGTTTTATAAAACATTTTTGCACTTAATATTTTAAATGCTGATTCACCTTTCCTTCTTTTTCTTTTACCATATATAACCTCATTTCCCTGTTCCCATAAAGATAACATTTCTGGTATAAGTTCAGGTGGATCCTGCAGGTCTGCATCAATAATTACTATTGCATCGCCTGTTACATATTTTAATCCAGCTGTTAATGCAGCCTCTTGTCCAAAATTCCTAGAAAATGATACTACTTTTACCTTATTCTCTTCAATAGCTATCTTTTCTAAAACACTTAACGACTTATCAATACTTCCATCATTTATAAAAATTATTTCATAATCATATTGATTTAGATTTTCTAAATTGGCTTTTATTCTATTATATGAAATTTCTAATACTCTTTCTTCATTATAAACTGGTATTACTATAGAAATTTTTTTCATGTTATATTCGCCTTTCTTGTTTACTTCACTAGTTATTTTGTTAATTATTTTTTTTGAAAGCAAAAAATTTACTTATAAAAAAATTTAAAATTATGGCAACTATGGTAAGTAGCGCTTTAGTTACTATATTTGGAATTGGTAATTGGAATAGCAATAATCCTCCAACAACCTCCACTACCATTGTAAAAGCACGTCCGATCATAAATTTTATAAATTGAATTAACCTACTCTTTATACCTTTTGCATTTGAGTGGAATACTAGGTCTTTATTTGTTATATAAGCAACCAATACAGCAAGTATAATTGCAATTAAATTTGAAATATTCTCTTCCCAGTTTAAAATTGTATTTAATATATAAAATGATACTAAATTAACAATTGTTGTTAATATTCCAAAAACAATATATAATATAACCTCTTTTGTTAATAGTTTTTTTGTTAATTCATTTATTTTTCCCATTTTATTTACCTTTTAACTATCAAACCGTTTTCTAATATTATTTTCAAATGATATCGCCCTAGTTTATCTTTTTCACTAATCTAAGTGCTTCTTCTATAACTTTATCCATATCATAATATTTATACTGTCCCAATCTTCCTCCAAAAATAACATTATTATCCTTCGATGCCAACTCTTCATATTTTTTATACAACTCATTATTTTTATCGTTATTTATTGGATAATATGGTTCTTTCGTTATATCCCATTTATCAGAATATTCTCTTGAAATAATAGTTTTTCCAATTGATGGTCCCTCAGTTATTTCATTTCCCAATTGTTTCCCCTGTTCAAAATGTTTATGTTCAATTATTCTTGTATATGGAACATCCCTATCTGTATAGTTAACAACTGCATTTCCTTGATAGTTATCTATATTTATTTTTTCCATTTCAAATCTTACGCTTCTATATTCTAATTTTCCAAATTTATAATCATAATATTTATCAATTGATCCTGTAAATATTATCTTTTCTGCTATTTCTTTTAATTCATCTTTATGTTCAAAGAAATCATAGTTTAATTTAACATCTATTCCATTAAGCATTTTTTCTATTATTTGAGTATATCCTCCAATTGGAATTCCTTGATATTTATTATTAAAATAATTATTATCATAAATCATTCTGACTGGTAATCTCTTAATTATAAAGCTTGGAAGTTCTGTGCAGGGAACTCCCCATTGTTTTTCTGTATATCCTTTTATTAATTTCTCATATACAGTTGTTCCAACTAATGAAATAGCTTGTTCTTCAAGATTAGATGGCTCCCTGCCATTTAATCTTTCGATTCCAGCTTTTCTTTCTTCTTTTAATTTTTCTTCAATTTCTTGAGGTGTTATCAAATTGAACATTTTAGAAAATGTATTTAAATTAAATGGTAAATTATATAGTTCATTTTTATATCTTGCCACAGGTGAATTCGTGTATCTATTAAATTCTGCAAACTTCCCTATATATTCCCAAACTTCTCTATTACTTGTATGAAAAATATGCGCACCATATATATGTACATTTATCCCATCTATCTTTTCTGTATAAATATTTCCAGCTACATGGTCTCTTTTATCTATTACTAAACATTTTTTTCCTTTTTTATTTGCTTCATAAGCAAATATCGATCCAAATAATCCAGATCCCACTATTAAATAATCATATTCTTTCATTTTTATTTCTCCTTTTTCGTTTTGTTACACCATATCATGGTTTTACAAAAGTACTATATTTTTTATATAGTATAATTTTTCTACCTACATTTTTTTTCCCTTTTATAACTAATTACAAAAAATATTAACAAGATTATAAATAATATAGCCATTATCAATACACTTGATATAGTAGATCCTATTATTCCATAATTTCTCACTAGTAAATTAGATACTATAGATGCAAAAACTGCACATATCACATAAGAAATTGTTGTTTGCTTCTGCTTTCTAATTGTTCCAAGTGCATAAAATATAACTGTTGAACTTGCATAAAACAAGCCAGAAAGTATTAATAAAAATAACTCTAATTTATATTCTGACAAATCTAGGGCATATAACCAACCTAATATTGGTATTCCTATTGTTAATGCTAAAACCTCAATTATTACAGTAATGCCAATTAAAAATAATACTATCTTAATTATTGTGTTTATCAGTTTTTTTCCTTCATTATTATTCCAATATTCCCCAAATGGTTTTAATAATGGTTTCATTATTAATATGCTTACCAAGTTTATTACAAATGTTGGCATATATAATACATTAAAATATGTTTGCATTGTATTGTCTCCAAATATATCAATTGCATATTTTACAGCATTTATAACATACATACTTATTAATGTAGAAAGCCCCAATGGTATACATTCTTTTAGTATTTCTTTTATTTTATCAAAATTAAATATTCCTAATGTTTTATATTGTTTTTTTATTAATCTAATATCATAAATAATTAAAATTATAATACTAATAACCAGCATAGCAATGAAAGATATGTAAATACTATGCGTAATTATATCAACAATTGCAAAAAACATTATTTCCAATACATTTCTATACAATAATGCCTTTCCGGCTATATCTAATCTTCCATTCAGTTGAAATTCTGCTTGAAATGTCTCTCCAAAGTTATCTACAACTCTTATTAGTACAAGAATTATACAAATAAAGAATTTTTCTTTAGTATACCCACTCATTATTGAAAAAACAAGCGCTATTATAATCATTACCACAAGTGCAAATCCTCTTGCATATAAATAATCTACAAATTTATATTTCCTATTAGTATCTGTAACTTGAAAAATCCTAATTCCCAAATCCCCTATTGCATTCAATATACAGCCTGTTGCATAGCATATAGAAAATATTCCTGCAATCTCTGTTCCATTTAATCTTGTACAAACCATTAAGACTATGGCATTAAAAAATGAATATATCAAGCTTCCTGCTGTATTCCAAATAAATCCTTCTTTTTTTTCCATTTCATATCCCTTACCATTTTATATCTATTTTAAAAGCTTTTAATATGAATTTGTATACTGATAAAAAAGCCTTGTACATATGCATTACATAGATTTTCTTCATAACTGCAACTTTAAAATTGGCTTTTTTATGACTTAATGAATATGTAATATTTAAATATCTAGAATGTCTCCATAATCCAAATTCTGTATCTAAAAACTCTGTATTTTCCTTAAATACCTTATTAAAATTCTCTTTATCTGATGACATTCTAAACATTAATGATATCCCAAAATGTAAAAATGCCATTGTATCTATTACTTCAAGTAATTTTTTGCCTTGCTTATCATTTTTGTAGATATTTTTTACTTCTATCATCGCTTTTTGCGTTGACTCAATTTGTTCTTTTTTTATTTGTCCCATTATAGAATCTTGTCTTACCATATAATAATATAACGAATCATTTATAAAAGATATTTTTTTTGTATTTAAATATACTAATAATAAAAACATCATATCATCTAATATTCTAGGTGGATTTTCCAAGTTTTTCATATTTTTCAAAATATCTGCTTTATACAATTTATTCCATAAAGCTGTATTTATAGAAAGAATTTCTTCTGGATTTTCATCCATATTTATCGTTTTTCCTTCATACCCAGTCATTTCTGTTGAATACACATGCTCTGTATCTGTGTCAACTCTATAAAACCCTGAAACAGATATATCTGCATTGTTTCTCTTTGCAGCTTTATAAAGTTTTTCAGCATAATCAAGTGTAATATAATCGTCTGAATCAGTAAATGCTATATATTCTCCTGTAGCCTTTGCTATGCCATCAAATCTTCCTTTCCATACACCTTCATTTTTTTTATCTATAATTACAATATTCTTATCGGAATATTTTTCTTTATATTCTTTTAAAATCTCTAAACAATTATCAGGAGATCCATCATTGATACAAATAATTTCTACATTATCTAATGTTTGATTTACTAATGAATCCATACTTCTTCTTAAATATTTTTCAACTTTATATACAGGTACTATAATACTTACTTTAATTTTATTTTTCATTTTTTTCTCCTTCTTATTTATTTTTTTCAAATTCTTTTAATGCAATATAATGATCTAGATTTTTAATTTTTTCATTCAACTCAGTAATTTTGATATTGCTTAAATATTCTTCTATTAATAAGAAAGCTATAATTACTACAAATACAAAATTAACTGGTGCTTCGAATCCTAATTTAGCAGATATCCATTCAACTCCTCCTGAAAAGATACTCATTAGTATTAATAATATACTTCCTAAAAACCATACTATGGAATTTTCTACTTTTAACTTAGCTTGCTTTATTTTTTTTACGCATAATAAAAATGAAATTAAAGAACCTACTATTAATAATATTCTTAATGTTAATGTCATTACTATTTCCCCCTCTTTTTCTTTTTAGTTACACTTCGTATAAATATTATTGATAAAATCATATTGGCCATATACTTTATTGATTTTATTGGATTCAAATAAGACTCTCCAAATTCTCTATCTTTCATTTCTACTTGTACTTCCTTAATTTTCATTTTCTTTTTTATCATATATACTAATGTATCTGGTTCAGGAGTCAGACTTGCATTTGTAATAAATTCTGAAATAGCTTTTTTATTATAAGCTCTCATACCTGAAGTTGGATCATTAATCTTATTGAATGTTGTTATCGCTATAGCTATACTAATTAATCTACTTCCAAACATTCTCATTGTATAAGGTTTCTTCCTTGTTACAAATCTTGATCCTATTGCAATATCTATATTATTTTCTTCAATCTCCCTAACTAAATCCTTTAAATATTTTGCTTGATGTTGTCCATCTCCATCAAATTGTATAATGATATCATAATTATGTTTATATGCAAATTTCATTCCCAATTGAATTCCGCTTGTTAATCCAAAGTTCACTGGCAAAGATATAACATTAAATGAATTTTTCTCACATATTTCTTTTGTATTATCTTTTGAACAGTCGTTTATAACCACATAATCATAATCTGTATTATCTTTTATATCCTTAACTGTTTTTTCTATATTTTGTGCTTCGTTATAAGCTGGTATCACTATTAATACTCTTGACATTTATTACAATCCTTTCATTAAACAATTTTACCCTAAATACGATTTAATTGAAAATCCAAATACAATTATATATATTACAATTAAAGCTATAACAAATTTCATTTCTTTATTTTTCATATTAATCTCAATTTTATTTTTACCTGCTAGCATACATACTAATGGTAATATAGGTAAAAAGTATCTCCCCTGAATTCCTTCTACTACTGTTTGTTTAGCTTGCGTCCATCCTAAATACATTGCTGCAATTACACCTAATGTTTCAATAAAAATTATTGATAAAAATATAATCTTTTCTTTTTTAGTAAACACATATTGTATGCTTTCTTCATTTTTATTAAATGTCTCTAGTATCAAGATTATAAATATTACTATTGAAACTATATTTATAGTATTCCATCCTCCTATCATCTCAAAGAAATATGAAGAACTTTCGCTATAGAAGGTATTTACTGCTGTAATAAAATCCCTGCCTAAATCTGAAATTGTAAACAATATTTGCTCTATTATATTAGTTCTTATTGCAATTGCATAATCACCTATTGAAACTAATTTATTTAGCACAAAATAAGGTACAAACACAATAACTAATGTTAGTATATAATATAATATTCTTTTTAAACCATTTTCAAATTTTTCTTTAGGTAATATGAATAATAAAAAGCATACTGGAAAATAAACTATTTTACATACCGTAGGAATCATAAATAAAATTCCCAAAATAACAATATTTTGAATTGTTATTTTTTCTACTGCAACTTTTAAATGAAATACGTATGAAATCGCTAAAAATGTAGCGCCTATAATTACAGTATCTGGTGATAAAGTTGTAGCTAAGTTCATAGTCATCGGAAATAATGCAATTATCATTAGTATCGATTTCCATTTTTCAAATGGCATTAATTTTATTGCAAAAAACACTAATATAATATAACATAATAAATTTGTTATCCTAGCTAACCAAAATATAATCATCGGACTCAAATTTAAAATTCTTCCAGCTAAAGTACCTATCACCTGTGGAATATAGCTTATTGGAGTTAAAGATCCTGTTGCACCTACTGGAAAAACAATACTCTTTTCTCCATTTAATGGCTCCTGCACTTTTTCTTTAATTGTTTCATAATTAAATTCTTTATTGGGATAACTTCCGTCTTCTCTTTTAAATAATTCAATAACACTTTCCGGTAATTTATTCGTTGTTCTTGAAATTATATTACCACTTGCAATTTCATATGCTCTCCAAAAATGTGCATGTTCATCATATCTAATTTGTGGTACATTTATAAATATAAATATAATTCCAATTACGAGTGATGCTCCCAGAAATAAAAACTCTTTCTTTATTTTTCTTTCTTTATTATTTGATATCTTATATAAGCTTATTAGTACATTTACAATTCCTAAAGCTATAAATATTGTTAAAAACTGTACAAATGAAAAGCTTCTTTGTGGCATATAATCAATATTATCATTTATTATAACTTTTTCAATGTTATCTGAATCAACACATCCATCTTCATAATTTATTGAAAATTCATTAGTTTGAACTCCATTAAAATAGTATAATTTAAATTTTGATGCATAAGCATTTTCTTTAGGTATGACTTTTGCATCATTGTTCATAATTACTCTCATATAAACATCTGCATTTCCACTATATAGCACTAGCGAAATATTATATATTTTTGTACAATCTACATTTTTTACATTTATATTGGTTATTCCATCAACTGTCTCAATATTCAATTCCTGCTTAGATATTTCTATTGAATTATTTCCTATCAAATGAAATTTTGTATATATTTTATTAACTACGATATTGTAAAACATAATTCCTAATTCAATTATTAAACTTATTATAAAAATGATACATATTTTTTTACCAACTTTAATTCCTACATTCTTGACCATTCTACTCCCCCATTATTTCTACAATTGCTCTGCAAAACCTTTTTGTAATTTATTAAATATAATATATCCTATTGCACATAATACTAATGCTACTCCAATTAATATCATAAGTGCAGAAACATCTGGCGCTGTTTGATTATAAAAAATATCTCTATATCCATTGATAACATATGTCATAGGGTTAATATCTAAAATCCATTTAAATTCTACTGGTATTGTATCGGGCGAATACACTATTGGTGCAGCATAAAACAATAATTGTAAAGCAACACCAATTAAATGTTGTAAATCTCTTATATATACTGTAATACTTGAAACTACAAATGCTATGGCTAATATTAATAAATATTGTGCTATTAACACTATCGGATAAAATAATATGTATTTTGTAATTCCCAGTCCTCCAAATATAACAAATCCTATTATTATAATTGTAGATATCAAGAAGTTTACAGTCTCACTTGTAACTACTGATATTGGTAGTATTTCTCTTGGAAAATACACTTTTTTTAAAATATTTCCATTTTCAACAAGAGTAAATGCAGCCCTTGATATAGAAGTAGCAAAAAAAGTCCAAGGAATTAGTCCACAGCATAGAAATACAACATAATTTTCTTGTGTATTTCTTAATATTAGCGGAAAGACAATAGCATATACTGCTATTTGTAATAAAGGGTTTAAAAATGACCATAAAACACCTAAAAAAGAATTCTTGTATTTTCCTCTTATTTCTTTTTTTACATTTGTTTTTAATAATTCTCTATAATTATATAAATTTTTGAAAAATTCAAACATTTTCTTTTCTCCTCTTGTTCTTAGTTCTTTCTAATTTTTCTTAATATTTTTTTAATCATCTCATATAAATGTAGTTTTTTGGTTATAGCTATAACTTTTAATCTAAATTTACCCATTGGAGTTTCAAAATAATTATATCCACAACTTTCACTAGTATTGGAATAATTTATTGGTATATAGCCAAAATATTCCTTATTTACCTGCTGACAAAGCCAATTATATTCTTCTCTATTAGCTATAAAATTTTTTACAATTAACTCATTACAGATTCCTTTCATTTTCTTTAATGCATAACCATTTTCTATCTTTTCTTTATTTGGTTTAGAAACTACTTCGTAAAAATTTTTTTCCATATTTACTATCATTTGATCAATAGTAAAACCATTTAATATTCTTTTTCTACATTCTTCTTTATATTTTTGCAAATTGTTTAATATATCATTGATTTTTTCTACATACCTATGTATTTCTTCTTCTTCATATTCAAATTTGAATATTTCCTCTTCCTTTTGCAAACATGGTACTACTGCACCAACCTTATTATCTATTAATTCAGCTTGTCCACCAACATCTGCGCTAACAACAGGAACTCCCATTGAAAGCGATTCATATGATGTTAATGCAACTCCTTCTTTTATTGAACAATTTATTGTTAAATCACTAATTTTATATACTTTAGCTGTTTCTTCTACACTTCCTAAAAATTTAACATCTTCTAATATATCATACTTTTTTAATTTATTTTTTAATTGTTCAATCATTGGTCCATCACCTGCAATAATGCATAAAAAATCGTCTCTTGTTTTCTTTAATTCTTTTAGTATTTCAGCAAATAGCATTGGTCTTTTTTGTGTATCAATTCTACATATATAACTTAGTATGTATTTATTTCTATCATCTTTTTCTATTTTATATTCTTTTAAAATCTCTTCTCTATTATAGTTATCTGGATTAAATTTTTTCTCATCTACTCCTATATAAACTGTTTTTATTTCATTTTCTTTTCTTCCAAAATAATCTATTAATACTTTTCTACTATTTTCATTGCATACAAAAGTTTTATCTATGCAAGCTTCTATCATGCTTGAATCTCTAGAGTATCCACCACATCTATTATACCATTCTTCCATGTGAATATAATCAATTATTGGTATTTCTGGAAACTCAGCTTTTAATGCTGGTATCATTGAATATCCATCTAAACTATTTGTATTAAATATAATATTTATTCTATATTGCTTAATTAGATTATTAATAAATGCAAACCAATATTTTTGATTTATGAATGTTGTTAAATCATATACAATTACTTGCTCTTCAAAATCTTGTCTCAAAATATTAACTTTTGGATTTGTATTTACCAAAATTATATTAAATTTACTTTTATCTATTTTAGAAATCAAATCTAAATTAAACTTATCAGCTCCCCCTGTTATCATCCAAGGAATTATCATTAATATATTTATTTTTCCATTTTTCTTTATTCTATATTGTACATTTTCTGGAATATTATCAATAATTTTTTCCCAATTATAATCTTGTTTTGGAAATTGTATTGCTTCAACCCTTTCCTTTACAGTGTTTGCTGTTTTTCTGATTATGCTTAGCGCTCTTTCTTTGTTTTCTTGAGAACGAGCCAATTCACTTCCAGTTAATTTCTTCCTATACCAAAATCCAAAAAAATTCATCCTTACTGGTTTCTTGCCTTTTGCTAGCAATTTTAGCCATAAATTCCAATCTTCATTAACAGCTTTTTCTCTAAGCTCATAACCATTAACTTCAAAAAAATCTTTTTTCCTTATTAAAGCTGTAGCAACCAATAAATTTTCCTTTTTTTCTATTTCAGAATCAAAATGTTTTATCCACTCAAATTCAGCTCCTTGAAAATTTAAAAGATCAGTATATGCCCATGTAGCTTCTTTATTTGTTTGAAGTGTCCAATATGCACATTCCAAGTAAGTTTTATTTATAACATCATCATCATCAATAAAAAATAAATACTTAGCACTTTTGCTTGACAATTTTGCCCCATAATCTCTTGTATCTGCTAATCCTCCATTTTTTTTATGAACAACTTTTATTCTTTCATCAATTTTTTCTATTTGTTTTAATTTTTCTATGCTTTCTTTATTTGTTGAACCATCATCTACTATAAACCATTCCCAACATGGAAAAGTTTGATTTAACACAGCATTTATTGTTTCATCTATATACATATGTCCATTATAATATGCTGTAATTATTGTTACTTCTGGATTTTTCTTATTTTCTTCTTCAAATTCTATTTCTTCTCTTTTTCTTCCTGGATACAATTTAAAATCAAACATTAATTTATTCTCCTTGCTATTTTCTTAGTATCTTCCTCATTTTTTGTATATATTTCCAACTTTTAGACTCATATACTTTTCTTAATTCTTGTTTCATTTGTATATTTTCATGTTCTATTTTCTTGCTATTCTGTTCTATCTGTTCTTGTTCCTCTTGTAGCTTTTTGCATTCAATTTTATATTCTTTATTTTGTTTTTTTAAATTGCTAATAATATCTTCATATTCTTTATATTTTTTCTCACTTTCATAGATATTATTTTTTGCTTTTATTCTAATATTCTCATGTAATTCCTTGTACCATTTCAATTTTTCTATATACTCACCATATTTTTCAATTTCTGGTAAATGATTATTTCGTAATTTTTGTTCTTCACATTTTCTAATAAATTGTTCACATTTTTCTGTTAATGAATTTTTTATTGTTATATATTTATCATTATTTTTCTCTGGTTTATCTATAATTTCTTTTGTATCTATTTTTTCAAATTCTACATCTGTAAAAGATTTCATATATTCTAAATATGTGCCTAATCTATCTTCCTCAAAATTTTCTTTATGTACTAATATTACTGGTGTTCCTAATGCTATACAAGGCAAAGCCACGTGTAGTCTATTTGTCAATACTAAATGGGAAGCTTGATATTTTTTTAATAATTCTTCAACATTTTTCATTCTTTCTTCAAAACTTTTTTTGAATATTTCCTCTGGATCTACATCATGAGTAAATTCCTTAATTTCTCGACTTGTATTTTCTTTTACTATTTTAGATGATTTTTCATCTAAATCTACCAAACAAATATATTCCTGCTTTTTTATGTTTTCAAATGGTTTTATCGTTAAAGTCATACAACCAGAAAAAAAATTTTCTATATTATTTTTTGTAAGTCTTTTTTGTGTTTCAACATCTCTGCATCCAATAGGTTGGTAACTTTTTAAATAATCTCCTCCTAATCCTTGTAAATATTTTTCACCAACATCAATTTTTTCCAAACATGTGAAATGCATTGATATTAATAGTGGATTTATATATGGAGATGGTGGCCAAGCAGCTTTATTATGTAAAAACCACCCATTCATAATCATAGAAACATATTCTTTTTCTTTTGGTATAAAACAATTCAAATCTTCTCTATCAATATGATAATCTATACGAGGTAAAAATCTTAAAGCTGCATATGTCTGTATATCATCTCCTATATTATCAGTTTTTTTATAATACATAATTCCATATTTCATATTGTTCCTCTTTCATTAAATAAGTGTTTAAAATACTGTTTAATTGATGTGTTTCTTCTTCTCAATTTTACTTTGTGCTTTTAACATACTCTTCTACTACTTGGTTCGTTTCTCCGTCTTTTTTTATTTTTCCATCACATAACCAAATTGTTCTATCACACAATTCCCTTACTGCTGACATACTATGTGTAACAAAAATCATTGTTTTCCCCTGTTTCTTTAACTCCTTCATTTTTTCATAACACTTATGTTGAAAATGCTCATCTCCCACAGATAAAATTTCATCAATTAATAATATATCTGCATCAACATTTATAGCAACTGAAAATGCAAGTCTCATGTACATCCCAGAAGAATATGTCCTTACCGGATTATCTATAAAATCTCTAAGCTCTGAAAATTCAATAATTTTCTCTAATCTATCATCGATTTCTTTTCTCGTCAATCCAAAAATTGATGCATTGAAATATATATTTTCTCTTCCAGAAAAATCCGGATGAAAACCTGCTCCTAATTCAAGTAAAGATGTTAACTTCCCATTTGTTACAATCTTTCCTTTATTTGGATATATTATTTTCGTTAATAATTTCAACAATGTTGATTTTCCACTTCCGTTTGTACCAATTAAAGCTACTACTTCTCCTCTTTTTATTTTAGCATTTACACCTTTTAATATTTCTCTTTTTTGTTTTTTATTTCTTGTAAATAAAAAAAGTAACTTCTCTTTTATTGTATTAGCTCTATCTAAGTATATATTAAATGTTTTATATACATCGTCAATTATTATACTATATTCTTCATTTTCTTTCATTTAATAAGCCTCCTCAAAGCTATTTAAAGTATTTTTATTATATCATAAATTCCCATAACGTCAAGCAATTGTGTAAATTATTTTATATAATAACAAAAAGCCAAAATATGAACATTTTATCTCATACCTTGGCTTTTATTATTAAATATTTCTATTTTTTTTTAGTATACATACAATCAATATTAAAAATAGGCAAATAACTACAACAGTAATTATTATTGTGACACTACTTGAACTTTTATCATTTTTATTTAATTCATTTACTTCTATCTTTTCTTTATTAACATATATCTTATATACCGTTTTTTCATTATTACTATTTTTTACTGTTACCAGAATTTCATTTAATCCTTCTTTTAAATTTTCATTTCCACTTATTTCTATATTAGCATTTTCTATGTTAGATTTTGCATTTACTTTTATTTTATCTATATAATTTGCAACATTACAATTATATGTAAATACTTCACTATTAAAATCCGGTTCTAACTTAATAGTATTAATATTCTTTTCATTTGAAATAGCATCTAAATTCAAACTATTTAATCTTAATTCTTTTTTTAGCACTTTTGCAACTTTAATATAATATGATCTTACAGTTCCATTTTCAGCAATAACGTCTATTGTTATATTATTTTCTCCTGAATTTAGTGTTATATTTCCATCACCTGAAATAGAAGCCTTTTCATCGTCTTTCTCTGCTTGTATTTGTATCTCATCTGCAGTAACTTCTTCTTTTATTTCATAATTTATAATCTGTTTATCAAAATTAGGAACTATTTCATAATCTTTCACTTTTAAATTTTTTAAATAATTATTGCTGGATTTTATCACATTATAGTTTTGTTTTTGTTCTTGAAGTATTTTTTCTGTTTCTATTTTAGCGTCTTCATCACTATAGTCTGCAAATCTTGCATATACGAAATTATGGCTAATAGTGCAACTTATTAATATTATAAATATAATTATTTTCTTAATACTTTTTTTCATTTTTTTACTCACTTTTCTTTAATTTAAAAATCTTAATGGCATATAACCATGTCTTCCATCTGATAATATAATTCTACACCAATCAAATCCATTTATATTATTATAAGTCCCTTTTTCTATAACTGTAACAACTGTTCCATCTGATAGTGCTGTTAATTTATCTACTCCAGTACTAGGTCCTATTCTAACATAGCAACCAATCCCATCATTTGTTTTTACCTTTGCTGTATAATTACAATTTGTAATATCATTTATCATTTTTAAATATGTTCCTGACATGTATCCAATCGTCCCATCTGTTAATATTACTTTTTGCCAATTACTATTAATACCTCTTTGTACAGATAACAAAATTGTACCATTGTTTATTGTTTTTATTACCCTAGAATCTGTATTTGCTTCTTCCCTTAAATTCAATCCACCACTAGCATTAACTTGTACATTTATCGGTGATATTTCTGAATTATTAGTAGGTAATTGTGATATTATCGAATTCATATTTTCGTATACTGGTATTATAAATGTAAATTCTGAATCTATTCTATTCGTATTTGCATACATTCCTCTTAATGTCTTTGCCTCACTATAAGCCGCCATAAGGTTTTGCATATATTGATGTTCGTATAATGCTGTACCATTTCTTGTATCTATATCGAATTTATTTTGATATAGTGTATTTTGATAGTTTTCTAACCAATTATTCTTACAAAATGCAATACCACCTTCAATAGCTTTCTCCATAGAATCCCATCCATAATATTGGGCTGTTGATAATGCATTATTGTAAATGTTCTTCCACCCATTACCAGTTGCCCCTATATTAAATGGATTATAATATATTTTTCCATCTCCTCCATCCATACCTTTTCCAATTGATGTTCCAGAATTTCCTTGTTCTTGTAATAATCTTGCAGTTATGTAATAGGAATTTACATTTGTATTTCTACAAGCTGTATAAATATCGTTTGCATAATTTTGTAAAAACGTACCATTAACTTTGCTCTGTAATCCCTGTAATGTGCAAACACCATCCATGAAAGAATTTAAATCTTGGAATTGAAATACATTTATTTCATCTAGAAAATTCCTTGGATCCATATAATACGCTATAGCTTTTTCTGAAGCACAATACCATCCACTATCATATAATTTTGTTCCACACACTGAACAAATCCATTCTCCACCATAACTAGTTGGAACTAAATTTCTTGAATGAACTGCACATTCTCCTTTCGTTACTGCATCAAAATTTAGTCCTGTATACAATAATTCAAAATTCCAATTTGGGTGTGCTTTTGTTAATGTTTCTATTTTTTCTTTATATCCAGGGTATCTGTTAGTATCAATATCTATATTAGAATTTCTTTTTGTACTATTAAATTTAAATTTTTGAGAGCTACTTCCATTGTAAGAACTAATCTCAATATTAGTACAATTCACTGCTTTTCCATCTACTACTGTTAAGTATTTACTGCCCAATTTTGATATTATACTATAATATCCATTTCCAACATCTTTTATTATCCATTTTTGTGCATCTGATCCGTTTTCTCTACATTGCCATACATTGGTATGTTCTGCTGTATTTCCATTCGCCACATCTAATAGCATTTTTGAATGTAAAAATGTTACTGTATAATATCCTTCCCCTAAATAAGTTAAATTCACTTTTTGACAATTAGCATCATTTTTAGTAAATATTTGAACATTAGCCCCTGAATCTTTTCTTGCATCTATTACTTCTACTGCTTTATTTCTATCAACACCTGTTTCAATTTCATAGAGTCCATTTTCTAATATTCTTGTTCCATACACTTCATTCAATTTATTAAATTTGAATTTCTGTGAGCTACTTCCATTTGCAGAACTAATTTCTATATTTGTGCAATTCGCTGTTCCCCCACCTGCTACTGTTAAATATGTACTACTTAATTTTGATATTATATTATAATATCCATTTCCTGCATCCTTTATTATCCATTTTTGCGCATCTGACCCGTTTTCTCTACATTGCCATACATTGGTATGTTCTGCTATGTTTCCATTTGATACATCTAATAACATTTCTGAATGTAAAAAAGTTAATGTATAATATCCATCTTCTTTTTTTACTATTACTTTTTGACAGGATGCTTTATTCTTTGTAAATATTTGAACATTTCCTCCTGATAATTTACTAGCATTTATTACATCTAAAGCCTTACTACTATCAACACCTGTTTCTATTTCATATAATCCATCTTCAATTTCTTTACTTTGAGTTATTTTATTAAACTTAAATTTCTGTGAGCTACTTCCATTTGCAGAACTAATTTCTATATTTGTGCAATTCGCTGTTCCCCCACCTGCTACTGTTAAATATGTACTACTTAATTTTGATATTATATTATAATATCCATTTCCTGCATCCTTTATTATCCATTTTTGCGCATCTGACCCGTTTTCTCTACATTGCCATACATTGGTATGTTCTGCTATGTTTCCATTTGATACATCCAATAGCATATTAGAATGTGCAAAAGTTAATGTATAATATCCATTTCCTATATATTTCACCTTTACTCTTTGACATTCTGCATTTGCATTTCTTGTAAATATTTGGACATTACCCCCTGATATTTTGCTTGCATCAATTACATCTAGCACTTTATTACTAGATACTCCTGTCTCTATTTCATATATACCATCTTCTATTGTTTTTGTTCCAGTAATCTTTTCAATTTTATTAAACTTAAATTTTTGTGAACTTCCTCCATTTGCAGAACTAATTTCTATATTTGTGCAATTCGCTGTTCCCCCACCTGCTACTGTTAAATATGTACTACTTAATTTTGATATTATATTATAATATCCATTTCCTGCATCCTTTATTATCCATTTTTGCGCATCTGACCCGTTTTCTCTACATTGCCATACATTGGTATGTTCTGCTATGTTTCCATTTGATACATCCAATAGCATATTAGAATGTGCAAAAGTTAATGTATAATATCCATTTCCTATATATTTCACCTTTACTCTTTGACATTCTGCATTTGCATTTCTTGTAAATATTTGGACATTACCCCCTGATATTTTGCTTGCATCAATTACATCTAGCACTTTATTACTAGATACTCCTGTCTCTATTTCATATATACCATCTTCTATTGTTTTTGTTCCAGTAATCTTTTCAATTTTATTAAACTTAAATTTTTGTGAACTTCCTCCATTTGCAGAACTAATTTCTATATTTGTGCAATTCGCTGTTCCCCCACCTGCT
>CAMJCT010000007.1 GCA_946404215.1 uncultured Clostridium sp. | reverse complement strand
ATATTTTATTGTTTACTTTTCAATGTACTTTATGTTCCGTTTCGCGGAACGATTTGCATTATACTATACCTTTTTTTGTTTGTCAATACCTTTTTCGACATTTTTTTATTTTTTATTTTAGGACAAAATAAAAAACTAGTAATCAATGTTAAAATATATTCTTTATGTTCAATTTTATTACTAATTCTTAGGTATTTTTTTTGTGTTTCATTAGGTACTTATTTAGGATAACATTTTTAATTCCAAAAGTCAATAATTTTTTATGTTTTTTTATGGAAATTTGTGTTACTTTTTCTCTTATGTTTTGGTATTTCCTAATACTATTCAATAATAACATTTTAAATTGATTATGTCAATAGTTTTTTTGGTTTTTTTTATATTTCAACAAGAATTAAATCCTCTCCTATACATTTTATATTTTGCCATGGAATAACTACTTCATTATTTTGTGAAAAAATATTCAATAGCTTATTACTACCAGGAACTATAATTTGTGTAATCTTTCCTGTATCTAAATCAGCACATACATCTTGAACAAATCCTAATCGTTTTCCATTATTTATATTTATTACTTCTTTATGTTTAAAGTCTAACCCTTTATCTCCCATTTTATATTTCTCCTATCTCTATTATATTATGTGTTTATCAGTTTCATTACTTATATTATATTCACTTTTTTAATAATATTGATGATATATTATTAAAAACCAAATTTAGATTTTAAATATAATTTTTTAGTACTATCGAAGCCTTATTAAAATTAAGTCCTACTAAATTTAATTGATTTAATAGGACATTTTTTTATTTATATAATCTTTTTATATGCTGAATTGCGTTCTTTTCCAATCTCGATACTTGTGCTTGCGATATTCCTATTTCATCTGCAACTTCCATTTGAGTTCTCCCCTCAAAAAATCTCTTTGTTATAATTTTTTTTTCCTTTTCATTTAGTCTTTCTAGTGCACTCTCTATTGTCATCTTTTCTGTCCACATTTCATCTGTATTTTTATTATCTTTTACTTGGTCCATAATATAAATACTTTCTGTTCCATCATTATATACTGGTTCTTGCAAAGATAGTGGATCTTGAATTGCGTCAAAACTAAATGCTATTTCCTCTCTTTCTACTTCAAGAGCTTTTGCTATTTCTTCTAACTGAGGCTCTTTCCCTTTCTCTTTGATGTATTTTTCTTTATATTGAATTGCTTTATATGCTAGATCTCTTACAGACCTGCTAACCCTTATACTATTATTATCTCTTAAATATCTTTTTACTTCTCCTATTATCATTGGTACAGCATATGTTGAAAACTGAACTCCTTGACTTAAATCAAAATTATCTATTGCTTTTATTAATCCTACACATCCAATTTGAAATAAATCATCTGCAGTTTCTCCTCTCCCCATAAATCTTTGGATTACTGATAGAACTAATCTTAAATTTCCATTTATAAATCTATTCCTTGCTTCTATATCACCTTTTTTTATTTTCTTTAATAATTCTTCTTTTTCTTTATTTGTTAGTACAGATAATTTACTGGTATTTACACCACATATCTCTACTTTATTTATCATATTTTTCCTCCTTTTACCTGTTAGTAAAAGTATTTCCAAAATATGATTTTGTATGCAAATAGGTTTATACAAATTAAACATTTTTTAAACTATTGCTTTTTAAAATATGACTTGACTAGTTAATAAAATATTTATCCTATTTTGCTATTGATTTCTTTTTTCATCTTATTCATTATTTTCTTTTCTAATCTTGAAATATAGCTTTGCGATATACCGAAGATCGTCTGCGACTTCCTTCTGTGTTTTTTCCTTTCCTGTTTTAAAACCGAATCTCATTTCCATTATATCTTTTTCTCTTTTGCTTAAATTCAAAATTGATGACCTTAACAAACTTTTGTCAACTTCATCTTCTAGATTTCTAGATGTAGTGTCTGGGTCTGTTCCAAGAATGTCAGATAATAGCAGTTCGTTTCCATCTCCATCTTTGTTTAATGGTTCATCTAGAGAAACTTCTCCCTTAATTTTACTATTTTTCCTTAAATACATTAATATTTCATTTTCTATGCATCTTGAGGCATAAGTTGCAAGTTTTATTTTTTTATCTGAATTAAAAGTATTAACAGCCTTCATTAGTCCTATTGTTCCTATTGATATGAGATCTTCTATTCCTATTCCGGTATTTTCAAACTTTTTTGAAATATATACTACTAGTCTTAAATTTCTTTCAACCAATTTTTGTCTTATTTCTAAATTGTTTTCTAATGAAAGCTTATTTATTAGTTGTTGTTCCTCTTCTGCTGATAAAGGTGGAGGAAGAGTTTGGCTTCCTGCAATATAAAATATTGGAAGATATTCTATTTCATTTTTATCGTTTATATATTTTGCACAAACAGAACTTATGCTATCTTTGATTAAATTTAGTATATTCATTTTTTTACACCCTTTCTTTATTAATTTACCATTTCTATGCTAGTTAAAGCTTGATATTCTCCTTTTTTTGTCAATGATTTATTATATATTCCAATTATTATATTTTCTTTTTTTATTTCTTTTTCTTCTTTTATAATTTTTACATATTCTGACCTTATCCCTATTAACATTCCGTTTTGCTTTCCTAGTGATGAAAATGGAATAAATTTCAACTTTGCAATATATTCATCTTTTACAGTTTCAGATATATTTTCAAAATTTCCTACTAATATATTATCTAAATTATTTAGAATTTCTTTAGGTAGACAATCATATAAAATTGAGTGTTCTACTATTATTACTGGAGTATTAGTAATTGGTTCTCTTAGCAGATTTCCTGTATCTGTCATTGCAACAGTTCTTAATATTTTGCCATTAACCTTTATTTCTAAATTGCAAAACATGTCTTCCTTAGTTATCTTACTCTTAACTATTTTAAATGATGTTCTAATTACAAAAAAACCAATTAATGCGCCTATTATAGCAATTTTTATAGTGTATGTTCCCAATAGTTTTCCATTATTTCCTATGAATATATTTTGTGGTTTCACTATGTATATTAACGAAAAAGCTATTCCTCCAAAAGAAAATGATGTTAGATAAAATATCAATGTACATTTCCACATATTTTTTATATTCTGTGGATTATATGCAGTATATATTATTATAATTGAAAGCAATATCTTTAAAATTATAGATGAATATATTGGCAATTTATAAATATAGGTAATTATTGAATAAATAGCACCTATTAATGAAGCAAGTATTAATCTTATATGCTTTATACATTGTTTTAAAATTAATCCCGTTGTAAATAAAATAATATAATTCATAATTAAGTTTTCAATAAGCACTATATCTACATAAATAATCATTCAAAATCACCTGCTTGATAATATTTTACTATTGTATTTTTAAAAAAGCTGTCTCTTCTTATTGCAGAAAAAAAGAAATAATCGTTTTTTTTCGATTATTTCTTTTTGGTTATATTATTTATTTTATTTTTTTTACTTTAAACTACATATTTTTGTTTTTATTTTTTCTCAAAAAAGAAGGTATATCTAAATCATTTGATGATGAATTATTGTCAGAGCTTACTGGTATTGAATTTATTTTCTTCTCCCATGTCTTTGAAACTATGTTTTCTACACCTATACTTGATATTGGTTCATTTTTTTCAAATCCTGTAGCTATTACTGTAATTTGAATTTCATCTTGCATAGATGGATCTGTTACTGTGCCAAATATAATATTTGCTTCTGGGTCAACACTTCTTTGAACTAATTCTGCAGCTGTATTTACCTCATGTAAACCTAAATCTTCTCCACCTGTTATGTTTATAATTACTCCTTTTGCTCCTTCTATTGATGTTTCTAGTAATGGGCTTTGAATAGCTTCCTTGGCTGCATCTTCAGCTCTATTTTCTCCTGATGCTCTTCCAACTCCCATGTGTGCCATTCCTTGATTTAACATTATTGTTTTTACATCTGCAAAATCCAAATTAACCAAACCTGGTATAGCAATTAAATCAGATATTCCTTGTACACCTTGTCTTAGTATATCATCTGCCATTTTAAAAGCTTCTATAATTGATGTTTTTCTATCTATTATCTGTAAAAGTTTGTCGTTTGGTATTACTACCAAAGTATCTACTTTACCTTTTAAACTTTCTATTCCTCTTTCAGCCTGTGATAGCCTTTTTTTACCTTCAAATGTGAATGGTTTTGTTACTACTCCTATAGTAAGGATTCCCATTTCTTTAGCTGTTGAAGCAACTACTGGTGCAGCTCCTGTACCTGTTCCTCCACCCATTCCGGCTGTAACAAACACCATATCTGCTCCCCTTAAAACTTCTGCTAATTCTGATTTGCTTTCTTCTGCAGATTGTGCTCCTATATCTGGATTAGCTCCTGCTCCTAAACCTCTTGTTATCTTTTCACCTATCTGAATTTTTGTATTTGCTTTAGATGTCTGTAAAGCCTGTCTATCTGTATTTACAGCTATAAAATCTACACCTTTAATCCCTGCATCTATCATTCTGTTTACAGCGTTGTTTCCGGCTCCCCCTACACCTATAACTTTTATTGTTGCTGTTCCATCCATCATAGTAATATTGCTATCATCATTGTAATCCATCATTTAGTTTTTCCTCCCTTATTTATATATATTTTAAAATTAATAACTTTTTATTATTTATTAAGAATAAAAAAATTCTTTGATTCTTTCTAGTAATGTCTTAAAAAAATTATCATTGTTTTGAGTATCTATACTGCTTGAAACTGTTTTTGCAAAAGGTCTTCCTGCTATATATCTAACTAATGCATAACTGGTTCTATATGTTGGCTTTACAGTACTTACAGCTCTGCCAGTTGATATTTTTACAGGTATATTTAAATTTATTTTCCCTGCGACATCACTTTTGTTTATATTTACTATTCCTTGACCTGTTAATACAACATTATTTATTTTTTGTTTTATCCCTTGATTTGTTATATCTTTATTAATAATGGTAAATATTTCTTCTATTCTTGCTTCTATTATTTCTATTAATTGTGAACTTTTTATTATTCTATTTTTATTGTTGTCTTTAGATGTATTTAATATAATATCATTATCATTATCTATAAATGACTTTAGTGCTAGTCCATACTGTCTTTTTAATTTATCTGCTTCTTCTTCTGAAATATTTAAAACTAGTGCTATATCATTTGTTATATTATCTCCTCCTACTGGAATAGAATTTGTATATAAATATGTATTTCCTTCAAATACTCCTATATCTGTGTTTCCAGCACCTATATCTAATAACATTATATTGTCAGATAATTCATTTTTATCTAACACTAAATTTCTTTCTGCCAATGTTATTGGCACTATTCCATCTATTTCTAGTCCTGCTTTTTTAAACACTCCGTTTAGTTGCCTAACATATTCTTTTTCAGCTAGTATAACTTGTGCACTTATCGTAAAATTAGAACTTAAATTTCCTACGGGATCTGCTACTATTTTCCCATTATCTAAGGTTATCTTATCTGGTACTATATCAATCAATGTCTCTCCTTCTGGTATTTCAATATCTTTGACTTGCATAATTGCATTTTGCACATCTTTTACTGATATTCCAGAATATTTGTCTTTTACCTCCTTTGTTATACTATTCTGAACTATAGTCACATATTTGCCAGGAATTGTTACATATGCAGAATTGATTTTTAAATTTGTCTCTTCTTCAGCATCTTCTATTGTCTTAGCTAAACTTAGGCTTATTTCTTCTTCATTTATTATTTTCCCCTTCTTTAGTCCACTACATTTATATGAGGTATTACATATAATTTCTATTTGTCCAAAGTTATTTACTTCTCCTACAACTGTACAAACCTTACTTGTTCCTATATCAATACCTACAATGATATCTCCTATTGCCAAGTTAATTCCTCCATTTTTAGTATAAATTTTCTACATGTATATATATTACATTATTAGACAAATGTCAATAGAATCTGTTATATTTTTGTAATATTTTTGTAATATTTTTGTAATAAATATTGTAATCTACTTTTTGAAAATTTTCAATTTTTATCTTCGATTTTTTCTTCATTTTTTTCTTCATTTTTTGAAAATCTATCTGTCCATTTATCAATATAGTACCTTCTTATAATTGCCAAATTTGTAAACATTCTTCCAACAAAAACAACTATTGCCGCTAAATAAATATCTACATTTAGTTTTTGTCCTAAAATTGTTAATAAGATTGATAATATTGCGTTACCAAAAAATCCCGTTATAAAAATCTTTAAATTAAAATTCTTTTTTATAACAGATGTTATTCCTCCAAATACAGAATCTAATGCTGCAATTATTGCAATTGCTAAATAACTTGAATATGTATATGATATTATAGGTGCATTTGTTCCTATAATTGCACCCAATATACATCCAATTAATATTGCTATAGCTATCATTTTTATCACTTTCCTCTCAACTTTATTCTACTCCATGTACTTTATTTTTATTTCGTTTTCGTACTTTGGTATTTTAAGTTTATTTACTTTTTCTATGGTAACATCATGCCCAATTTTTTTTAGTTCGTCAACATACCCCCCGCTACCAAGTAATTCACCTTCTAAATATGTCTGATTTCCTATTGCCTTTATTACATAAGGAGATAAAATTCTTTGTCCATTTACTTTAATAAATAAATTGTACGAGTTAGAAGTATTTATATTAACTATATCTGACATATTTATTATTCTTTGGTTGTTTATAGAAATTGCTTCTGCTCCAGCTAATTTTAGTGCATTAACTATTACTAGTAAATCATCAGCATTTATTTTGCTTATCTCTTCATTATCGTTTTCTTTTAGTATTATCTCTATCCCTGTACCTTCTACATCTGTTTTTCCTAATAGTTTATTTGCTTGTTGTAACTCTTCTTCAACTAATTTCCCGGCTTCCTTATTTGATTGCTTGCTCATTTTATATTCTTGAATTTTTGTATTTGTTTCTTCATATTTTTCATTTGTTTCTTCATATTTTGCCTTCCAATTAGCTAATTCAGTTCTTAGTTCAGATTCCCTCATGTTTTCAATAGACGTTATATCTGTTTGATCTACAATCTTAAATTGCATAAACATTATAAGCACTAGCGCAAAACACGATATTCCAATGGTTATTGTTAATGTAATCTTTCCTTTTTTTATATTAGTTTTCATCATTATCTCCTATTCTAATTATTTTATAGTTTCGGCATATTTATATGTTAAAACACCTGTATATTTCGGCATTTTAATGCTGTTTGTTTTCTTTATATCTACTCCTACACTTGCACTTTTTAATATATCTACATATCCATTTTGTCTAGTTAATGCACCCATTAGTTGTTCTGGAAGACCTATTGCCTTTATAACAAATGGTGCACCAACCTTTTCCCCATTTATTTGTATTATATTTCCGCCACATATTATACCACTTGTTGGAACTACTCTTTGGTCATTAATACATATTGCCTCAGCTCCAGCATTTTTTAGCTCATTTATAATGCATAATACATCCACATCATGTACAAGCAAACTACTAGGATCTAAAACACTTGATGCGTCTTTTTTACTATCGCTTAACGTTACTGTAATTCCCGGTCCTGTAACTTCTGATAGTCCTATTATTTTATTTGATTTTTTTATCTCTTCTTCCTTTTGCTCTAATTCGCTATCATTTTGCGTTGATGCTTTTCTTTCTTCTTCTAAATCTCTTTCTGCCTTCTCTAGCTCCTTATATTTATTATCATATTTTTCTTTATATTTTAGTACCTCTGACCTTAGGTTGTTTTCTTGATAATTTTGACTCACAGTATAATTGGAATTTTCGACTGTTCTAATTTGTATAGCTATTCCCAATGAAAGTATAAAACACATAATCCCTAAAACAATACTACTTATTTTTTTATTTTTCATTATACTCCTTCTTTCCTATTTTTTAGATTATACATCTAAATCTCAATTTTTTCTCTGAAATATGGTTGAAATTTGTTGTTTAAATCCCCATTTACATATATATCTCCTGCTTTTCCTTTCTCCTTTTCTATCAATGCTACTATATATATCATCTTATTACTTAAGTTAGATTTGTCTCCTAAATGAATTTTTTTACCCTCTTTTTCTATATATATACTATATTGATTTTTGTCCTTTATGTCAACACTCGTTATTTCTACATCTAATCCGTTTTCTTTAGCTGTATCCATTATCTTTATTACATCTTCTAACTTTTCTAAATCTTCATTTTGTAAACGATTATTAGGTACTATTTCTTCTTCAGGCGTAGATATTCCCTGAATAATTGGTAGTTCTTTGCTATCTTCTGATATTTCCAGTAAATACCCTTGTGTATTTATATATGCATACTTTCCCATAAAATCAACACTATACTTTGGAACTCTTTCCCTAACATCTATTAGTATTGTATTTGGTATCTTTCTTTGAATCTTTACATCTTCTATATATGCATTTTCTTCTATTTGTTTTATTACTTCTGTTTTATTAAACTTAAAAATGTTATTATCTGTTTTTAATCCTGATAGACTAATTATTGTTTCGCTACTAACTTGTTCATTATTAACTACTTCTATGTTCTTTATATTAAATATTGGTGATGTCATAGCAAAAATGATTCCTCCAATTATGATAAATAAAAGTAATAGAATTTTTAGTACAAATTTTATCTTCTTCTTTTTCTTTTCCCTTATATGTTCTTTTTTTGTTGTAATCTTCCTTATTTGTTCTTCTTTTTTGATTCTGTTTTTATTTGTCATTTTTATAACTGTTTCTGTATCTAAATCAAATTCTTCTTTTTCTTTTTCTATTTGTTTACTTTGCTTTATTCTTTTTTCTCTTTCTTTGATTTTATTGTTTTTTTGTTTCTTATTTTTATTGACTTGTCCATCATCCATATAATACAAATTCAAATCTACCTCTTTGGATTTCAATAAAATTCCTCCTTATATAATATATTTAGGGTGCATTTTTACACCCTTAAAAACTATTTTATTTTTATATTAATTCCTAGGTTTCTTATTTTATCATCAAATTTTTCATATCCTCTTAAAATATATTCAATATTTTCAATTGTAGTGACTCCCTTTGCAGCTATACCAGCAATAACCAGCGCCGCTCCCCCTCGTAAATCTGTGGCCTTCACCGTTGTACCATATAGCTTTCTTACACCTTTTATCACTGCGGTTTTTCCTTCTATTGTTATCTTTGCACCCATTCTAATTAGCTCTTGCGTATATTTATACCTGCTTTCAAATATATTTTCAATTATCATAGATGTTCCTTTTGCTGTTGTAAGCACTGTGGAAAACACAGATTGTATATCAGTTGGGAATCCTGGATATGGCATAGTTTTTATATCCACTGCTTTTAATCTTCTTGGTCCAGACAATTCAATTTCATTTTTTCTTATTTTTATTATACATCCTGTTTCTTCTAACTTATCAATAACTGGTATAATATTGTCGGGGTTTACGTTTTTAATATTTATTTTCCCTCCTGTCATAGCTGCCATACATAGAAATGTTCCGGCCTCTATTCTGTCTGACATTATGCTATAACTAATATCTTTTAATTTTTTTACTCCTTCTATTTCTATTTTACTTGTTCCTGCTCCTTTAATTTTTGCACCCATTCTATTTAGAAAATTTTGTAAATCAATTATTTCTGGCTCTTTTGCAGCATTTGTAATAATTGTTTTCCCTTCTGCTAAGCAACTTGAAAGTATTGTATTTTCAGTAGCTCCAACACTCGGAAATTCAAAATCAATTTTCTCACCTGTTATTTTATCACAAAAACATGTAATATTTCCATAGTTTTTGCTAATATTTATTCCTAATTTTTCAAAAGCTTTTAAATGTATGTCAATTGGTCTTGTTCCTATATCACATCCCCCTGTTTGTGATAGTTTGTGGATACATGAATTTTAAATGGAATGCTAAACCTCCATTTTCATATAATTCATTATACATTGTTTCTGTTAAGTTGTATTCTTCTTTTATTTCTGGTGTAATTTCTTCTGGATCAAATACCACTATTTTATCAAATAGTCTTGATAGTTCTTCTTTTGTTAATCCATTTGCTCTGATGTCATCTATTGCTTTAAATATTAAGTCTTCTTTATCTTCTAATTTGTTTAATGTATTGAATTTGGCTTCTACTTCTTGCAAATTTTCTTTTTCATATTTTATTTTTTTTTCTAGTTCTTGTTTTTTATCTTTATATATAAATTCTGGAATTAAGTCGTTTAACTTATCTTCATAAACTTGTTTAAATTGTTTTTCTAACTTTTCTAATGTTTGTTTAGATTTGTTTAAATCCTTTTCTAGTGTTACTTTGTTTGTAGATATTGCCTTTACATTATCCATCACAAAATCTTTAAACTCTGGATTACTTACCAAATTATCTATATATGCATTTACTATTTGGTCTAAATATTCTATTCTCATTCTGTGTGGTTTACATCCATAGTCTAGTCTTATACCTTTTATTGCACCTTCATTACTATATTTTTTGCATAAATAACTGTCTGGTCTTTTTCTTGTTCCAGTATTTCCTTTTCTTTTATACATAGGTCGCCCACATCTTCCACAATATAAAAGTCCTGAATAAAGATTATTATCTGTATCTAAAAATTTGAATCCATTGTTTATTTTATCACTTTCTTTTTTCCTTTTTTTCCTTATCTTTTGCACTTTTTCAAATAATTTTTTATCTATAATGGGTTCATGATGATTTTCTATTATAGTCCACTCTTGCTCTGGTTTAACTCTTGTTTTTTTAGATTTAAAGCTTAATTTTTCAGTATGACCTCCAACATAGTCTCCAGTATATCTTCTATCATCTAATATTCTTACAATGTGTTGTGCTTTCCAATTTGCTGTTTGTTTTGCATTTGCAAAATTTCTACTTTGAGATGGTGTAGGTATTCCTTTTTTATTTAAATGTGTTGCAATTTTTTGATAACCCCAGCATTTAGAATATAATTCAAATATTTCTTGTACTACTGGCGCAGTTTCTTCATTAATTGTTAAATTTTTTTCACCTTTGTTATAACCATATATTGCTTTTACTAATAAGTCTCCCTCTTCTATTTTGTGCCTTAAATTTCTTCTTATATTTTTGCTGTCATCTCTTGCTCTTCTTTCGTTAAACCAAGCATACAAACCAAACATTTCCTCATTATATTGCTCATCTTCAAATATTATTTCTACACCTTGTTCTTCTAGGTATTCTACAAATTCTAATGTTTCTCTTTGATTTCTTCCAAGCCTTGCAGAATTTTTAAATACAATTACATCTATCTCTTTTTTTCTTGCTCTTTCTCTTATATCATCAAACCTACTAAAATCAGTTCCGCTTTTATCATCATCCATTATAATTTGGGCAATATTGGTATATCCATGGCTTTTACAATATTTAACAAGTAAATCTCTTTGTGTTTCTATTCTTTCGTAATTTTCTCCATAGTCATCTCTACTTTCTCTGCAATAGATTACTACTCTTTTTTCATTGTTTTGCTTTTGCATGATATACCTCCATTTTTATAATGTATCAATAACATTTTCTTTTCAATATTTCTTATTGTTGCTATTATACAAAAAAAGTCCTATAATTTCAAGTTGTTTTCTCAAAATTTTAGAACTTTTTTATCAACTTGCCGACGTCAGGAAGTTGTTCTATGTTTTGCTGACGTCGGCAAAACATTGTTTTATTTCAGTTGGTTACAATTTGTAACCAGTTGAACTCACAAGAAATTCTTGTAAGTTCATTTTTTTTACTGAAATATATAGTAATTTGAACTGTAAAGAAATTCTTGACAGTTCATTTTCTTTGAACTGGTAACAATTTGTTACCAGTTGGATAGCAATACTAACCATCTGAATCCTTTATTTATCATTTTAGTTTCTTTTTATCATTTTCCTTTAACTGTTTATTTTTCTCTTTTTCAATTTGTTTTGCACTTTTGCTTGGTGTTGGTAAATCTTCTGGCATAGTACCACCTATTCTTTTTATAGTTTGTCTAACAGCTTGTCCTACATTATGATGAGTTTTACATGCATCATCTTCATTATCTATATTTTTATTTTTTAAAACTTCATCAGTTTGTGTAATTCTAAATAAATTTGCTGCGAGTTCTGTACTACTCATATAATCTAGTATATCTTCTTTCTCTGATATACCTTTTCTATTTGCAATATCTTTAGCAGTTTCTCCATTATATAGTCCTCTATAACCATAATTATTGAATTTTCCATAATTTTTTACACCTGCTAATTTTGCTGTATCAAATAAATATTTATTTTTATCTTTTACATTTTTTCTAGTATATAATCTCTTTTCATCTTCACTTAATTGTTCATATTCTTGTCTTGTTAATTCTTGTTTTCTAGTTTGAACTGCAAAATAAGTTTGAGCTAATGCTATTGCTTTTTTTCTACTATCTCCATTTTGTGCTATAAGATAGCATGCGTATCTTGTAAGTTTTATATCATCTACTTCCATTTCAGCATTATTCCCAACTTTTAACACCCTCCCGACGTCGGCGAAGTGTTCTTCTTGTGCGATATCACTACCTTTACAAGCATCTTTTGCTTTAGTTATTACATTTTTAAAATTTCCCCATTTGCTATATTCTAACATTATCATTAGTTCTCTAGCATACCAAAATTCAGTTCCATTTTCATCTACATGCTTAATACTTTCAAAATCTTTTTCTGTTTTGTTTACTAGATCATTTGCCATGAATATCATCTCCTCTTTCCAACTGTTCGGAAATTCCGAACAGTTGAAATTCCTTTAAATTTATATTGTTTCATTCGATATTCTATTTATATCATATTTCTAAAAATTTTTCAATACTTTTTGCGAAATTTTGTTCTTGTTCTTTATTTGTATTTTTGTTTTATTCTATCAGAGATAATATCGGTGAATATCTGTTTATAATCTTCTAATTCACCAACATTTGATTTTGGACAAATAAATACTGCAAATAGTAATTTATCTTTTTTCTTTTTGTTTTTATTATCCTTTGCCTTTTCCAGAATATTCACCTTCCTTCCCTCTAATTTATATTCAAAGACTTTTTGTACTTATTACAAAAACTGGAAATTACTGTTCAGTCATATGTAATTAGAATTCCTTAGCTAAGTGATTGCTATCTAAATATTTTGAGAATTAATCGAATGTGACTGGAATAACTAAATGTTCTAATTCATTTTACAAAAATAAAATATTATGTTATAATAATTATGTAGCCTATGTTGCACAAATAAGCCCTTTTATACTGAGGGTAAAAGAAAGGAGAAGTTTTAATATATTTACTGTCATCATAGTAGTTACAAAAAAATTGTAAAGGGGATTTTTTTAATGGCAAAAAGAAATACACAGCAAATAGAAAGTGATTTTTTAGAGATTAAGAAATTTGTAAAATCGAATCCATCAGTTACTTCCTTAAATGAAATCGCAACAGCCGTAGAAATAACTGTTGCTCAAGTTAAAACAAGCTTGAGTAAACATCCTCGGACATACTCAAATATTCAGCAACTGATCGAAAAAAATAAAACAATCGAATCAAATGTTGAATCTAAGACTATGCATGAAAATTCAGAAGATAACATTTATCATCAAAATCCTGAAGCTGAGAAAAACTCAGAAAAGTCTGTCAACTTCGTTATCGACGCATCCTTAATGGGAATAGAAAATTTATATTATGTGCTTAAAAAAATAAGCTACACAGGTTCTAAAATAATTTTGACTAGCATTACTATTAAAGAGCTTAATGCTATGCAAAAATATAATGATCCCAGTGGACTCGATGCGCGAAGAATCTTATCTATGGCAGCAACCAATGGCAAGTTATATAAATGTATTCAAATTGATGAAAGTTTTAGTTCACATGATGAATGTATCATTAAATATTGTGCAAACAATAAAGATAATGTTATTCTAATTACATGTGACAAAACTATGGCATTGCTTGCAAGGACATATGATGTAAAAACAACTTTTCTTGCAAGAACAAACAATACTTCTTTTGTTAAGTCTCATTTTAATTGTAAGCAAGCGTGTTCTAAAATTAATACGCTTTATTACACAGAGGTTATTGGAGAAAAGCTATATATCTCCAATATGAGATCTGAAAATAGAAGAGTTGCAGTTTTTTCAGAAGGTATTTTGTATGATAATGGAATGCATGAATTGAAAATAGGCGATGATGTCTATGTTGCTACTAAAAAGGAAAGTTATTTTACATTTGCACATTATCGAATAATTTCAATCACTACTGAAAACAACAGCTTTTTAGTATATTCTACAAGAATATATGATCCTGTACAAATCTCTAATCTTCCCAAAGCAAATTACAAAAGCTTTTTACGGGATTTTAGAAGAATGGTAAACTAATATTAAACTTCTCTTTAGACCCAATTATACAATTGTATAATTGGGTCTATTCATTCTTATGTATCAATTAAATGTCACATCCCCCTGGATATGAAAATTTTGCCTCTTTATATCTTCCAATTAATGCTCCTACGATTATAACTGATGAACGCATTTGTCTCATTAGTTCCTCTGGAATCTCATACATATGTATATTACTTGTATCTATAATTACCTTATTATTTTTTTTAATAATTTTTCCACCTATTTTTTTTAAAATCTCAAACATCATTTGTGTATCATGTATATTTGGAACATTATATAATGTTGTTTTTCCTTTATTTAAAATAGTAGCTGCAATTATAGGAAGAGATGCATTTTTAGAACCTGATATTGTCACTTCTCCCTCAACTCTTTTACCTCCTTCTATTATGTACTCTGCCATATTTTTACCACCTTTCTCTTTTATTTTGTATATATTATGTAGCATTTACATAATATGTGAATTCAACTTGATTTTGTTCAAAAAAAAGAAGATTCCATAACATAGAAATCCTCTTTCAATTTGTTAATACTATTTTCCATAGTAACAATCTAATAATATCTGTTTTAGTTCTGAAACAAGTGGTACTCTTGGGTTGGCTGTTGTACACTGGTCCTCAAAACTTCTTTCTGCTATCATATCTATTTTAGATAGAAATTCCTGTTCTTCAATTCCCGCATCTTTTATTGTTTTTGGAATATTTAGATGTTCGTTCATTTCTTTTATTCTTTCTATTAAACTGTTTACTCCCTCTTCAACTGTATCTGCTTTTAGTCCTACTTTTTTTGCTAATTCATAATATTTTTGATCTGCAATAAAATATTCATATTTAGGGAAAGATACAAATTTTGTTGGTTTACTACTATTATATTTTATAACATATGGCAATATAATTGCATTTATTCTACCATGTGGTAAATGGAATTCAGCACCTAACTTATGAGCAAGTGAATGATTTATTCCTAAAAATGCATTAGTAAATGCCATTCCTGCAATTGTACTTGCATTGTGCATCTTCTCTCTTGCTAACTTATCTGTACCATCATCATAAGCCTTTTCTAAATATTTCATAACTATTTCTACGGCTTTTTCTGATAATCCATCTGTGTAATCTGATGCCATGTTGGATACATATGCTTCTATTGCATGTGTTAATACATCCATTCCCGTATCTGCAGTAATTGATTTTGGTAAGCTCATTACTAAATCTGGATCTACAATTGCAACATCTGGTGTTAATTCATAATCTGCTAATGGGTATTTTTTATTTTTTTGTTCGTCTGTTATAACTGCAAAAGATGTAACTTCTGAACCGGTTCCAGATGTTGTTGGTATAGCTACCATTTTACATTTTGCCCCTAATTTAGGAAATTTGTATGTTCTTTTTCTAATATCCATAAATTTTAGTTTTAAGCCTTCAACATCAGCATCTGGATTTTCATAAAATAACCACATTCCTTTTGCTGCATCTATGGCACTTCCACCACCTAACGCAATAATTACATCAGGCTTAAAGTTTTCCATTAATTCAACACCTTTTTTTATTGTATCGAATGACGGATCTGATTCTACTTCACTAAATATTTCTGAATGTACATATTTTATTCTTTTTCTTAAGTGATATAATATTTTATCTACATATCCTAATTTTACCATGCCTTCATCAGTTACTATAAATGCCCTTTCAATATTTGGCATCTTTTCTAAATATTGGATAGAACCTGCCTCAAAATATATTTTTTCTGGAATTTTAAACCATTGCATATTAACTCTCCTTTTCGCAACTCTTTTTATATTTATTAAATTTACTGATGATACATTTGCAGTTGTTGAATTTCCTCCAAATGAACCACATCCCAATGTAAGTGATGGCATATTTGTATTATATATATCGCCAATTGCTCCATGAGTTGATGGAGAATTTACTATAATTCTTCCCGCTTTCATAGTTTTTGAAAACTTTAATGTTACTTCTTTGTTATTGCAGTGTGTAACAGCTGAATGTCCAAGTCCTCCAAACTCTAATAATCTTTCTGCCTTTTCTATTCCTTCTTCTTCATCTTTTACAATATAATATGTTAAAACTGGACTTAATTTTTCTTTTGAAAATGGGTAATCTCTGCCAATACCTTCTTCCGAAACTACAATTACTTTTGTCTCTTCTGGCACTTCAAATCCGGCTTCCTTAGCTATTTTATATGGTGATTGTCCAGGAATATGTGATTTTAGTTTATAACCATATTCTTCTGTATATTCAAACATACTTTTTGATAGTTTTCCTTTTTCCTCAGAATTAATAAAATAGCATCCTGCTTCTTTCATTAATTTTTCAAATTCTTCATGTATCTCTTTATCAACTAACACAGCTTGTTCAGATGCACAAATCATTCCATTGTCAAATGATTTTGACATAACTACATCATTTACCGCTGTCCTTAATTTTGCAGTTTTGTTTATATAACATGGTACATTTCCTGGTCCTACACCTAGTGCTGGCTTGCCACATGAATAAGCAGCTTTTACCATTCCAGTTCCTCCAGTAGCTAAAATCAAATTTACATCTGGATGATTCATTAATAATCTGGTAGCTAAAATACTTGGCTCTTCAATCCATAATATACAATTTTCAGGTGCTCCAGCTTTAATGGCTGCATCTCTTACAATTTTTGCTGCCATACTACTTGATTTTTGAGCAGATGGGTGAAAACCAAATATAATTACATTTCTTGTTTTTGCTGATATAATAGATTTAAACATGGTTGTAGATGTTGGATTTGTAACAGGTGTAACCCCTGCTATAATTCCAACTGGCTCTGCTATTTCTACATATCCCTCTTCTTCATTTTCATTTATTATACCTACTGTTTTTTCATGTTTTATGCTGTGATATACATATTCAGTAGAGAACATATTTTTTGTAATTTTGTCTTCATATATTCCTCTTCCCGTTTCTTCTACAGCCATTTTTGCAAGTTCCATGTGATGTTCTAATCCTGCCATAGACATCGCTTTTATTATGTTATCTACAGTTTTTTGGTCTAACTTCATATATTCTCTAGATGCTATTTTAGCTTTTTCCACAAGTTTATTTATCATCTCCTGAACTTTTTTTTCTTCTTCTAGATTGTTATTATCAGACATAATTATTCCTCCTTGTTTGTAATATATATTATTTTATGTTGATATATATTTTTTTAAACATAATTATTATATATTATTTGAAATTTTTGTCAACTTCTCGTCCTTAAAATTTACTGTCCTACTTTACAAAATGTTACAATTTACAGCAATTTTTCTCTTGAAAGTTTAATAATTTATATGTTAAGCTTATACTTTCCTGTTGTATAAAAAAAATTGCCTAAAGGGTGAACCTTTTGGCAATTATTTATATAAATATTGTTGTGGATTTACATGCTCTCCATTTATTCTTATTTCTAAATGTAAATGCGGTCCTGTTGAATTACCTGTAGAACCAACTAAAGCAATTACTTCACCTGCTTTTACATTTTGACCAACTGTAACAAGCATTTTACTTGTATGTCCATACCATGTTTCTATTCCATTTCCATGATCAATTTTTACCAGATTTCCATATGAACCATTATAACTTGCACATGTTATAATTCCATCTGTAATTGATTTAATTTCTGTTCCTTGTGGTGCTGCTATATCAAGGCCTGTATGATTAGAACTTCTTATCCTGCTACTTACCCCATATCTTGACGAAATTGTACCATTTACAGGTATACAAGCTAGTTTTATACCATTTATACTTGGCATATTATTAATTCTTTCCTCTTCTTCTTTCTCTTTCTTCTCTTTTTCAATCTCTTCAGATATTTTTATCTTTGCTTCATTCTTAGTAGTTTCTATTTCGCTTGTATCTATATCTTGGGAATTATTTGTGTATTTTTCTACAATGTTTAAATCTAACTCTTTATTCTCTTCTTTTACAGCATCTACTACTTCTTCTGCTTCTTCTATTGTATTTGTGCAATTTATAATTTTATTATTTAATGCTATTTCATAATATTTATATGTTACAGTTATATCTTCTTGTATATTTTGTGCTATTTCTTCCTCATTAGTCTTTAGTGTTCTATCTACAAGTTTTAACTCATATTCTGGATTTGTTTTTAAATCAACTGTTTCCACAGTTTTTGTCTCATTATTTACTATGTTATCTTTTATATTTTTTTCAAAACTTTCTTTGTTCTCTATATATCCTACTTCTTCTCCAGAAATACTTACTTTATAAACTGGTTTATATTTTATTAAAATTATCGCAATTATAAAACCCAAAGCTATAATAGTAATGTTAAAATACTTAAAAACCTCTTTTGTGTAGTATTTTAATTTTCTGTCTAAAATAAAAATTCACTCTCCTTTTTGTATGTTCCTTAATGCGACCATTATTTATTATACTATATATTCTTTGCAAAATCAAATTATGTATACATATATTTGACTAATTTACCTTTTTTATATCATTTTTTATCTATTATTTTCCAAATTATATATTTTTTACTCTTTTTTCCTCTTTATTACTCTCTTTTTCTCCTTTTTTCTTTCTTGGTTTTTAAAGTTTTTTTAAAAACTTTTTCATTTTTATTAATCTATAGGTTAATTTTTACTTTTAGTTTCTGTGAATTTAAATTTTTAAATGCTATATTAGCTTATAATAGGAAGGTGATTTTATGTCAGTTGATTTTGCTTTATTAGGTCAAAGAATAAGAGAGGCAAGGCTTGCAAAAAAATTAACACAAGAGGAACTATCTGAAAAACTTGATATTTCTATTGCTTATTTAAGTAGAGTTGAAAGAGGCGCTTCTCATATTAATTTAACAAGATTAAATCAATTATGTAATTTATTAGGTGTTTCTGAAGGGGAACTTTTAAACGGTGCATCTAGTATTTCTTCAAATTACCTAAATAAAGAATTTTCACAATTGCTAAAAAAATGTACCCCAGAACAACAACGACTAATTTTTAATATTGCTAAAACCATTTTAGATACGGATACAAATAAATAGTTACTATTCAGTCTTATAATTTAATATTACATATATACATTGCTTATATTTTTTATTTATGCTATCATAATATTTGATAAAAAAGTCCATACTAAATTAATATCGTTTAAGGAGGTAATAATATGAATTTTAATGAATGGAATGGCTTTTCTAAAGGAGATTGGCAGAATGAAATAAATGTAAGAGACTTTATTCAGAGAAATTATACCCCATATGAAGGTGATGACAGTTTTTTAGCGTCTACCACTGAAAAAACACAAAAATTGTGGAATAAAGTTTTAGATTTATATAAAAAAGAACATGATTCAAACGGTAACGTTTTAGATATAGATACAAAAACAATTTCTACTATATCAAGTCATGATGCAGGCTATATTGATAAAAACCTAGAAGAAATAGTGGGGCTTCAAACTGATAGTCCTCTAAAAAGAGCTATCATGCCTTTTGGTGGAATCAGAATTGTTGAAAAATCATGTGTAGCATATGGAAGAGAAGTTGATCCTAAAGTTGAGGAAATATTTCATAAATATAGAAAAACTCATAATGATGGTGTTTTTGATGTGTATACACCCGATATTAGAGCAGCTAGAACTTCTCATTTAATTACAGGTCTTCCAGATGGTTATGGAAGAGGTAGGATAATTGGTGACTATAGAAGAATTCCGTTATATGGAGTAAATGTTTTAATAGAAGAAAAACAAAAAGAATTAGATATTTTAAATGTTGATGAATTAAATGAAAATGTTGTAAGAAGTAGAGAAGAAATAAGTGAACAAATTAAAGCTTTAAAGGAATTAAAAATTATGGCTTTAAAATATGGTTTTGATATTTCTAAACCTGCTAGAAATGCTAAAGAGGCTGTTCAATGGTTATATTTTGGGTATTTAGGAGCAATAAAAGAACAAAATGGAGCAGCAATGAGCTTAGGAAGAACATCTTCTTTTCTGGACATATATATTGAGCGTGATCTAAAGGATGGAAAAATAACAGAGCAGCAAGCTCAAGAAATTATGGATCATTTTGTAATGAAACTTAGATTGGTACGTTTTTTAAGAACCCCTGAATATAATGAATTGTTTAGTGGAGACCCTATTTGGGTAACAGAAAGTATTGGTGGCATGGGAATTGATGGAAGAACTTTAGTTACAAAAAATTCTTTTAGAATGTTGCATACTCTTCAAAATTTAGGTCCAGCTCCAGAACCTAATATGACTGTTTTGTGGTCTACTAGACTACCCGAAGGATTTAAGCGATTTACAACAAAGCTATCTATTAATACTTCATCTATTCAATATGAAAATGATGATTTGATGAGAATAACTTTAGGAGACGACTATGGAATAGCTTGCTGTGTCTCTTCTATGAAATTAGGAAAGCAAATGCAATTTTTCGGTGCGAGAGCCAACCTTGCAAAAACTCTATTATATGCTATTAATGGTGGTAGAGACGAAAAATCTGGTAAACAGGTTACTCCTAAATATGAACCTATAACTTCAGAATATTTAGATTATAATGAGGTAACTGAGAAATTTGATCAAATGATGGATTATGTTGCTAAAATTTATATAAAAGCATTAAATGCTATTCATTATATGCATGATAAATATTGTTATGAAGCTTTAGAAATGGCTTTACATGATAAAGATGTTATTAGAACAATGGCATGTGGTGTGGCAGGTCTTTCTGTAGTTGCAGATTCTCTTTCTGCTATAAAATATGCCAAAGTAAAGGTTATTAGAGATGATTCTGGTCTTGCCGTAGATTATAAAGTTGAAGGCGACTTTCCAAAATACGGAAATGATGACGATAGAGTTGATCAAATTGCTGTTGATATAATAAAGAAATTTATTAATAAATTAAGAAAACATCAAACTTATAGAAATTCAAAACATACTTTATCTATATTAACAATAACTTCAAATGTTGTATATGGTAAATCTACAGGAAGTACTCCTGATGGCAGAGAATCTGGAAAACCATTTGCCCCTGGTGCTAATCCATTACATGGAAGGGATATAAATGGTGCTCTTGCAGTTATGAATACAATTGCTAAATTACCTTTTGACTCTGCTGAAGATGGTATTTCTTACACATTTTCTATTACGCCAAATACACTTGGCAAAACAGAAAATGATAGAATTTCGAATTTAATAGACATGTTGGATGGATATTTTGCTCAAACAGGTCATCATATAAATGTAAATGTATTTGATAGATCTTTGTTAAAAGACGCTATGGAACATCCGGAAAAATACCCTCAATTAACAATTAGAGTATCTGGATACGCTGTAAACTTTACAAAGTTAACAAGAGAACAACAATTGGATGTTATTAATAGAACTATTCATGAAAAAATATAGAAAGGATATCTACTAAATATGGAAGCAGAAGATTTAGATTATTACGCTAGAGTTCATTCAGTTGAATCTTTCGGAACAGTTGATGGCCCTGGTATTAGATTTGTACTTTTCCTTCAAGGTTGCCATTTACATTGCAAATATTGTCATAACAGAGATACCTGGGATATTAATTCCGGAAGCTATAAATCTTTAGATGCTATATTTAATAAAATATTAAACTATAAACATTACATTTGTCCAAATCGGAGGAGTAACAGTAACTGGTGGAGAACCTCTTCTTCAACCTAAATTTGTCTATGAATTATTTAAAAGATTAAAGAAGGAAAATATACACACTTGCATAGATTCTTCCGGAATGATTGCAATAACTGACGATATTAAGAATGTTCTTTCTGTTACAGATTTGGTTTTACTTGATATTAAACACATAAATGACGAAAAATGTAAAAATCTAGTTGGAAATTCTAATAAATTAGAATTAGAATTTGCAAAATATCTGAGTGATAACAATATTTCTATGTGGATAAGACAGGTTCTTGTTCCTGGATATACCGATGATGAAAATGACTTATTAAAACTAAAAGAGTTTATTTCCACCTTAAAGACTGTAAAAAAAGTGGAAATTCTTCCCTATCATGATATGGGTAAATATAAATGGGAAAAACTTGGTGTTCAATATGAATTAGAAGGGTTAAGAACAGCAACTATAGAGGATGTAGAAAAAGCAAAAAAAGCATTAGGTATAAACTAATGCTTTTTTCAATACTACTAATACTTTTACATGCCTAATAATTTCAACTCAATATTCTCCATCTTATATTTTCCATCTATTAATTTAAACTCTACTAAGGTTTCTTCAAGAGTATCTTTATTTTGCCTTAGGTCTGTAGTAAAATATAATTTTATTTTAGGAATCTCCAATTGATTTGTTACTATTTCTCTAAATGTTTCCGCCATATGCTTTTCGTCTTCACAAACAAAAATTAATTGTGGGATATTTAAATACCCTGAATCACCTTGTACAAAGTTATCATAAAAATCCTTGTACAATCTCACTTTATCAACTAGTTTCTTTTTCCAATCTTTTTCTCTTCTTACTGCCTCAAAAATAAATTGGATTGATTTATTGTTTTTTATTAATTTTACTGCTCCACCACTTGCTTTAAAAGCTTTTCCACTTATTTTTGCTGTTAAAGTGGGCTTTACTGTATAACTATCAAAAGCTTTAACTTTTCTTAAATATGCAATTAATGTTTGATTTCCTGCTAATCTTTTCTTTATCATTGCAACAGGTTTAGTATTATCTGACGGTTGCCATTTGCATTCTATTTCTTTTGATTCTAATAAATATTTTCCCATTTTTTCTAAACAATAGATTCTATATATTCCTTTTCCTTCATCAGAATTAAAATAATACCTAGTTAATATTTTAGACTTTACAAGTTGATCCAATTTATTGTTTAATTTATCTTGTGATTTAGGGTCGATTCCTTTTATCTCTAGCATCTGGTATAATTGCCTTGATGTAATAAACTCAAATTCATTTACTAGCTCTAAAATTTCAAAATGTATTTCATTTATGTGACCAATGTTTATCTTATGTACAATTTGATTCATTGAAACATAGCCATCTTTGCCATCAAAAGTTTTTATTTCTCCTTCTCTAATAGCAAAAGGTGATACTTGAGCTTTTATTTCATTATCCTCTATCATTTCATTTACTCCCCTCTCATTTTTTATTATTTACCCATTATTGAAAGCTTTACCTTCTTTTTTTCTCTATCTATTTTTTTGATATATACTTCTACTTTTCTACCATATTCTAGTCCTTCTTTATATTCGGCCATACCTACTAGATTAGGCATTAATTCTATAAATACTCCATTTTTATTTTTTTCTGTTTCTCGAACTATACCTTTTGTTATTGTTCCAACAGTAAATTTATTTGCGTTTTCTTCCCATGTTCCTAAAATTTCTTTATACGATAAGATTATTTTTCCTGTATCTCTATCAATAGACTTTATTATAACATCAACTTTTTGTCCTATTCTTAATCTTTCATAAGGTGTTTTTATTCTTGCAATTGATAAATCCTCTATATGTGCAAGACCAACAATACCACCACCTATTTCTATAAATGCACCATATGGTTTTATATTTTTAACTATACCACTTATTCTTTTTCCTTCTTGTAAATCATTTTTTACCCAGTTTAAGGCTTCTTCTTGTACTTCTTTTCTTGATAGTATTAATATTTTATTCTCCAGCTCTTCTTTTATTTTAAACTGGACAAACTTATGGACTTTCCCTGTACATAGTTTTTCCTTTGGTACTCCATTTTCATCTATATTTATTTTTTCTATTTCATTCCTTGGTATTATTCCTGTTATACCATTCCCGAAATTAATATGTAGGTTATATTGTTGATCACATTCTTTTACTATACCTTGCAATATTTCTTTATCTATTATATATTTTTGTATATTGTTTTTTTCGACATCTGTAATTTCATTATTCCAACCCTCCGGCTTAAATCTAAATGCACTCATTAGTTTATTTTAACTCCTTTTTCTTTTGTTTTTTATATTATATCTTGTTTTTTCTTTATTTTCAACATTTTGCGTTAAAAAATTATTCTCCCTTTATTTTCTTAATTTCTGCTTCTTTTAAATATCTCCAATTCCCTATTGGTATATCCTTTACACTTATACCTGCAATTCCACTTCTATGCAGTGCTATAACTTTATACCCCACTGCTTCACACATTTTTCTTACCTGTCTATTTTTTCCTTCATGAATTATTATCTCTAGCCTTGATATGTTTCTTTCTTCATCTGTTTTTAATATTCTAACTTTTGCAGGTTTTGTTTTGTAATCGTCTATTATTATACCTTCTCTTAGCATTTCTATTTTTTCTTTTTGAGCTATTCCTTTAATCGTAACCGTATATGTTTTATCTATTTCATGCTTTGGATGAGTAACATAATATACAAAATCACCATCATTTGTTAAAATTAGTGCTCCTGATGTGTACATATCTAGCCTTCCTACTGGCACTATTCTTTCTTTTATCTTTACTAAATCTAATACAGAATCTCTTTTAAATTGATCTTTTACCGTAGTTACATAACCTATTGGTTTGTTCAAAAGTATATAAATATTATTTTTTTGTATCTCTACTTTTTTACCATTATATACTACACTATCTTTTTTAGGGTCTACTTTTACACCTAGTTGCGTTACTTTTTTACCGTTTACTATAATACTCCCATTAACTATTAATTCTTCAGCTTTTCTTCTTGATGCGACACCTGCTTCAGCTAAAAACTTTTGCAAACGAATTTCATTATTTTCTTCCAATTTCCTTTCATACCTTTCTGATTAATAATTATACTTAATAACATTTACCTATTTAAAAAGATTTTATATTTTTTTATTTATAATATAATTGTTTATTATTTTAATACTAAGAATTTCTTTCTTCTAATTCTTTTAATAATGTTTTAAAATAATTTGGAATTTCCGCTTCTAAATAAATATTTTCATTAGTTATTGGATGTTTAAACTGAAGGCTTTTAGCATGCAAACATTGCCCCATTATCTGCCATTCATTTTTTCCATTAGAGTATGTCATATCTCCAACTATTGGATATCCTATTTGTGATAGATGAACTCTTATTTGATGTGTTCTTCCTGTTTCAATCTTAATCTCTAATAATGTATATTTATCATATCTTTTTAATACCTTAAAATGTGTAATAGCTTCTTTTCCATTCTTTACAACAGCCATTTTCTTTCTATCTTTTGGACTTCTTCCAATTGGCATATTAATTGTTGCTTCATTTTCTTTTACAATTCCTCTTACTAATGCTATATATGTTTTTTTTACTTCATGGTTCTTTATTTGTTCGCTTAAGTTAATATGTGCTCTATCATTCTTAGCTATTATTAAAATACCAGAAGTATCCTTATCAAGTCTATGAACAATTCCTGGTCTTATTTCTCCACCAATACCAGATAAAGAATCTTTGCATATTGCCATTATTGCATTTACTAATGTACCATCTGGATTACCATTTGCAGGATGCACAACCAAACCTTTGGGCTTATTTACAACAATAATATCTCCATCTTCATAGATAATTTCAATTGGTATATTTTGTGCTTTTAGAAATATTTCTTTAGGCTTATCTTCTTCCACTGTTATCTTGTCATTTTCTTGAACCTTATATGAACTTTTAGTTCTATTTCCATTTACTAATATCTTACTTTCGTCTATAAGTCTTTGTACTGTTACTCTGGAAATATCTTCTATTTCTTTAGTTAAATATAAATCTACTCTACTTCCTTCATAGCATTTTTCTACAATAAAAGTTTCCACTACTTTCTCCTTTACAATCTATTTTTCATTATTATCTATTCTTTCATATATAACAAATTGTTTATCTTGATATAGTACTTTATATTTTGGATCTTTTGTTTTTTCAATTATCATATTATTCTTAGAATTTTTATACAAAATTACATGTGTAATATTATATTTTTCAAATACATCCTCGTAGAACTTATTAATGTTAGATGTATCTATAAAGTCCATAAATATATCTTCTTCCTTATTACTGAATTCTGGCGCATATAAATCAGCCCTTGAATCTACAAATACAGGAATTCCTCTATATAACATATAACTTCCATAGTTATATTCATTATAAAATCTAGCCTTTTCTAAATCTATATTTTCCAATATATAGTCACATGCTTTCACTGGATATGTTGATTCACTTATATATTTTTCTTTGAATTTATATTTTCCAAAATTCCAACTTAGACCTAACGTTATTATTATAATGGCTATCAATACTGGAATATTCTTTATAAATTTTTTGTCAATATCTTCAATATTTTTATCTACATATATCTTTAGCATTTCTACAATTAATCTATTTAAAACAATAGAATTAATAATAGCAAAAATACTTACCTGTCTTCTTGCGCTCAACGCCAAATAGCATAAGCCACATAGCATAAACAAATCACTTAATCTAATTTTAGCCTTTGTAAATATTAGAATTGATAAGAAAACTATTAATGTACACATTAAATTAGTATCTTTTGATATTGTAGTTGGTAAATGTTCATTTATATTTTCAGTTGTATTTCCTTGCATAGTTTTTAGTAAATATGTGTATGGAGTATCCCCTAAAGGTGTTAAAAATCCTGTGAAAACACATATTATCATAACTATTATCAACCATTTAACATTGTTATTTTTTGTTAATCTTATTTTATATGGTTCTTTTATTTGTTTTGTTCTTTTTATTTTTATTTTATCATTTTTATTTTCAATTTCCTCTAACTCGTGTTCAATTTTTTCTATTTTATCTTTATTTATATTTGATTTTTTCTCAAGATTTTTTAGTATTATTTTTAATATTTTTATTTTTATTTTTCTATACAAAATAATTTCTGATAAAACTGCAATTATATATTCACCTATATATGGCAAATATAGTATAAAGTAAAATGGAAAAACTGCGACATGATAATTTGCTATTATTATTGGTATAGCTATTAGCCCTATAATATATCTTTTTTTCTTTGTTTCTAGAAATCTTTCTATAAAATATATTGTTAATAAAAATAATAAATATGTTACTAGCTGTGCTCTAGCTGCAATAAAGCCTTTTAATAAATACATTGTTCCTATTGTTATTATAAATGAAAACAATTTATTCTTAGCAAGTTTAACGTTAACTAGATATATTAATACTCCCAGTATTACCGCTAATACACATGTAGCTATATATATACCTGTCATTCCAAATAAATTGTATATGTGATATGTTACAAAATCATAAGCCCAATGCGGGTATGTGTAATTTAAATTTTCATGCCATGAAAAATGATCTTTCATATCTATTCCATTATTTGCTATTTGTTCTCCTATTTTTATACTATAAAATGTGTCATTTTGTAGCGTTACAGGAGTTATTGCTACACAAAAAATAGAAATAAGAATTATTGATAAAATCATAAATCTAATTTCACTACTTACTTTAATCTTTTCCTTTATAGATTTTTTTTCTTTAACATCTCTCTTTTTATTCAATTTATAAGTCTCCTTTTTTATTTTTTAACTTTTTAAGTATTTTATTTTACTTTACTATTGTACCAAAAAAAGTTTCAAAAGACTAGTCTTCTGAAACTTTTATATATTATTTTTAAAATACTTATACTGCCTCTTGATTTTCTTCTTCTACTTGATTCTCTGTTTCTTTTTCTTCTATTACTTCTAAACTTCCTATTGATACTTCGTATGCAATTCTATTTTCAATAGTTCCATCTTCATATTTTTTCTCATATGTTCTAGATTGAACTCTTCCTATTATTTTTACTTGTGAACCTACTTCTAAATTTTGACAAAATCTTGCGTTTCTACCCCATGCAATACATGGTATATAGTCTGATTTATTATATGCTCTATTCACCGCAAGTAATATATCTGATATTTCTCTTCCAAATGGTGTTTGTCTATATATCGGCTTTTTACAAATATATCCTACTAGTACAACTTCATTTGTTATAATATCCTTTTTTACAATTTCGTTTTCATCATCTTCTTTTTCTTCTACTTCAATTATATCCTTAGCAAACACTGTTAATATTAATCTGTTTTTTTCATTTTCGTAACTGTTATAAGATCTAAATTGACCTTTTACTAATAATCTTTTTTCATCTTGTAGCGTATCTTCTTTTATTATTCTTTCTGATACTGTAATTGGAATAATATCGTTATTACCACTTAAACGAGGTATTGCTAAATTAAAAATATAAAACTTTTCTCCATATATTTCATGGCTAAATTTTTTTTCTCCTGTAACTTTTCCAACTAATGTTATATAGTTGTTTTCTGAATAATTTGTATTCAATTTCTTTTCCTCCCTATTTTTCTTTTTATGGATATGTAAAACCATTTTTTGTCTTACACAAGTTATTCTTATTTTTGTTTGAATAACTTACTAGTATTTTTTTCTTTACGCACTTTAACTTATAGTTTATATTATACAATATTTTTTTGGTTTTGTCTACATAAAAAGTTAATTTTATGTAGAAAAGTTAGAATTTTACTATATTTCATAGATTATACTTTTATTATATATACTTGAAAGAGCATATATAATAAGTATTTCATATGTTTTCAATCTATTTTCTTCTTTTATTTTTATTCTTCTTTCTTCTATTTCTTCTTGTTCTTTATACTTGTTTTGAAATGTTTTCTGCCTATAAATAAGAATATCTGTATCACTTATACTAGATATAGTAATCGTTGCTTTCCTATTTAGTCCAAATGTTATGATTGTATTTGAATTGTTATCTAAAATGCTTTCTTTCTTGTTTAAATCTGAATTTACAATTAAATACTTACATTCTTTACAAATCTTATTTAGGCATTCTTCATAGTTCACAAATTTTTCTATACTTTCATCTATTATTACTACTTCAAATTTTATGTTTTTGATATTTGAAATACTATTTAAATTTATATGAATTACGCTCATATTGTTTTTTAAATTCTTCAACTCTTTTTTTATATTGTCGAAGCTTTTTTTATTGGAAATAATCCCTATAAATGACATTATCTATCCCCTTAATATTTAATATTACTTATTATTTCCTTTTTTTGTAATTATATACTTATTTATTAATTCTTAATAAATATTTATATTTCTTTAATTTGTGTTCCATTTGCATTAATATTGTAATTATCTTTATATATTAAGTCCGATACCTTTACTATATTTAAATTTTTTTGTTTTATATTCTTAATTATCATATCTAGACTTTTAGCAGTGTTCTTAGTTCCATTATGGCTTAGTATTATGTCTCCTGGCTTTATTTTATCTTTTATCCTACTCCACATTTCTTCCCCTGTTATACCTGTGTAATCTAGCGTATCTAGGTTCCATTGTATTGCATAATAGCCTTTATCTCTTGCTGCTTTAATTACAGTGTTATTGTATTCTCCATAAGGAGGTCTATATATTGAAGTTCTTTTACCAGTTATTTTTTCAATTTTATCATTACTTTTTTCAATTTCTTCTATATTTTTTTCATAGCTTAAATTATTAACATGTGGATGTGTATTACTATGAGATGCTAACTCATGCCCTTCTTCGTATATCTTTTTAGCAGCTTCCGGATATTTATCTATCCAATCTCCTACCATAAAAAATGTTATTTTTGTATTGTTTTCCTTTAATGTTTTTAGTATCAAATCTATATCATCTGCATTCCATGCACAATTAATTGTAAAGGCTACATTTCTTTCTTCTGTTTGTACATTGTATATTGGTAACATTTTTTGAATATTTGCAGATGTTTCCTGTATATCTTTCTTTAAATTTATTGTATTTGCAACACAAAATAATGTAAAAACTGTTATTAGTGATACTAAATATGCATATATTTTTTCTTTGTTGAATACTACAAACATAAAAAAACCTCCAAATTAAAGCTATTTAATTTATATGCTTTAATTTGGAGAATATTCTTATTTATACTATTTATCTTTCAATATTAATACGTATTCTTCTGTTTTCACTAGGCTCTTCTAATGTATTTTCTATAGTGCTATCTATCTTGATTGTTCCTACGTATTTGTTATGCTTATGTTTCTTTGTTGCTCTTGCTTTTTCTTGAGGCGCACATATTTTTCCTTTATATTCGTCCTCATCCTGAGTATTTGTAAAAATTTTTTTTAATAATTTACTTATTCCCATTTATTCAAACTCCTTATATTTACCAATATTTTTATTATATATTTATGTTTAATTAATCATATAAATTGTAACTGTAATTATTTTTATAACTTCTAATGTTATCTTTATCTACAACATCTGAAATACCTGATGCTATACCAAACACAAATATAAATATCACAATAGTCATTGATATTAATAATCCAATAGCTCCTGTAATTAGTCCAGAAATTGCCATTCCTTTGCTTTTTGATTTAATTCCAGCAATACCAAATATAATAGCCAAAACTCCACATGGTATAGATATATTCCATAAACAAAAAAATACTATAGATATTATTCCTAATACTAATGATGCTATACACCATCCTTTTTTGTTATTTTCTTCTGTTTTCTTTACTGCATCTTTTGTGTTATTATTTGTTTTTACTTTTTCTTCATTATTTTCGACTTTTTGAACTTCTATAACTTCTTTTTTATCTTCTTCCATATTTATCCTCCTATTTTTCTTAAATATATTTTATTATACTGTATATTACTTATTATACTATATTTTACAACTTTTTACAATATATTTCTTAGAATTGTATAAATTGCCAATATTATAATAAATATTATTGCAAACCAATATTTAGGATATATCCATTCTAGAATTTTTTGTTTTTTGTTTAGGTTTATTAAATATACTATATTTATAACTATTAAATATAATATTCCTAAAAAAAATACTATATGATTATTAAATGCTTCTTTAAAATTTCCCTGTAAAAAGTTAACTACACATCTAGTCCCTCCGCATGAAGGACATAAAAATCCAGTTTTTTTATATACCCAACATGATGGTATTATTTTTATATATCTTAAGCTAAAATACATTATTGCTAAAAAACATAATTCTATTATTATAATTGTTACACTTTTTTTCTTCATTCCTATCTTCTCCTGTATATCTATTATATTAGACAATTGACAAAAAATCCATACAAAATCTTTCAACTTTCTACTTTTTTTTCATATTATATTATAATCAACTTTTTTAGTTGTGTTTAAAGAAAGGAATGAAATATTTATGGAATTTGATAAAAAACCTCATTGTCCTATTATTGATGTAGATGGTGTTATTTCAGGTGGTAAACAATTTGACCTTGATGTGACTTTGCCAGAGGATAACCGCGACGTTATTTATGGAGTTGTAAAAAATTGTTTTAAAGAGCCTGTATGTAACGCTGTCGTAAAGCTAGTAGAAATTGTTTGTGAGCATGGCAAAGAAGAACGAAGACCTATTGGCCACACTTTTACAGATAAAGAAGGAGAATTTGTATTTGGTCCACTTTGTCCTGGAAAAAAATATGCTATACAGATTTGGGTAAATGATACTAAAAAAATAAAAATATGTGCAAAATGTCATCATGAAGGAAAATGCTTAAAAGGTGATAAATATGACAAGTGTGACTGTTTTATTGACGATAGAAAAGAAATCCTTGATGAATGTAATAGATCTGAAGAGATTGAAAATTCAGAAAAGGAATAATATAATAAAGAGCCTACTTTGCAGGCTCTTTATTATATTATTCCCATTTTTTTTACTACTTGTTTTCCCTTTTTCATTAATTTCTTCTTGTTGATCATATCATTTTCTGTGTACATCATTATCAATCCAGTTGTAATTATTCCTCCTACCATAATTCCTTTTAAAAACTTCATACAAACACCTCCATTTTAGAACTATTATATTACTCATGTTTTAGCTTATATTATCTATAATCTACTTAATTATGCTTCTTTATTTATTATTTATCTTTTTATTTTTTTTATTCGTATTTTTTAGTAACTAAAAATAGAACCTAGTTTATTTTAAAAGTCTTCTTTGTAATATTTCGTTCCAAGCATTTTATCTGGTAAATATTGTTGCTCTATATAGTGACCTGGGAAATCATGTGGATACAAATAACCTTTACCATATCCAAAATCTTTCATATTTTCAATAGGAGCATTTCTTATATGCATAGGTACCTCACCTGTATCTTTTGACTTTACATCTTCTAATGCATTATTTATTGCTTTATAACTTGCATTTGATTTTTTAGATATTGCAACATATATTGCTGCTTGAGCCAATATTATTCGTGCTTCTGGCATACCCACCATATGCACTGCCTGCATAGCATTATTAGCTAATACCAATGCTTCAGGATTTGCCATTCCTACATCTTCAGAAGCACATATTACTATTCTTCTAGCTAAAAACATTGGATCCTCTCCACCATTTAAAGCCCTTGCAAGGTAAAATATTGTAGCATCAGGATCTGAACCTCTCATTGATTTTATAAATGCACTTATATTGTCGTAATGCGCATCTCCGTTTTTGTCAAATATTGACTTTCGACTTTGTACGCTGTTTTTTATAACCTCATCTGTTAAATGTATATATCCATCTGCTCCAATCGGGGTCGTCAATGTGGCTATCTCTAAGCCATTTAATGCAGTTCTTACATCACCATTACTAATATTGGCTATCTTTTTTAATGTTTTGTCTTCTATTTTTATTTTGTATTCTCCGTAGTCCTTCTTCTTTTTCTAATGCTTTTTTTAATATGTTAAATATATTCTCTTCTGTTAATGGATTTAATTTTATTACCATAGATCTTGAAATTAACGCTTTATTTACTTCAAAGTAAGGATTTTCCGTTGTTGCACCAATTAAAATAATTGTACCATTTTCTACATATGGTAAAAGTGCATCTTGTTGCATTTTATTAAATCTATGAATTTCATCAATAAATAATATACTTTTACCTATGGGATTTAACATAAAATTTTTTGTTTCTTCAATTACATTTTTTATATCAGCCACTCCTGCTGTTACTGCATTTATTTTGTAAAATTTATATTTAGTTGTTTCACTTATAACTCTTGCAAGGGATGTCTTCCCACATCCTGGTGGTCCAAATAAAATAATACTTGATAACCTGTCTGCCTTTATAGTTCTATATAATATTTTGTCCTTACCTAAAATATGCTCTTGTCCAACATAGTCCTCTAATTTTTTTGGTCTCATTCTAAAAGCCAATGGTTCATTATTGTTCATTTTTTACCTCTTACATATTTTCAATTATTATCTTCCTAATAGATTTAACCCTTTTCTTATTAATTCTTCTGTTGATAGCTCTGCTTTATCAATTTTTTCAAGTGCTTTTTGTATTTCTTTTCTATTATATCCAAGCACTTGAAGCGCTGCAGTTGCTTCTGAAACTTTGGCATTATTTTCAACTATATTTTTCATTCTGCTTTCTTCTACGAACTTGTTATTTACATCTTTTTGAATACTTTGAATTTGTTGCTCTTTTGTTATTTTATCTTTTAATTCTAGAATTATTCTTTGAGCAGATTTAGCACCAATTCCAGGAATTCCGAGTTAAAGTCTTTATGTCTTCTGAAATTACAGCTAATGCAAAATCTGATGGTTCACATGTTGCAAGCATAGTTAGTGCTGTTTTTGCACCTACTCCACTGACACTTATTAATAATTCAAACATTTTCAACTCTTCTAATGTATTAAATCCAAATATGCTTATATCATCTTCTCTAACTTTATAATATGTGTGTATTTTTACTATATCTCCAATATTTCCTATTTTTTCCATTCCTGCATCTGACATAAATACTTTATATCCTAATCCACATACATCTATAACTACATAACCTGTCATTTTCATCTCTAATTTTCCATTTATATATGCTAACATTTCTTTTCCCTTTCTCATAAAAACTACTTTATTATTTATAATATATAAAACAATTTTAGAATAACTATCTTAAATAACTATTTATGTGTCATAAAAATATGTTGCTTCTAGGTCAGCTTCGTGCGTTAATAATGCAATTGGATATTTTGTATAGGATGCACCTATTGCATTATAGTTTTCCTTAGGTTCTGTGTATCCCATATGCCAACGTATTGAATATTTTTCTTCTGGAGTTAACTTTAAATATTCTGTTATCATCATAACAGATTTTTCTCCATGTCCATATGGTATTGTATCTTCAATAGTGTAGTAAGGCACTTTTTCCCAAACTCCCAATGCGTTTTTTGCATTTCTGAAATCAACTTTATAGAAATTTGTTTTACAAATATCATGTAATAAACCTATTATTATAATTGATTCTTCGGCAATATCTATGTCTAATATGCAATTTTCAACCTTATGCTTTAATATTTCATATACTTTTATGCTGTGCTCTACTAATCCTCCTTCATGATCTCCATGAAACCTTGTACTTGCAGGTGCCTTAAAAAAATCTGATTTTTCTAGAAAATTTATTAAGTCTTCTATTCCTTCTCTTTTTACTGTTCTTAATAATTGTAAAAATTTTTCTTTCATTTTTTCCTCCCCAAAAATGTATATGCGACAATTTATATATGATACTATACTTTTATAGTATTTTTTATTCTATTAATCGCTTCTATGGTGTTTTCTCTTGTTCCAAATGCTGTTAATCTAAAAAAACCTTCTCCATTAGGTCCAAATCCGCTTCCTGGTATTCCTACAACATTTGCCTTTTCTAATAATTCATCAAAAAATTCCCAAGATGTCATATTATTTGGCGTCTTCAACCAAACATACGGTGAATTAACTCCTCCATAAACTTTAAATCCCATATCTTGCAAACCTTGTTTAATTATTTTTGCATTTTCAAGATAATAATTAATATTTTCTTTTATTTGTCTCTTTCCTTTTTCTGTATATGTAGCTTCAGCTGCTCTTTGAACTATATATGGTACCCCATTAAATTTTGTACATACTCTTCTATTCCATAATTTATTTAAGCTTATTTCCTCTCCTTTTTCAGTAAACCCCTTTAAACTCTTAGGAATAACAACATATGAGCATCTAATACCTGTAAATCCCGCAGTCTTAGAATAACTCTTGAATTCTATTGCAACATTTTTTGCTCCTTCTATTTCATATATACTATGAGGTATATCATCTTCTGTAATAAAAGCTTCATATGCTGCATCGAATAAAATAACAGATTTATTTATTTTAGCATAATCCACCCACTTTTTTAGTTCATTTTTTGTTAAGGATATTCCAGTAGGGTTGTTTGGAAAACATAAGTATATAATATCAACTTTCTGTTTTGGTAACCCTGGTTTAAAATCATTTTCAGCTGTTTCTGGAAGATAGACTATGTTTTTATATACTCCTTTTACTTTATCATATTTTCCACTTCTTCCTGACATTACATTTGTATCTAAAAATACTGGATATACAGGATCTGTTATGGCAACTTTGTTGTTTTCAGAAAATATATCTACTATATTACCGAGAATCACATTTTGCTCCATCAGATATAAATATTTCATCTGGTTCCAAATATATATTCCTTACTTTGTAGTCGTTTTCTACAATTGCTTTTCTCAAAAAGTCATATCCTCGTTCATCTCCATATCCTTTGAATCCTTCCTTTGTTTTTAACTCTGCTACAGCTTTGTTCATTGCTGTTATACATTCTGAAACAATTGGTCTTGTTACATCACCAATACCTAATTTAATTATTTTTTTATCAGGATTTTTTTGTGCAAATTCTGCAACTTTTTTTGATACTGTAGAGAATAAAAAATTATCTTTTAATTCTAAAAAGTTTTCGTTTATTTTACTCATTTTCTCACCTTCTATAGGCAACATTAAACAAATAAAATATATTTATATTCTATTGTTCGATATTTTATCATATGCTCTTTTCTTTGTAAAGATAAATTATTTTTTAAAAATTCTTCCATTAAACAATTTTTTATTATATAATCTTACTAAATTAAGTGAGGTATATATGAAAATATTTAGAAAATTATTTATTATATTATTAATTTTATTAATAATTGTTTCAAGTTTCTTGTTTTTAATTGGATTTGGCTATTATTCCAATACATTGAAAGAAAAACCTTTGTTATCCAGAGTAAATGAGATTACATCAAAAGAAAATTATACTCCTTTTAATGAGCTATCTCAAAATTATGTACATGCAGTCATTTCAGTTGAAGACCATAGATTTTATGAACATGGTCCTGTTGATTATATTGGAATTTTTAGGGCTTTCTATTCTAATATAAAAAATGGTGATTTTGACGAAGGAGGTAGTACCATAACTCAACAGCTTGCTAAAAATATTGTTTTTAACCAGGATAAAACGTTGCCAAGAAAGCTTGGTGAAATCTTTGCAGCATTTGATCTTGAAAAAAATTATAGTAAAAATGAAATATTAGCATTATATGCAAATTCTTGTTATTTTGGTGACGGATACTATTCTATTTATGACGCTAGTCAGGGATATTTCGGTAAATCTCCTAAAGATTTAACTTTAGATGAAGCATCTATGCTCGCAGGAATTCCAAATGCACCTTCTGTCTATTCTCCCTCTGTTAACCCAACACTTGCTAAAAAAAGGCAAAAACATGTATTAAATAAAATGGTTGAATTTGGATATATAACTAAAGAAGAAGCTGAATCAATTTAAATTCAGCTTCTTTTTTAATTATTGTTTTTAGATGTTTCTGAGATTACTTTACAAAATACTCTAGAAAAATTACAATATAACTTCAATATTGTATACATTTCTTTTTCCATCAAGTTTTATTTTATTTTCAACTTCTTTATCATTTAGGATTATTTTTGTTATTCCTTTATTTTTGCCGTCAGGATTTTTTACTTTAATATTATATATACTTTCTTTCCATTTGTATTTTATTTCATACTCTTTCCATTCTTTTGGTATACAAGGTTCAATTTTCAAACATGCATCTTCAATTTTTAATCCTAAAATGTATTCTATCCCTGCTCTATAGTACCAACTACTTGAACCAGTATACCATGTCCAACCTCCTCTTCCTGCTAAATTACTTTCTGCATAAATATCTGCTGCTATTACATATGGCTCTACTTTATACTTTTGGCTGGCATCTTTTGTTCTTGAATGTTCAATGGGATTTATCATTCTATATAATTCCAATGCTTTGTCTCCAAATCCCAATATACACTCAGCAATAATTACCCAACAACTACCATGAGTATATTGACCTCCATTTTCTCTAACCCCTGGCAAATATCCTTTTATATATCCCGGGTCTAATTTTCCTTTTTCAAAAGGTGGATCCAATAGTTTTATTAATCCATTTTCTCTGTCTATTAAATGATTTTCTAAACTATCCATTGAAATAAATTTTTTATCATTGTCTCCTGCACCTGAAATTACACTCCAGCTTTGAGCTATACTATCTATTCTACATTCATCATTTTCCATACTTCCAAGCATATTTCCATCATCCATAAAAGCTCTTCTAAACCATCTTCCATCCCATCCATTGCTATTTAATTCTTTTTTTAAACTATTTTTTATTGTTTCGTATTTAAACTCCAATTCTCTGTTTTGCTTTTGCCTGCAAATTGGAATAAAATTATTTAAAATATCATACAAGAAAAATCCTAACCATACACTTTCTCCTTTTCCTTTATTTCCAACATTGCTAAAGCCATCATTCCAATCTCCTGTTCCTATTTTAGGAAGTCCATGTATACCAAAATTCAAGCTTTTTTCTATTGCTTTTATACAGTGTTTATACAAGGATTCTTTCAAATTGGATTCAGCGTATTTATCATATTTTTCATCTTCTCCTTCTTGCAATAAATCACCCTGTAAATACGGTAATTCTATATCTAAAATACTTATATCACCTGTATGTTTTATATATTCCATTACTACGTAAGGTAGCCATAACAAATCATCTGAAAACCTGGTTCTAATTCCCCTATTGGTTTCTTCATGCCACCAATGTTCTACATCTCCTTCTATAAACTGATGTTTAGCGTGCTTTATTATTTGCTTTTTTGCTATACTTGGATCAAAATACTTTAATCCTAATACATCTTGCAATTGATCTCTAAAACCATATGCTCCTCCTGACTGATAATATCCACTCTTTCCAAGTAATCTACTACTAACTGTCTGATATGGTATCCATCCATTTAAGACTATATTTGTTGACTCCAAAGGAGTGGATATTTGCAATCTTCCAAGGAATTCCCTCCAATATTTTTTTATATTATTTAGCTCTTGTATACAGTTTTGTATTTTGCTATATTTATATGCCGTATTTTTACAATCTATTAAATTATCTTCTGCCCCTAGAATAATTGAAAGTTCTTTACTTTCATAGCTTTTAAGCTCTATTTGTACTTCATATACCATGCAAATATTTTTACCTAATCCATTTGAATTATTTAGGTTCTTGGCTCTTAATCCATGTGGGTTACTTATACCTTCAGTTCCAAGAAAAAAGTTTTTGTCTCCTGTATAAAACTCTATTTTTTCACTACAAGAAATATAAATAATAGTATCTTGTAATTCTTCTTTGTACATATTTTTTGCATAAACAATGTTATTGTTTTTATCTAAATCTACATTTATATATCCATTGGATTTTGTTTCATCTTCTTCAATTACTGGTTTTATATAATAATATAATTTTAATTTTTTTCTATTCATGGTTGTATTTTTAAGTTGTAAAATGCCTATTTTACAACTATCTTGTTTAGGTACAAATATTTCTAAATTTTGCTCTAATCCATCACACTTATGAATATATTTAGCATATCCAAATCCATAAATTACATTATAGTTCTTTTCGTCTGCTTTGGGATTTAAACCTAAAGACCAACTTTTTTTACTATTTTCATCTTTGATATATATAATTTCTGAAGGAATATCATAGCAAGGACTATTATCCCAACTTGAAACTCTATTTAATCTGCTATTTTTATACCAGCTGTACCCCCCCATATTTTCTGTTATTACAGTTCCAAACTTTTCGTTTGCAATTATATGACTCCATACAGTAGGTAATCTATTTTCTTTATTTACTTTTATTAAATACTCTTTACCATCCTCTGAAAATCCTCCATATTCATTATAGTATTTTATATTTTCTTTATCTTCTAATATATCAATATCTTCATTATCTTCATTTAGAATAATTTGACTTTTTTCTTCTTCAATATATTTATAGTTTTCTAAATACTCTTCTTCAACATCCTTTATATTATTTCTTATTCCGACCTTTTTTACTATCTATTACTATTGTTGAAATAAATTCCAACAAGCTTATGTCTTTACTATCAAGTTCACTTTTAAATAGAGTAAAAATTCCACCTCTTTTATTTCTTAAGAATGCCATTTGTTGGTTAAATATTGAATTTTCAATTTCTTCTTTAACATAATTTTCATAACTGTTTTTTTCTTCATCTAAAATTACTATTTCTGTTTGTACATTTTTAGTTCTGAAAAACTCGTAAGCTTTTAGAACTTCGTTTATTACATAATTATCATTTACATCTTTTATTTTTACCAATATTATTGGGAAATCTCCTGATATTCCATATTTCCATAATTCACTTTGTTTATATGAAATTTGTTTGTCTGTTTTATCTAATCTAATACTTTTTATTGGATTATCAAAAATTATATATGACAACATTTTTTGATATATTTCAATCTCGTTGCCCTTTATCCTTAAATATCTACTTTCCGCTTCCACTCTTGCTTTTGACAGTTCAAATTCCTTTTTGACATTTTCACTTGATTTGTATTTTTTTATATTATCTATTACATTTTCTTTTATTTCATTAACTGTAACAATAAAATCTAAAATAACCTCTTCTTGTGGTTTCACCTTTACAGTTCTTTTTAGTGCCACTACTGGTTCTGTAACTAACCCTATTTTTTTTGATAGTGGAATAGAGTTTTGTATTGTTTTTGGTATTCCTAGATTTCCTCTTCCGAATAAATCTTTCTTTATCTATTTCGTATTCTAAATCCCCAATTGTTTCATTATTTGTGGACAAGTTAGCCGCCAGAAATAAGCTTTTAGCATGACTCTTTCTATCTTTTCTTTTTACAATTACACTATTTGTTTCTTCATCAAATTCCGCAACTAAAAATAAATTGTTAAATATAGGATGTGCATAATCATCTTCTTTTCTAGATAAAATCGGTTCAAAATGTGAAGTAACCTCTAGTATTTCTTCGTCATTACCTATATTTTCTAGCTTTATCCTTCTTAATTCTACTGGTTCATTTGATGCAATTGTTGTGGTTATTTTTGTTTTTATATTTCCATTTATCATTTCCTGCTCGTTTTTATCAGGCATAAAACTAATTTTATATTGGTTTTCTTTTAAGTTACACCAAGAAAAATTTGAACTCCAGATATTTTTATTTTTTATACTTTTAAAGGTAAAAAATATGCCCTGACCATAATCGGCTGTTCTCTTAAATCTATTTATATAAAAATTTTTATATTTACTTATTCCTTCTCCCTTTTGATTCATAGCTATAAAATAATTATTATTAGAAATAACATTTCCTGTAATTAGTCTTTCATCAATTTTTTTATATGTTTTTTGAGTATAATTTTCATAATCTTTGTATTTCAGCTTTTCCACTTTTTCTTTATTCTCTTTTGCTATAATAAATGTTTCTGGCATTGTTTCTTGCAATAGGATTGTTGTAGCTTCTATTTCTGGATTACTTACGAATCTTTTTTGCAATATATTATGATTAAATAAATTATTTATTGATAGTAATATAAGTCCCTGATGGTGTGCCATGTATGTTTTTACAACAGCATAGTTCTTGTCTTTTTCTACTCTTTCTGGAGTAAAATCTATTGATTCATAGAATCCATATTTCCCATACATTCCATGTTGTTCTAGCCTTTTTAAATTTTGAATTTCCTCTTTTGGAAAGTCATTTACTGCTAGAATTCCTCCATAGCTTGAAACTACTAGTTCATCTGCCAGTCCCCTTTTTAGTCCCAACCAAGGTATTCCAAATGCTTTATATTGATAGTTTGATTGTAAATCTTTTAAATTAAATGCAGCTTCAGAAATTCCCCATGGTATATTCAATTTTTTTGCATATTCTATTTGACTTTTTATCATAAACTTACATGATTCATCAAGTAAACTTCCTTCGTATGTTGGCATATTTACATTAGGCATTAGATATTCAAACGATGTTCCAGACCAAGAAATAAGTCCTTTATATTTTCCAAGTATAGTCAACGTTCTACTTAAAGAATTCCAATGTTTTGAAGGAACATCTTTTTTACTTATTGCAATAAAACTTGCCTGTCTTGCTTCTGAGGCTAATAAATCATAATATGAATCTGTTAATTTATCATCCTCTATATTAAATCCTATTGAAAAAATTTGTTGTTCATAATTATATAGCTTAGAAAAATTTGTATCATTTATCAATTTTTCTATAGTTTTTAATGATATTTTTATTTCGTCATTATCTTTGCTAAAATTTTCTAAAAACGCTTTGGTCACATATAAATATCCAACTAAATTTCCACTGTCTACAGTAGATACATATCTTGGAATTAATGGTTCCTTTGTTTTTATATTATACCAATTATACAAATGTCCATTCCATTTTGGTAATTCATCTATTGTTTTTATTATATTTAGCAACATATTTAGGCATTTATTTATTTCAATATATTGCAAATCATATGCTGATATAACTGCAAGCAAAGATAGTCCTATATTTGTAGATGATGTTCTTGGTACAGTTCTTTCTTTTCTATCTTCTTGATAATTATCTGTTATTAGATAATTATTTTCTGCATTTAAATAGTCTTTAAAGAAATTCCATGTTCTCCTTCCCACCTCTAAAATATACTCTTTTTCACTATTGTCTAATTTTTGTATAGCTGTTTTCTTTTTAATTTCTTTACTTATATAACACATTATACATGGCATTATGCTCCAGTAAATTCCTATAATAATGGAAAAAAAGCTTCTTTTAAGTCCTCCTAAACTAATTGCTGTAATTCCAGCAAGAACATTAAAACTCATTGAATTATAATATGCGCCCAAGCTCAATTTTGCGTTTTTTTCCGCTTCTTCGGAAGTTGTCCATTCCAATAAATGCTTATGGGTAATTAATAATCTATAAAGTGTTTTAATAATTGATTTAAAAGAAATATATGCTTTATATGGTACACATCCTAATGTAATAAATCCTCTACATAAGACTCCTCTTATTCCTGAAATCTTTGGACTAAAGGTTTTTTGTTTTTGCTCTCCTTCTTTCTTAAAAATTAAATAATTTAAAAATTCCAATATATATGGAAAAACCAATACTGATAATAAAACTATTTTTAATAAATATAAATTTTTTTGATTTATTATTTCTATTATATTTATATATATAATTGCAATTATTAAACTTATTTCTACTAAACTTCTCCTTAAATTATCTAATATTTTATATTTGGATAATAAATTAAGTGGGCTTTTTTTTCTTAACCATTTAGCTATTTGCCAATCACCTCTAATCCATCTTGAAAGTCTGCTCATAAAACTATTGTATTTGGTTGGATAACCATCCATTAATAATATATCAGAAGCTAGTCCACATCTTAAATAACATCCTTCCAACAAATCATGGCTTAAAACTGTATTTTCAGGAATTTGGTTTTTTAATATTTCTTCATATACATGTAGATTATAAATACCCTTTCCCGTAAAAATCCCCTCATAGAAATTGTCTTGGTATACATCTGATATAGCATTAGTATAGCTATCTAATCCACCAGAACCTGCAAATATTTTTGTAAATAATGTTTTATAGCTTATATCTAAATTAATGCCAACTCTAGGTTGAATTATTCCATATCCATTTTTTACAATGTTTTTTTCTTTATCAACTATTGGCTCATTTAAGATATGTGCCATTGCTCCTACTAATTCAAATGCAGAATTTAAAATTAGATCTGTATCTGCATCTAATGTAATTATATATTTTATTTCTTTTATTTTTTCCCTTTTTTCACTGTTTTCTATGGTATTCGTTCTAAAAGGATTATCTATTTCCCCTATTAGATAATTATTAAACTGAGTTAGCATTCCACGTTTTCGTTCCCAACCCAAATATGAATTTTCTTTTTCATTCCATACTCTTTTTCTGTATATAAAGTTAAATATTGGTAAATCTGTTTCTTCTTGTTTATATTTTTTATTTAAAGCTTTAACTTGTTTTTCTCCCTCCAAAATAACTTCTTTATCTATTTCTTCTTCTTCATTTTTGCTTTCAGAACAATCCCCTAATAGTGTAAAATAAATATTTTTTGATTTATTAGCTAAATAATATATCTCTAATTTTTTAGTTAACTCTTTTACCTTTTCGCCTGAATTTAATATAGTTGGTATAACTACCATTGTTTTATTTTTTTCATCTATACCATCTGCAAAATTTAACTTAGGTATTAGTTTTGGTTTAACAAATTTTCCTAGTACATATTGTACAAATTGCACTATCATCTCTGATACAGGAATAAATATAATTAATGAAGTTAAAAAATATATTTTAAAACTATTTATATTTATTAGACTTGACATTAACATTGAAACTACTATGCTAATTAATGTAATAATTGAAATGTATAGTTTTACTTTGACATTTTCATTTATATTTATAAATGGCTTATACTGTATAGTTTTATATAAATCATTTATTCCGTTATCTATTAAGTAATATCCAATATGTGTTTTTTTCTTTTGTTCGCACATATCAGATTCTTTTTGTATATTTTGCTCCTCTATACTTTTTTGTGCTAATTCTAATATTTTTTTTGCAATATAAATTTCAGATATTTTAGTTTTCCTAGATATTTCTTTTAATTTATTTCTATAAAATTCTTTTGTTTTGCTATCCATTTTTTCATATACATTTGCAGGGTCTTTTCTTAGAATTCCTTCAACACCATTTATCTTTTCAAATATTTCTAAAAAATTAATTCTCTGAATCTTCTTTATACTTGTAATACTATTACCTATAGATACCTTTTTTAACGCTATATCAAAGTGTTCTTTTTTTATTACATCTGTTACTGTTGTTCCCGCCATTTCTACAGTCTCTTCGAGAGCTTTTAAATAGCTATATCCTTTTTTACCATATCTTTTTAAGATATACGACATATATTCAACAAATGGTTCTCTCATATTACCAGAAATATCTTTATTAACTTTTCTTAGGATATTATTCTTAAATTTAATTTCTGATTTGTCTTTATTTTCTACTAATCTCTCAACTATATTTTCAGCCCTATATTTTTGTATTTGGGCACTATATATTTTTTCACATATCTCTTTTATATTTTCTATAATTGATATCTGAAGGAATATTCCTATATTCCATATTTCCTCCATGCTTAAATTCTTTTTAGTCTGATAGCTTTCTAAAAATTTTTCTAATTCTTTTCTATCTATTTTATTATCTGTATATGCTACTATTTCTGAAGCTAATACATATATTCTTGCAAACCCTTTATATGGGTCATTTGAAATCCCAACAAAATTTGTATATTTTTGTTGGGGTAGATCTTTTTGTATTTGTTTTACGGTTTCTTCTATAATATATATATTATCTAAAAGCCACTCTCCTGCTGGATGAATGCTTATACCTAATTTTAAATGTTCGTTCAACAAGTCATACACTTCTTGTATTCTTTTGAAATTTTCTAACATATTTGGAATTGGATAAGTGCTTTTATCAGATTTACTTGTCAAACTGTGATTTGATGCTATCTTTTGTAGATGAAATTCTAGTTGTTTTTCATCAATTAATGTTCCGCTTACTTTTAACTTTTTATTTCTTTTCAAAAAAAATCCACTCCTTGCTTAAATATGTTTTATACATATTGTTTGCAAAGAGTGGTAATTTTATGCATTTATAACTCTATATTTGCTTATATGCTTTCTTATCTCTCAGTGTCTTCAGATAAAAATATTTTATTTTTGTTATTTATTTCTTTCTCTTTTTTATATTCAGAAACTCTTTTTGTTTGGTAATAGAAATTTCCGTCCTGATATGTTATTTCTCCTGCTGCAAATTTACTTATTCTTTCTAAATAATATCTATATTTATTAGAGGCTTCATCATAATCATAATCCCCTTCTAAAAGTCTTTTTTCTTCATTTTGAATATCTATTATAGTCTTTACAAAATCATTAATCTCATTAGAAAAACTTCCTCCTGCCTCTAATTTTATAATTTTATTTTTCTTAAAATTTCCAATATCCTTAATTCTTATACTTATTTCATTATCTCCTTCCTTGTCTTCTACGCTAAATACAATATCTTCTACCCCTATTTTTTGTTTGCTTCTTCGTTCATCCACCTGCTTTGTAGTTTGTTCTTCTAATTCTATCGATTTATTATATGCATTGGTCAATTTTGTTTTTGCTACATCAAATGATAATATCTTTATATCTTCTAGAAGTTTTTTCTTTTCATCTTCTGCTAAATCCTCTCTTCCAACTATACCTTCCAATTTATATAAATTCTCTTTAAGGTTTTCATCTATTCCTAAATCTTGTAATGTCTTATAAGATAGGGCTTGTGATAATGATACTGTATTTTGACTATCTTTATAATTATTATAAAGTGTATTAGCTCCATATGCTCCAAGTGCTATAGCACCTACTGCTCCTAGTATAATAAACTTTTTCATTACACCTTTTGAACTCTTTTGTGTTCTTATTTTACCTTTTGAGCTCTCTTTGGTTCTTACAGGTGTTTTAGATGTGTATCTTTTACGTTTACTTTCATTTGGATTTTGAGTATTTCTTTTTTCTCTTGATTTATATGCCGTTGTTGTTCTGCTTTTTCCTGTTATTTCTGATTTATTTTCTCCTGATACTACTACTTTACGATATTTAGTTAAATCGTCTACTACGTCTTCAGATATTCCACTATATTTTCTATACGTTTTTAAAAATTCTTCTCTTGCTTTATCCATATTTATTCCTCCGTTTACTAATATCTACTAATATTATATCACTTTTTATATGAACTTGCAAAATTTTAATTATTTTCGTAAAAATAATCCGTTATTCCGTTGTAAATTCCCCATGCTAATTTATTTTGATATTCATCTTCTAATAATAATTTTTCCTCTTCTGGATTTGATAAAAATCCACATTCTACTATTGATATTGGGATCTCTACATGCTTTATTATATAGACTGTATCTAGTTTCATGGCAACTCTTTTATTTTCTTTTTGAATCGCTTCATTTAGATTACTTTGTATGCTTTTTGCAAGTTTAATACTTTTTTCATCTCCATTTTTATAGAAACATTGCCATCCCCAATATTGTTGCTGCGGAATTTTATTTAAATGTATACTTACAAAAATATCTGCATTTGATTCATTACCTATTTTTACCCTATTACGAATGTCTGATACTTTCTTTTCTCTTAATGTTGTTTTGTCTAAATCATATATGGCGTTTTCATCTGACCTTGTAAGTATAACATTGCACCCACTCTGTTCTAATAAGTTTTGTAGCTTTAATGCTATTTTTAAGTTTGTCTCCGCTTCTGTTGTTCCATTACTACTTTCGGCTCCTTCATCTGGCACTCCATGCCCAGCATCTACAACAATTGTTTTACCTGAAACAGGCGTTGCAGCTGTTTCTAATATCTTATTACTTTCGATATTTGTACTTTGAATATTTTCTTCACCTGCAATTTTAAATGAAAATGCAAATAGCCCTACAAATATGCATGATAATATTATTTTTAATCTTTTTTTATTAATTATTATCATATTAAATACACCTCATATACTATGTTTATTATTTCTATCTGATTAGAATTTTATAAACATATTCTTTCTTTTTTATTTTAAATAAATTTATTGGTATATTTATATTATAAAATTATTATTTTATTACTTTTTTTTGCACCTTTTTGTAGGCACTTCCTTACAGTTAAGCAAGACAATCTAAATTTTAAAATTGAGTATTAACGTTTTGATTTTATATATATGCATTTATTTACATAATTTAGCAAATATGATATAATTAATTAAATACTTTTTAGGAGGAATGTTTATGAACGCAAAAATTACTCTGGAACGGATAACTCCAGAAGATGCAAAGGATTTTTTTAGTTTAGCTCATTCAGAGAGAAGTGGTCCATCACAAATAAGTAGATTCTTACCCTCTTATGTGCAAGATTATGCTTCAACAAAAGAGATGGTCACCGACTTTTCTAGGCAGCATGATGAAAAGTGGCTTTATTACTATATGATAAAGGCCGATGAAAATGCTGTTGGGTTTGTCTCTGCAGAATACTCAAGATTATATCTTAGAGGCTTCTATATAACATATTTTATAGGAAACAAATATAGAGGCTTGCATTATATGAGTACTGCACTAGATGAATTACTAAAAAAAATCGAATGCACAGGACTTCCTTGTATATTCGATATTGATAAGGAGAATACTGCGTCACGTTTTTTAATAAAACGTTTAGTTTCTAATCCTTATGAATCGTACGTCGACATGAATGGAAAAACGTTCATGACATACTTGGTATACCCTTAACATTCGCCCCCGCAGGTTTAATGTTCTGCGGGGTTTTTACCGTTATTTTCTTCTATCTACTGCATAGCTACTGCCCATTACAGATTTAGCAGCATGTTTTACTTGTGCTCCAATTTCGCCTATTTCTAGTATATTACTGAATCTTCCTGTATCTGCAACAACAACTCCTATAGATAAAGAAGTTAGAGGAAATTGTTCTATTATTCCTTTCCTATTTTCTACTTCTATATATCCTTTTTCTAAATCATTATCTGTGAAGTATTTTCCTACATGACTATCAAAATTAGCTAATATACTTTGGCATAATTTTTCACAGCTCGTTCCTGGTATTATTGCTACAAAATCATCTCCACCAATATGCCCAATAAATGTATCTTCTAATCCACTTGCATGTATACATTTTATAATGTTTTCAGCAGTAAACTCTATTATTTGGTCTCCTTTTAAGAATCCATATACATCATTATAGGCTTTAAAATTATCTAAATCTAAATATAATACACAAAACGCTTCTTTTTTTGTTATTCTTTTCTTTAACTCTGCGTGTATTTGTACATTTCCTGGAAGTCCTGTTAATGGGCTTATTCTTCTGTTTATTGCAAGCAATCTATTTAAATTTTTAACAGTATAATATAAATATTGCTCATCTACTGGTTTTTTTATAAAGTATTCTATTGATTCTTGTAAAATTTTTAATCTATGCTCTCTTTCTCCTATCGAAGAAACTACAATTACAGGAGTTATTGTGTTATCCTCATCCTTTCTAATCTTTCTACACAAATCTACCACATTTCTATCAATTGCATCTTCATTAATTACAATCAAGGATGGGATATTCTTTAATGCTATATCAATTTGTTCTGTTTTTACACTAATAAATTTATATTCTGGATCGTTTTTAAATAATTCTCGAAATATAACTATTGAAGAATCATCATCATCTATTATATAAATCTCTTGAACCATTTTCTCTTCCTCCGTATTCTTTTTATTTCGCTGCAGTTTAGTCATAACTTTAAGCTATATTATTACTAAGCTGCATCTTTATTTCACTCATTATATACAAAAAGACTTGAATATTTCAAGTCTTTTATTTATTTTTTTCTCTATTTTTTATTAACTCTATTTTTTTATTTAATACTTCAGTAATTTCTTTAGTGTTTATATCTGGAAATGCTTTTTTCAGACGATATACATTTTTATATAGTCGTAAAATAGTTCTGTTTCTTTTCTTTTTTAATTCATTAACTAAATTCTGTACATTCTCTATTGTTGTTTTCTCTACTTCTTTTTCTTTCTTTAATTTAAGATTTCTCAATTCTTTTAATTTCTCTTTTATTTCTTTATTCATTTCTTCTATTTTGTTCAATGTTGTTTTAATATTTTTTACGTTTATTATTGAAACTATTGTATCTAATACAAAAATAATCGTACATAAAATAATTGTATATATTAATATATTTTTATCTGCTTTTGATAATATCGCTTGTACAAATGGATGTATAATTTTTATAAATATTAAACCTAGTATTCCCCAACATATAGAATTAACCAAGCAAATTCTTCCTTGGAAATTAAATTTCTGCTTTGAGTAATCCCAATATTTTGTGTTAAACATCTTTTCTAATAAAACACCCACTATGTATTCCCAAAAAGTTAATATTGATGTTGACAATAAAAACAAAGGAATAGGTTTATTTTCAAACTCTCTTAGAAAGAGTAACATTATTATTGCTCCAATTCCATATATTGGGCAACATGGTCCTTTTAAAAAACCTGTATTAATTAATTTTTTTTCGCATATTGTTCTAACAGTTGATTCCATTATCCATCCTAAAATAGAATATATAATGAAATATGTTAATAGATTAAATAAATCTATGTTCATACTAAATATCTTTCCTTCTTTTTAATATTAAATAACCTCCTACTAAATTATATAATAGGAGGCACCATTTTATTGTACTTGCTTTGTTACTTTCTTTTTAGATACTTCTGATATATCATCTAAATTGTATGCTGTAACTTGTATTTTATTCTGTCCTTCTTTTATAGGAATTTTATATTCTACTTCTTTTTGTCCATCTAAATCTGATTTGTATTTTTTAGTTTCATCTAATATAATTTCTATTCTCTTAAGCCCCTTTTCATCTGTTGCCTTAACTATAAAGTTTGATGAACCATCTGTCGTTACTTCTATATTTGGTTTCATTACACCTTGTACATTCTTTGTTTCTGTTACAGTTTGATTATTCGTATCTACTACTATTACTGTTAATTCATGTAATCCCATAGGTGTTTCTATTTTCTGTTCTATTTCTGTATTGTTTATTTCAACTCTTGTTTCTTCTTGGTCATCCCATCTGTATGTCAAATATGCTAATTCTTCCTCTCCTGTTACTATTACCTTTGTGTATTTTCCTTCATTTTCAAATTTTATATTAATATTTGCATCTAATTTATATTGTTTTTCAAATTTTACTTCTTGCCCACTAATATCACTTACATATACACTTAATACATTTTTTCCCTTTGGTATTTCTATTTCCTGTGATATTTCTTTTTTTCCTTCGCACTCTATTTCTATATCACTGCCGTTATTCCATTTGTAAGTTACTTTAGATAATTGCTTATTATGATTAATTCTCAATAATATTGCTGCCTGTGCTATTTCTTCTACATGTATTGTAGGCTTAACATTAGCTGTTTCTTGTTGAGATTTTTTATACATAGAATAAGAACCTGTTCCTACAATAAGTATTCCGAATAATATTATTACTATAGAAAAGAATTTTACAACTTTATTTATTTCTATTGGTCCTTTTGGATTAGTGTTCCTTACTTTTTGTTTTTTATTATTGTCTTTATCATATCTCTCTACACTCAATATTTGATTCAACAAATTCACCTCTTTTTTCTAAAAAAAATTATATCATATTGTATTTTAAATGTAAAGAATAAAAAAAAGAAAGCATGAATTTTAAAATTCTACTTTCTTAAAGATATCTAATTTTGAGCATATGGCAATACTGCGATATGTCTTGCTCTTTTTACAGCTATTGTTATATCTCTTTGATGTTTAGCACATGCACCAGTTGTTCTTCTTGGTAAGATTTTACCTTTTTCATTAATAAATTTTCTTAACTGTTCTGGATTTTTGTAATCTAATTCAAAGTTTTTATCACTGCATAATACACATACTTTTTTTCTTTGTTTTCTAAATTTTGGATTATAGTCCTCGTCATAATTCTTATTGTTATTTCTTTTATTTTGTTTTTTATCTGCCATTATATTTCCCCTCCTTTTGATTAAAATGGTAGGTCATCACTTGAAGACACATCAAAATCTGCCCCCATACTTCCAGGTGCTGTATTTCCAAATGTATTTTCAAAAGAACTTGTTCCTGCCTCTGATTCTCTTTTGCTATCTGCAAAATATGCTTCTTCTGCAACAACTTCTGTTACATAATGTTTTGTTCCTTGGTCATCATCCCAAGTTCTTGTTTGAATTCTTCCAATAACTCCTACTTGTTGACCTTTCTTAAAGTATTTACTACAGAATTCTCCCAATTTGCTCCATGCAACTATATTTACGAAATCTGCTTGCCTTTCTTCTCCTTGTCTTACGAATCTTCTATTTACTGCTAAGCTGAAAGAAGAAACTAAGGTATTGTTTGTTTGTGTATATCTTGTTTCTGGGTCTCTTGTTAATCTACCCATTAATATTACTTTGTTCATATTTTATCACCCTTCTTTTTACTCTAAATAAAGGCCCTTACTTTATTTAATTTTTTTTACTAATTTTATTAGTCTTTTTTTACTACGATAAATTTAACTATATCGTCTGTTATTCTGTATACTCTTTCAAGTTCTGCTATAGAATCTGGTTTTGCTTCAAATTTGAATAACATGTATGTAGCTTCACTGAATTTTTTTATTTCATAAGCTAATTTTTTCTTTCCCATGTTTTCTACAGATTCTACTTTTCCATTTTCATTTATTAATCCTGTGAATTTTTCTTCTAAAGCTTTTAAACCAGCTTCATCTACATTTGGATTAACAATGATAACACTTTCGTATTTGTTCATTATTTTCACCTCCCTATGGATTTGTAACCTACATTTTCTGTAGGTAGAGATTTGAATTAGCACACATTTTTATATAATAATTTATTTTTTTGCTATGTCTTAATTTTTATTATATTTAATTATTCTATTAAAAATAGCTGTGCTCTTTCAAAGCATAGCTATTTTACCATATTTTATGTTATTTGACAAGTGCTTTTGTATAATTTTTTATTATATATATCCCTATTTTTTTTGCTAAATAATCTTCTACATATATAACTAGATAAATATATAAATAAAGAAAATCTCCGTAAGCGATCAAACGAGCAGTGTACCTATTTCATATTTATTTGCTGTGAATTATAACTATTTTTTGTATAAATTACTCTACCAAATTTGAATTCATTTAATTTTTTTTGTGCTTCCATAATAGGAATAGGAAGAATAGAGATTATCAAAGTTATTATCCATTGAGTTTTATCTAAAGGTACAAGTTTAAAAATATTTGCTAAACTTGGTACTAAAACAACTATTGTTTGCACACACACTCCTAATACAAAGCTTCCTATTAAAAATTTATTTTCTAATAAACCTATTTTTAATATAGATTGTTCACTTTTTATATTAAAACTGTGGACAAGTTCTAATAGCCCTATTGCAATAAATGCCATTGTTCTTCCAATTTCTACCGAATAAAATTTGTTTCCAATACTAAATGCAACTAATGTTAGCATCCCTATCATAATTCCCTCTACAATTATTTTATTCCATAATCCATCTGAGAATATTCCTTTTTTACTATCTACAGGTTTTCTATTCATAATATTTTGTTCTGGTGGCTCTAACCCTATTGCAATTGCAGGAAGTGAATCTGTCACTAAATTTACCCATAATAGTTGAATTGCAAGTAATGGAGATTTCATTCCTAATATTAATCCCATAAATATTGTTACAATTTCTCCTATATTTGTTGCTATTAAAAAATGTATTGCTTTTTTTGTGTTATCATATATGTTTCTCCCCTGCTTTACTGCTTCTACAATTGTTACAAAATTATCATCTGTTAAAATCATGTCTGCTGCATTTTTTGCAACATCTGTGCCATTTTTCCCCATGGCTATACCTATATCTGCATTTTTTAGAGCAGGACTATCATTTACGCCATCTCCTGTCATTGCGACAACTGCACCTGTTTTTTGCCATGCTTTTACTATTCTTACTTTATGTTCTGGAGTTACTCTTGCAAATACTGAATAATCCTTTATTTCTTTTTCTAACTTACTTTGTGGTATTTCATCAAGCTCTTTACCTGTCATTGCTTTGTCATTTGGTCCTAATATGTTTATATCTTTTGCTATAGCTTTTGCTGTTGCAATATGATCTCCTGTTATCATTACAGTTTTTATGCCTGCATGCTTACAAGTCTTAACAGCTTCTTTTACCCCCTCTCTTGGTGGGTCGATCATACCTATTAGCCCTACAAAGACCAATTGGTTTTCTATTGTGCCTGAGTCAATTTTATTTGGTATTACTTCTATATCTTTATATCCAACTGCTATAACTCTTAGTGCTTTTTCTGCCATTTTTAAATTTTCTTTTTGGATTATATTTTTCTCCAATATTTTGTTTGACTCATTATTTGAGATTTGCATCTTGCATTTTTCTAGCAAAACATCTGGTGCTCCTTTTGTTATTATTCTATATTTATTACCCATTTTATGAATAGTAGTCATTATTTTTCTATTAGAATCAAATGGTATTTCATTTATCCTTGGCATTTCATAATATAAATCATTTTTGTTTTTACCTTTTTCTATTGCCTTATTTACTATAGCCGCTTCTGTTGGCTCTCCTTTTGCTTCTATACTTCCATTTCTATTTATAATGTTACAATCTGTGCACATTGTTGCAAGTTCTATTGCAAACTCAGGTTGTTTCGAATTAATTTCTACAACTTTCATTTTATTTTGGGTTAAAGTCCCTGTTTTATCTGTACATATAACGCTACTACTTCCTAGTGTTTCAACTGCTGGTAGTTTTCTTATAATACTATTTTTTCTAGCCATTTTGGTAACTCCAATTGAAAGCATAATTGTAACAATAGCTGGTAATCCTTCTGGAATTGCTGCCACTGCTAATCCAACAGATGTCATAAACATTTCTATTGGATCTATATTTTTTATTATTCCAATCATAAATATAATTAAACATATCACTAAACATACTATTCCTAATATTTTCCCTACTTGTCCCAGTTTCTTTTGAATAGGTGTTTCTGGTGCCTTATTTTCAATCATCATTTTAGCAATTTTTCCCACTTTTGTATTCATTCCTGTTTCAGTAATAATAGACTTACCATGTCCACTAACCACTATACTTGTCATAAATGCCATATTATTCATATCCCCTAGAGGTACTCCATTTTTATATAATTTTTCAGCATCCTTTAATACAGGTTCTGTTTCTCCTGTTAAACTTGATTCTTCAATTTTTAAATTATAACTTTCAATAATCCTACAATCTGCTGGTACATAATTTCCAGCTTCTAATACTACTATATCTCCTGGTACTAAATCTTCTGCATTTATTTCCATTGTTTCTCCATTTCTTATAGCTTTTGCTCCTAGTGGCGTCATGTTTTGAAGTGCTTCAATTGATTTTTCTGCCTTAGATTCTTGTATTACACCCATTAATGCATTTAAAACAACAATAAAAATTATTATTATAGAATCTATATAATCATTTTCACTTTGAAAGTATGAAATGATTGCAGAAATAATTGAAGCAACTATTAGTATAATTATCATAAAATCATTAAATTGTTTTATAAATCTTTTTATAATAGATTCTTTTGGTTTATCTTTTATTTTGTTTTTTCCATATTTTTCTTGTCTTTCATTAACTTCTTTTGTACTTAAGCCTCTTTTTCTATCTGTTTTTAGTTTTCTTAAAACCTCTTCTTTTCTTAAAGTTTCCCACATATCAACCTCTCCTTTGTTTATATGTCTCTTAATTTATCGCTAAATTTTTCTATTTAATAATATGTTGCTTGTACTTTTTTATGCATAAAATAACTCTAATTGCTTTTTCGACATATTATATCTTAAGAGGTGCTTTTTATGTTAATTAATACTTTATTTCTCGCTATTTCAAGTAGCATAGACTCTCTAGGAATTGGTATAACATATGGAATAAAAAATACAAAGATTTCATATATAGGAAAAATAATACTATTTCTAGTTTCATTTGTTATTTCCCTTTTATCAATAAATTTCGGGGTTTTAATAAAAAACATTTTTACCGACGTTCTGGCAAATACAATTGGAAGCTTAATTTTTATTTTTATGGGTATATTAATATGTTTTCAAGTTTCTACAGATTTTGACCATTCCAATTCAATTGAACCTAAAGAAGCATTATTTCTTGGTCTTGCTTTATCATTAGATAGTTTTTGTATTGGTATTGGAGGATGCTTTATTGGAATAAATTCCATACTTTTTCCAATATTTATTGCATCATTTCAGTTTATCTTTCTAAATTTAGGCAATTTTTTAGGAAGAAAACTTAATAAACTAAGTTTTCTTCCTAGTAATATGTGGTCAACTATTTCTGGTTTTTTATTAATTACAATTGGTATAGCTAAATTTATTTTTTAATATTGCATATTACAATCTGTGCTATTTTCTTTAATGCTAAAAGCTAAACTATATTAATTTTTTGAAAAAAGGCGAATTGAACATGAGCAAGTTAGAAATTCTAATAAATTTTATGGAAAGCGTTCAAGGCTTGTCCTTGGAAGGGCGCCATAAAATTTATGTGAATTTCTTACGCAGCTTAGGCTTGAACGAGTATTTTTGAAAAAAATAAATATAATTTAGTTTTTAGCTATGCAAAATTAGCCGTGAATTGCAAAAATTTACTTTTTCAAACTCATTGAAAGCAACTTAGAAATACCACTTTCCTCCATAGTTACGCCATAAACAGTATCTGCTGCTTCCATAGTTCCCTTTCTATGTGTAATAACCAAAAACTGTGTATTACTTGAAAACTTCTTCAAATATTCGGCAAATCTATAAACATTAACATCATCCAAAGCCGCTTCAATTTCATCTAATACGCAGAAAGGTGCCGGATTTATTTTCAAAATTGCAAATAATAGTGCTATTGCTGTAAAAGCTTTTTCTCCACCTGAAAGAAGCATCATATTTTGTAGTTTTTTTCCTGGTGGTTGTACTGTTATTTCTATGCCACATTCCAAAATATTGTCTTCATCTTCTAACGTTAAAGTAGCATTTCCTCCTCCAAATAATTCTTTAAATACTTCCCCAAAGTTTTTATTAATTATCTTAAACTGCTCTTTAAACTGTTGTTTCATTGTTGCAGTCATCTCTGAAATAATCTTTCTTAGCTTACTCATTGTAGCTTCTAAGTCTACTCTTTGTTCGCACATAAAGTCATACCTTTCTTTTAGTGCTTTATATTCCTCTATTGAATCTATATTTACGCTTCCTAAGTCACGTATATCTGCTCTGAGGCTATGTACTTTCTTTTGAGTTAATCCTACATTTTCCGGTTTTTTATATTCAAGTGCATTGTTTGGAGTTAATTCGTACTCTTCCCACATTTTATTAATTATAGAATTTATATCTTCTTCTAGTTTATTTTTCTTTACATCTATTTTTACAATTTGTGCTTTTAAATCTTCAATTACACCAAATTTGCTTGTTATCTCTTCCTCTTGCTTAGATAATTTTTCATTTTTTGTCATTCTGTCTTTTTTAAGTTCTTCTATTTTTGACCCACTATTTTTTACATCTTCCTTTATTTGTTCAATATTTAACTTTGTATCTTCAATAGTTTTTTCTAAATTGATATTTTCTGCTATTAATTGTTCTATTTGTGCACGCTTATTTTCAATGCTCTTTTTAGTATTATTCATTTCTAAATTAATTCTTTCTTGTATTTCCTCTATTGAAGTTTCACTTTCATCAAATGATGAAACAGAAATTTTTAGATTTGTTATATCAAAATTCAAATTATCTATATATTTCTGATTGTCTTTGTTCATTTCGGCAAATTCTGAGATAATTCTATTTAGCTTATCAGTCTCTTCTATTAGCTTACTAACTTCTTCTTGTATGTTTTGTTTGTTCAAAACATTTTCTTCTTTTTGTTTTTCTAACCTAACGTTTTCTTCCTTAAGCTTGTTTATCTTTTCTTCTATTTTCTGTATGTTTTCGTTAATAATAATAGATTTTTGTTTTTCTGTTGCATATGTTATATCTATTTCTTGAAGTTCTTTTTCTAAGGATGTAGCTTCATCTAATATACTTCCTATAGATTCTTCATATTCTTCTTTTTCATTTTGCAATTTGCTTATTTTGTTTTTTAATTCTTTTATCTCATTTTCAAGTCGTTCAATTTCTTTTCCTCTACCTAAAATATTTACAGTTTTCTTGCTAACAGATCCTCCTGTAATTGCTCCTGAAGGATTAATTATATCTCCTTCTATTGTAATAATTCTAAATGAATATCCATTTTGCTTTGCTATTTTAATTGCTGTTTCCATATTGTCTACAACCACTGTTCTACCTAATAAATTCAAAATAATCTGCTCATATTTTTTCTCATATTTAATTAAGTCAGATGCAATACCTAAAAAACCTTTTTCTTTTCCCTTTATTTTATCAAGTTTTTTACCCTTAACAGATGTTATAGGTAAAAATGATGCTCTTCCTAAGTTATTTTTTCTTAAATGCTCTACTAATTTTTTTGCATTATCTTCATTATCTGTAACTATATTTTGAAGACTTACTCCTAAACACATTTCAATTGCTGTTTGGTATTTTTCTGGTACCTCAATAATATTTGCAAGCACCCCTTGCATACCTTTTCCTAATTCTTTTATCGATTCGCAATCTTTTAATAGTGATTTAACACTTTTAATATAACCTTCTTTTTCTTTTTCTGTTTCAATTAAGAATTTTAATTTTGAATCTTTAACTCTCATTTCACTTGTTAATACATTTATATTGTTTTCATAATTTTTAATTTTTCTATCTACTTCTTCTTTTTTACTGTTTATTTCAGACAAATTGTTTAAAACATTTTTTCTTTTATTGTCGATTTCATAAAAACATTTTTCTATATCAGCTTTATCTACACGTGCTTTGTCCAATTCTGAAATATTGTTTTCTATCTCAGTATTTATTTGTTTTTGTCTTTTTTCATCATTTTTGTAATTAATTTCCTTCGCATTTATTTCTGATTGTAATTCATATTTTTTGTCAGTATTTTGCTCAACTGTTATTTTATAACCTTCTATTTCAAGTTCTTTAGATGATAAGGTTTTTGTAATTTTGTTTAACTCTTCTTCTTTCTGTTTTAATTCATTTTCAAATTTTTCCTTATTCTGTTTAAGGTTATCTCTTTTTTCTTGTTTTTGCTTTATTTCTTCTTGTAAGGCTTCTAGTCTTTCTTGTTGTTCCTCTATTTCTTTTTCATATCTTTCTTTGTTTTCTAAATTATTGTTAATTCTGGTATTTGCTACATTTATATCTGAATTTAACATCTCTATTTCTTTTTTACTTTCAAATCCAAGATTCGACATTTCTTCTATTTGAGTTGTTATTTCATCAATTCTTAATTTTAATTCTTCTTTTAAACTCTTAATTCTCTCTAATTTTTCTTCTTCTTCTTTACATTGATTTGTAAAGATTTCTTCATCTTTTACTATTTGTTCTAAATCTGATTTATATTTGTCTATATTATAAATAAATAAACCTATTTCTATGCTTTTTAATTCTTCTCTTAAATTTAAATATTTCTTTGCTTTTTCAGATTGTGCTTTTAATGGCTCAATATTTGTTTCTATTTCAGATAAAATATCATTTATTCTTAATAAATTTAATTTTGTGTGTTCTAGTTTCTTTTCGCTTTCTGCCTTCCTTGTTCTATATTTTACAATTCCAGCCGCTTCTTCAAAAATATGCCTTCTATCTTCTGATTTATTGCTTAATATTTCATCTATTTTTCCTTGTCCTATTATAGAATATCCGTCTTTTCCAATTCCTGTGTCCATAAATAACTCTAATACATCTTTAAGTCTGCATGGAACTTTGTTTATAAAATATCCTGTTTCTCCACTCCTATATATTTTTCTAGTTATTGTAACTTCTGTATATTCTATAGGTAGTGTATTATCTGAATTGTCAAATACTAATGAACCTTCTGCAAATCCTAAAGATTTTCTATTTTGTGTCCCTGCAAATATTATGTCTAAAGACTTTGCTCCCCTTAATGACTTCATACTTTGTTCACCAAGTATCCATCTTATACTATCAGCTATATTGCTTTTACCTGAACCATTTGGTCCTATTACGCTTGTTATTCCTGGCATAAATTCTAGTACAGTTTTATCTGCAAATGATTTAAACCCTTGTAACTCTAATCTTTTTAAATACATTTCTTATCACCTTTTGTTTTTCTTTTTATCTTATAAAGTTTATACTATTTTCTTTGTTTTGTAAAGAAAATATCTGAGATAAAGATTTTAGTATTATACTTCAGCCTTTTTTATTGTTTAAAGCTGTGATTGCGATACAATTTTTGCTACATTATATATAAATTTTCGTTGAGTTCTTGTACATTTTAATAGTATTTGGTGTAAATCATTTTCTAAATAGTTATAATTATTGGGTATAGTTCCAACTATTAATTCTGCAATTTCCACTTCAAGTATTTGACTTATTTTAGCTAATTTTTTTAAATTAATTTCTCCTTCATTTTCTATTTTGTTAATATATGAATTAGATTCATTTATCTCTTTGGCCATTTTAGCTTTGGTCCACCCTTTTTTTATTCTTGCATTTTTTATTCTTTCTCCTATTAAATTAAAGTCTATATCTATTCTTACCACTTCCTTCTAATACTCATTTCTTTGCTTTAATATTGCATCACAAAACAATGTGTTTTTTCGAATTAACAAATCATTATCTATCTTATTTATATCTATAATATTACAACCTATATCTATCTGATTTTTTTCTAATATATTGCTTCCATAATTACTTTGATTGGTTGTTTTAACTATTTTTAATTTCTCTTCTCCAGTATAAATTATTATAGGTACTATTATTGGCTCTCTAATATCCTCTGCAAGTTTCCTATTTCTACTCCACGATTGTATTATATCAACACAAATATTTAGCATTTTATAATTTATTTCATTATCAACATACATTTGATTTTTTAATAAATAAAAAACAGGCATATTTTTACGTTTGTATATAATTGTCCACTCCTCTGAACTGTATTTTTTATCTATGTAATTGCTTTTATATAAATACAAATCTTCACCTTTTATAATTCTCTTTGGTTTTAGAAATGTGTTTATTAAATTTGCCACTTCTTCATTATTATTTAATATCTCTCGTATTTCATTTTTTAAGCACACATTTTTTTTTATTGTTTCTTTATTATTCTCGGGCTCTATTGGTGTTTCTAATTTTCTTTTGTCTTTTGTCATGCCATTTTTTTCCAACATATATTTGGACTTTTCTTCTGCTATTTGTAATACTGCATTTAGCCTTACTCTGTGAATAAACTTTATGTATTGATTATAGGTGAATACCTTCACTAGCTCACCTCCTTTTTTTATTATCTTTTTTAGGATTTTTATTAAGAACTAATTTTTTTTGATTAAATAATTTAAGTTTTAAATCAAACTTGATGTAGACATAAAAACATTATTTCTGACTTTATGGTAGCAAAAAAAAAGAAGCCTTGCAACACTTTCTACAAAACTTCTTACTTTTCGACACTATTTTTTTATGTTCATTCATACCTTTTTATTACTATACATGTCAAGAATGGCAATAATAGTTTTAAGGTAGAACCGCAACTATTATTTATCAAAATAATAACTTATTTGCTGCAAATCTTCAAAATCATGTTGCCTTAAAATTTCGTACGTAATTATTGCAACTGAATTTGACAAATTTAGCGACCTTAGCGTTGGAAGCATCGGAATTCTTATTGTTTTCTTATCTAAATACTTTTCAAGTAACCCTTCAGGAAGACCTTTTGTTTCTTTTCCATAAAGTACAAAAACTTCTTCCATATTTGAATAGTCTATATCTGTATATTTAGTTTTTCCCTTTGTGGTAGCAAAAAACATATTATGCTTTTCTGGTTTGTATTTTTCTAAAAATTCTTCTAAAGAATTATGTTCTTCTATTTCAACCTTATCCCAATAATCTAATCCAGCTCTTTTTATAGATTTCTCATCTATTTTAAAGCCAAGTGGATGTACTAGGTGTAGTTTTGCTCCCGTTATTGCACAAGTTCTTGCAATATTACCAGTATTTTGTGGAATCTCTGGTTCTACCATTACTACATTTAAATTCATTTTTTATGCATTCCTTTCTTATTTATATTTATAATATTGCGTTCTCCATAATTAATATCTAAGAATTGTAACAACACGTTAGCTATTGGAGCTTTTGTCTCACATATTCATATAAAATAACACCAGTTGCAACAGATACATTCAAACTTTCAGTTTTTCCAAGCATTGGTATCTTTACTTTTTCATCTGCTAAATTTTGTATACTTTCTTCAACTCCATTAGCTTCATTACCAACTACAATTACTTTTTTATTATAGTCTATATTATAAATTGAATTTTCAGTTTGCAGAGATGTCACAACAATCTTAAATTTGTTCTTTTTCATTTCTTTCAAGGTGATTTCTAAGTCTTTGCACTCTATTGTTTTTACTCTAAAAATTGCTCCCATAGTTGACCTAACAACTTTAGGGCTATATATATCTGCTGTCCCCTTAGATACTAATACTTGTGTAAGTCCTACACTATCAATGGTTCTTAATATTGTACCTATATTACCAGGGTCTTGCACATCATCAATAGCAACAATAATATCTTGATTATAATCTATTTCACTTTTTTGATTGTTTTTCTCAATAACAGCAAGTATACCCTGTGGGGCTTGCACTTCAGTAATAAACTTAAATAACTTTTCAGTAACATAAATACAATCTTTTTTTGCTATTTCATACATTAGCTCTTGTGGAATTGCTTCAACTTTATCGCAATCTTCACATAGTATAATTTGCTTAATTTTTGCATTTTCTTGAATAGCTTCAGATACTAACTTAATACCTTCAACAATAAACTGATTATTTATATCTCTGTATTTTTTTTCTTTCAGTTTTTTAATATGTTTAATAATATCATTATCTTTACTTGAAATTACTTGCATTCCTTACCTCCTTCAATAATTCATTCACATCATTTAATATTTTTCTTTCATTATTTGATCCAATTTCTAAAGTAACCATTGGTTTTATTCCTGCTGAAAATCTAATTCTATTTCCATATATTTTTACCAATTTATTAATATCTATGTCTAATTTATTGTTTAAAAATGTAAGCACTACTGCTGTTCTTCTGCTAGCAATTTTTTCAATATTTAATTTTTTAGCTAAATATTTTATACGTGCTATATTAATTAAATTTTCTAATTCTTGTGGCATGTTTCCAAATCTGTCAATTATTTCATCTATAACATTTTGTATATCTTCTTCATTCCTACAAAGTGCAATGTTTTGGTATATTTCTATTTTTAGATTTGAATCTTCAATATATTTATCTGGAATATAACTTGTTACATTTAGGTCTATTTGTATGTCCACTTCTGGTTCAACTTTTATTCCCTTCATTTCTTTAACCACTTCATCTAACAGATTACAATATGTATCATATCCTACCTGTTCTAAATGACCTGATTGTATTTCTCCGAAGTAGGCTTCCAGCTCCACGTATTTCCAAATCCCTCATAGCAATTTTAAAACCTGAACCAAATTCTGTAAATTCTTTTATTGCCTTTAGCCTTTTATCTGCTATTTCTGATAACAATTTGTCCCTTTTGTATGTAATATATGCATAAGCTTGTTTATCTGCTCTTCCAACTCTTCCACGTATTTGGTATAATTGTGCTAATCCCATTCTATCTGCGTTTTCTACAATTATAGTATTTGCGTTTGGTATATCAATTCCAGATTCTAAAATCGTAGTGCATACTAATACATTTGTTTTTCCTTCTATAAATTCTTTCATTATTTCTTCAATTTGATTACCAGTCATTTGTCCATGTGCATATGTAACAACTGCCTCAGGAACTAATCTTGATATATCATCTACTTTTTTCTGAATCCCTTTTACATTATTAAATAGATAAAATACCTGTCCTCCTCTTTCTAGCTCTTTTGTAATTGCTTCTTGTACTACTTCTGTATCATATTCTAAAACATAGGTCTGAACTGGTTTTCTATTATGTGGTGGTTCATATATTACAGACATATCCCTTATTCCTACAATTGACATGTGCATTGTTCTAGGTATTGGAGTTGCTGTCATTGTTAGTACATCTACACTTGTTTTTAATTCTTTTATTTTTTCTTTTGCTTTTACTCCAAATCTGTGTTCCTCGTCAATAATTAATAAACCTAAATCTTTAAATTCCACATCTTTACTTAATAATCTATGTGTTCCAATTACAATGTCCACTTCTCCTAATTTTAGTTTTTTTACTACTTCATCTTGATATTTTTTGGTTTTGAATCTGTTTAATATCTCAACTTTAATAGGGAAATCTTTCATTCTTTCTTTAAATTCTTGATATTGCTGTTCTGCTAAAACAGTAGTTGGCGCTAAATATGCAACTTGTTTTTGATCCATTGCAGCCTTGAATGCAGCTCTTAATGCAACTTCTGTTTTTCCATACCCAACGTCACCACACAGCAATCTGTCCATAGGTTTTTCAAGTTCCATATCTTTTTTAACTTCTTCTATACAACGCAATTGATCATCTGTTTCTTGGTATGGAAATTTGCCTTCAAATTCATTTTGCCATGTAGTATCTTTACTAAATGCAAAGCCTCTAGCTTTTTCTCTTTTTGCATATAATTCTATTAAATCTTTTGCTACTTCTCTTAAATTCTTTTTAACTTTACTTTTTGTATTTTCCCAATCTTTACTTCCAAGTCTATTTATTTTAGGTTGAATTGCATCTCCACCTATATATTTTCTTATTGAGTCTAAATCATTAGTTGGAATATATAGAATGTCATCATTTTGATATTTTATTTTTATATAATCTTTTATTGTATTATCTGCTTTTATTGTATTTACGCCTATATAAATACCTATTCCATATTTTCTATGTACCACATAATCTCCAACTCTTAAATCTGCAAAAACAACTTTTTCACCCTCTTTAAATGCTGAACTAGTTATTTTTTTCTTTTTCCTTTCCCCGTCAATTAGCTCATCTGCATTTATTACAAGCTCTTTTAAGTCGTAGCATTCAAAACCAGATGAAATCTTTCCAACTGTAATTGTAACAATACTTTCATTTGATTTAACTATAATAGTTTGGTTAAGCTTCTCCTCCAGTTTATTTATTATTTCATTTTCATTTAATATATTTTGTATTTTTTTTGCTTTTTCAATTGATGAAACAATTATATATATTTTTTTCTTACATTTTATAGTATTTTTTAATTCCTCTATTAAATTTTCTATTTCACCTTTATAATAGTTTATTTCTCTATATTGAAAATAATAATTTTCTTCTGTAATTCTATTTTGTATATCTTGCTTTTCAATGTACACAATTTGTTTCTTTTCTAATCTCTCTTCGATAGCATTAATTTTTAATGTGTTTGTAATAGCTTCTGGAATGATTTTTTCTTTTTCAATTAAAGCTTTTTCTAAATTACTTTTGTCTATTTCTATATTGTTGCTTCTATGTTTTATTTTTCCAATTTCGTCAAGAAATATGCAACAATTATTAGATAAATATTCCACTAATATTTCTTGCTCATCATAGAAACAATCAAAATATTTATCTATTTTACTAATATAATTCCCTGCTTTTATTTGCTCTATGTCTTCTTCAATTATTTCATAATGTTTTGTATTTTTATATTTATCTTGAATTTTTTTACATACATCTTCAATAGATTTTTCTAGAATATATTCATGAGCAGGATAAATATTTACTTTTTCCAATGTATTTATTGACCTTTGACTTGTTATGCTAAAATTCCTTATTGAATCTACTTCATCTCCCCAAAATTCAATTCTTATACCAGTATTTTGATTTATTGAAATATCTAAAATTCCACCTCTAATACTAAATTGCCCTCTTCCTTCAATTAAGTCACATCTCGAATACCCTAGCTTTACTAATTTTTGTTTTATTTCTTCTAAATTATATGAAGCACCTATTTTGAAATCTAATGTATTTTTATATAAAGACTCTTTTGTAGGCAATTTTTGCATTAAAGCCTCTATTGTTGTGACAATAATCAAATTTTTTTTTGCCTTTATTTCATTAAAAACTTCAATTCTTTCACATGGTAGTTGCTTACTTTCAGCAACATAATCATAAGTAACTACTTCTTTTTTAGGAAATAGCACTGCTTTGTCTGTAAAATATTTAATGTCCTCATACAGCTTTTTTGCTTGAATTTCATTATAAGTAACAATGCATATAGGAATTTTTCCAAATCCATTAATAGCTGTGCTTATTTGCACTAATCCCATGTCAGTTAAGCCCGATATTGCTACCGGACTTTTTTTATTTTCTATTTGTTTTAGTAAATCTGTAAATTTATTTGACTTACCAAGTTCTCCTAAAATCGTATTCATTCTTTCTCCCAATTGCTTATTATTTTAATATTATATATTATACTACATTTTTGAGCATAAAAAAAGGGTAATTTTATTTTTTTGTACATATTGTAATATTATGTAAAATATGTTATAATTAATATGTACACATTGTAGGAGAGCCTATAAAAGGTTCATGACAAGACCCAGTTGTAACTGGGCAGAAAGAAGGAGCATATGTCATTTGATTACATGAAAACTTTGAAGTCTATAAGCATTATTTGCGAACGCTGTAAGGGTTACTTATATACTGATGACCCTGATAAGCGTATGCAAAAAGTCTATTCCGTTTTTGGCAAACTGCCATCGGAATGTGCTAATTATTTTTCGCGTGAAAACACACGATGCCCTTACAAGAAAAAATGACATAGAGACAGCCCAACTTACTATAGAGTTGGGCTGTTTCATTTTGCAATTTATTTTTGTAAAAATACTTACATTTTTACAACTAGTCTATTAAATTTACTATGAATATAACCTTTTAGTTTTTCCATAAATTCTTCTGGCTCTATCTCATTTTTAGCTACCATCTCTAAGCCTTTTTCCCAGCTAGCAGTAAGTTTTGGATTAAGCATATCTGGCATAGAATTATTTACAATATCGTATATTATCTCACCTTTTTTAGTTGGAGTAATTATTTGAGTTTTTGAATTTATTTCTATATATTTTATTTTTTCAAGTTTTTTCATTATTTCGGCTCTTGTAGCACTTGTTCCTATTCCTGCACCTTTAATTTGTTCCCTTAACTCCTCTTCTTCTATTAATTTACCTGCATTTTCCATAGCTAATATAATTGAACCAGAATTATATCTATTAGGTGGAGAAGTTTCTGCTTCTTTCGTTTCATAATTTATTACACCAATTTCTTGACCTTTTTTTAGATCTTTTAATAATTCCATGTTACTATTTTCTTGCTTTTCGTTTTCTATGTCTTTTTCATTCTTTGAATTTTCCTCTTTTATTTCCATTTTTTCTTTATCTATTGTGGACTTTTTATTGTTATTTCTGGTCGGCTGCTTTAATACTTCTAAAAAACCTTTTTTTACACATACTTTTCCACTGCAATAAAAGCTTTCTCCTTCAACATTAGCGGTTGCTTGAACCTTATTATATTCTGCTGGTGGGTAAAAAATTGCAATAAATCTATTTACTATTACCTTGTAAATTTGTTTTTGTAATTCTGGTAATCCATTGTAGTTTTCATACCCTTGACCTGTTGGAATAATTGCGTAATGGTCTGTTATTTTGCTATCATTTACATATTTGGTTTTTATTAAATTTGTTGAATATTTTTCATCTACCATCTTTTTTATGTATTTTTGTGTTTCTTCGTCTTTATATCCTTTTGCAATTCCATTTAAATTTTTCGTTATTTCTTTAGCTACTGCGGTTGATAACACCCTCGCATCTGTTCTAGGATATGTTACTAATTTTTTTTCATATAAATTTTGTATTATTTCCAGAGTTTCATCAGGCTTTATTTTAAATCTTTTTGTACATTCATTTTGAATTTCTGCTAAATTAAATAAAAGAGGAGCATTCTCTTTTTGCTTTGTTTTTTTTAATTCTGTAATTACTGCTTTTTTATTTGCTAAATTTAGTATAAATTCTTTTGTATCATTTTCTTTCTTAAACCCTGTTTCATTATATAACTTAGGTGAAGCAAAATATTTAGATTTTTCAGTTACTTTCCATTCAGCCCTAAAAGAAGATTCACTATCTCCAAATTCTCCTACTATTTTATAATATTTAGTTTTTTCAAAATTCCTTATTTCTCTTTCTCTTGATACTATCATTCCAAGTACGCAAGTCATTACTCTTCCTACTGAAATTGACGCTTTTTCTTCATTAATACTTTGTGCTAACTTCCTTCCATATATTATAGATAATAGTCTTGAAAAATTAATTCCTATTAAATAATCTTCTTTTGCTCTTAGATACGCACTATTTGAAAGGCTATCATATTCAGATAGATTCTTAGCTTCTCTAATTCCTCTTAGAATCTCTTCTTCTGTTTGTGAATCAATCCACACTCTTTTCATTATAGCTTTAGGATTCGGTTTAGCCATCATAAATACAAGCCTTTGTATATATTCTCCTTCTCTTCCAGAATCGCCTGCATTATAGATTTCTTCTATATCTTCTCTTTGCATTAATTCTTTTATAATCTTAAATTGATTTGCAACTTGTGGAATTATTTCGTATTTCCATTGTTCTGGAATAAATGGAAGTGTATCTAATCTCCAAAACTTTAATTTTTCATCATATTTATCTGGGTAACTCATTGTAACTAGATGACCTACACACCATGTTATTATCCATTCCTCAGATTCTAAATATCCATTTTTTCTATTTGTAGTTATTTTTAGTGCTTTTGCAAACTCCATTGCAACTGATGGTTTTTCTGTTATTAATAATTTTTTGCCCATTTTATTGTCCTTTTTTATTACTTTTTTGAAATTTTATCATTTTTATTTTCTTATTTCAATACTCTTTTGTTTTTTGTAAATTGAGTTGTTATTAGATAATGGTCTTATACAAAAAATTTTATCAAAGGTTGATATATAAATATTTTTTCAGTTTCTCCGCTTCATTACGAAGTTATATCGTTTCTTTAATCACATTCGAAACATTCAAAAATATTATATATCAACCTTTAAAACAATTTCTTTTTAAAAAACATTATATATTAGGCAAATTTTAAAAATACCAGTCATCATATTGAAAAAACACACATTTTATTATATAATATGCCCAATTAACAAATTTGGAAAGGAGTTTTTATATATGGAATATAAATTCAACGAAATCGAAAAAAAATGGCAAGATTATTGGGAAAAACACAAAACATTTTTTACTGATGTATGGGATTTCTCAAAACCAAAATTCTATGCATTAGACATGTTCCCTTATCCATCTGGTCAAGGACTTCATGTTGGTCATCCAGAAGGATATACTGCAACAGATATAATGTCAAGAATGAAAAGAATGCAAGGTTACAATGTATTGCACCCTATGGGATGGGATGCATTTGGACTTCCTGCTGAACAATATGCAATAAAAACAGGAAACCACCCTGCAGGTTTTACTGCAAATAATATAGAAACATTTAAAAAACAATTAAAAATGCTTGGTCTTTCTTTTGATTGGGACAAAGAAATTTCCACGTGTGATCCTAATTACTATAAGTGGACACAATGGATTTTTAAGAAATTATATAATGATGGTCTTGCTAAATTAATTGAAATGCCTGTTAATTGGTGTGAAGAATTAGGCTGTGTACTGTCAAATGATGAAGTTATAGATGGAAAAAGTGAAAGAGGTGGCTTCCCTGTTGTTCGTAAAAATATGAAACAATGGGTTCTAGACATTCCTAAATATGCTGATATTTTGCTAAATGGTTTAGATGAATTGGATTGGCCTGAATCCACAAAGGAAATTCAAAGAAATTGGATTGGTCGTAGTGAAGGTGCAGAAGTTAATTTCAAAATAGCTAATTCAGATTTACAGTTTACTGTATTTACTACAAGAGCTGATACGTTATTTGGTGCAACATACTGTGTCTTAGCTCCGGAATTAGATTTAGTTGAGAAAATTACAACTGATGAACAAAAAGATGCAGTCGAGAAATACAAAAAACTATCTGCTTCAAAGTCTGATTTAGAAAGGACAGAGTTAAACAAAGAAAAAACTGGTGTGTTTACAGGAAGTTATGCTATAAATCCAGTAAATGGCAAAAAAATACCTATTTGGATTTCTGACTATGTTTTGTCTACATATGGTACCGGTTGTATTATGGCTGTACCAGCACATGACCAAAGAGACTATGAATTTGCTACTAAATTTGGCATTGATATAATTCCTGTTCTTGCTGGTGGTGATATAAGCAAAGAAGCCTTTATTGGAGATGGCACACATATTAACTCTGAATTTTTAGACGGATTGGACAAAGAAGAAGCTATAAATAAAATGATTTCATGGTTAGAGGAAAATAAAATTGGTACTAAAAAAGTAAATTATAAACTTCGTGAGTGGATTTTTGCAAGGCAACGTTACTGGGGCGAACCTATACCTATAGTATATGTGGACAACGAGATGAAAGCTTTAGCAGATTCAGATCTTCCTTTAATTCTTCCAGAGCTAGAAGATTATGCTCCTTCTAAAACTGGTTCTTCTCCTCTTGACAAGGCAACAGATTGGGTAAATACCACTTATGAAGGAAAAAAAGCCAAAAGAGAAACAAGCACCATGCCTGGTTCAGCTGGTTCAAGTTGGTATTTCTTAAGATATATAGACCCTAAAAATGATAACGAATTAGCCAACAAAAAACTTCTAGAATATTGGTTGCCTGTTGACTTATACGTGGGTGGTCCTGAACACGCTGTTGGTCATTTATTATATTCAAGATTTTGGAATAATTATTTATATAATAAAGGCATTGTTCCAGTTAAAGAGCCTTTTGCTAAACTTCGCCATCAAGGTATGATATTAGGAACTAACGGTGAGAAAATGAGTAAATCAAAGGGAAATGTTATTAATCCTGATGATATGGTAAAACAATATGGCGCTGATAGTTTAAGAGTCTACGAAATGTTTATGGGACCTATTGATAGTGCTAAACCTTGGGATCCAAATGGCATAGATGGTTCTAAAAAATTCTTGGATAGAGTGTGGAGATTATATACTGAATCTGGAAAAATTAAAGCTAAAGAAAATAAAAAACTTGAAAAAGAATACCATTTTACCGTAAAAAAAGTAACAAATGACTATGAGTCAATGGACTTTAATACTGCTATTTCCCAAATGATGATTTTCATTAATACGGCTTATAAAGAAGATGTATTCCCAAAAGGCTATGCTGAAGGATTTTTAAAACTATTAAATCCTGTTGCTCCTCATATTACGGAGGAATTATGGAATTCTTTGGGTCATAATGATTCTATTGCTTATGAAAAATGGCCTCAATATGATGAAGCAAAAACAATTGCTAATGAAATAACATTACCTATACAGGTAAATGGTAAATTGAAAGCAACAATTAATATATCTTTAGATGAAAATCAAGATATTATAATGGAAAAAGTACATAAAGCTATTGATTCAAAACTAGAGGGTAAAACTATATTAAGAGAAATTTATATAAAAAATAAAATTTACAATATTGTTATAAAATAATCTACATATTATAGTAATCATGTTTTATTCTTTATTGTAATTAAATTGTAAATAATATTTAATATTGTTGAAATAATTAATGTTTATCTTTATAGTATAATATACTTAAAAGTATTATTTAAGGAGCACATTAATGAGTATTGAATCTGATTTAAAGAAAGATGGAATTGAAATTACAAAAAAATTAGATACTTTAACAATTAACTCTTTGGCTAGAAATGTATCCATGAAAATATGTGAGACATTTCCACAATTTGGATTAAGCCAAAATGCATTGTTTATTAAATTATCTAGATTAAATATGTATAAGGCTAAAATTCCAGAAGGTATGGCTGAAGCTAATTACTTTTATAAAAATAATTCTATTTATTTTAATGAACATATATCTGATGAGGATTTAGAAGAGTTTGCTGTTCATGAATGTATTCATTATCTTCAAGAAGTAAAAGACAAAAAAAACTATTTAATAAAAATGGGTCTTTGCGATTATACTGAATTTAAAATACATGGTCTTGGTCTAAATGAAGCTGCAGTACAATTAATGTCTTCAAAAATAAATGGTATTCCTAATGAATATGTTAAATATTATAATATTAGTTTTCAAACAATAAGCCCTTCTTACTATCCTCTTGAATGTTGCTTAGTTAGCCAGTTAGCTTATCTGGTTGGTGAAGATATTTTATTTAAAAGTACTATAAATAGTGATGACAACTTTAAAAACATTTTATGTAAGTATATAACACCTAAAAATTTTGTAAATATACAAAATAATATTGACAATATACTTTCTTATGAAGAAAAAATAATACAGTTAAATAGCAAAATTTTTGAAATAGATGATAAAAATAAAAGAGTTGACGGCTTAGTGGAAAATATTAATCAATTAAAGAGAAAAATATCCTTAACATTTATGAAAACACAAAATATAATAATTTCTAGTTATTTTGATAATACCTTTAATACCATATCAACTCTAGAGGATGTAGAAACATATAGAAGAAAATTGTATTCTTTTAAAGATTACTTAGGTCATACTGATGGCTATACTTTTTTCAATGATTATTATGTGTCTAAAATGGAAGAATTAGAAACTAAATATAATATGTTAGAAAATGGAGATATACAAACATCTTTAAAACTCTTAACAAAAAAAGAAAATATTTTTATTAGATTGTTTCACTCTATAAAAAAACTTGTTACAGCTCAGTTTAATAACGAAACAAATTATTAATAATTTTTTATTTTAATAAATCCGTCAAATTAGTTTATATATACCAATTTGGCGGATTTTCTTTTATACAATTAGCTTTACTATTGTATATTTTCTATAATATTTCTTGCTGCTTCCCTTCCCGAATATGCTGCCCATGCAACTGTTGATTTTGTTCCTGACAAATCCCCTCCAGCATAAATTTTAGGATTTGAGGTTTGATATTTTTCATTAATTACTACATTTCCCCATTTATTGGTGTCTAACCCTAATTTACTTACAACTGGGTGAGGCACAGAACCTAATGCCATTACTACAAAATCTGTATTTATAGTGTAGTTGCTTTCTTCTATATTTACCGGAACCAATCTTGTATCACTATCTTTTTTAACTAATCTAGTTTTTATTAACTCTATGTTTTCCACCTTATCTTTTCCAAAAATTTTTAAAAGATTATTTTGATATATAAAATTAATTCCTTCATTAATTGCATCTCTTACTTCTTTTGCTTCTGCTGGCATTTGCTCTTTTGCTCTTCTATAAATTACATTTACTTTTTTTGCGCCTAACCTTTTAATTGTCCTGGCACAATCCATTGCCACATTTCCCCCACCTATTACAGATACAGTTTTTCCTGTGTAATCTGGATGCAAATTATGTTCTAGAAGTTCATTTCCTCCATATACTCCTCTTAAATTTTCTCCTGGTATTCCCATTTTTAATGATACATTTGCACCTATTCCTAAAAAAACTGCGTCATATTGTCCTAATAAATATTCTAAATTAATATCTTTTCCCAGCTCAATGTTATATTGCACTTTAATTCCTAGTTTCAATATTTTTTTTATATTTTCAGTTACTATTTTTTTTGGCAATCTAAAGTCTGGAATCCCATGTACCAATAGTCCTCCCAAATAGTTATATTTTTCAAATATCGTAACTTCTATTCCGCTCCTTGCAAGAAAAGCACTACATGTAAGCCCTGCAGGACCTGAGCCAACTACGGCAACTTTTTTTATATTATTATTTTTTATTTTAATGCCATCTAAATTGCATACTCTTAGCAAACTATTTTCATCTTCTGAAAATTTGTCAGAAATAAATGTTTCCAATTCTCCTATAGCTACAGAGTCTCCTTTAACAGCCCTTACGCATGAACCCTGACACTGTTTTTCATGAGGGCATATTCTTCCACAAACACCTGGCAAGACAGTTGTCTCAGATAATAGTTTATATGCTTCTTCATAATTTCCTTTTTTTATTTTTTCTATAAATTGAGGTATATTATTCCCTAAAGGACAACCTTTGCTCGAACAAGGTTTTAATTTACAGTTCAGACAATAATTTGCTTTTTCTTTAATTTCTTCTATTGTTTTCATTATATTCTCCTAAAATATATATTGTAATTATTATTATTTATACTATCTTATAAAAAATGATTGAATAATAAATTCCTAACATTATCTCTATTTTTCTTGCATTACTAATTTTAAATCTTTTATAAAGTCTATCTTTTTGTTTTCATCTCTTAAAAGTGCTGCTGGATGCCATGTAGGCATATACTTTATTCCTTTTTTTTCTATCCATTTTCCCCTAGTTTCAGTTATACTATATTTTTTTCCTAAAATGTTTTTTAAAGCTACCCTCCCGAAGTAATACTATTATTTTGGGCTTTACTAAAATAACTTGATTTCTAAGATAATTTAGGCATGCTGTTGCCTCATCATCTTCTGGTTCTCTATTTGCTGGTGGTCTGCATTTAACTATATTTGCTATATATATTTCTTCCCTTTTTATTCCAACTGTTTGAAATGCCATATTCATTAGTTTTCCTGCTCTTCCAACAAAAGGCTCTCCGAAGTCTGTCCTCATCTGCTCCTGGTCCTTCTCCTATAAACATTATTTGGGCTTCTTTATTTCCTGTTCCAAATACTATATTTTGTCTTCCTTTGTATAATTTACATTTATTACAATTTATAATAGATTTTTCTAATTCTTCCCATGTTTCGTACATCTTGTTTTCCTCTCTATAATTCTACTTCTATTTATCTATCACTTTTTATGAATTTAATCTGTTTTATTCTTTAAAATTTCTTTTTCCATATTTTTAATTATTTGATCTTTTTCTTTTTTGTCTATATAATTATATGTATTATTTGATTGCTTTGGATTAAAACCGCATATTACTTTATAACTACAATATTCACATGGTGTCTTTCCCTTTTTGTTATATGGTTTTAATTCTATTTTTCCACTCAATATCTCTTTTGATATTTGCTTTATAGTTACTGAAATATATTCCTGTAAAATTTTAAACTCATCTTTACTTACACCATTAGTCCATTTTTCATTTACAGCTCCAGATGATGTAATTGCAGCTGGAACTATTTTAGATCTTCCAGACGACAAAGTATTATCATTCATTTTTATCACTTTTACATCTGCTAAAATTAGCCCCTTCATCCTAAAGTTTTTCCTTATCATTTCTTCTATTTCGTCATCTGATATTTTTTTATTTGTATTTACCATTTGCTCAAGTAGTGAAAAATAAAATATTCCCGCAGGCATTATATCTTCTTCTTTACAAATTGCATCTGTATATGTTAATAATTGTATTTGCAATCCTGCATACACTTCATTTAAATCTATATTTTTTGCAGATGATTTATAATCTATTATTCTTAAGTATTTTCCATCTTCGTTTTTTGCCATATCTAGTCTATCTATTTTTCCTGTTATTTCGATACTTTTTCCATTGTCAAGTTTTATAACTATTGGTTTATATCTGCCTTTTTTATTAAATTCAACCTCTGTTCCTTCTATTTTAAAATCACTATACATCAATGTTTGAATAATGTATTTTAGTGCTTTGCTTATTATTCTTTTTAATCTTCTAACTAGTATTTTATATTTTACAGTTGCGGTAAAAACTATATTTTTACTTAATTTCAGGTTCTCTTCAACTATATCTGATACAATACTATATACAGTTTCTTCATCCAAATCTATTAATTCTATATTGTCCTTATTTATCTTTTCAAAAAATTTATCGATTGTCTCATGCATAAATGAACCTGTATCAAATGTATGTATTTTTAATTCTTCTTTTTCTTGTATTCTTAGTCCATATTGTAAATAGTATGAAAATGGACAACTTCTGTACCTTTCTAACTTTGATACGCTTGTATTAAATATATTTCCATATAGCTTATCAATATTTTTCTTTTTAATATCTGAAGGAATATTGGTATATTTTAACCCCTTAAAATCATTTTCTAACTTATTATTCCAATCATGTTTTGATTTATAGTATGAATATAATTCATACCATATATCCTCTATTTCTTCTTTTCTCTTTAATTTTGAAATTTTTTCTAGTAACTGTTCATATGCAATTTCTTTGTTTACTAGTTCATATTTTTTTTCTTTTACATAGCTTTCTTCTATTAACTTTGGGTACATTTTTTTTATTTTATGTATTAATATTGATGGTCTTAATGATTTTCCTTCTTTATCTGTTGAACAATATGACAAAAATAAAAATTGTTCTGCTGTTGTAAATGCTTTATATATATTAAAGTTATCCTCATATAAATTGTCAATTGTACCATTGGCAAGTTCTATTCCATCTATTTTTAACATTTCTCTGTCTAAATCGTTAAAAAAACCTTCATTGTTGTTCACACTTGGAAATACACCGTCGTTTAACCCTATTATAAATACTGCTTTAACTTTGTGACTTCTAGATCTGTCTATATTTCCCAATGTAACTTGATCTTGAGTTCCTGGAATTTTTCTTAAGCTACTATTTTTTAACCCTATCTTTAATACTTTACTATACTTATCAATACCTATTTTTTGGTTCTTAAATATAAGGGCAATTTCATCCATAATTTCTAGAACTATTTTATAACTTGACATATACTCATTTGCCAAATCAACTAATCCATTTTTGTTTAAATCCTTTATTTTAATATTTATTTTTTTTTCTATTTCCTGCTCTTGTAGAAAGTTATATAAACACTTTGTAACATTTAATATGGTCTTTTCTTTTTCTATATTTTCTTTTAAATTTAAAAGTGGATCTATTATTTGTTTTCTTATCTGGTTCATTCTTTCTATTTTCTGTTTTTTACTTTCATCATCAAATTCATATTTAAAATCTCTTTTCCACTTATTTTGCTTTATTCCCCATTTAGTACAATAGTTTTCTAATTCAAATATTTCATCTTTATGTATATCGAAAAATCCTATTTTTATATAGTTAAAAACTGCTTCTGCCGAGAAATTACTTACTAATATCTCTAAAATAGATAATATATATTGTACTATTATATTCTGATTTAAATCTCTATTCTCGTCTATAAAAATTGGTATTTCGTATTTACTAAAAATTGCTCTTACTAAGGATGCATATTCTTCAATATTTTTAGTTATAATAGCTATATCTCTATATCTCAATTTTTCATATCTTACTAGTTTGACAATTTCTTTTGCTACTTTTTCAACCTCATGATATGCATTTGAGGCTAAAAATAAATCTATGTTTTCCACATCTTTTTTATATACTGTGGATTTTGCGCTACATATATTTTGGCTTAAGTGCATTAGTTCTTCATTTTTAAATCTATAAATATACTTAAGATTTACTGGTTCTTCTAATTTATAGTTGCAACTTTTTACAATATTTAGAATTTTGGACACTGTTTTTTTATTTGAGTAAAATATGTCGCTATCTGGGTTTGAGCTCATTTCTAAATTGTCTGTGCAAACTGTAATATTTACTTGTTCAGCTTGATTTATAAATTGTTTTAATACTTCATATTCTTGTTTTGTAAACCCTGAAAATTCATCTAGATAAATAATGCTATCTTTTACTATATCTGTCTTTATAATCTCATTTGCAAGTATAGTTAATAAATCCGTATTTTCTAAATATTTTTGGTCTATGTATTCTTCGAATTTCTCATAAACTAATATCATATCTTCTATTTTATATTTTAGATATTTGTCTTCTACTTTATCTTTTTCTTCTTTTAAATCTTTTATACTCACTCCATGCTTTTTAAACTCTGTAATAGCTGTTACGCCAATCTCAATATTCTCATCTGTTTTTCCCAGAAAATTTAGCTGGTTTTTATATTTATCTAAAATAGAATATATTATCATAGATTTGCCACTTTTGGATAATTGTATTCTTCTTGCTCCACCAATTTCATTTAATACCCTATATGCCATTCTGCTTAATGTAACAACTTCTGCATTAATAACTGATTTTGATTTTGCCGCTTCCATTAATTTTTTTTCTGCTGTAAAGGAAAACTGTTCTGGCGTAATCATATATATTTTTTTATTTTTTTCTAACAACGCTGCGATTTCAGAAAAACAAAATTCACTTTTTCCGCTTCCTGGCTTTCCATATATAATTCTTAGTCCCATTTTACAGTTTTCTCCTTACTTAATCAATTTATAAAGTATTATTCTTTTTCCAGATTTATGCCTCTCTTCTCCAATAAAATAAATACTGTTGAGCTATTCCTGCTAAATTTCCAAATTTTTCTTTTGCTATAGTTTCAATTTGCTTTTTGCTTACTTTATTTTCGTTTTCATTATGTATATATAAATCGTTTATTACTCTTCTTACCCAAACATCTACTGGAAACACTTCAAATCTTTTCAAATCGGAAAATAATAATATACAATCTGCAACTTTAGGTCCTACTCCAGATAATTTAAGAAGTTCTTCTCTTACTTCATTTGTATTAGGATTATTTTTAAGTTTATACAAGTAGTTATCTTCTTTGTTTAATATCTTATGAGTCGTTTCATATACTCTTATATCTCTAAATCCCAACCCCAGTTTTCTATATTCTTCAACTGTTACATCTTTTAACATTTCTGCTGTAGGAAAAGTGTAATATTCATTTTCTTTCCAAGTAATTTTTTTACCATAATTTTTACATAGTCTTTCTATTATTCCTTTAATTCTAGGAATATTATTATTGGCTGAAATAATAAATGATATTATTGTTTCCCATAAATCTTGGTTTAAAATCCTGATGCCATTCCCATAATAAATACTTTTTTTCATGTATTCATCTATTAATACTAATTTTTGCTTTATATTTTTATAATCTCTATTTAAATCAAAATAATCTTTTACTGTTTTTTCTATATCTTTTTCGCAAATTCCTTCAAATACTATTTTACCTTTTTCCTTTTTAACATTTAACACATTATTTAAAAAAACTCCTGTATAACTCCCATCTTCTTGTAAATTCCACCTAAAGCATTGTCCACATTCAAATATATGTTTAAGTTCGAAAGAATCTACGCTTTCCATTATATATTTTTGCTCTTTCACATAATTCTCCTTTACCATTATACTACTTCTTTAAATATTTTCATATATTTAACTAGGTATTTTTTTAAACCCTAGTCCCAATACTTCTCTTGAATTAATTACAATTATAAAACTTTCCCTATCTATTTTTCTTGCAGATGTTTTAATTTTGCTAATATCACCTCTTGAAGCTGCACATATTAATACTAGTTTTTTTTCATTTGTATACATTCCTTTACCATAAAGACCTGTTGTCCCTCTTTTTACTTTCTCTCCAATTTCTTTTGCTATTATTTCAGTCTTATCAGATATTATTACTACTAGCTTTGTAAAGTATATTCCCTCAAATAAAATGTCTATCATTTTTCCCATTAAATAAATTGCTATTGCAGAATATAATCCTATTTCAATTTTTCCTAAGAAGAAAACGTTTAAAGTAATTATTACAATATCCATTATAAGAATACTTCTTCCCATTCGTATTGTTGGCTTATATTCTTTTGCTATATTGCTAATTAAGTCTGTCCCTCCTGTTGAAGAATTTGACTTTAATACAATTGCTGTTCCGTAAGCCTATTATTATTCCCCCATATATGCATGCTAAAAATTTATCATTTGTTAATGGTTTATAATTATCTAGCATATCTATAAAAAACGACAACGTAACTGTTCCTATTACGGATTTTATAAAAAATAACTTTCCTATTTTATAAAATGAAAACAAAAACAGGGGTATATTTATTATTAAAATCATCTTTCCCATTGGAATATTAAATAAATAATATGTTATTGTAGCAATTCCACTTATTCCTCCTGATGAAAGTTCATTTGGTAAAAGAAATAGAGATATCCCAAAAGCCATTATAAATGAGCCTATTATTGTTTTTAATATCTCTATTGATATATTTTTAAAATTATATCTTTCTTCAAAATACATAAAATCACCTTTATTAGTATTCTTTACATAAAAAGTGATTTTATTCTTTGTTACTTTTTGTATTATGCTTGTAGGAAATCTTCGTATGTTTTCAGTACTTTTATTTTGGACTTGCCTTGTTTTATTCTTTTATCTTGTTTAACTTTTATATCTACATCATATATTTCTTTTAATTTCAAGATGTTTTCTCTCTTATGTCCAATTACATTATTGCTATCAATAGGATTAACTAAAACCTGTGCTTCTTTAACTTTTACATTTAATTTTTTAATTTTTGATACTATTGCATCATACCACAAAGCAGATTCTACAAGTTGCCTGAAAGCCGGGTGATAAGGTCCTGCTACAACCTCACTTTTTTCTTTTCCAGGCTCTGATATTTCATCAGTATTTTGAAGTCCTATTCTTATAACTTCTACATGACTATCAACAAAAATTCTAACCAATTCTTTGCATGTCTCAACTGCTTGTACCACTGATAATGGCTCATATATTCCTTTTTTATACTCTTCTTCCAACCTTGTGTTTTTAATTACTAGAACAGGATAAATTCTAATCATCTTAGGCTTTAGCTTTATTAATGCTTTTGCAGTATTTATTTCATCAATTCTAGTGCTTTCTGGTAGTCCTACCATCATTTGATGTCCTAGCTTAAAACCATACCACCTAATTAACTTTGAGGCCTTTTTTACATCTTCAAATGTATGTCCCCTATTTGATCTTTTTAGTATAAAATCATTTGCAGATTGAACCCCAAGTTCAATTGTTTTTACTTTATATTTTTTTAATCTTTTTAATGTCTCTTTGTTTATCGCGTCAGGTCTTGTAGATATTCTAATACTATCTACTTTTCCTTTTTGTATATATTCATATGCTACTTCTAACAATTCTTCTTGCTTTTGTTCTTCTATTGCTGTAAAACTCCCTCCAAAAAAAGCAATTTCTACCATTCTATTTTCATTTTTTATACTGTTTAGGTAATTATCTATTATTTTTTTAGCTTCTTCTTTTGTCATGTTTTTCTTTTGACCGCTTATTGATTTTTGATTACAAAAAATACAATCATTTGGGCAACCCAAATGTGGTACGAATATAGGTATTATATATTGCTTTTTCATAGATTTACCCTCTTTTCTATTAGATCTTTTCTAATGCCTTTTTGGCAGCATTCATTTGTGCTTCTTTTTTGCTTTTTCCTTCTCCTTTTGATAATACTTTGCCATCACAGCTTACTTGCGCTTCAAATTTTTTATCATGATCAGGTCCTGTTTCTTTTGTTATTTGGTACTCTATTTTTACTTCTCCATGTTCTTGCAATTTTTCTTGTAATACAGTTTTATAATCCTTTATTCCTACATGTTTTGTAGCTATTTCTATTTCATTTGATAAATTTTCTATAATAAACTTCTCCGCTTGTTCTAGCCCTCCATCAATATATATAGCTGCTATTATAGCTTCAACACTGTCTGCTAATATTGTGGGTCTATTTTTTCCTCCTGATAAACGTTCAGATTTTCCTAGATATAAGAAATCACTAAAATTATGCAATTTTGCAATTTTGTATAAACTTTCTTCACAAACAACTGTTGCTCTAACTTTAGTCATTTCTCCTTCTTTTAGTTTAGGATATTTTAAATAAATATATTTGCTAGAAATGTATTCCAATATGCTATCTCCTAGAAACTCTAGTTTTTCGTTGCTTTCCACTTTATTTTCATAAGCATATGATGTATGTGTTAACGCCTTTTTTAATAAATCTTTATCTTTAAAAAAATACCCTATACTTTTTTCTATGTCCATTTTTTCACCTACCTCTTAATTATAATACAACTATATTATATACTATTTTACAAAATTTGCAAGTATTTTATGTTTATTGTCATATAATATAAATTTACTTTATAATTTATAGACAATTTATTACTTATGTTGTATAATATTATTGAATTATTTTAGATAAAAAGGAGAGTAACTGTAATGTTGGATGATAATAATTTTACAAATATGCAAAAAAATCAAAAAAATAATATTAAATCTAATTCACATAAAAGAGTATCTTCCAAAAATAATGATTTGAAATTATCTCATGTCATAGTTGGTTGCTCAATTTTAATAGTTGCTATGACCATTTTCTTCCCTAAAAGCACTTCTTCTAAAGAAAGTTTAGCAGCTGATGTTTCTAATAATATAGATAATAATTTTGAATTAAATAGACATAGATTAAATATACAAAATATAATATCTGAAAACGCGGATATTAATAGAGTAAAAGAACAGGTTACTGAAGCTCGTGATGTAGAATTTGAAACAACCTACAACAATACTCCATCTCTTCCAAAAGGCGAAGAAGTAATTATGCAAGAGGGAATTTTGGGTAAGGATAATGTTACAGTTGTAAAAACATATGATAGCGGAAACTTTATAGAAGAAATAATTCTGTCTAAAGTTAAATTACAAGATCCTGTACCAAAAATTATTAATTTAGGTACTTCTGAGTTTTTATCTAAACATAAAATTCATGTTGGAGATACCTTATATTTAATTCATGATGGAATTCTAAAAGAATCTGGTGATGGTTCTTCTAATGATATAGCAGAAATTAAAAAATACTTAGATGTAAAACTTATTGATTTATCTAATGATGATTGGTGCAAAGTAGCTTTTGATAATATAGAAGGATATATAAAGACTTCAGACCTAACTTCTTCTTATACTACACCAAATATTGTTGAAAAGAATAGAATTCAAAGAATCTTATTAAAAGTAAATATTGATATGCCTTTGAACAAGGAAAGTGGCTTAACGTTAAATGATTACAAAAAAATATTTACTAACTTACCTAGTGATTCTAATAATGTTTTTGAAGAGAATTATGCAACATTTTACAACGTAGAGAAAAAATATAATATTAATGGTATATTTTTAGCTTCAATAGCAATACACGAAAGTGGATGGGGAACTTCTGAAATAGCAAATGAAAAACACAATCTATTTGGTTATGGTTCTTACGATGAAACACCTTATTCTTCGTCATTTGAATTTGATACATATTCTGATTGTATTGAAACAGTTGCTAAATCACTTGTAAAGTATTATTTAAATCCTTCTGGTACAATAATATATAATGGAGAGATTGCTACTGCTTCTTATTACAATGGTTCTACTCTTTATGGTGTGAACACAAGATATGCAAGTGATAGCCAATGGCATGAAAAAGTATATAATTACATGGAAACATTATACAATAGACTTCAATAGTATAAATTCTGTGCTATAAATCTAGATTAGTTTTGAACTGTATTAACTTTCGAAACTAACAAATTCTAGAAAGGAATATTTGTAATATGAAAAAAATTAAGATAAAAAACGAGAGACTTATTTTTTCAGTTTTAATTATTTTATTGTTTATAATTTTTTTACTATACTATAATTTTATTTTTTCATCTGTTTTTGCTAGAAATGCTTTTGCAGATGAAATGATAGAAATAGCTGAAGAAAATGAAAACCCTATTTTTAATATTCAAAAAATATTGCTATATAGCAGTGCAAATGCCATTGATAATTCTAAAGATTTATCTTTGAGAAATATGAGTTTATGTCAATTTAGTGATTTGTCAATATATATAGATAATACTAGCTACGTTTCAGAATTAACTAATGAAAATACGGTAAAAGAACTTTATATTAACAATATTGTCATAAATTCAACTGGTGATATTGGTACAAAATTTTTAGACTACAAAAATCCTTTAGATTTCGGAAAATACAAAAATATCCAAACTCCTAGTAATGGTAGGATCGATTTTAATATTGTAAAAACTAATACAGAAAATGAAACCAATGACTATTCAAAGCCTACATTTTATACAGATTGTTCTAATCCAATTACTTTGGGATATGTAAATAAAGATATATTAACAAATTATTCTGTTTCTGAAAATTCATCTACAGTTTCTTTTAATGGAAAAGTTTTAAAAGAAGCTAACATTGATATAAATACAATTAATTATACTATATCATTTAAGATTCATATTACAAATAATTTAAATCAAAAATTTGTATATAATATGCTCTTAAATGTTGATTTAAATGATTCTAATGGTGGAATTTATAATGGCTACACTTTTAAAGGAAAAAATACTTCAGGAAATTCATTTAGATTTTTTAGAGAACTCTAAATTATATTTAAAGTTAAAAAACCTTATTATAATGTTTTAAATCAAAAAAAAGCACCTTTCTTTGGTGCTTTGATTTTTTACTCAAATTTTATTATATAATTAATATTTATTGTTGTGAATTAATAGAATCGTATACATATTCAATTGTATTCATAAAAGCTTCTACTTGTGAATCATCATATTCATCACTAGAAACATCATATTGAAAAAGATGATAATCATTGTTTACTTTTGTTCTATACACATAATGTATCTGTGTATTATCTACATATTTATATGTATCATAATTAAATCCATTTATTGTAACTTTATTTATAGTTTCAACTTTATCATCAAATGGATACAAAGCATAAACCGAGCTTTGATTCGTATAATATGATATATAGCAATTATGGCCTAAGTCTTTAAACCCTCCAAGTAATGAAATATCTTCAGGTACTTTATATTTTACATGACTTTTAACTACTTCTTTTGTGAATGTAGCTTTTTCTTGTGTTTCTGTACTTGTAGAATTATCTGTTTTAGGATTTGTTATATTTTCTTCTTTATTACCACAACCTGTTAAAACAAATAATCCTATACCCAATACTACTATAGTTGCAATTATAATTAATGCTTTTCTCATCATGATTTATCCCTCCTCATATAATATAGAATTCACTATATCTATATCATAAAATGATAATAATTTCAATCCATTAATAGCGAACAAAACAAATTTGTATGTGTCAAGTAAATGTAGGCAATTTTTTTATCTTTTTTTTAAATCCTCAA
>CAMJCT010000006.1 GCA_946404215.1 uncultured Clostridium sp. | reverse complement strand
TAACCCAACATCTCACGACACGAGCTGACGACAACCATGCACCACCTGTATACAGTCTCCGAAGAGCTATATAATCTCTTATATATTACTGTATATGTCAAGCCCTGGTAAGGTTCTTCGCGTTGCGTCGAATTAAACCACATACTCCACTGCTTGTGCGGGCCCCCGTCAATTCCTTTGAGTTTCAACCTTGCGGCCGTACTCCCCAGGTGGGATACTTACTGCGTTTGCGACGGCACAGAATGTTTATCACACCCTACACCTAGTATCCATCGTTTACGGTGTGGACTACCAGGGTATCTAATCCTGTTTGCTCCCCACACTTTCGTGCCTCAACGTCAGTTACTGTCCAGAAAGTCGCCTTCGCCACTGGTGTTCCTCCTAATATCTACGCATTTCACCGCTACACTAGGAATTCCACTTTCCTCTCCAGCACTCAAGAAAGATAGTTTTAGTTGCAGTTCCTCAGTTAAGCCGAGGGATTTCACAACTAACTTGCCTTCCCGTCTACGCACCCTTTACACCCAATAAATCCGGATAACGCTTGCTCCCTACGTATTACCGCGGCTGCTGGCACGTAGTTAGCCGGAGCTTATTCTACAGGTACTGTCTTTTTTCTTCCCTGTCTAAAGCAGTTTACAATCCGAAAACCTTCTTCCTGCACGCGGCGTCACTGCGTCAGAGTTTCCTCCATTGCGCAATATTCCCGACTGCTGCCTCCCGTAGGAGTCTGGGCCGTATCTCAGTCCCAATGTGGCCGTTCAACCTCTCAGTTCGGCTACTGATCGTCGCCTTGGTAGGCCGTTACCCCACCAACTAGCTAATCAGACGCAAGCCCATCTATCAGCGGATTGCTCCTTTCCCTTTTGTAACATGTGTTACTAAGGCATATGCGGTATTAGCAGTCATTTCTAACTGTTGTTCCCCTCTGATAGGCAGGTTGCTTACGTGTTACTCACCAGTCCGCCACTAACCGCTCCAATAGTAAACTATAGGTTAAGTCCGTTCGACTTGCATGTCTTATGTGCGCCGCCAGCGTTTATCCTGAGCCAGGATCAAACTCTCTTGTTTTTGGTATCTATATTTTGTCTTTCGACTTATATAAATCTTACTTAAAAGTTTTTCAAGCTCTTCTAAACTTATTTTTGTTTTTAAAAAATTTACTTGTTCGGTACATATTTTCTTTTCGAAAATTATACCGCTTCGGTTTATTCTCTAAAGGATATTTTATTGTTTACTTTTCAATGTACTTTATGTTCCGTTTCGCGGAACGATTTTAATTATACGCTAGTTTTTAAAGTTTGTCAACACTTTTTTAAAATTTTTTATTAAGTTTTTTTTCTTAGTAAAAAAAGGCTTAAAAACAAGCCTTTTTCATACTTAGTTTTACAATCTTAAAGTACTCTATATACTCTCTTCTGCTATTTCTATCACCATATATTTAACAAGTCCTGTATCATTATCATATTCAATATTTACATTATATTTTTTATCTTTGCTATTTTTAACAAAATTAATAATCTTATTATAGGTATTTTCATTACTTTCGTTCATACTCATCTCTAGTTTTAAAACTGTATTTGATTGGACCTTCATTCCTACTATGTTTTCTTTTATACTTTCAAGTACCTTTTCTAATTCTTCTTTATCCAAATTCTCAGATTTAAATATTTCAAATCTAGAATTAAACCTGTTTTTTTCAGTTTCTGTAACACCATCTACTGTTATATCTTCAATATCTATATAATCCTTGTTTAATAAGCTTCCCGAAATCTTTTTAAAATCATCAACCTTTATAGTATTTTCAAGTAATGTATTTACTTTTTCTTGAATTTTGTATGAAACTTTATTAAAAACACTCTTCAATTTTTCTTCTTGTAAATCATTAATCAGTATACTATTTTTATCATCTAAATTTATTGTTTTATCAAAATCATCAATAATTTCAGCTTGTTGTTTCATAATTAACTCTAATCTATTCTCCGAATTTTCATATTTTGCTATAACATTTTTATTGCATTTATACTCTTCAAATTTTTCTTTTCTTTCAACATTAAGTAATTCATTTTCTCCATTTAAAGTATTTTTGAAATAAATATTTGTTGTAGCTCCATCTTTAGTTATTGTTATTACACTGCTTTTATCTTCATCTGTATTCAATTCTTCGTAACTAATTCCGCATATATTTATTTTCTTCGGCCAATAAAAAATCTAAATTTACTACATATTCATTTGTTTTTATAGAAGTTCTAACTGTATCACCATTACTCTCATAAACACTTATTTCTATATTCCCTTGTTCTATATCTACACCATTTAAATACTCTATTTCTTCATCTATATAATTAATAAACGCTTCCTCTATATTATAGGAACTATTATTTTCTATCTTAAATTTATCTATAAAATTTTGAATTTTATTTATCTTTCCTAAAATTATTTCATCCTGCTTTAAGTTTTCTAAAAACTTAACACATATTGTATTTAGCTCTCTTTTAGATATTATTAATTTATATTTATTAACACTTGTATCTTTATTATTAATTTTTATTATCTGATCTATTTCCTTTGAAAAATTATTTTCTGAAATAATACTATCTATTAAATCCAAATAATCATTTTTTAATGTTTCTTTTTCTTCATCAGAAAAAGAAAACATATCTTCATCTATTTCATAATCTATTTTATCTGGTATAACATTGACAATATCGTTGTCATATCCTAGTTTTTTAAATATATCTTTTAGTCCATCGTTTTCTACAAGCAGATATTGCTTAAATAAATCTGTAAATCTTATTCCATACGTATTTTGGTTCTGTATGTATTCTACTTGCATCTCATTTTTTCCTTGATTAGATAATGTAAAATTTTTATAATTATATCCATTTTTGGCATCTGTTTGTCCTTCTATATTTAATTCTATATTATTAATAGAATTATTTGTATTTTCCAAGCTTGTACCAATATTTTCCGTGTAATTTATTTTTACATGTGTATTATCTTTATATTTTTTTTCGTTTAACCTATTATTATATTCATCACTTAAAACAAATTGATATGTTTCTTCCATATTCTGCACATTAAGTCCTATATACTTTTTAAATAATGTTTTGTCAGATTTAAATATGTCTGTTTTGAAATATAATAAAATTAGAATAATAGCTATTATAGATATTATCAAAATAATTGGTACTACCATTAAAACAACTCTTTTTTTTCTTGGCATTTAAATTCCCCCTTCTATTTCATTTTACAGTCTAATCTATTTAATGCTTCTCTGTTTTACTGTCTCATATATTATAATTCCTGCAGATACAGATGCATTAAGTGATGTTACTTTTCCTTTCATTGGAATTTTTACTAAAAAGTCACATTTTTTCCTAACTCTCTCACCAATTCCACTTCCTTCATTTCCTATTACTACTGCTAACGCTCCTGTTAAATCTTGATTATAATAATATTTATCAGTATTTATATCTGTTCCACAAACCCAAAGTCCTTCTTCTTTAAGTTTTACAAGGGTATCTGAAATATTGGTCACTCTTGCTATTTTCATATGTTCTACAGCACCTGCTGATACTTTATTAACAGTACTATTTACACTTGCCGCTCTTCTTTTCGGTATTATAATTCCATGTACACCCGCTGTCTCTGCAGTTCTAATAATAGATCCTAAATTATGAGGGTCTTCAATTCCATCTAGTACTAACATAAAAGGGTCTTCTTTTTTATTTTTTGCTTCCTCTAAAATATCTTCTATTTCACAATATTCATATGGTGGAACAATTGCAATTACCCCTTGATAATTAGCATTACATGCCATCTGTTCCATTTGTCTTTTATCTTTTTCCACCACTATAATTCTTTTTTCTTTTGCAATCGATATTATCTTATTAATAGAACCATGCTTTTCCCCTTTTGCCACAAATATTTTATTTATATCTTTTCCACTTTCCAATAATTCAAGTACTGAATTCCTTCCCTCAACTTGATCTTCATACATTTTTTCTTCTTGTTTTTGAATTCTAGTATCTATATTGTTTTTCGGCTTATAATTATTTTTCATATTTTCTAATATTCCTCTCTTACTGATATTTCTAAACTATCTGCTATATTTATAATAGCTTCTATAATATTACTCAATGTTTCTATTGTTTCATTTATCCTTTCCATTTTTCTTTAGGATCTTCAAAATATAAAATATAATTTACTCTTCGTCTAATTTTAATACACTTAAAAATGCCTCTTGTGGTATTTCTACATTTCCAATTTCACGCATTTTTTTCTTTCCTCTTTTTTGTTTCTCCAATAATTTTTTCTTTCTAGTAATATCTCCTCCATAACATTTTGCAAGCACATCTTTTCTCATTGCTGATATTGTTTCTCTTGCTATAATTTGACCTCCTACTGCCGCTTGAATTGGTATTTTAAATAATTTTCTTGGAATTACTGTTTTTAATTTTTCTACCATTTTCTTTCCTCTGTCATATGCGCTATCCTTATGAACTATAAAACTAAGTGCATCAACTGGTTCTCCATTTATATGGATGTCTAATTTTACTAGATTTGATTTTTTATACTCCTTGAACTCATAGTCAAGTGAAGCATAACCCTTTGTTTTAGATTTTAAGTTATCAAAAAAATCATATATAATCTCATTTAATGGCATATCATATACAAGAGTTACTCTATTTTCGTCCAGATATTTCATATCTATATAGATTCCCCTTCTTTTTTGACATAGTTCCATAATATTTCCAACAAAATCTTTTGGAGTTAAAATATTGACTGTTACAAATGGTTCTTCTATATAAGATATCTCTTGAGGCTTTGGTAATTCCTCTGGATTATATAATTCAATTATTTCACCATTTGTTTTATGAACTTTATATATAACTGATGGAGCAGTAGTAATAAGACCTAAATCAAACTCTCTATCTATTCTTTCTTCTATTATTTCTAAATGTAGTAAACCTAAAAAGCCACATCTAAATCCAAAACCAAGCGCTGCAGAAGTTTCTGGTTCATATTCTAATGCTGCATCATTAAGTTTTAGCTTTTCTAATGCCTCTTTTAGATTTTCATACTGACTACCATCTATTGGATACAGTCCACAATATACCATTGGCGTTACCTTTTTATATCCTTTTAAAGGTTCACTTGCTGGGTTATCTCTTATTGTTATTGTATCACCAACATGTATATCTGAAAGGTTTTTTATGCTTGCGGCAATATAACCAACTTCTCCTGCTTTTATAACATTTGATGGCATATATGAACCAGGTATAAAATAACCCACTTCAGTTACTGTAAATACTTTATTGGCAGCCATCAATTTAATTTCATCTCCAACTTTTACAGTTCCATCAAATACTCTTACATAAGCAACTGCACCTTTATAATTATCATAATATGAATCGAAGATTAAGCATTTTGTTTCTCTATTTTCATCACCTTTAGGCGCTGGTAAATCTGTTACTATTCTTTCTAAAACTTCATCTACATTAAGACCTGACTTTGCAGATATACAAGGAGCATCCTGAGCTGGTATTCCTATAATATCTTCTATTTCATTTTTCACTTCATCTACTCTTGCATTTGGTAAATCTATTTTATTTAAAACTGGTAATATTTCTAAATTATTATCTATTGCAAGATATACATTAGCCAATGTTTGAGCTTCTACACCTTGGCTTGAATCAACAACTAAAATAGCACCATCACAAGCTGCTAAACTTCTAGATACCTCATAATTAAAATCCACATGACCTGGAGTATCTATTAAATTTAATGTATACTCTTGTCCATCTTTCGCTTTGTAAATCATCCTCACAGCTTGGGATTTTATTGTTATTCCACGTTCTTTTTCTATTTCCATATTATCTAAAACTTGACTTTCCATTTCTCTTTTAGATAATACACCTGTCATTTCTATTAATCTATCAGCTAGTGTTGACTTTCCATGGTCAATATGGGCAATAATGCTAAAATTTCTAATGTGTTCTTGACTATTATTCATGATTCCTCCATTAAAGTAGTATTTGAGTTATATTTTACCATATAACCTTAAAAATCTCAATAGTTTTCTATGCCATTATATAAATTATAAACATTTGTATATCCCATTTTTTGAAGTTTTTTTTGTACTTTTTTACTTCTTGAACCAGAAATACAATACAAAATTATTTCTTGTTTTTTGTTGGATATAATCTTATTAATTCTAGATAGTATTTCATAGTCTGGAATACAAATTGAGCAATCCAGATGCCCTTCGTTATATTCTTGTGGACTTCTCACATCTATTATTATAGCTCCCCTTTGTATAAATTCATTTAGTTGCTCTTTTGTAATATCCTTTTCATCTTTGCTCATTCCTCTTTTATTCATACAATTTATAAATTTTTCTAACATCCTTCTTATTCCTCCCTATACATTATTCCAAAATTCGCAATATTCTTCCTAGTCTCGACATTACTGTTTATTATATTGTATGAAATTAGGTTTATTTTATTTCCTTTTCTGTTTACCCTAAATATACATTTTTCGATTTAATTTGTTCTTTTTTACTATTATTCGATTTGCATATATATTACATTATAAAGACATGATAAAACACTTTTTACAGCTTTTTCATCTTTATATCTAATTATTTTATATTTTTCTAATTTTATTTATTTTTTTCGCGCTGATTTTTTTCTTTTTTATTTCATTAATATTACAATTATGTTCCTTTTAGTGTTTTATGTTTCCTTTTTCGATTTTTACCTCTGTTGATTATTCAATGTGGAAACTGTGGATAACTTTGTGAATAACCTTATTTACTAATTTTGCGTCTACAAGTTGTTCACAATCGTTTCAGGTTAAAATAATTAAAATTTTATTTATATAATTTATGTATATCTTTTTTTGCAATTTTAAAGGTGTTTTTAAAGACCACATAAAAAGTCTCTAAAAGCACCTCTTTTTAATAAAAACAACCAAACCAAATAACCGCAATTATTTCAAGTATTGTAATTAAAGGAAAACCTATTACAAATCCAATTTTTTGAGTTTTATGCCTAAAAATATACATTCCAGCTATAGTACCTATTCCTCCACCTAAACCAGTTATTATAAATAATGTTTTTTCAGGTATTCTCCATTCACCTTTTTTGGCTTTTCTTTTATCTAACCACATTATAAAAAAACCAAGTAAATTTATTGCTATTATATATACTATTATATTTTTTATAGAAAATATTTCCTGCACATTAATTGAATTTTGCAAAAAAACTCCCCTTTCTTTTATATCTTTATTGTTTTCAAGGAATGTCCCTCTGGCAATTTTTTGCCAAAAGGACCGTCCCCATGGCAATTACCCAAAGAGGCTCATTTGGTTACTTTGACTCATTCCTTCCAAACATCCAAATTTTTTTAGTAAATCTGTTACCGCTACTCCTACTTTTGATCTAATCTTTAAATCATCAATCGACATAAACTTTCCATCTTTTCTTGCTTTTTCTATTCCTTGTGCTGCTACAGTTCCAAGTCCAGGTATGCTATTTAATGGAGGTCTTATTCCATCTTTTTCTACAATAAATTTGGTTGAATGAGATTTATATAAATCTATTGGTAAAAAGTTCAAACCTCTTTCATACATTTCTAATACTAGCTCTAGAACTGGATACATAGTTTTTTCTTTTGGAGTTGCATTGTTACCCAATAAATCTATTTCTTTCATTTTATTTTTTACTTTTTCTTTTCCAAAACACATTATCTCACTATCAAAATCATCTGATGCTCTTATAGAGAAAAATGCTGCATAATATGCCATTGGTTCATGTACCTTAAACCATGCTATTCTAAATGCATTTGTTACATATGCTGCTGCATGAGCTTTAGGAAACATGTATTTTATTTTTTCGCATGATTTTATATACCAATCTGGTACATTATGTTCCTTCATTAAATTTTTATATTCTTCCCATTTTACTGGGTCTTTTAATGCTTTTCCTTTACGAACTGTTTCCATTATTTTAAATGCAGAATTCGGTGGTAATCCCATCTTTATTAAATATATCATTATATCATCACGACAACATATTGCATCTTGCAGTGTTACGGTTCCCTCTTCTATTAAGCTTTGTGCATTTCCAAGCCATACATCTGTACCATGTGATAATCCGGGAAATCCTTATTAGTTCATCAAATGTTGTTGGTCTTGTATCTACTAACATTCCCCTTACAAATTTTGTTCCAAATTCTGGAACTCCATAGCTTCCTACCTCTGAGTGTATTTGTTCTGGAGTTACACCAATTGCTTTTGTTGAACTAAATATTGACATTGTTTCTTTATCATCAAGTGGCACCTTTGTTGGATCTTTTCCTGTTATATCTTGCAACATTCTTATCATTGTCGGATCATCATGACCTAATATATCTAATTTTAATAGGTTTTGATCAATAGAATGATAATCAAAATGTGTTGTTATAATATCTGAATTTGGATCATCTGCTGGGTGTTGCACAGGACAAAATTCATATATTTCTCTTCCTTTTGGTACAACAATAATTCCACCAGGGTGTTGTCCTGTTGTTCTTTTTATTCCTGTACATCCGCACTGCTAATCTTTGTGTTTCTGCTCTATTTATTGGAATATGTCTTTCTTCGAAATATTTTTTTACATATCCATAAGCGGTTTTATCAGCAACTGTTCCTATTGTTCCTGCTTTAAATGTTGTACCTTTACCAAAAATAACCTCAGTATATTTGTGAGCTTTTGCTTGATATTCACCAGAAAAATTCAAATCAATATCTGGTTCCTTATCACCGTTGAATCCTAAGAATGTTTCAAAAGGTATATCTAGTCCATCTTTTGCAAGAGGTTCTCCACAATTTGGACAAAGTTTATCTGGTAAATCAAAACCATTTTTATAACCATAATCTGTAAAATCCGAATATTTACAATTAGGGCATCTATAATGTGGTGGAAGTGAATTTACCTCTGTAATACCTGTCATATTTGCAACAAATGATGAACCTACAGAACCTCTAGAGCCAACAATATAACCATCTTCATTTGACTTCCATACCAGTTTTTGAGCAATAATATACATAACCGAAAAACCATTTTTTATAATAGAATCTAATTCTTTATCAAGTCTTGTTTGCACTATTTCTGGCAATTTTTCTCCATACAATTCATGTGCCTTATTATATGCAATATCTTTTATCGTCTGCTCACACCCTGGAATATGAGGTGGACATTTTTCCGGCGAAATAGGGCTTATTTGTTCACACATATCTGAAATCTTATTTGTATTTGTCACTACTACTTCATAAGCCTTTTCTTCACCCAAATAGCTAAATTCTTCAAGCATTTCCTCTGTTGTTCTTAAATATAGTGGAGCCTGATTGTCTGCATCTTCATATCCTTGTCCCGCTTCTAATATACGCCTATATACTTCATCTTGAGGATCCATAAAATGCACATCACATGTTGCAACTACTGGTTTATTTAGTTTTTCACCCAGCGCAACTATTTTTCTATTTATATCTCTTAAATCTTCTTCGCCATGCACTGTTCCATTTCTTATTAAAAAATTATTATTACCTATTGGTTGAATTTCCAAATAGTCATAATCATTTGCAATTTCTTCTATCTCCTCATCTGTTTTACCTAGCTCTATTGCCTGATATAATTCTCCTGCCTCACATGCGCTCCCAAGTATTAACCCTTCAGAATATTTCTTATATAAACTTTTAAGTATTCGTGGCTTTCTGTAAAAATAATGTAAATGAGAAAGAGAAACCAATTTATATAAATTTCTAAGTCCTATATAATTTTGTGCAATTATTATTGCATGATATGTTTTTAATTTCTTGTATTCCTCTCTTTTTGCTTCTTCTGTACTACTTACTTCATCTATGTTTTCAACTTTTTTTGCTCCTCTTTTTTTTAGTATATCCATCATTACATTGAATACTTTTACAGTTGTATCTACATCGTCTAAAGCACGATGTGCCACTTCCACCTTTATTCCTAAATTTTCCGCTATTTTTCCTAATTTATACTTTTTATAATCTGGGAATAAATCTTTAGCCAAACTTAAAGTATCAATATATGTATAGTCAAAATCATATCCCAATCTTATAGCATTCTGTTTTAGAAATCCTACATCAAATGGAGCATTATGTGCCACTAATACAGAATCCTTTATAAACTCCAATATTTTTGGAAATACCTTATCTATTGTTTCTGCATCTTTTACCATTTCATCTGTTATATTAGTTACTTCAGTTACCCTTTCTGGTATATGTTTTTCAGGATTTACAAAACAGCTGAATTCATCTATAACTTCTCCATTTTTTAATTTCATTATTCCAACTTCTGTAATTCTTTCAGTTACAGCTGAAAATCCTGTCGTTTCTAGGTCTAGAACACAATATGTCGTATCAATATCTTGTCCTTTACTATTTGTAACTATATCATTCTTATCTGGTGCTAAATAAGCTTCTACACCGTATATAACTTTCATATCCGGATTGTCATATCCGAAGTAGTTTATGTGCTTCTGGAAATGCTTGCACTACTCCATGATCTGTAATAGCAATTGACTTCATCCCCCATTTCATTGCTCTTTTAATTAAATCTTTAGCTGATGTCATTGCATCCATTTGACTCATTTGTGTATGCATATGCAATTCTACTCTTTTAACTTGTGAATTATCCTGTCTAACATTCTTTTTTAAACCTTCTGTTTCTATTATTGTATTGACCATAACTGTTAACTCATTAGAAAATGTATCCATTTGAACTGTTCCGGAAATTTTAATTCCTTTTGCATTTTGTATCCTCTTTATTACTCTTTTACAATTATCATTTGTTAGAAAAACCTTACATGTAATTGTACTTGTTCCGTCATATAGGTCAAAACTAAATAATGTCTTTCCAGACTTTAAAGTCCTATCTTCTGTATAAATAACTTCTCCTTGCAAGGCAATTTTTCCGTCATCAACTCCTAAGTCTTGTATATTAACCAAATTTTCAGTTATATTTTGTGATGTTCCGAAGTATTAATGGAGTATTATCATAATCATCTTTTGTAGGTAATTCTGGGACGTCTGCAGATGACTTTATTATTGTATTAGCAATTATAGTAATATCTCCTACATAAGTATCAAGTCCCGCTTTTCCTATTAACTTAATGGTATTAGCATTTCTTATTTTTTCTACAATTTCTTTTCCTTCTTCTAAGTTTTTTGAAAAAGATTTACATACAATTGTTCCACTTCCATCATATAAATCTAATACAATCATTCCTTTTCCAGATTTGGTTTCTTTTACATCAACATTAACTACTCTTCCTTCTATAGATACTCTTCCATCAGTTGCTGTAATATCTTTAATTTTTATTAATTTCTCTTTTGTCTTAGACGCCTTTCCTAATATGTATTCTTTTATTTCTGTGTCATCTATGTTTAATGAATTAGATAATTCCGGATTGCATTCCTCCATATTTGTTGTTGGAATATTACCATTATCATTGTGTTTAGGAGTCATATCATCGTTGTTTAATTCTGTAGCATTTTTTCTGTTTTCTTTCATACTAGCTAATAGTTTTGCCTCTTCTATTTTCATTCTTTCTTTTATTTGTTTTATATCTTCTTCGGAAATTTTCTCAGTAATATCAACCACATAATCTTTTCCAAATAAATTTTTAATTATCTTTTGTAATTCTTTATCTGCTTTTTTAGCCTTAAGAAAATCTGCACCTTTTATATGCATATATACTTTTATTTCTTTATCTAACACTTCTATATCACTTTTTAATAAGAGCATTGGCTTTGCTAAAGGATATTTATGTGCCATATATGCAATAATATTTTTCCATTCATCTTTTATTTCTTTTTTACTTGCATTTTCATGATATTCAACCTTTATGTCTATATCGTGGAATTGAAATCTTTCTCTTAGAAATTTCTCAAAAAGCCATATCTCTTTTATATCTATATATTCATCAAAATATAAAATTACTTGCAATGTATTTGTTTTTTTTATAACATTTAAACATTTTACCTGAGCATATTTTATATTTGAATTTGTATTGTAATCACTAAAAATTTCCCCAATTTTTTTTATATTCTCTGCCATTTTATCCCCGCTTTCATTTCCCTTTGCAATTCTATCACTTTTTTTATCATTTAAAAAGCGAACAGATAAAATTTAATAATATTTTTGTTACTATTCGTTACTGGTCAGCCTGTGTTTATTTTAATGTCCGCGCCAGTGATTATATATATAATCACTAGGGCAGGACAGATTTAATTTCAAGGCTGACCAGTAACTAGTAATCATGGTTAATCAGGACAATTTAAATTTTAAAACTGAACAGTAACACATTTTTTCTTAATACATATTATATATCATACAAAGGATACTAACGAAAGAAAACATATTTCTTTTTTGAAAGGGGGTCAATAATATGCCAGAAAACAGAGGATGTGGTGGATTTGGATTTGGTGATGATTGTTGCTGGATTATAATCCTTATATTATTAATATGCTGTTGTTGCGGTGGTAACAGAGGAGGATGTTGCTAATTATACTCTAAAAAGTTATTAACACAAAAAGGAACTCTTGTTGTTAGACAAAAATGTCAACAATTCGTGTTCCTTTTTCATATTAAAAATACTTTATTCTTCTGTCTTTTCTTCCTTTTTCAATAGAAAATTCATTTTATATTTGTCAACTATATAACCTAAATCCTTAGATAAATCTTTTAGCAATACATTCTTTATTGTTATTTCTTTTCCTCTTAAATAGTCATCAACAATTTGTTTTAATTGCTTTATATTTTTAATTTCTGGCTCTATTTCTTTTGTATGTGTATTAGCCCTATCTACTAATTTTTCCTTTATTAATACTATATCTTCATTACTTGCACAAGATATTCTTTGGAATAATTGGAATGGATCATAATACTTAAATATTGGTATACACATACAATCTTTATCAAATTTTTCATAGAATATTTCCATTTTCATAGGTATATACTTAATTATTTCTTCTGCTTTTTCTTTATACATCTTATCTAACAATTGTTCATTTAAAATATCAAAATGCCTTAGTACTTCTTCCATGTCTTGCTCTACATCTTGTAACGCAATTTTAGCAAGTTCTTCTTTAATATTTGAGCAATATGAAGATTTTAATGAAGATATATTCATACCATTAATAAATATTACTCTTAATATTTTCAAATCATAATCTATTAATCCTTTTCTTGAAAAATAACTAAAATATGCAAATAATTTAACTATATCAATTAATTCAATCTTTCCTGCTTTTATTTCCTCTAGTATTTCTTCTATTATTTCTTTAAATTGATCATCAGGTATTTTCCAATATTCTTCTGTAAGAAGTCTTCTATATGCAGGTAAGTTTTCTAAATCTACCGTCTTTCTAATTGTCTCCATGTCTTTTTTAAATATTTTCATATCAAATATACGAGTTCTTACATAATATTCAATAAATTTAAAGAAACGATACTCTGATTTAAAATTATAATAATAATTACTATCAAATTCTTTTATATAGAATTGTCTATTATCCATTAATATTCTTGATGATACCAATATAGCTTTGTATTCTTCGTTATCATTTATATTCATAAATTTATCTTTTGTAATTTTTCCTGCTTTTATTTCAAAGGAAACAGCAATTGTAAATATTAACATTGTCTGCATTACCCTATTACTTGTATTTGGAAAATATTCACTTACCATTTCATATATTTTCTTAAAATCGTTTAGCGCATGTTTCAATATTCTTAAGTTTCTAGTTCCACTTTTATGAAATGTTGAAATTATTAAATTAGTATTTTCTCGCAAAAACCTTATCAGATCAGTATTGTTTTCATATCTCATTAATATTCCATTAATTATATAGTCAAATTTTGGAGCATATTCAAAAGTTTCACCTATTAATTTTTCCTTTATTCTTTCATAATCATTTGCTTTATCAAATACATGCTCTATTTTATCTTGAATTTTTTCAACCATAGGTTTATCTTTTTTGTTTAATTCATCCTGCTTGTCTAAAAGATATGTTGCTATAAATGTTTTCATTTCTAGATTAGAACTTTTTAATTTTGTTGACAATTCTTTTTCATTACAAATAATAATTGTTTTTATATGGTCATGTTCAACAAAATTATTAATGTAACCAAGTATATCTATAACATCAACATTTGCTCTTTCCAAATCATCAAAACAAAGAACTTTATCGTCAGTAGAGAAAAAATCTTCATAGTCAACCCTTTTACCATTTTGAGTAACACCAAAAAAATTCGCCATATCAATACCTGTTTTTGCATACTCTGGAATATTAGTTTGTGCTTTTTCATTCATGAACTTTCTTAAACCTTTATCCATTAATTGTGTAGTCTCTATAAATATCTTTTTACTTATATCTTCCAGATTTGATATTCCATACAATGACATATAAATTGTTGTATATTTTTTTCCATTTAATTGCATTGATTCAATTTTTTTCTTTATTTTATTGTTCCAAAAATGAGTTTTACCTGAACCCCATTCTCCATTTATCATTATGGCATAATCTGTATAATCTGATCTTACATAATCTAATATACTTTCAACTAAATCTTCCATATATATACCTTTCCTTTCTAATCTTTTGTTATTGTCAAACAACATATTTCTTTAGGATTTGCGTTTTTAATTATTCTTGAACACTCATTTAAAGTACTGCCTGTAGTAAAAATATCATCCAATAATAAAATTTTCTTATTTTCCAATGTTTTTTTATTCTTTATTTCAAAAGCACCCTTTATATTTATTTTTCTACCTTCCTTGTCTAAAGTGCTTTGAGGCAATATATCTTTCTTTTTATATAAACAATGTGTATTGCTTTCTATTTGCAATTGCTTAGCTATTTGTTTAGATACTAACTCACATTGGTTATATCCTCTTTCCTTTTTTCTTTTTCTACTTATTGGAACTGGTATTATTGTATCATAAGATTTTAAAATATTAAAGATTTTTTTATCTTTTAATAAAAAATTTGTAAAAGTTTTATATAGATACGTTTTTTCATTGAATTTATAATCCAAAATCAAAGTCCTTATTATTCCTTGATATTGAAAAATATATAAGTGCTTATCATAAAAATTTGAACTATCTTTATTTATAATAATTTCAAATTTTGACTGACTATTTAATATCATTTCACATTTTTTACACAAATAATTTTTATTTAATTTTCTACAAACACCACAAACTGGTGGAAAAATAACTTCCAAAATATCGTCTAAAATATTTACTCCTCCATTAGTTTAAACTTAAGCCCTGTATTTCTTTTTTTACTAGCAATATTATTAATCATAAAATCCACAACTTTTTCATTTCCTATAATAATTAATAATTGTTTTGCCCTTGTTATTCCAGTATATAATAAATTTCTTGTAAGTAACATTGGCGCTGACGGTGGTATTACCATAATAACAACATCAAATTCACTTCCGCTGTGCTTTATGAATTGTTATACAATAGCTGTGTTCTATCTGATCCAATTCAGTAAATTCATACCATACCTTTTTTTCATCATCAAATTGTACTTGTAACCTTTTTCCTTTTTCATCTATTTTTGTTATAGTCCCTATTTCTCCATTAAAAACTCCACTTCCGTTTTCTTCTTTGTCAAATGCATTTCTTTCCCAGTATATATCGTAGTTATTTTTTATTTGCATCACTCTGTCGCCAACTCTATAAATAACTCCCATACTTTGCTTTTCAGAAAGAAATCCATCATTATTCGGATTTAAAAAACTTTGTAATGCTTTATTTAACTCTCTAGTACCCAATAATCCTTTTTTAGTTGGTGATAGTACTTGTATATTTTGAAAAAAATCATAATTTCCATATTTTTTTAATCTTCCTGTGCACAATGAAATTACCTGAGACAACATTCTTTCCTGTGAATTTTCCCTTATGAAAAAGAAATCTTCCTTTGTATCGTCTAAAATCTGATTATCATCATTTGCTATAAATTTCTCACCATTATTAACTCTATGTGCATTAAGAATTATCTTGCTTTTCGCTGCTTGTCTAAATATTTTATCTAAATGAATTGTTTCTATTGTTTCTGAATGAATGCAATCCTTTAAAACACTGCCTGGTCCTACAGACGCCAATTGATCTTCATCTCCAACTAAAATTAATTTAGTACCCAAATATATACATTTTAATAAATAATTCATAAGAAACATATCCACCATAGACATTTCATCTACTATTATTAAATCTGCATCAATAGGTGCTCCTTCATAGTTTGATACTTCTTTGTACAAACTATCTTCATCTATCTTACCAATTTCCAATAGTCTATGCAATGTAGATGCATCTCTTCCTGTAGTTTCTGTAATTCTCTTTGCAGCTCTACCTGTAGGTGCTGCAAGTACGACCTTTTTGCCTTTATCCTCATATATATCAATAATTGTTTTTATTATTGTTGTCTTTCCTGTTCCTGGTCCACCTGTAATGATAATTACATTATTATCATTTACCTTTTCTACAGCTTCTTTTTGCTTATTAGATAACTCTATTTTTGAATTATTCTCTATTTTTTTTAGTTCTTTCTCTATTTTTGATATTCTTTTAATATTACTTGCTTTTTGTAATCTTTTAATCCTATAAGAAATTTCTTCTTCAACTTTATAAAATGTATATAAATATACATATTCCTCTTCTTCCCTTTTTTCAATTACTATTTCATTTTTTACATTTAAGTAAATTAAGCAATTTTCTATATTCTCTGTAGAAACATCTAATAAACTAACAACATATTTAATTAAAATTTCTTTTAACACACAAGCATGTCCATTGTACGTGCTTCTTACTAATAAATATTTAATACCACTACATACTCTTTTTTCATTATCATAATTAATTCCTAAATCAAGAGCCATTTTGTCTATCTGCTTAAAATCTACTCCTCTTGCTATATCTATAAGTACATATGGATTTTCTTCTATTTTCTCTATTGCACTTACTCCTAACAAATCATAAACTTTTTTTGCATGCTCAACTCCTATACCAAATTTATCAAGAAAACCAACAATTTGCCATACTTCCCATTTTTGTATAAATTCCTCAGACATTTCTTTTGCCCTATTTATGGAAATACCTCTTATCTCAGCCAATCTTTGAGGCTCATTCTTAAAAATATATATCGTTTCTTCTCCAAATTTTTTTACAATTCTTCCAGCTAGTGCTTCACCTATCCCTTTTATATTTCCCTTTTCAAGATATTTTTTAATTGACTCAGTTGTTTGAGGCATCAATTTTTCAAAAGTGTCTATTTTAAATTGTCTTCCATAATCTTTATGTTCTACAAATCTACCACTAACCTTAATTGTATCTCCTTCATTTACAAAAGGTAAGTAACCAACTGCTGTTATTAGCTCTTCTTCTGTGGACATTTCTAGAATAGTATAACTATTGACCTCATTTTTATATATAATTGATTGTATTTCTCCTATAACTTCCATAAAAATCTCCTAATCTAGTTTTAAATTAGTTTATCATACAAAAAACAAATCTTCAAGATTGATTAACATTATCTATTATTTCCTTACATTCTTTCCAGTTTGTTTCTTTTAAACATTCATATTCTTTACATAATCTTTTAGTTATTTCTCTGGTGCAATCTGTTGAACCTAAATCCGTTACAATTATATTTTTTACATTTTCTTCTCTTCCATATATTATCTTAAATAATATAGAACGCAAAAATCCCTCAATCTTATCTTCTTGATTCTTAACAGCTATAATTAAATATATACCTTCAGATTTAAATTTTGTATATGTATTAATATTTATTATATTTTTAAAAATTTGAAATAAACCATATATTGCAAGCGTCCAAAATATTGTATTTAAGCAAAACATCATTTAAATTCCTTTCCTTTCTCTATAACAGCATGCTAAATTATTATATGCTCTTTTGAAAATTTTGTTACAATTTGAAAGTAAGAAATAATTTTCAATTGTATAAAAAAATAGGGATTAAACTATCCCCATTCCATTTATAATTGTTTTTAATTATATAAGTTGTAATATTGCAACTTCAGCTCCGTCTCCTCTTCTAGGTCCTGCCTTAACAATACGAGTATAACCTCCTACATTTTTACCAGCATACTTTGGAGCTATTTCATTAAATAATTTTGATGGTAAGTCAACATTTTTGCCTTCACTATCTTTAACTTTGTTAACTTTTCTCATTATTTTTCTTCTAGCATTTAATCTTGATGGCATATCTTTTTGTCTTTTTTCAGTAGTTTCTTCTTTAACAACTTTTAAATACTCTTTGCCATTTTTACTTTTTACTAATTCAGTTTCTTTATTTCCTTTTGAATCTAATTTTGCCTTAACTACTTTAACATCAACCATTTCAAAATTATCTTTTTCTTTAATAGCTAATGATATTATGCTATCTGCAATAGCTTTAACTTCTTTTGCCCTGTTAAGTGTTGTCTCTACTTTTCCATTCATAATTAAATCTGTAGTTAGTGTTCTTAACATTGCCATTCTTATATCTGTTGTTCTTCCTAATTTTCTATTAGTAGCCAATTTTTTCACCTTCCTCTACATTAATATTATTCGTCTTCACTCGCAAAATCTAAGCCTAATGAATGTAATTTTGCAGTTACTTCGTCAAATGATTTTTTCCCTAAATTTCTAACCTTCATCATATCTGTTTCTGATTTATTTGTTAAATCTTCTACTGTAGAAATACCTGCTCTTTTTAGGCAATTAAAAGATCTTACAGATAATTCTAATTCTTCTATTGACATTTCTAATACTTTTTCTTTCTTAGACTCTTCTTTTTCTATCATAACCTGAGTATTTTTAGTAGCCTCTGATAAGTCTATAAATAATTCTAAATGACCTGTCATAACTTTTGCAGCCAAGCTAAGAGCTTCATGAGCTTTTAAGCTTCCATCTGTCCAAACTTCTATTACTAGCTTATCATAATCAACCATTTGTCCAACCCTAGTGTTTTCTACTTGGTAATTTACCTTTTTTACCGGTGTATAGATAGAATCAATTGGAAGTTGAGATATCTCTTGATTTGCTTTTTTATTCTTTTCAGCTGAATTATATCCTCTGCCTCTATCTGCTGTCATTTCCATCTTTAAGCTTCCACCTTCTGCTACTGTAGCAATATGTAAATCTGGATTTAAAATCTCGACTGTTCCATCTGTTATAATATCTGATGCTTTTACTTCTCCTTCACCTTTGTAATCAATTCTTAAAACTTTTTCCTCATTTTCGTCAAATTTCAACCTTACATTTTTTAAGTTTACGATTATCTCTGGTACATCTTCTACTATATTTGGAATAGTAGAAAATTCATGTAATACACCATCTATCTTCACGCTAGTTATGCTACATCCAGGAAGTGATGAAAGTAAAATTCTTCTTAAAGAATTTCCTATTGTAACTCCATAACCTCTTTCTAATGGTTCACATACGAATTTTGCATAATTATTTGTATCGTCTACCTCTAAGCATTCAATATTTGGCTTTTCAAATTCTATCATTTTTACCTCCTAATATTCGAGAACATATCCCAAACTCTTTTATCCTTTATAGGCTTTATAAGTAAAATTTTTAAAGTTTTGACTAATACTTTATTATTACTTTATTTCTTTATTATTTTGAGTAAAGCTCTACTATTAAATGTTCTTCGATTGGAATATCTATGTCTTCTCTAGACGCTAATTTTATTACTTTACCACTTAATTTTTCACTGTCTTTTTCTAGCCATGCTGGAACAGGTCTCTTAGCTGATTCTTCAACATTAATTTTTATAGTAGCATTATCTTTTTTTATCTCTCTTACTGTTATTACATCTCCTACTTTTACTAAGTATGAAGGAATATCAACTTTTTTACCATTAACTTCAAATTGAGCATGATTTACAAATTGTCTTGCTTGTGCTCTTGATGTACCAAACCCTAATCTATAAACAACATTATCTAATCTACTTTCTAATATTTGTAATAAATTTTCACCTGTTACACCTTTTTTGTTAGAAGCCATTTCAAAATATTTTCTAAATTGTTTTTCCCCAACTCCATAATATGCTTTTGTTTTTTGTTTTTCTCTTAACTGAGTTCCGTATTCAGAAAGCTTTGTTCTTTTTTGTCCATGTTGTCCTGGTGCATAATTTCTTCTTGAAATACTACATTTATCAGTATAACATCTTTCACCTTTTAAGAACAATTTTTGTCCTTCTCTACGGCATCTACGACATTGCTCGTCTTTATATCTTGCCATTTTTAAACTCCTTTCTCATCTTAACGACCTATTTATTATATTATAATTAAACTCTTCTTCTTTTTGGTGGTCTACAACCATTATGTGGTATTGGTGTTACATCTTTAATTGCACTTATTTCAAGTCCAGCTGTCTGAAGAGCTCTAATTGCAGCTTCTCTACCAGCACCTGGTCCCTTAACAAATACCTCAACAGATTTCAATCCATGTTCCATAGCTGATTTAGCTGCTGTTTCAGCAACTTGACCAGCTGCAAATGGTGTGCTTTTTCTAGAACCTTTAAATCCTAATTCTCCAGCACTTCCCCAAGAAATTGCATTTCCTTGTGTGTCTGTAATTGTAACTATTGTATTATTAAAACTAGAATGAATATGAGCTTCACCTTTTTCTATGTTTTTTCTATTTCTTCTAGCTACTTTTTTTGTTGTTACACTTTTTGCCATTTTGCCTTAATCCTCCTTATTCAAAATTTTTATTCTGAATTTCTAAATTTTAAAAATCTATGATTATTAATTTCATAATATTTATAAATTAATTAAGTTCAGTATTTTATAAATTTTTCTTAATTGACTAAGCTTAATACTAATTTATGTGCATTAAAAATCCAATTAACGAAAGAAATATTTGAATACTGCTAATTATAATTAATCTAAATTTATTTTTTGCTTTTGCTAACTAACTTTCTAGGACCTTTTCTTGTTCTAGCATTAGTCTTTGTTCTTTGACCTCTTACTGGAAGACCTCTTCTATGTCTTAATCCTCTGTAGCATCCGATTTCTGTAAGTCTTTTTATATTAAGAGCAACTTCTCTTCTTAAATCTCCACCTACAGTGTATGATTTGTCAATAACTTTTCTTATATCATTAACTTGTTCATCTGTTAAATCCTTAATTCTAGTATCTGGGTTTACTCCAGCTTCTTCAAGAATCTTTCTAGAACTTGATACTCCTATACCATAAATATATGTAAGTCCTATTTCAACTCTTTTTTCTTTAGGTAAATCTACTCCTGCTATACGAGCCATATTTTTTTGCACCTCCAAAATTATTGTTAATAGTTTGTCTTACTTTTAAAAAGTGAAATGTTCTAGTCGTTTACTACTAGACTTTTTAAATTTTCGACATATATATAAACACAAATCCGAGATAAGAAATTTTAAAAAATTTCACAGCCGCTATCCAAATTTGTGTTGTAAACTTGTTTTTTAGACTATCCTTGTCTTTGTTTGTGTTTAGGGTTTTCGCAAATAACTCTAATTTTCCCTTTTCTTTTTATAACTTTGCATTTGTCACATATTTTCTTAACTGATGGTCTTACTTTCATTTTTTTCACCTCTCTATTTTATGTTATATATTTGGGTTAATTTTTTAAACATTTATTATATTGTAACCTGTTATTTTACTAAACAGATTTGTATTTTTTTATTTTGCTCTCCAGGTAATTCTACCTCTTGTTAAATCATAAGGTGAAAGTTCAACCTTAACCTTATCTCCTGGTAATATTTTTATATAATTCATTCTTAATTTTCCTGAAATATGTGCTAAAATTTGATGTCCATTTTCTAATTCAACCTTAAAATTAGTATTTGGTAAAGCTTCTACAACTGTACCTTCAATTTCTATAACATCTTCTTTTGACAAATTCATCTACCTCCTTAAAGAGCTTTGCAGCATTTTTTGCAAAATACTGCTATTATGAATAATAACTATTGTATTATACATCATTATTAAAGCATTGTCAATATTTCTGGCTCTTTTTCTGTAATTAAAATTGTATTTTCATAATGTGCAGCCAAACTACCATCTTCTGTAATAATTGTCCATCCATCATCTAATTCCAAAATATTAGGTTTTCCTTGAATAACCATAGGCTCAATCGCAAGCGTCATACCAGGTTCCAGCCTTATGCCTCGACCTGCTTTACCATAATTAGGAATTCCCGGATCTTCGTGCATTTCTTTGCCTATTCCATGTCCTTGAAACTCTCTTACTACACTAAATCCTTGAGAATGTACATATTCTCCAATTGCATGAGAAATATCCCCTATCCTATTTCCAACTTTTGCAAATTTAATTCCTTCAAAAAATGCTTGTTTTGTTACATTTACCAACTTTTCTGCATCATTAGATGCTTTTCCAACTATAAATGTTCTAGCTGCATCTCCATTAAATCCATTTTTTAATGCAACTGTATCAACACTTACAATGTCTCCTTCTTTAATAATTCTGTTTCTAGATGGTATTCCATGTATTACTTCATCATTTATTGATACGCAAATAGATGCTGGAAATGGAGGAACTCCCTTTAATCCAATATCATATCCCTTTTCGGCAGGAATTGCACCTAAACTTCTCATTTTTTTTTCAGCAATCTGGTCCAATTCAAATGTTGACATTCCTGGTTTAATCTTTTCCTCTATTTCTTTATATGTTAAAGCAACCACTCTGCAGGCTTCTTTCATCTTTTCGATTTCTTTTTTAGATTTAATTGTTACCAATTTAAATCATCTCCCTTTTATTAAAAAAATCTGCTAAATCATTTGCAACATCAGCTCCCAATCTATTAATAGATTTACTTACTACTTCTGTTTGTAAGACTTTCTTTTCATTGTAAAAATCTATTATAGGTTTTGCTGTTTTCACATATGTTTCAATTCTTTTCTCCACAGTCTCTAAAGTATCATCTTTTCTTTGTATAAGCTCATGTCCACATTTATCACATACTCCTTGCTCTTTAGGTGGATTTAACAATATATTATACACAGTTTTGCAAGACTGATTTGAGCATACTCTTCTATTTACTATTCTCTCAATTATTTCCTCTTTTGGTGTAGTTAAATTAACAGCCATATCAACTTTTCTTCCTTGATTTTTCAATATTTCATCTAAAGCTTTTGCCTGTACTATTGTTCTTGGGAAACCATCTAATATAATCCCTTCCTTTACATCGTTTTCTTGAATTCTATCTTTAACCAAATTTATTGTAACATCATCGGGAACCAATTTTCCTTTTGAAATATAACCTGAAGCTAAATTACCTAAATCAGTTCCTTCCTTTATATTCTTCCTAAAAATATCTCCTGTTGACACCTGTGGTACATTTAATTTATCTGCTAAAATACTAGCAACTGTACCTTTACCAGTTCCTGGGGCTCCTAACATAATAATTACCATATTAATAAATCCTCCATTTTAAAATTTTAAGTATAAACTTATATATACCAATATATTCAAATGTATTTAAATATTAATATATATAAATTTACATTTTTACAAACTATTAAGAAAAAGAATAAAACAGGGCATTACAAGAGTCTAATAAAACTCTAATATATTTTAATGCCCCATATTACATATCACATTATTGTCAAAAAGGGACTTCCCCAATGGCAATATTTACTCTAAAAATCCTTTATAATGTCTCATTGCTAACTGAGATTCTAATTGTTGTATAGTTTCTAATGCAACTCCTACAACGATCAAAATTGATGTACCTCCAAATGCTATATTACCCAATCCTTCTGGCAAGAATCTAATTAGCATTGGAATAATTGCAATTATTGCTAAAAATAATCCACCAAACCATGTTAATTTTGATAAAATTGCTGATAAATAATCTGTTGTTGGTTTACCAGCTCTAATACCTGGAATAAATCCACCATTTTTCTTTATGTTATTAGATACTTCTGCTGGATTAAATGTTGCATATGTATAGAAAAATGTAAATCCTAAAATTAATAATAAATATACAATTGCATTTGCTATTGAATAGCCTATACCAACGTTTGTTGTAGATGTTGCAATTGAAAAACTATATAATCCTGCTAAAAAACCACTTTGGCTAACAATATCTGGTACAAAAATTTGAATTATCATAGCTGGAAATGTCATAAATGATGAAGCAAAAATAACTGGCATTACACCTGCCATAGCAAGTTTTAAAGGTATATGTGTATTTTGTGCTCCAACCATTTTTCTTCCTACTACTTTTTTAGAATACTGTACAGGTACTCTTCTTTCAGCTTGTTGTACGAATACAACTCCTGCAACTAAAATTAATGCTCCTATAATGACACCTAAAGCAATTAGTAAACCAGTTGTACTAAATCCTGCTTCAGTAAAGATTAGTTTCCAAAGTATTGATATTCCCCTTGGCAATCTTGATACAATTCCTATAAAAATTAACAATGAAATTCCATTTCCAATTCCTTTACTAGTAATTTGCTCTCCTAACCACATAAGTATTGATGTACCAGCAACTAATGCAGTTACTATTAATGCTCCAGTTAAAAAGTTACTATTAACAAATATTCCTGTAGATTTGTAAGATAAATAAATTCCTATAGCTTCTACTAAAGCTAAAACTAATGTTAAAATTTTAGTATATTTATTTATTTTTCTTCTACCTTCTTCTCCACCTTCTTTAGTCAACTTCTCCAAAGATGGTATTATCATTGCCAATAATTGAATAACAATAGATGCTGTGATATATGGGCTAATTGACATTGCAAAAACAGAAAATCTAGAAAAAGCTCCACCTGAAATCATATCAATTAATCCTGCAATGCCATTGTTTCCTCCCATAGCATCATTTAATGCTATGCTATTAACACCTGGTACAGTTATATAACAACCTAATCTAAAAACTACTACCAATACTAGTGTATATAATAATCTTTTTCTAACATCTGGTGTCTTTAATGCATTTTTTATAGTTTTAAACAATTAAATCACCTCAGCCTTTCCACCTAAAGCTTCGATTTGTTCTTTCGCTTTTGCTGTAAATCTATTAGCTTTAACATTTAATTTTTTCTCTAATTTTCCTGTTGCTAATACAACAATTCCGTCGTTTATTTTTCCAATAATTCCCTCTTCCATTAGAGTTTCTGCTGTAACGTCTGTTGCTTTTGATTTATTTAACATCTTTAATGTTACTTCTGTATATGTTTTAGCATGAATATTTGTGAATCCTCTTTTTGGCAATCTTCTATATAACGGTGTTTGACCACCTTCAAATCCTCTTCTTACTCCACCACCAGATCTTGCTTTTTGTCCTTTATGTCCTTTTCCTGATGTCTTTCCATTTCCAGAAGCAATTCCGCGTCCTACTCTGTTTCTCTTTACTTTACTTACAGCTGGTTTCAATTCTTCAATTTTCATTTTGTACTTTGCACCTCCTTCATTTTATGACAGTCGACACTTATTTAGGAATTTTACCTAAAACAAGAAATTCCCTATCCTTTGTTATAATAACATATATTTAAATAAATTTGTATACATTATTCTATAAAATTTCTTCTACTTTTTTTCCTCTTTTTTTAGCTACTTTCTCAACAGTCTGCATAGATTTTAAAGCTTCTAGTGTAGCATAAACCACATTTCTTGGGTTATTTGTTCCAATAACCTTAGTTCTTATATTTTTATATCCTGCAAGTTCAATAACAGGTCTAACACTACCACCTGCTATAATACCAGTACCAACTGCAGCAGGCTTTAACATTACTTTTGCACTTCCAAAAGTACCAACAAACTCATGAGGTACTGTTGTATCAACAACTGGTACTTCCACTAAATTTTTCTTAGCTTCTTGGATAGCCTTTTTTATGGCATCTGGAACTTCTGCAGCTTTACCATTTCCAACACCTACACGACCGTTTTCATCGCCAACTACAACTACAGCACTAAATCTAAAAGTTCTTCCACCTTTAACAACTTTAGCAACTCTATTTATAGCAACAACTTTTTCCTTTAATTCATTTTTTTCTTCCATAAGGTTTTGTTTTCCTCCTTTTTTTAGTTTAGTTTGTTATTAGAATTTAAGTCCACCTTCTCTGGCAGCTTCTGCTAATTCTTTAACTATTCCATGATAAATATATCCACCACGATCAAAAACTACTGTTTCTATCTTTTTGGCTGCTGCTTTTTTTGCTATTAATTTACCAACTTCTTTAGCAGCCTCTTTATTAGCATGTTTCGTTTTAACTTCTTTATCCAATGTTGAAGCAGATACTAGCGTATTTCCAGCAACATCGTCAATAATTTGTACATATAAATTTGTGTTACTTCTATACACACATAATCTTGGTCTTTCCGCTGTTCCAGATATTTTTCTTCTAACTCTAATGTGTCTTCTAGCTCTTTCCATTTTTCTATCTGTTTTCTTAACCATGACTTTTTTCTCCTTTCTCATTCTAAAATGACTTATTTATACTTATTACTTACCTGTTTTACCTTCCTTACGTCTAATAACCTCATCAGCATATTTAATACCTTTACCTCTATATACTTCTGGTGGTCTTTTTGTTCTAATTACTGCTGCAGTCTGACCAACAAGTTCCTTATCAATCCCTTTTACTATTATTGTATTTGGATTTGGAACATCAAAAGTTATACCAGCAGGTGCTTCAAAAATAACAGGATGAGAATATCCTAAAGTTAAATTTAAGTTATTACCTTGTTTTTGAACTCTATAACCAACACCATTAATTTGTAATTCTTTACTATATTCTTCTGTTACACCTATAATCATGTTGTTAATTAAAGTTCTAGTTAATCCGTGTAAACTTCTATTAGAAGGTTCATCATCTTTTCTTATAACTTTAATTGTATTTTCATTCATTTCTAAAGAAATATTTTTATGTACTTCTCTTTCTAATGTACCTTTTGGACCTTTTACAGTAATTTTATGCCCATCTATTTTAACTTCAACTCCTGATGGTACTGTAATAGCCTTATTTCCTATTCTAGACATTCTAGGTTTTCCTCCTTATCTTTATATTTACATAAACTTTTCAAAATGGATAAAATTAATTATTTACTCTTTTTATGAAATTAATTTTACCAAACATATGCCAAAACTTCTCCACCAATTCCTAGCTCTCTTGCTTCTTTATCTGTTTTTAGTCCTTTTGATGTAGAAATTATAGCTATACCTAAACCATTTAATACTTTAGGCAATTCTTCTTTTGATGCATATACTCTTAGTCCTGGCTTACTAATTCTTTTTAATCCATCAATTACTCTTGTACCTTTTTCATCATATTTTAGAGTAATTCTTATAATTCCTTGAGTATTATCTTTTATTTCTTCAAAAGATTTTATATATCCTTCTCTAAACAATATTTCAGCTATCCCTAATTTCATATTTGAAGCAGGAACATCTACTGTTTTATGTTTAGAACTATTCGCATTTCTAATTCTTGTTAACATATCTGCTATTGGATCTGTAATGTTCATTTAATTACTAACCTCCTTTTTAAAAATTTTAATTTATATTTACTTTAATATTTAAATCAAAATTAATTCAAAATGTTAAGATGTGCATTTTCTGAATATAATTTAAATTATATAAGAAAATGTGCAGATTGACGTTTTCAATTAATTTTGCCGTTTACCAGCTAGCTTTTTTCACACCTGGTATTTCTCCCTTATGAGCTAATTCTCTAAAACACACACGACAAATACCATATTTTCTAATATAACTATGAGGTCTTCCACAAATTTTACATCTATTGTATTCTCTTGTCTTAAATTTTTGTGGTCTAGCTTGTTTTACTTTCATTGACTTTTTAGCCATAGTCTTTCTCCTTTCCTTTGACTAATATATCTTTTAAATTAATTTTTAAATGGCATTCCTAATAAAGTTAATAACTCTTTAGCTTCTTCGTCTGTCTCAGCTGTTGTTACAAATATAATATCCATACCTCTCAATTTATCTACTTTATCATATTCAATTTCTGGGAATATTAATTGTTCTTTTACACCCATAGAGTAATTTCCTCTACCATCAAAAGAATTTGCTGATACACCTCTAAAATCTCTAACTCTTGGAAGTGCTACATTAAATAGTTTGTAAGCAAAATCATACATTTTGCTAGATCTTAAAGTTACTTTACAACCTATATTAACACCTTCTCTTAATTTAAAAGCAGCAATTGATTTTTTTGCTTTTGTTACAATTGGTTTTTGACCTGTAATTTGCATTAAATCATTCATTGCATTTTCTAGTGCCTTAGGATTTTCTTTTAGATCTCCTAACCCTATATTTATAACTATTTTATCAATCTTTGGAACTTGCATAACTGATTTATATTGAAACTTTTTCATTAATGCTGGAACTACTTCTTTTTCATATTGTTCTCTTAATTTTTCCATTTATAATTAATCCTCCTTTCTTACTTTAATTTTGCACCGCATTTTTTACAAACACGAACTTTTTGATCTTTTTCAACACTATATCCAACTTTAGTAGCTTTACCACATTTTGGACATACTATATTTACTTTTGAACTTGGTATAGCGCATTCTACTGATATAATTCCACTCTCTTCACCTTGTTTTCTAGCCTTAACATGTTTTTTTCTTATATTAACGCCCTTAACAACTATTTTATCTTCTTTTGGGATAACTTCTAAAATTTCTCCTGTTTTCCCTTTGTCATTTCCAGATAAAACTTGAACATTGTCTCCTTTTTTTATCTTCATCAGAGATTACCTCCTTTTCCTAATTTTACATATTTTTTAAGATTACTTCAAAATTATAAGATGTGCATTTAATTTATAGAACCTCTGGAGCTAGAGATAAAATTTTCATATAATCCTTTTCTCTTAACTCTCTTGCAACCGGTCCGAAAATACGAGTACCTTTTGGTGTTCCATCTTCTTTTATAATAACCGCTGCATTTTCATCAAATTTTATATATGAACCATCTGATCTTCTTAATCCTCTTTTTGTTCTTACAATAACAGCTTTTACAACATCGCCTTTTTTTACAACCCCACCTGGTGTTGCTGATTTAACTGAAGCAACTATTATATCACCAATATTAGATGTCTTTCTATATGATCCACCTAAACATCTAATACACATGATTTCTTTAGCACCTGTGTTATCTGCTACTTTTAATACTGTTTGTTGTTGTATCATTTTATGGTTCCTCCTTTCAAATTATTTTCTATTTTAAATTTGCTTTTTCTGTAACTTCAACAACTCTCCATCTTTTATCCTTAGAAAGTGGTCTTGTCTCCATTACTTTTACTTTATCACCAATTTGGCAAATATTATTTTCGTCATGAGCTTTTAATTTATATGTTCTTTTTACAGTTTTACCATATACTTTATGGCTGATACTAGTTTGAACAGCAACTACAACTGTCTTATCCATTTTATTAGATGTAACTGTACCTATTAAAACTTTACGAAGATTTCTTTCTTCCATTTAGATTTCTCCTTTCTAATATTGTTATCCTGTCTTCACATACTTTTATTTTTTTGATTCTACAATTTTTCTTTCTGTTAATACTGTGTTTATTTTAGCTATATCTCTTTTTACATCTTTTATTTTCATAGGATTATCTAATCCATTAGTAGCTAAACTAAATTTCAATTTGAATAATTCTGTTTTTAGTTCACCTAATTCTTTCTCTAAATCTGGTGAAGACATTTCTCTTATTTTATTTATCTTCATCATTTTCACCTACCTTTTCAGTTTCTCTTGCTACAAACTTTGTTTTATTAGGTAGTTTGTTCATAGCTAAACGCAAGGCTTCTCTTGCAGTTTCTTCTGGTACACCAGCTATTTCAAACATAACTCTTCCAGGTTTTACAACTGCTACCCAATATTCTGGAGCACCCTTACCTTTACCCATACGAGTACCAATAGGTTTTGCAGTTATTGGTTTGTCTGGAAAAACTTTAATCCAAACCTTTCCACCTCTTTTTATATAACGAGTCATAGCAATACGCGCTGCTTCAATTTGATTTCCAGTAACTAAAGCACCTGTCACAGCTTGAATTCCATATTCTCCATCTGTAACTTTATTTCCTCTTGTTGCCTTTCCTCTCATTCTACCTTTTTGCATTTTTCTAAATTTTGATCTTTTTGGCATTAATGGCATTATTGGTCTCCTCCTTCCATTTTCTTCTCTGGAAGAACTTCTCCTTTATATATCCAAACTTTTACACCAATTTTTCCATATGTTGTATCTGCTTCTGCAAATCCATAATCTATATCAGCTCTTAAAGTTTGTAAAGGAATATTTCCTTCTTTATAGAATTCAGTTCTAGCCATGTCTGCTCCACCTAATCTTCCAGATACTGAAGTTTTTATTCCTAAAGCACCTGATTTTAAAGATTTTTGCATACATTGTTTCATAGCTTTTCTGAATGAAATTCTTCTTTCCAATTGACCTGCAATATTTTCTGCTACTAATTGAGCATCTGTATCTGCATTTTTAACTTCTACAATATTTAAATTAACATCTTTACCTATTAACTTAACTAATTCATTTTTAATGTTTTCAACTTCTGCTCCACCTTTTCCTATTACAATTCCTGGTTTTGCAGTATTTAAATTTACTTTGACTAGTTTTGCTGTTCTTTCAATTTCAATTTTAGAAATACCAGCAAGATATAATTTTTTCTTTAAAAATTTACGAATTTTTTGATCTTCTACTAAATAATCTGCAAAATGTTTAGAATCTGCATACCATTTAGAATTCCAATCTTTTATTATACCAACTCTAACACCTGTTGGATGTACTTTTTGTCCCATGGTTTGTAAAAACCTCCTTTTCTCTATTTTATTCCTTTTCTTTAAGAACTATAGTTATATGACTAGTTCTCTTTCTTATTCTTACTGCTGAACCCTTAGCTGCAGGTCTTATTCTCTTTAAAGTAGGACCTTGGTTAGCATATATTTCAGCAACATATAATTTTTCATGTTTCATTTCATGATTATTTTCCGCATTTGCAATTGCTGATTTTAATAATTTTTCAATTATTTCTGATGATGCTTTTGGTGTAAACTTTACTATTGCTAAAGCTTCATCAACATTTTTTCCTCTAATTAAATCTGCTACAATTTTAACTTTTCTACTTGAAATTCTAGCATATTTTAGAGTTGCTTTTGCTTCATTTATTATTTGTGTTTCTTGCTCTTGCACTTTACTTCCCTCCTTATTTTAATAGGCATTTATAGATTTACTCTAAATTAAATTATATCCGGTTATTTATTTTGTCGTAGTTTTTTTATCCCCTGCATGACCTTTAAATGTTCTTGTAGGAGCAAATTCACCTAATTTATGACCAATCATCTCTTCAGCTATATAAATTGGAACATGTTTTCTTCCGTCATGAACAGCTATTGTATGGCCAACCATTTGTGGATAAATTGTTGAAGCTCTTGACCATGTTTTTAAAACTTCTTTACTTCCTGTCTCGTTCATAGCTTCTATTCTTTTTAATAGTTTTTCTTGTACAAATGGTTTCTTTTTACTTGATCTTGACATATTTAATCTCCTTTCGATTAATATTAATTATACATTTTCTGTACTTAGGAGCTTTAAAACAAGCTTCTAAGTAAACAGTCTAAATTATTTTCTTCTCTTAACAATAAATTTATTAGATAATTTCTTTTTATTTCTTGTCTTATATCCAAGTGCTGGTTTACCCCAAGGTGTTAATGGTCCTGCGTGTCCTACTGGAGCTCTACCTTCACCACCACCATGTGGGTGATCTACTGGGTTCATAACAGATCCTCTTACAGTTGGTCTAATTCCCATATGTCTTTTTCTTCCAGCTTTACCAATTTTTACATTTTCATGATCACTGTTTCCAATAACACCAATAGTTGCTCTACATGTAGATAAAACCAATCTCATTTCTCCAGATGGAAGTCTAACATGTGCATATTTACCTTCTTTAGCCATTAATTGAGCACTTTGTCCAGCTGCTTTAACTAACTTTCCACCTTGTTTTGGATTTAATTCTATATTATGAATTAAAGTACCTACTGGAATACTACTTATTGGCATACAATTTCCTGGTTTAATATCAACAGATTCACCAGAAACAACTTTATCTCCATCTTTTAATCCTTGTGGAGCTAATATATATGCTTTTTCTCCATCTTCATACTGAATTAATGCTATGTTAGCACTTCTATTAGGATCATATTCTATTCCAATAACAGTTGCTTCCATTTCATCTTTTCTTCTTTTAAAATCTATAATTCTATACTTTTGTCTATTTCCACCACCTTGATGTCTTACTGTAATTCTACCATAAGAGTTTCTACCTGCATTTTTTCTTTTCTTTGCAAGTAATGATTTTTCTGGAGTCTTTTTTGTAATCTCAGCAAAATCTGAAACAGTCATGTTTCTTCTTGATGGGGTGTATGCTTTGAAATGTTTCATTTCTTTTCTCCTCCCGAATTTATAAAAAACTTTGTTTTTGCTAAATTCTCTTAATATATATTTACGGATGTTTTTCCTGCTCCGTATAACAGATATTTTTTATTCTCCGGGTTCTTTCCCGATATTATCTTATGAAGAATTTATTCTTCTACATTCTCCAAATTGTTTTTGGTTTATAATTTCATTTGTTTTAGTTAAGCACCCATAAATTCATCTATAGAATCTTTATATTTTTTAGAAACCTTAGTTTCTTTTCCTCCTTTAGCTAAATATGTAACATCTTCTGGATTTGTATCTATTGTAACAATAGCTTTCTTCCAATCTGAAGTTTTACCTACATGGTACCCAACTCTTTTTTTCTTTCCACTTACATTCATAGTATTCACTTTTAATACTTTAACCTCAAAAAGTTTTTCAACAGCTTTTGCTATTTCAACTTTTGTAGCTTTTTTGTTTACCTTGAAAGTGTATTTACCTTGTTGTAATTCATCATTACTTTTTTCAGTAACAACTGGTGCTAAAATTATTTCTTCTGGTATCATTATGCGTACACCTCCTCTAATTTTTTAACAGTATCAACTGGTAATATTAGATTTGTATATTTCAATAAATCAAATACATTAATATTATTTGCAGTAATTGTTTTAACCCCTTCTATATTTCTTGATGACATTAAAACATTTTTATTAGTTTCTGGAACAATTATTAAAGTTTTTCCTTCTACTTTTAAATCTGCTAAAGCTTTTACCATTACTTTTGTTTTTATTTCTTTTAATTCTAATTTATCAACAACAGTTAATTCTTTTTCTATTACTTTAGAACTTAAGATTGATTTTATAGCCAATCTTTTTTCTTTTTTATTAACTGTATATTTATATGAACGAGGTTTAGGTCCTAGAGCAATACCACCTTTAATCCATTGTGGAGCTCTTATACTTCCTTGTCTTGCTCTACCTGTTCCTTTTTGTCTCCATGGTTTTTTACCACCACCAGAAACTTCTGCTCTTGTTTTTGTACTTTGTGTACCTTGTCTTTGATTAGCTAAATAATTTTTAAGTACCGCATGAACAATATTTTCATTTGGTTCTATACCAAATACACTATCTGCTAATTCCATATCTTTAACTTTTTTACCTTTTATATCATAAACATCTATTTTTGGCATTTTGTATTTCCTCCTTCCTTCTATTTGCTAGCCTTTACAGCTGATTTCACTTTAAGAATAGCTCCCTTTGGTCCTGGAACACTTCCTTTTATTAATAATACATTTTTATCCATATCTACTCTTACAATATCTAAATTTTGTATTGTAACTGTAACTCTTCCCATATGTCCTGGTAGTTTTTTACCTTTAAATACTCTACCTGGTGTTGATGTTGGTCCCATTGAACCTGGTCTTCTGTGATACATTGATCCATGTCCCATTGGTCCTCTATGTTGTCCATGTCTTTTTATAACACCTTGGAATCCTTTTCCCTTAGATGTACCTTGAACGTCTATTTTATCTCCAGCTTCAAATACATCTGCCTTAACTTCGTCTCCAACTTTGTAGTTTTCGATATTTTCCAATTTGAATTCTCTTAAATGTTTTTTGTTGGCAAGTTTTGCTTTTGCAAAATGTCCTTTATTAGGTTTATTAATATGCTTGTCTTTTATTTCTCCAAATCCTAATTGAACTGCATTATATCCATCTGTTTCTACTGTTTTTACTTGTGCAACAACACATGGTCCAGCTTCAACAACAGTTACTGGAATAACATTTCCTTTTTCATCAAAGATTTGTGTCATACCGATTTTTCTTCCGATAATTCCTTTTTTCATTTTTATTCCTCCTACTATCTATTGGCTGATATTTAGATTTGCATTTAAATATATGCTATATCAGCTTGGTTAGTTTTCCTTACATAATAGTAAGGTGTAATTCTAATTTAAAATTAATTATAGTTTGATTTCTATATCAACACCAGCTGGTAATTCTAGTTTCATTAAATTATCTACTGTTTTTTGTGTTGGGTAAAGAATATCAATAACTCTTTTATGTGTTCTCATTTCAAATTGTTCTCTTGAATCTTTGTATTTATGTGGAGAACGCAATATTGTTACTATTTCCTTTTGTGTTGGTAATGGAATAGGACCTGAAACCTTTGCTCCTGTTTTCTTAGCAGTATCTACTATTTTCTCAGCAGACTGATCTAAAACTACATGGTCGTATGCTTTAAGTCTTATTCTAATTTTTTCGCTTGTTGCTAATGTTTTTGCCATTGTAATTTTCCCTCCTTTTAATTTTAAAATTTTTAAGCAATCTATTTTTAGATTGTTACAGTTGTCCGCAGATTGCTAAATTCATGCGATCAACCTAATAATTACCGTGGCAAGTTAAAACGCACTCTGGTGTTTTGAATATTACCTATATAAAAGCCCAAAATATGCATGATAATTCTGGGATAAGTGCTATTTAAATATAAACTTACCGCCTGGTCTTTGCCATGACATACTCCATCAAAGTTCCCTCCATTCTTTGTTTTTGTAAGAATGTAGCCACATTTGACTTCATCGCTTAATTCATGCTTAAATATTATATAACTCTTTTTTTGTTCTGTCAATGGTTTTTCAACATTTTTATTTTACATTTTTTAAAAAATGTGATATACTTTAAGAAAAATATGGTAAGGAGTGCTATTTATGAGTTCAAATTCAGATAATAATACTACTTTGGCCGAAAATAAGGTATTAATTTTATACCTTTTAAATCTTATAGACAATGACTTTAGAGAAGATGACTTGTTTAAAATAATTAGTTCTATTAATAACATAAACTATTTTTATTTTAAACAAATCTTAACAGATTTAATTGACTCCAAATTAGTAGGTACATATACTAAAGAAAAAGAACCAGTTATCAGAATTACTTCAGAAGGTAAGAATGCTTATATTCTTACAAAAGATGTATTGCCCGGCATAATGAAGCTAAAGGCAGACAGTATTTTTAAAAAAGAGCTTTCTACTATTGAAGAAGAATCATCCATAATAGCTGAATTTATTCCTCAAAGTGAAAACAACTATACAATAAAGTGTAAAATTATTGAAAACAACGAGACAATTTTCGAGGTAAAAACATTTGTAGGCTCTCGTGAAAGAGCAAAAAAAATAGTAGATAATTGGAACCAAAATGCTACTACTATTTATCCAGAAATTTTAAATTTATTATTAGATTCTTCAGAAAAATAGTTTTTAAAATTAAAAAATATTTATATTGCAATCTAAAAATGTACAAAAAATTCAAAGTGAACTTAAATTTTATACTGCCAAATCGTTGGGATTAAGTACAAAATCTAAGTTCACTTTGTTTTATCGTTACTGGACAGATATAATTTCACGGCTGACTAATAACGTTCTATCTTTATTATTATCTATATAATTATACAAATTATTGAAAAAGCAAATAATTTTATCATTATTCCTAAAAACAAATTATAGTTTATACATTTTATTCCAGCATTATTTATTTTATCAAATCCTGCTACTATTTTGTCTATTTCCTGTTGTGTAGAAAATTTCTGCTTTTCCATATAATCTTTTGCCAAATATTTTGCCTTTATCATCGCATCATTTTCCAAGTATGCTCTTACAACATAATAAACAAAACTTAATAATAAAAATATGCTTAAAAACATTAATTTGTATGGCAATAGCTTTATAGCAGCTAAGATACAGATAGCAAAATAATATATAATATATATATTCGAAAAAATGAAATTGAACATTAGAATCTTTCTATCTTGAATTGAATGTAAACACTCATGTGCTATAGTTTGTATTCTCGTATATGTTTTAGATATATTGGCTATTGAAATTTTATCTGTAATAGCGATATATAAACATGCCTCAGAATTATTATCTTCTTCAATTTTTACTTTTTCATTATTTATCATTTTTAAATATTCTTTGCATATTTCAACATTTTCAGGATATTTTTTTGCCAAAATATCCAATTCATCATCTCTTGCTATATTTTTTAATAACTTAATATTGTAGTTAAAAATAAATTTTAAGACAATAGTTATTACTAAAGTTACAATTGCTATAATTATAAATTCCATTTTATTTCTCCTTTTAATGTAACTCTATATTAAGAACTACATATTACTTATATTAAACAATTATAACTTAAAAATTATATACAAATTACAAATCCTTTTTTCTGTTTCAGCTATTTTATAAAAATGTAAAATAGCTGAAATTAGATTACTTCTCTTACCGCTTCTCCAATAATCTTATTAACATCTGCAATCATTACATTAAACTTGGTTTCTGCTTCAAAATATTTTTTTGCAATATCATCTTTAATAAGATCAACATATAATTCTTGCATTTTTTTATATTTATCTTCATCCTGCTTTCCAGTTTGCATAGCAACCAACTGTACTTCATATCTTGTTTTCTCAAATTTAGATATTTTTTGCTTTAACTCTTGATTTAAGGTTAATGCTTGTTTTGCCATTTTATAATTTGCATATTCTTCGGATTGCTTTATTTCCTGAGACAACTTGTTTGCTGTATCATACACATTCATTATTCTTGTTCCTCTCCTTCTATTATAACTCTAGCATTAATAGGACAAATATTAACAAAGGTGTTTCCATCATTTACATTAATTATATTTCCTTGCAAATCTTTATAAACTGTTTGTTTATTTCTATCTTCTTTTGTACATTTTATCTTTATAGCCTTTCCATTAGTAATATAATATCCATCAAATGTACCAATATTTTTTAAACCTTGTCTTCCCTTATTCTCGCTATCAGCTAATGTGTAATTATCACAATATGTAATAATTATATTTTTAGTAGTTACAGTTTGCTTAGAATCCCAATCTTTCTGTTCTTTATTTCTAGCAAATCTCTTATATACTTTTGCTTGTTCATCATATTCATATTTTACAATTTGAAGTGGTGAATGTGGTATTGTAATTGAAATAGCAGATTGAGCATCTTCTAAATCAACTTCATCTGCAGAATAGTTTAATATGCTTTTTTCATTAGATGTAACTCTATATTTTTTATTTTTAGCTGACTCAACTAACTTCTTTGTATTTGTTACAGCATTATGAGGTGCTGCTTTATCTTTAACTCTCCAAAATGTAGTTCCATCTTCTGCAATTCCATTTATATCATTTATTCTATATGTTTTTAAATCACTTTCTGCTTGTGGGCTTTGTCCAAAATGAGTGTATATAGCATCATTCTCCATCGCATAATCAATAAAATAATGTCTTGCACTTCTTACTGGTCCTATTTTTTCTACATCGGCTCCCTTAAATAATGCCATTAATCTTGTTTCTGAACCTTCAACAATTATTTCGTAAACCATATATGCCTTTTGCAATCCAGCCTGTGGCCATGCATCACTATGATTATCTATCATTACAGCTATAGGTCTATCTTGTCCTTTATAAATCTGAACCTTTTTTTCTTCTACTGGTGCTGTCTGTTCATTATTCTCTTCAGCTATTGTTTCTGTTTCAGACTTGTCCTTTAAAAATCTATATGCTAATATTCCTCCCGCTACAATAATTATTAAAACTAATACAATAATTATTTTCTTTATACCACTTGTTTGTTTTTTTGCATTTCCTTTTTTTCTACTCATTTTATTCATCTCCTCTTATAATATGTTCATAAAGTTTATTATTAAAGAATTCTATAAACATTTTATTTGTTTTTAATACTTTTTATATAGTCTTAGCGCTCTATTCCTAACAAACTTAGTATTTTTTCTTCTTTAGGTCTCATTAAAGCCTTATCTTCTTCTTTTATATGATCATATCCCATTAAGTGATAAAATCCATGAACCAACATATAGCTTAATTCTCTTTCAAAACTATGTCCATATTCTTTTGCTTGTTCTTCAACTTTTTTTATAGAGATAACTATATCTCCTAAAACATCTTCGTGTTCAAATTCTTTATTCTTAATCTTTTGCTCTAGTTCATTTTTTTCAAACATAGGAAAAGATAACACATCTGTCTGCTTATCTATATTTCTATATTTACTATTAATTTTTTTAATATTCTCTGGAGTAGTCAATGTTACAGTTATTGTAAGCTTTGTATCTATAATATTTTCCTCTTTGTAACATTGTTCTAAAACATTTTTTACTATTTCATCATATTCTTCTTTTTTTTCAATATCGTTATATATTATTTCGTACATCCTATTACATTCCCTTTATACTTTTTGTTTTACTTTAATGTATTTTCCATTTGATGTATATGAATTTCTTAATTGTCTCATAACACCGTAGTCTATTAATTTTCTTTTATAATACTTTAAAATTTTTGAATAATCTGTCTTTTGTTTATCTAAATTTTTAATGTCATTTTTAATAAACAAAACTTCCTTTCTTTTTATATACTCCATAAAATCCGTTTCTTTAATTTTAGATATTTCTTTATATTTATTCCAAAATTTTTTATATTCATCTCTTTCTTTAGCAGATTCCCAATAGACCTTTGTAGATAACAATTTAATATTGTAATCTTCTATTAAATTTATAAGCATTGAATATGCTTTTTCTCTTTTAACTGCAATCTTTGTATCTTGTACTAAAACTCTTGCATCCTTTAATAATTTTTCATAACATTGTTCTGCAACAATTAAAGGCAAACTATGAGTAAATAATTTTCTGCTTATTCCAAGCAAAATCATATTCTTCTCTATTCCATCTTTAGTATCCAATTTACCGACTAAATATGTCTCATATTTTTCGTATTCTGATTTTACCCCTTTTAAATTCTCGTCGTAATTATTTTCTATCTTTAATGCTAATATATTTTGAATATAATCTTCTAATGTATAAAAGATTTTTGTATAAATCCATTCTTTTGACGAATCATAGATATTAGTATTATCTGCCACTTTTATAGAATAGTTTTTTAGTATAGCTTTATACAAAGAATCCATCTTTGATATATAAAATTTATTATACTTTTCTATCAATTTTTCTTTATTTCCTACTTTGATTCCCTCATAATCTAATTCAATTAAGTATTTTTGTTTTCTATATTTGTATTCTATATATTCACTTTCTTTTAAACTTGTAACTTCATAATATTTTGATAATGCATTTTTTTCAAATTCTGTTGCTGTATTATTTCTAACTTTTTTATAAATTGAATCCATTACATATTTGTCAAGTGCTTCCAAATATGCTTCATATGCTGAATCGTATTTTTTTTCTAATTCTTCTTCATCATAATTATTCCCATCTAATTCATAATTTTCAAATACTTTTAACAAACTATTTCTCTTTATAGAAATTAGCATACCATTAATTCCTATTTTAGTAGGTATTAACATTCTCGTTAAAGTGTTTGTTATTTTGTTAAAAAACTTTTTATCTGTTCCCGTTATTCTAAGGCTTTTTTCTTCCATTAATCATCATCCCTTCAAAACACAATTTTTTCATTGGTTCCTATATTTTCTAAAACTTCATATGTAACATAAATATCTAGTCCATCTTCTTCTTCGTGTATATTAATATTTTTATTAATTATAGATTCCTTATTTTCAATTTCTTCATATAATTCTCTTTCTACCTCTTCTGTTCCTATCTTTTTTATTTCTTCATAGTTATATTGTTTTTGCTTTTCTTCTACTTCCTTATTTGTTGTTTTTATTACGGAAATTGGTAAATAAAAATCCGAAAATATTTGTAATTTATTTTCTGTGTCTATTTTATCATAAATTTTGAAATTTGAAAGCCTTTTATAAAAATTTATTCTAAAATTATTCAATTTAATTGAATATTTATTTTCAGTATTACCTGTTTCTATTCTTTCCGTAGTATTATAGCAAAATAGCTTGTTTTTTGTGTACCATACTTTTGCCTGCACTTCTCCCTCTGCATGAACATATCTTATTCCCGTATACTTTCCTTCCATCCATCCATTAATTAATATATCTCCACTATTAACTACATCTCCTACTTTTACATTTGCAGTCCCTGTTTGAGCATTTATTTTTGTTATTACTCCTGTTTTATCTGAAACTATATTACATAATTCATTTTTATCAACAATTTCAGGCTTATTTGTTGCTTTCACAACTCTAACAATAACATTTGTTCCCTTTAGTTCTATCCCCATCCAAGCAATATCACTTCTTTTAAACCTTGTCTTATTTATTATTTCTTTTGTATTAACCTTAGATTTCCATTCTCCAATTTTTAATCCAGCTTCTTCTATATCTTGTTCTAAATTTTCAAGTTTTAGTCCATTTTCCTCTTTTATTTCTATATTCCATATAAAGTTGGATGAAAAAACAATTAAGAATAATAATACTATTAGTAATATAGCAAATATTTTTCTTTTTTTATATTTATGTATTACAAATGGCAACCCTCTTTTACTATTTATTTTTACTTTACATTTTACCTTTTTGGCAATATTGCAAATTTCTTTAAACTCTTTAACTCTAGTTTTCAAAACTACATTTATTTCTCCATGTCTTTTTAAACTCCAAATAGGTATTTTTTTAACATTGCAAATATTTATAAATCTTTCTATATAATATCCTTCAACTGTAATTGTTATATACCCTAATAAATAACTAAACAATATTTTAATTAGCATAACATTCTCCCTCATCAATTGTTCTTTCTATATCTAAGCATTCAATTTTCCCACTTACTTTTATATCATCATCTGTTATATTTTCTAAATTTAAATTGTATCCATTTATATTAATAGTACCAATTTGAGTTTTTATCTTTATAAAAAATTCCTCATATTCTAAAATCCCTTTAAAATTTTCAATTATCATTTCATCAAATCCTGTAATTGTAATTTTAGGCATATCTATGCAAACCTCTTTTGGTATTTCAAGAATTCTATCTAATTTATTGTATTTAATTTTCTTATTAATAGCTTTTTTTCTATTTTTCATATACACACTCTCCCCCTTTTAGTCTGTATTATTTTTCAAACTCATCTAAAGACTTAAATTCATATCCCATCTCTTTAGTTTTACTTATAATACTGTCTAATATATCTGTATTTGTTTTTGAGTTTCCATGGAGCAACATTATCTCTCCATTATGCAAATTATTTATAATCTTTTCTTTGCTTAATAACTCATCTGGTTGTTTATCTTCATTCCAATCTTCATACGCAAATGACCACATTACAGTTTTATATCCTAGTGAATTTGTATACTTTAGTGTTTCCTCGCTAAACTCGCCTTTTGGTGGTCTTAGATATTTCATTTCGTAACCAAATTTTTCATATATTGACTGATGTAAATCCATTATTTCTTTTTTTACTTGCTCTTGATTTAACTCTGGCATACTTTTATGATTAACAGTATGGTTTCCAATTATATGTCCATCATTAATCATCTGCTGAACAATTTCAGGCTCTGTATTAACATAGTGTGCAGTAATAAAAAATGTAGCTTTTACATCATTATTTTTCAAAACCTCAAGAATTTTTGTTGTATATCCTGCCTCATATCCTTCATCAAATGTTAAATATACATATTTTTTTTCACTACTACCCAAACATACTCCATTGTTTTCCTCTAAAACTTTTTTATTATAACTACCCACATCCGGTTGTTCATGATTGTTATTCCTTTTTATTCCCCAACCTATTTTTTTATTACTTATTTTTGTAGCATTTGTTATTAAACTCCTTTCTTCTTTCATCGAAACTACACTAAATATAAAAATACTTATAATAAGTAACATTATCGATATACTAGTTACTTTTTTATTCATTTAATATCACTCCCATTCTTAATAATTTTATGAATACATATTTAATTTCATACTTAATTCTTTTATTATAATATTCTTAGAACTATTATCTTTATTTCTGTATTTTCTTAATACTAATAGTTTTATGATTTGGATAATTTTGTAAATTTGCTATTGACAATATGCATTTTTTAGATTATATTGTTATTGAATTTGGAAAAATAAGGTAATTTGATTGATTTTGTCAAACCTTGTTTTCTTTATTTTTGTTATTTTATTTAAAAAGGAGATTTGATTTATATATGTTAAACTTTGTTATTTGTGATGATAATTTAAATATATTAGATAAACTAGAAAAGATGTTAGAATCAATTTTTACAAAAAATAATTTTGATGCATCTGTTTCATTTAAATCAGATAACCCTGAAGAAGTCCTAGATTACGCACAAAACAATTGCGTTGATGCATTAATACTAGATATAAACTTAAAATCAAATAAAAGCGGTTTAGAATTAGCAAGAAAAATTAGAGAAAAAAAGAAAAATACATATATTATTTTTAACACTGCTCATTTAGAGTATGCAATGGTTGCATACAAATATAAGACATTTGATTACCTAGCTAAACCTGTTACTTATGACAGACTTGAAGATACAATAATTAGATTATTCGAAGATATTAATGGTTCTGTAAAAAAATATCTAAAAATAGATAATAAAAACACTGTTATTGACGAATCCGAAATTCAATACATAAAAAGAGATGGAATGAAGCTCGTATTTCACACATCATCACGTGATTATGACACATATAGTTCTTTTAATAAATTTGAAGATAAACTGCCAAAAACATATATTAGATGTCATAAATCTTATATAGCTAATATAAATCAAATTAAAGACGTTGAACCTGTATCTGGAATTGTAACATTTAAGGATGGAGATATTTGTTATATTGGGCCTAAGTATAAAAAGGATTTTATGGAGGTTTTAAAAAAACATGGAAGTTTTTAATGATCTATTAACTGCTATTACTACACCAAATGAGGGATTAGTAAATATTTTAACTGTCCCCCTATTTTTCGTTGAGAATTTTTTAATAATGAATTTGTTTATTTCAATTTTGAATATATCCATAACTAAAAAGCAAAAGTTCTTGTATGTTATAATTCTTTCAATTATTGGTATATTTACAAATATTTTTCTAGGAAATCCTTTTAATATAATAATAGATTATTTTATAATGATTATAATGGCAAAAAAAATATTTAAAATTTCTTTTTTAAAAAGCTGTATATCTATAGTTATTTCTGGAATTATGTTTAACATTTTGGGTGCTTTAGTATTAAACCCATACATTACCATATTAAACATCGACGCTAACGCTCTTACAACTGTTCCACTATATAGATTATTATATATAACTATAATTTACTTTTCAATTTTTATATTATCCATAATAATAAAAAATAGAGGCTTTAAAATAAATTTTATGGAAAATATTGATAATAAGAATAAGGCTATAATAATTATAAATATAGTATTTGGTATATTAACCTTTATTGTTCAATCAATTGTAACATTTTTTTATATAGATACCCTTCCTATATTTATTACATTTTTAAGTTCTTTAACACTAATTGCCTATTTTAGTTTAAGTATTTATAGCTTAAATAAATTTTTCAAATTAATTGTTACTTCTCAAAAATTAGAAAGTGCAAATGAATATAATAATACTTTACACATATTACATGATAACGTAAGAGGTTTTAAACATGATTTCGACAATATAGTTACAACCATAGGAGGTTATATTAGAACTAATGATATGGATGGGCTAAAAAAATATTATTTGCAATTAGAAGACGATTGCCAAAGAGTAAACAACCTGTACCTACTTAATCCTGAAATAATAAACAATGATGGTATATATAACCTACTTACAAAGAAATACAATGAAGCAGATTCAAAAGATATAAAAGTAAATATGACATTTCTCCTAGATTTATCCACATTAAAAATGAAAATATATGAATTTGCTAGAATCTTAGGTATTCTTTTAGACAATGCTATTGAAGCAAGTTCAGAATGTGAAGAAAGAATTATAAATTTGACTTTTAGAAATGACTCTAAAAATTCAAGGCAACTTATTATAATTGAAAACACCTATAAAGATAAAGATGTAGATATGGAAAAAATATTTGAAAAAGGTATATCTGGTAAAGAAAACCATACTGGACTTGGACTATGGGAGATAAGAAAAATAATTAAGAAAACTAAAAATGTTAATTTATACACAACAAAGTCTGATATTTTTTTCAAACAGCAATTAGAAATTTATTATTAATATATAATTTGATTTATGAATTACTCAAACTGTTTATAAAAAAGAACTGTTACAAAATTTAGTAACAGTTCTTTTTTGGATTGTATTTGTATAACTTTTAAGTTACATCTTTGGTAAAAATAATTTTTCGTCCTATTTTTACCAATTATTAATCTTTCTTTATCATTGAAGCTGGCATCTTAGGTTGATGAAAAACCAATATCATTAAGCAAGCTGTATTTGTTGCTTTTGCATATTTTTCTGCTGTTTTTGCTAAAAATTTTAACATAACAATTCCTCCTTCTTTGGTTAAAACATCTATAACACAAAATATTACCGGTATATATTTTGTATTAACCATTTTCTAATGAAGTATCACCATATACTTCATACCCATATTTATTATTAGTCAATCTATATGCTAATTTTGTAATTGAAAGTGTTTGCAAAAAATATGATAGAATTAATATATTAGAAATTGTACTATCCTTAATTATAATAACAGCCAGCATTCCAATCGAAAAAGTTATATATGAAATTATTTGTTTTTTCAATCTCACATCTTTTAATAAAATAGGCACATCTTCTGTATCTGCTGGAGCATATAATTTAATCATTATAATTCCAAATATCCATATTATTCCAGTTATAATATATTTTACAAATTCATTTAAAATAATATATTTAGATATAAATGGTATAACACAATAAAACAATGTTGTTACAACTATACATCCTATATGTGTTTTTAAATGAAATCCTCCAGAAGCACCTTTGTATGGAAAAAGCACTACAAATGTAAATAAAGCTAATGGAAAAATATTAAGTATATATGCAATTCCAAGCATTATAAATATCTTAGGAATTTCACCTACAATATTTTGCAAACCATAATTTATTACTTCCGCTTTTTCGTCGTCAATATCGGGCATTTCTTTTCTTATTTTATTGGTTAAAAATGTACAGATTTTGTCTATCATTTTCTCACCCCTTTGCTCACATACACATTGTAACACCCTATCTTTTAATTTTAGACCTTTTATTTGCAAAATATATTTTTTTATTTATAAAAAAATGATTGATTGCTTTTATAATATATTTTATTTTATAAAAGATGTAATAAAAAAATAAGGAATTTCAAATTAGTTAAAATTCCTTATTTTTTACATTTATTTAATTTGGTAGCGAAGATGTGATTCGAACACATGACCCTTCGGGTATGAACCGAATGCTCTAGCCAACTGAGCTACTTCGCCATATTCAAGACCTATTTATTATAAGTCATATTCTGTTCATTTGTCAAGATAAAAATACAAGAAATTTAAATTTCTTGTATTTTGTACATTTTTACAATAATAACGAAGTTAATCCCCTATTTCTCTGTCTCTACTATTTTTTATCTTTTGCGGTTGAGCTTTTTCTATGCTAACATCGCCTGAAACTATTTTTTTCTGTCTTCTTTTTATTGTTTTTTCATAATTTTCAGCCATATATTTTTCTTCCAATTTTTTTAAATATGCTGAATCAGCTGGTACCTCCTCACTTACTTGAACTTCTTCAGTTTTTTCACCGAATACCAAATAATTCCTTAAATAAAGACTTTAAATCTATAATTTTCTCTTTTTTATTTAACTTGCTCATATATTTTCTTAAAGCAAAAGCTTTAAGTTTCCACCTTTCTTTTTATATACTGCTTTTATTCTAACACAAAAGAGCTTGGAAATCAAGCTCTTTAAAATATTTTGTGAAATTTATTTAACATACTCATTTAACGGTTTCACTTTGTAACATAATTCCCCTATTTCTTCCGTAGGTACATAACCTGGAACTGCATTTATTACATCTGGAATTCTATTAACTATAGATGCACATGTAAGCTCCACAGTTGAAGGTCTATTAATTATAAGTGTAGTATTAGGCTCTCCTGCCACTGTCCATTCATTTTTATCAAAATCTTCTTTTGAATATACCTTTCCTATACATTCACTTTCAATTGTTATACCCTCTTCAGTTTCAGTTGTAACAACAGCACTCATTCCTGTGGCATCTCCAGCTTTTACTTCCATACCAAGTGTATCTGAATAAATATCTTCACTATGTGTTTGTGGAATTGTTTTTTGTGTTTGAGATTTTACAGTTAGACCTAATTTTGCACATAACCAACCATTTACATTCCACATGTAAGAAGGTAAATATTCACCTTTATTTATTAAATTTTGTCTTTCTTCATCAGAAATTTTGTCAACAGATGCCACTTGCTTATCAAATTCTTCTAATGTTAATCCTGCACCATGTGCTTTTGCTAAAGCTATTCCATAATCTTCAACATTATAGCTTGAACTTCCTTTTATCTTTTTAATTGTCTGAGTTGAACCAGCTATACTTGAAATTAGCTGTCCCCAATATATATCTTGATATCCACTTCCTGTAATTGTACATCCCATTTGTTTTGCCATCTCATCTATTTTTTTTGTAACTTCTGGATTAGAATTAATTGGGTAAAATGCTTCTTCACATGTTGTTATAGCATTTATTCCTAATTTAGCACATAACATTAAAGACTCTTCTAAATCTTTTATTAGACTCATCGTAGTTATAATTGCAATATCTGGCTTTGTTTCTATAAGCATTTTTTCAGCATCATCAACAGATACAACTTTTACTCCTTTATTTTCTGTACCCATTATTTCTCCAATATCTTTTCCTATTACTTCAGGATTAACATCAATTGCACCCACAATTTCTGCGCCTTTTTCATATACATATCTCATCGTGTATACACTCATTTTACCAGTACCGTATTGTACCACCTTAACTTTTCTATCCATATTAACCTCCACTAGGCAACTCAATATTTATTTACTATTATAAATATTTTTTTACTATTATTTGCCTTATTTAATTTATATAAATTATTTACAAATTTCTAAAAAATATACATATAATTTGGCAAAACTAAATATACAATTAATTATCTATCTTAAAAATTCTTTTAGTATACTTGCACATCTTTTTGAAGCTAGCTTCAAATTCTCATCAAATGTTGCTGAATTTTTTCCATCTGGTGTATCTGAAATACTTCTTACTACAATAAAAGGAATATTATCTAAATAACAAGTTTGCGCGATTGCAGCACACTCCATATCAACAACATCAGCACTAAATTTTGAATGTATTTTATCCTTCATTCCTATATCTGTTATAAAAATATCCCCTGTTGCAATTACACTTGTTCTAATTTGATATATTCTATCTTCTAAATTATTCATTACCTTTTCAAATTCACTTACCAAACCTCTATCACACATTACATAGTTTCCAACACCTGTTATGTATCCTTTACTATGTCCAAATGCTGTAATGTCGAAATCGTGCTGTACAACCTGTTTGCCAATCACTACATCACCTATCTTTAATAGCGGATTTACAGAACCTCCTGAACCTAGGTTTATTATGTATTGTACTTCAAAGTTATCAATCATTATTTGGGTCGTTCTTGCAGCATTTACTTTTCCTATTCCACATTTCACTAAAATGCAGTTTTTTCCTAAAATAGTACCTCTCAAAAATCTTAAGTTGTAAATCTGAACCACATGAACATCTTGCATAATATTAAGTATCGCTTCTCTTTCTTCATCCATTGCTGTAATAATTCCAATTTCTTTCATATTATACCTCTTTCATAATATTTTTATAATTATATAACAAAATATAATGAAAATTCAATATTTTTGTAATAAATTTTTAAGAGGAGTGTCCCCATGGCAAAAAATTGCCAAAAGGTACGTCCCCGTGGCAATTTTTTTAAAAAGACTTGCTACTTTCGATTTTTTGTTGTAATATAATATAAGTAAATTGAAAGGCTGCAATAGTAAAATAAAAAATTAAGCGCCAGAACACAAAAAAATATATTTTAAAAGTGTTGACGAGGTCTAGGGTTATCGAAATTTTCGGCGGATGCTCTAGTGGCTTTTGCTTAAGGTCAAAGTATTAATCAAAGAACAATAGCAATATTGTAACAAATATTAATACATTTAAGCTTTTATTTGCATGCTTTCAATTCTATAATACTTTTTTAAAGGAGGAATCAGCTTATGTGTGGAATTGTAGGTTACATAGGAACACAAAAAGCAAGCCCTATTTTAATTAACGGGCTAACAAGATTGGAATACAGAGGTTATGACTCTGCCGGTATTTCAACTATTGAAAAAACAGGTCTTTCTATTATGAAAGATAAAGGAAGAGTTAAAAATTTAAATACCCTAGTAGGTATTGACAGTTTAGAAGGAACTATTGGTATTGCTCATACAAGATGGGCAACTCATGGAAAACCATCCAAAGAAAATTCACACCCTCATATGGACAACAGCAAAACCTTTAGTGTTGTTCACAATGGAATTATCGAAAATTATAATGAATTAAGAAAATTTTTAACATATAAAGGTTATACTTTCTATTCTCAAACCGATACAGAAGTTATCCCTAATTTGGTACATTACTATTATTCAAATGATGAAAAATCAGATAATATGAAATTTTTAAGAGCTGTAAAAAATGCTTGTGCAGATTTAAAAGGAAGCTTTGCTATAGAAATAATATGCAAAGATTATGAAGACAATATGATAGTAGTTAGAAAAGATAGTCCACTTGTTATAGGAAAAGGAGAAAATGAAAATTATATTTCTTCAGACATTCCTGCAATTTTATCTTTTACAAGAAATTTTTACCTATTAGATGACTTAGAATTTGCAGTATTATCAAGAAATGAAATTGAATTTTACAATAAGGATTTATCTCCTGTAGATAAACAAACAAAAACAATTGAATGGAATGCTTCTAGTGCAGAAAAAGATGGTTTTGATGATTTTATGCTAAAAGAAATTTATGAACAACCAAACTCAATTAGAGAAACAATAGGAGCTAAATTAGGTGAAAACTCAAAATGTGAATTTGACGAACTAAACTTTACAAAAGAATATTTATCAAATATTAATAAAATTTATATAGTTGCATGTGGTACAGCTATGCATGCAGGTTTAGTTGGAAAAAATGTATTAGAAAAACTATGTAGAATTCCTACTGAAGTTGATATAGCTTCAGAATTTAGATATAGAGATCCTTTAGTAGACGAAAAATCTTTATGTATATTTGTTTCACAATCTGGTGAGACTGCAGACACAATAGCTGCACTAAAACTATGTAAAGAAAAAGGTGCTAGAACACTTGCAATTTCTAATGTAATAGGAAGTTCGATAACAAGAGAAGCTGACTACTCAATTTATACACATGCTGGTCCAGAAATAGCTGTTGCTTCTACAAAAGCATATACCTCTCAAGTTATTTTAATAGCAGTTCTTGCAATTTATTTTGCAGAAGTATTAGAAATCGACAATAGTAAAATTAACACACTAAAAAAAGACATTTTGGAATTACCTAAAAAAATAGAGGAAACTTTAAAACTTTCAGAGGTTATAAAAGAATTCTCTAAAAAAGTATATCAAGAAAAAGACATGTTCTTCTTAGGAAGAGGTATTGATGAAACAGTTGCAAAAGAAGGCTCTTTAAAGCTAAAAGAAATATCATATATTCACTCTGAAAGCTACGCTGCTGGTGAATTAAAACATGGTCCAATAGCTTTAATAGAAAATGATATAACTGTTATAGGAATAATGACAGACCCTGACTTAGTAAAAAAGACAATAAGTAATTTACAAGAAGTTATTACTCGTGGTGCTAAAACACTTATAATAACAAGCCAACACGTTGATACTTCTATGTTTGATATGACAATACAAATACCAGAAACAAACACATTTATATCACCAATATTATCAATTATTCCTTTACAACTATTTTCTTATTATATTTCAAAAGAAAAAGGATTAGATGTTGATAAACCAAGAAACCTTGCAAAATCTGTTACAGTTGAATAACCTTAATTTTTGAATTTATATAAAACATCAAAAAAAGCCATTAATGGCTTTTTTTGATATATTTTATAAATTTATATTAATGGAACATATTTATACTATATACTTTTTCTCTATAACTTTTTTATCCTAACATTAATTTTATTATTACTAAAACTACCGCTCCAGGAATACCCAGCACACCTATTAAGATACTGGTAAAGAAATTCAACCCAATATGAAATTCCCAATTTGCACCTACTATGTTTATAATCCAAATAAGTAACCCTCCTAAAGCGGAATTAAACGCAAGCTTTAGAATTTTTTTTATTGGTACTATAAAAATTCTTCCAAAAACAAACAAAAAACAAATACATGCTAAATATGTAATAATATTTGTATCCATATCTTCCCACTCCAAATGACACTTTATATTACAATATGTATGTTTATTTATGGACAATTATTACTATTTTTGTAGCATTTGTTATCCTCAACCGCTTTTGTCTCTAGTGATATTTTTTACAATTCATCCCCATGCTATACTGCTCTTTCTTCATCCCATACAGATAATTTCATATCACTAATCATGTCTACTTTTATACCATTTGTTTTTGCTAATTTTATTAAATAATCTAATTTAGCTTGATTTGCTTTTATCTGGTATGCATAATAATCTATTAAATCATCTTGTGCATATTCAAAATTTTGGTTTAACCTTTTCAAATCCTCTCTAGCCCTTATTATTGCCCTAATTAATTCATTCTCTTTCTCAAGTTCTGTCTTCTCCTTTATCTTTTTCTCTTTAACAAATCCTTCATTCTCCATGTTTTCAAACCATCCTTTCCTTTATAAAAAAAATAAATAATTAACATTCTAATTATTATATTCTCTATTATTAATTCTTATGTATTAAAATTCACAGCTTAAAAGCAAAAAATATATTATTTTTCCATTTTCTCTTGTATTTTTCGCAATTTTGTAGGATAATATATATGTATAAAAATATAATTGAAAGGACTATTTCTATGAAACTAATAGACAAATTTTTGAAAAAATTAAATACAGATAGAAATACATTCGCAACATATATACTAACATTGGTAACACTTTATCTAGCAATAGATAGAATTGTAGAAATGCTTTTAATGATTTTTACTGGAGTTTCTTATTCATACTGGGGTCCTATTGAATACACACTAGCATTAGCATGCCCTATTTTCGGATACGCATTTTCAGTACCTTCCAAATTCGTAAAAAACAAAACATATCAAGTCACATTTTTTTATGTGTTTGTTATATCTCTATATATAATAGCAATTTCTATGTTCACACAGTGGCTTAATATGGGAGCATGGTTACTACTTCTTTCTGTTCCAAACTATACTGAACTAATAACAGACTTTTCAGATTTAGTAACACCTGCATTTGTAAGTATATCTTTATACTTGCCTCTTGCAACATTTTTCCCACTATTTAAATGGTTATACTTTGGAGTTAGAGACAGTAAAGACCAAACACGTTCAATTTGGGACTATGGTGGAATAGATTTATCAAATAAAAAAGAAGGACATGGTCCATATACATGTGAAGTATATTTATGTACAAATAACGAAAACAACAAAAAAATTATTATACCTGAAAGTTCTAGATACCAATCACTATTCGTATGTGGTGGCTCTGGTACAGGGAAAACATCTTTAGTCTATGAACCTTTAATTGCAAAAGATATTGAAAGAAAACATTTTTATAGAGAAGCCTCAAAAGAAATTGGATTTACAGCTTTAAAAACAAAAATAGCAACATTAAACAGCCCTTATGATAACGAATATTTAAATAAAAACTTCAACTTAAATATGATATCTCCTGTAGAAGGTAAAGAAACAGTCTTTAAAGCTTATCTAAAGAAAATGATTTTAGGCACTTCTGGAAATAGACTTATTTATAGAAATTTAGGGCTTGCCTTAATGGCTCCCGATTATGAAGTAATAGAACACATGACAGATGTATGTGAAAACTTTGGAATATCTTATGACTTAATTGATCCAAATAATATTAATAAATCTATAGGATTAAACCCTTTTATTTACAAAGATTCATTTAAAATTGCAACAACAATTACATCTATTCTAAAAGCCATGTATTTAACAGCAAATGTAGACGTAGAAGAAGCATACAGAGACGACTTATCTGTTCAAGCAATTGAAAATGTATCAATTCTATTAAAAGAAATTTATCCTAGAATGCACGAAGGAAGCCTTCCAAACATGGAAGATCTATTAAAAGTATTAAATAATTTCGAATTAATAGAAAAAATGTGCGAAATTATGGCTCATGACGAAGTATTAAAAGAAAAATATAGTATACAATTAACATACTTTAAGAAAAACTTTTATAAAAATGCTCCTGGAAGAGAAAATATGGAAAAATACATATACCCATCTATAACACAATTAGACAATTTACTTAGAATTCCTAACATAAAACCTATACTATGCAACAGGCATTCTAACATAGATTTTGATAAAGCTCTTGAAGAAGGAAAAATGATATTTATATGTACTAGAAGAGGAGATTTAGGAGCTGCAGGTCACAAAGCGTTTGGATTATTCTTCTTACTTTCAATGCAAAATGCAGTTTTAAGAAGACCTGGAAATGAAAACAATAGAACACCATATTTCTTATATGTTGATGAATTCAGTGATTTTATTTGTAAAGCTACAGAACCAATGTTTACAATGTTTAGAAAATACAAGGTAGCCACTACAATTTCTGTTCAGAGCTTATCTCAATTAAAAGGACCTGAAGGAAATACTAACTACCGTTCAACAATACTTTCTAACTGTGCAAACAAAATATTCACTGGAAACGCTGAATTTGATGAAATAAGCTGGTGGTCAAATGAATTTGGTACATACAGAGAATGGACTTACTCCAACAGTATGGACATGAATACTATGAAATATGACTCAAAATATGGAAGTGTTAAATGGGAATTTGTAAAACATTTTAAAGAAGGAAAACTTCAAACATTAACACAAAAAAGATGTGCTTATAAAATTAGAGGTGAAAATGGAAAACCTATAGTTGGACCTGGAGATTTTGAATATCTTCAATCAAAATATAAAGAACCTCAAAAAATAAAAAGTTATGATTTTGGTAAATTTTCAGATAGTGTTACAACAGATTCAGAAGACTCAGAAGGTAATACAAAAAAGAAATTTGATTTAAAAAATTTGGATTTTATTGATGAAAAAAACGAATTCAATCCTATACAAACAGATACTACAGATTCAAAATATCTATTTGATAACGAAGACGCCATAATCTTCAACTTAAAAAAAGGAAATCCTAACAGTGAGAACAAATAATAAAACCCCCACCTAAAAGTGGGGATTTTATTATATTTGAATTCCTATAAATTCCAAAATCATTCCGCAAGTAACTCCTATAGTATATAATAGAGCAACAATTTTCACATTTTCTTTAAATCCTTTATTTGTTTTAAACAAAACTGCAATACCAAGTCCTGCCCCTACTAATAATCCAGAAATCAATGTAGATACAGAAATAACATTTTCTAAATACATTTGTGTAATTATTACAGACGAAGCGCAATTTGGTATTAATCCTATTAACCCTGCAATTAATGGTCCTAAAATAGGTGTATTCTGCAAGAATGACGAAATATTTTCCTCACCTGCAAAATAAACAGCACTATTAATAACAATTGAAATTATAAAAATATATACAAATATACTTAATGTATGCTTTAATGCTGACTTAACAATCCCATGTTCACAATGGCAGTGTTCTTTTTCACACAAATCAACTATTTTCTCTTCTTCTTGATTTTTATTTTTCAGCCTCAACACCAAATCTATTATAAATCCTGCTACAATTCCAATTAATACTTTTATACCCAATATCTTTAAAATAATATCAATAGGTACATTATATAAAAGTATAGGTAGCATTTCATCAGATGTAGATAAATACACGGAAATCAATGTACCTAAAGTAATTACTCTGCCTGCATATAAATTAGTAGCTGAAACTGAAAAACCACATTGTGGAAACATTCCAAGTAAACTTCCTATTAATGGTCCTAGTTTTCCAGATTTTTTTATAGATTCCTTCGTTTTATCTTTAGTCTTATGCTCTATATATTCCATTATTAAATAAGTTATGAATAAAAATGGTAGTAACTTTAAACCATCAAATACTGTGTCTTTTAAAACATCTAACATTTTATACCTCTTCTTTCGTTTATATATAATAACATATAATTTCTACATTTTCAATACATCTACCAATAAATAAGTTACAAGACCGAGATTATTCGAAAAACATTTATCTTCTTCTACTATTTCTATACGCTGTATTATAGAATCTATTATTGCAGCTCATCACATCACTTTCCTCAGCACTTTGATTGTTACCACATCCACAATTACATGAGCAATTAGAATTATTTTCATCATTTTGATTACTTAAAAATGGGCAAATCATGCATATTATAAATGCAGTTAAAAAACTAATTATAGTATAAATAATAGTTGCAATTAATAAATTTAAATTTCCAATTACAAATGTAACTATTAAAAAAACTGCAAATATTATTCCCGCAACCAATGCTGGACATTTTAAAATTTTTTGTAATGCTATTGAAATTATTATAGTGGCTACAGGTAAGGCAAAAAATATAAGTAAAGTATTCATATTATCTACATCTCCTTTTCATATTTTACTATATTCTATGCAATATTCATTTTTTTGTTCTACTAAATACTTATACCTATATTTTTCTACATAGCTATCGTTTTATATAACTATAAAACTATTAATATTCCACCTTTACCAAAAATAATCCTTGAGGCGGTAATGTTTTTCCTGCATTTTCTCGTTTTTTAGATTTAATTATAGTTTCTATATCATGTGGTTCAATCTTTCCGAGCCCTATATCCACCAATGTGCCTGCAATTATTCTGACCATATTATATAAAAATCCATTACCTGTTAATTCTATCCAAATTCTATCGTCTTCCTTTTCTATTACATTTGCTTCATAAATAGTCCTCACACTACTTTTGCTACTTGTTCCACTTGCTTTAAATGCTTTAAAATCATGTTCTCCTTCAAAATATTTTACTGCTTCTTTCATTTTTTCTACATTCAATTTTACAGGAATAAATGTCTCTAAATTTCTATATATTGCTGTGCCATATTTAGAATTATCTATTACATATCTATATGTTTTTCTTTTACACGTAAGCCTGCTATGAAATCTTTCATCAACTTCTTCAGCAGATTTAATTATAATAGATTTCTTTAATTTACTATTTATTGCAATAGGTATTTTTTCTATTGGTATATTAGAATTAGTTTTAAAATTAGCAACTTGTCCCAAAGCATGTACTCCGCTGTCTGTCCTTCCAGATGCAATAAGTTCAACTTCTTCTCCAGTAATCTGTTTAATAGCCTCCTCTATTGTTCCTTGAATATTTAGCTTCGTTGGTTGTTTTTGCCAACCGATTAAAATCTTTTCCATCATATTCTATTGTTAGTTTTATATTTCTCATTTTTTCTCCCATACACAATTTGAAAAGGGGCATGCTTAAAATTTAAATAATTTAAAAAGCTGCCTCTTTTGTTTTTATTTATCTTTATTCTTTTTTATATTTATAAACCCCTTTTTCTCCCTCTCTGGTGCAAACCTTTTTGTTATAATATTACTTATTAATATTTTCTTTAATACATCTTCTCGCACATCTGCTATTAGAGTACCGTCTTTTGCAACAGATATTTTTCCTGTTTCTTCAGATACTACAACAGCTATGCTATCTGATTCTTTAGAAATCCCAATTGCAGCTCTATGTCTAGTTCCCAATTCCTTTGCAATATCTTTATCATCTGACAATGGTAAAACACATGCTGCTGCTGCTATTTTGTTTTCAGATATTACAACAGCACCATCATGAAGTGGAGTATTTGGTTCAAAAATATTTACCAACAATTGTGGTGAAACCTCTGCATTCATTGGTATTCCGGTTGATACAATATCTTGTATTCTTATATCTCTTTCTATTACAATTAAAGCCCCTACTTTGCTCTTTGAAAGTTCTGTTGCAGCAATTGCAATTTTATAAATATCTTCTTTGGTTCTTGTTTCTAAATCTCTATCACTACCAAAAAATTGATTAAATTTATTGGTTCCTAATTGTTCCAAAGCTCTCCTTAATTCAGGCTGAAATATTACAATAATAGCAATTACACCTAAATTCATAATACCTGTTAAAATCCAATTCAAAATTTTTAAATTTAGTAGTCCACTTACCCAAGTAGAAATTACCAAAAGAATTATTCCCTTTATTAATTGCCCAGCTCTAGAACCTTTTACAACTTTGAAAAAACAATACAGCAAAAATAAAACTATTGTAATGTCTAATATAAAAGTAACCAGTTCAAAAGGATTTTCTTGTAATGATTTTATATATTCTGCAATATTTTCCGTGTAAAAATTTTCCCAATTCATACCTAAATTAATTACCATCTACTTCTCCTTATTTTATCTCATTAGTGCAAATATAAGAGTACCACATGTTGCTAAAACCATTAAAGCAGCTAAAAAGCCTGCCATAACCTTTACAAATACTTGTCCTCTATCATATTTTTTTTGATTTTCATTTTTATTTTCATTTTGTACTTTCTTGCTCATAAAATTCATCCCTTCCTATCAATCTAACCAATATTATATCATATAATGTCAAATTTTCAATTATTTTTATACAAATTCCATAAATTAACTTTACAAAATGTTCCATTTCACAGTAGACTACATTTAGCACTATTTAATTACACCCAATATTGTATCTTCGGGCTTTACATTTTCTTTAGATATTTTTATTATTTCAATTATTCTTTTGCTTACATTTTCTAATTTATTAACATCATTTGCATGTACATATGCTAAAATTTCGTCTTTTGAGACCTTATTTCCAACTTTTTTGTTTAATACAATTCCAACTGAGTTATCTATCTCATCTTCCTTTTTTTCTCTTCCAGCTCCCAAAAAAGAAGACATTTTTCCTATTTCTTTTGCATCTATTTTACTTATATAACCGTTTTTTTCTGAATATATAGGCTTTATAAACTTTGCTTTTTCAAAGTTTTCCACGTTTTCTATATATGATATATCTCCTCCTTGATTTTCTATAAGTTCTAAAAATTTCTTATATGCTTTGCCATTATTAATACAGTCAATCATCATTTTTTTATTCTTTTCTAGACTTTCGCCCTTTCCAGCTAATTTTATCATATAAGCACCCAATTCAAAAACAACCTCTGCTACATCTGGTATAATATTTCCCTTTAAAAAATTTATTGCTTCTATTACTTCTAGATTATTCCCTACTGCAAACCCCAAAGGTTCATTCATATTTGTTAAAACACATACTGTTTCTCTATTTGCTAATTTCCCTATTTCAATCATTTCCTGCGATAATTCTTTTGCCTCTTTAATATTTTTCATAAAAGCACCTTTTCCTACAGTAACATCTACTACTATCTTTTGTGCTCCGCTTGCAATTTTTTTACTCATAATACTTGAGGCAATAAGAGGAATATTTTCAACACATGAAATAGAATCCCTCAGTGCATATATTTTTTTATCTGCAGGTGCTAAGTTTAAAGTTTGTGTTATCATGCTAATTCCTATTTTTTCAACATTATCAATAAATTTATCTATATTAATTTCCGTTTTATATCCTGGAATGGATTCTAATTTATCTGCAGTTCCACCTGTAAACCCTAAACCTCTTCCAGACATTTTAGCAACAGGAATTCCCAAAGAACTTATTATTGGAAGTAAAATTATAGAAACCTTATCTCCAACCCCCCCTGTTGAATGTTTATCAACAATTACCTGATTTAATTTTGATAAATCTAATATATCTCCTGATTGTGCCATTGCCATAGTTAAGTTTGTCGTTTCCTGTTTTGTCATACCATTTAAATAAATAGCCATTATTAATGCTGCAGCTTGATAATCTGATATTTTGTTATTTGTATATTCTCTTATAAAAAAATCTATTTCTTCTTTTGTTAATTCATTTTTATCTCTCTTTTTTTCTATAATATCTGTTATTATCATACATTTTTCCTTTCGTTTAATATATAGTTATATAAAATTTTTAGTAAAGCTTTTTCTATGTATTGAGCATAGACCATATTCTTTTATTGCAGCAATATGCTTAGCTGTGCCATATCCTTTATGTGTTATAAAACCATACTCAGGATATACTTCATCCCACTGTCTCATAATTCTATCTCTTGTAACTTTTGCAAGTATTGACGCAGCAGCTATATTATAACATTTTGCATCTCCTTTTATAATAGAATCATATGGTATTCCTTTAGTATTAATATGAGTTAATGCATCTACTAATATTAAATCTGGTTTTACATCTAATCCTTCTACCACCTGAGTTACCCCTTCTTTCGTTGCATTTAATATATTAATTTCATCAATTACATCTTGTCCAATAATTGCAACAAAATAACTAATTGCTTCTTCTATTATCAAATCATACAATTTTTCTCTCTTCTTCTCTGAAACCTTTTTGGAATCATTTATACCTTCAATCATAGAATCCTTAGGCATAATAACACCAGCTACAACAACAGGGCCTGCAAGTGGCCCTCTTCCCGCTTCATCTATTCCGCATATATTTTTAAATCCTTTGTTATATAAACCTTTTTCAATCTCCTTTAATTTATTAAGCCTTGTAGCTTCTTTTTCCTTCATCTTTTTTTCATTCCTTATTTTATATTATATTTCTATTTCATTTAATTCTGTTAATGAATATTTACCCTCAAATCCTAAATTATTGTATATTTCAACATTTAAATTTGTTTCATCAAATTTTATTAAATATACTTCTCCTTCTTCCAATTTAATTTTGCTTATACCCCACTTCTCCATTGTATCTTCTGTTACCAAATAAACTGTTTCATCTATATGTATTTCACTTGGTATATCTATTTGTAAGCCCTGTGCCTTTTCTAATCCTGCAGATGTTTCATAAACGCTTTCTCTTATAGAAGCTATCTCATCTATTTTTTGATTATTTGGTCCTAACTTAAAATTTACTTCCTCAACACATTCACGAGCTTTTGCCTCAATTAACATCATATTTGTTTTTAATCCCTCTAGTGTCGCCCTTTTTACAGCATTGACTCCTCCAGAAATTGTAATACCAGCAAGTATTGATAATACTATTATTGTTACCATCAATGCAACAAGTGATATACCTTTTTCATTTACTTCTAACTTTTTCATCTTATCTCCTCACTTTTTTATATATCTAATTATATATCTAATTATATATTTAATTTAAAATAATTTCAATACATATCAAATATTCTAATTTTTTTCACAAAATATTCACATTTCTCTTGTATTATAATGGAAAATTAAGTTAAAATATAATTTGTTATTTTAATTTTTTAGGAGGTTTTATATAATGGAAGAAAATGAAAAAAAAGAAGAAAAGAATCAAACTTTTAAAACTGTTTCAAATTATAATAACTATGAAAAAAAATCTAATAATTCGAAACACACAATTGGATTTGGTAAAAGTATAGTATTGCCTTTTTTCAGTGGAATAGTAGGATGTACTTTAGTAATAGGAACATGCTTTGGCATTCCATCAATTAAACAAAAAATCTTAAATACTTCAAATATTTCAACAACAAATAATTCAAATACCTTAAATACAGGAATAGTCCCTCAGTCATCTTTATCAAATTATTCAGATACATCTGTATATGCTGCAAACAAGATACTACCTTCAATAGTTGGAATTAAAGTTGAATATAGTGTTAATTCTTTAATATCTATGTTTGGAATGCAATCCCAAAATTCAACTGCAACAGCAAGTGGTTCTGGTATAATAATTAGTGACGACGGTTATATTTTAACTAATAATCACATTGTAAATACAAACTCTTCTGAATCTTATTATGAGGTTTCTGAAGCAACAAAAGTAACTGTAACATTGTTTAATGATGAAACTGAATATGAAGCCAAAATAATTGGTACAGATGAACAAACAGATCTAGCTGTTATAAAAATCGAAAAAAATGGACTTTCAAAAGCAGAATTCGCAGATTCAGATAATATAAAAGTTGGAGAATTCGCTATGGCTGTAGGTAACCCATTAAACATGCAAAGCAGTATAACTTGCGGTGTAATAAGTGCAGTAAATAGAGAAATAACAGATTCTGACGGAAAGAAATTTACATTAATACAAACAGATGCCGCAATTAACTCCGGAAATAGTGGTGGTGCCTTAGTAAACAGCGAAGGTAAGGTAGTTGGAATAAACACCTTAAAACTATATGGAACAGGTATAGAAGGTATGGGCTTTGCTATACCTATTAACTCTACAACAGATATTACTTCTCAGTTAATTCAATATAGTAAAGTAAAAAGACCTTATATAGGAATATCTGGTATGGATTTAAATGAAAAAACTGCAAAGGCAAATAAACTTGTAGTTGGCATATACGTAAAATCAATAGATGATTTCTCTGCTGCCGAAAAATGCGGTCTAAAACCTGGTGATGTTATTATAGAAGCAGATGGAACTAAGGTTTCAAAAATGGACGAATTAAACAAAATTAAAAATACTCATCAAATTGGTGATGAAATGAAAATAAAGGTAAATAGAAACGGTCAAGAAAAAGAATTAACACTTACATTAGGTGAACAACCATAATTGTTTATTATTTCTTCACTATTAATTCACAAAATGGACAAAATTAGTTGTTAAAATACAAACATAATCAGTTCAGAAACAACTGGTTTAAAAAAGAAAACATCCCCTTTTATTTTCAAAAACCGATTTAGAAATTAAATCTAAATCGGTTTTTATTTATAAATCATAATAAATTATTAAAATTTATAAAATTATTATATCCATTTCACTTGTAAATGTATTATTACCATATGGATAAACAATATATATAGCATTATCACTCAAATAAAATTGATTTGAATTCTCTATATTATACATATCACTATTAATATCTCTGTTATATATGTTATACCCTAATTTTTGCAAATCCTCCACTTTTTTTTGTTGAATCTCTACTTCATTTTTTATTTGTTTTTGAGTTTCTTCAGAATTTATATTTTTAATTTTTAAAACCTCTTTCAAAGATATTTCTTTATTGTTTCTCAAATCATAATTATATGTTTGAATTATAATTCTTTGTGCACTATTACCCTCTTTTAAATTAGATTTAATCATTAAAGATAAAATATCATACTCAACATTTGCTACATATTCCACGGTATAAATAGAATTTTTACTATCACTTTTTAATATACTTTCTGCCTTGGATTTAAAAATGTCTATAATTTCCCTATTATAGTTTTCTATAATCTTGTTTTCAATATTAATTTGAGGAATATTAACATCCATATCATAAGAATTAATCTTGTTTTCGTTTTTTTCGAAACTAGTATATATTAAATTTTTTTCTTTGTCTTTTCTTTTTTCATTATTGTACTCGCTAACATTTTTTATACTATTATCAAATATTTTATCAAAATTTAATACCAATTCTTGAACTTCTTCTTCTGTCTTTTTGTCATATTCTTTTGGCTCTTTCCCTACTAAAACTCCTAAGTCTATTCTAGCATAGAATTGTACATAAGAAGCTACAATAATAGAAATAATACAAAATATTATTATAGATACATATACAATTAATACTTTCTTTTTTATTACTTTCTTTTCTGGTAATGTTACATTCATCTTTATTCCCATCTTTCTTGTGTTTTTTTCATTATATCATTTATATTTATATTTATCAATAATTTGAATATTACAAAATAATAGTTTCAAGTCTTATAACAGATGTAACTTAAGTACTATTAATAGTTTATTCCATTATCTTGTAACATTTAAATTCCAAATTAGTTGACTATTCTGTATTTTTGAGGTATTATATTATAGATATTTTATATAGAAATGAGGAATTTGAAGTATGTTATGTTCAGAATGTAATAAAAATCCAGCAATACTTTTTTATAAAAAAATAGAAAACGGAAAAGAATCTATGGAAGGATATTGCTACGACTGCGCCAAGAAAAAAGGCATTAATCCAGATGAAGTTCTATCAAAGCAAAATGATATTCTTTCAAAAGATAAGATAAACTTAAATGATATGACAAAACAATTTGAAAATATCTTTAAAGATTTAGCAGAAAATATTAATATGGAAGATTTGGAAAATATAGAAGGAGCAATAGCTTTTGAAAGCACAGATGAAAACGGAAACAGCGATGGAAACAATCCTAAAATAACAGGTGCAGCAATACCGCTAGGTTCTATTTTCTCAAATATGTTTAATTCTCAAAATCATTATAATAAAGATGAACAAGAAGAATCTTCTAATTCGAGAAAAAAAGTAAAAGTAGAAAAAAAGAAAAACGTTAAACAAAGTAAAAGGAAAAAATTTTTAGATACATATGGCACTAATTTAACAAACAAAGCAAAAAATAACGAATTAGATATAATTATTGGTAGAGATAAAGAAATTCAAAGAATAGTTCAAATATTAAATAGACGCTCAAAAAATAACCCATGCCTAATTGGCGAACCTGGTGTAGGTAAAACAGCAATTGCACAGGGTCTTGCTATTAAAATAGCTAACCAAAATGTTCCTGCCAAATTACTAAATAAAGAAGTATATTTATTAGATATGACAGCAGTAATTGCAGGCACTCAATTTAGAGGTCAATTCGAATCAAGAATGAAAGGTATAATTGATGAATGTAAAGAATATGGAAATATTATATTAGTAATTGATGAGATTCATAATATAATTGGTGCCGGAGATGGTGAACATTCAATGAATGCTGCAAATATTTTAAAACCTGCATTATCTAATGGAGAAATTCAACTAATTGGTACAACAACCATAAAAGAATATAGAAAATACATTGAAAAAGATTCAGCTCTTGAAAGAAGATTCCAACAAGTTTTAGTAGAAGAGCCTAATATTGATGATTCTATAGGAATTCTTGAAGGAATTAAAAAATATTATGAAGAATACCACAAAGTAAAAATCTCTTCTGATGTTATTCGCCAAGCAGTAATAATGTCTGAAAAATATATTCATGATAGATTTTTACCTGACAAAGCAATTGATATTTTAGATGAAGCTTGTTCTCGAATTAATCTTGAAAATAAAGATTTATATAAGCTTGAAATGTTAAAACAAGAACTAAATCAAGTTCAAATAGAAAAAGAAGAAGTCGTTGCTGCTGACTCCACAGAAGACTACCAAAAAGCTGCAGACTTAAAAACTCGCGAGTGTCAACTTATTGAAGAAATAGATAAACTAAACAGTAAAATGAAACTAAAACAAATAACAGTACAAGATATTGCTAATGTTATTGAAAACTGGACAAAAATACCTGTTAAAAAAATAACAGAAGCCGAAACTCAAAAACTACTAAACCTAGAAACAAATCTTCATAAAAGAATTATTGGCCAAGACGAGGCTGTAAGCAGTGTAGCAAGGGCTATAAGAAGAAACCGTGCAGGACTTCAAAGTACCAAAAGACCACCTTCTTTTATATTCGTCGGTCCTACTGGTGTAGGAAAAACTGAACTTGCTAAATCTTTAGCTTACGAAATGTTTGGAAGTGAAGACTCTATAATAAGAATAGACATGTCTGAATATATGGAAAGCCACTCTACTTCTAAATTAATAGGTGCACCTCCAGGATATGTTGGTTATGATGATGCAGGTCAACTTACAGATAAAGTAAAAAGAAAACCATATTCTATTATCTTACTTGATGAAATTGAAAAAGCTCACCCCGATGTATTTAATATTTTATTACAAGTTTTAGATGATGGTAAACTTACAGATAGCCAAGGAAATACAGTTAGTTTTTCAAACACAATAATTATTATGACATCTAATGCTGGTTCAAATCTAAACAACAACTCTATTGGATTCGGTGGAAAAACTGTTAGTAAAACTAAAATTATAGATAGCTTAAAAAACGTATTTAGACCTGAGTTTCTAAACAGAATTGATGAAATAGTTTCATTTGACTCTCTTACTAAAGAACAACTATTACAAATAGTTGACCTAATGATAAAAGATACTTTAAAAGCATTAAAAGATAAAGACATAAAAATGGAGATTACAAACTCTGCAAAAAACTATATACTTGAAAAAGGTACAGATGTAAAATTTGGTGCAAGACCTTTAAGAAGAGCCATACAAAGATATTTAGAAGATGACCTTTCTGAAATGATTTTAAGAGGTGAAATTATAGATGGTCAAACCGTTCTAATAAACTATGAAGATGATAAATTAAAATTCGATGTAAAATAGGAGAAAATTATGTTAAAACATGTTCCAAACACTTTAACTATTATTAGATTTTTATTAATACCATTTATTATATTTTATATTTTTACAGGAAACTATATTTTAGCATTTATATTTTTTACTCTATCTGGTATTACAGATATTGCTGATGGTTTTATTGCTAGAAAATTTAATGTTATATCCAATTTTGGAAAATTGATGGATCCTCTAGCAGATAAATTAACACAAATATCTACTCTTACATGTCTAGTTATTACAAGTATTATACCTATTTGGATATTAATAATTGTTTTACTAAAAGAATTTATTATGATTTGCGGCGCTTCTTTCCTTTACGGAAAAGATGTTGTCGTATATAGTAGATGGTATGGAAAACTTGCAACAGTCTTATTTTATATTGCCATCGTAGTCTCTCTTTTATTAAAGCAATTTGAAATTGTTGGTATATGGTCTAATTTAGATTTTGGATTATACTGTCTAGCTCTAATTGCAACTATATTTGCATTAATTATGTATGTTAAAGATTTATATAAAAAAGGATTTATTGATAAACAAGATTTAAAAAAAGAAGTAACAATTGATAAAAAATAGAAAAATGCCATAAGTTATAATATATTATGACCTATGGCATTTTTAATTTAGTTTCTATTCAAAATTCTCTATAAATTGATTTAGATTTTGTTTTCCATTAATCTCTATTCCTTTTTCCATATTCATTATATCTGTTTTTGTTAAATACTCTGTAGATATATCTGTTTCCTCTACTAAACTATTTTCTCCATTTTGTTCTTTTTTATAAATCTTTACCTTTCCTTCATCATCTTTAACTATATAATGCTCATCACACTGTCCTTCTTTTTCCTGATATAAAACAATTTCATTGCTTGAAAACTTTTCCAATGTATACTCTTTGTATTTTTCCTTTATCTGTTCCTTAGTACAATTTACTAATTCTTCAGGCAATTTAAGATATTCGCTTTTTATATGTCCACATTCCTTATAATATGTCTTTATAGTAAAAGAACAATATGGAGATATTTTTTCATCTTTTGAATTTGCCTGCACAATTTTATTAGCCTCTAACTCTTCATATTCATCTGTACAATCATCTAAAATATTCTCTTCTTCTAAATCGTCTACTTTTGCAAATTTATCCGCTTCAAACTTATTACTTTTATGATTAAATATTATCATTCCCATAATAATTGCGCCTAATATGACAATAATATAAATTATAGTAGCAATTACTTTATTCATTAAACAATTCTCCTTTGCTAAGCTTTTTACTAGTATTTGTAAAGTATTAATAATTTATACATTTATCTACTTTAATTTTTCCATTCTTATCTACTTTTATTGAAATCTCACCCATTTTATCTGTTCTATATATTTTTGTTCCGAAGCTTTTCTAACCTTTCTACAACTTGACTATTAGGATGACCAAATTTATTATTTTCTCCTACACCAATTAAAGCAATTTTGGGTTTTACTGTATTTAAAAATTCTTGTGATGAAGAAGTCTTTGAACCATGATGTCCAACTTTTAAAATTGTTGAATCAAAAATTTGTAATCTTCCACTATAGGATTCTAAAATCTTCTTTTCTGCAATGTCCTCTATATCTCCAGTAAACATCACAGAAAAATTTTTATAATTTAATTTGCAAACAATTGAATTATTATTTAAAGTATTTTCACTTATTACTTTTGATTTTTTAGGCCATAAAATATCAAAATAAAAATCATTCTCAATATTAATCCTATCTCCTTCTCCTACAACTATCACTTTAATCTTCTTATTTTTTACTATCTCTTTAAACTTCTCATAATTCTCACTAGTTTCCACTTGCTTAGAAATAATAACTGTTTTTACCTGTAGTTCTTCCATTATTTTAGCACAACCTTGAAAATGGTCACTATCAAAATGACTTACTATAATATAATCTATTTTTGTATATCCCCTATCTAATATATATGGAATTAAAATATTTTTTCCTACATCAAAACTCCCAGATTCATTTCCACCACCATCTATTAAAATTGTTTGGTTATTAGGTGTAACAATAAATGTGCAATCACCTTGACCTACATCAACAAAGTATATTTTTAAATTCTTTGGAACAATAGTAAAAATAATAATAATGATCAAAAATATGGTACTTATTGTTTTCAATTTCATTGAATTAATTTTCATTTTGTATTTTAATAATGAAACTATATTTCTTATTCTTTTTTGTGTAGTTGTTATTTGTTTTGAATTATAAATAAAATATAAATTTTTAAATATTACTATAAACAATACATAAACTATTAAATAACAAATCCTAAAAGTGGGTAAATAAATTTTTGAAAATGGTAAATTTCCCATTTCTGAAATAAAAATAATAATACATATACCCATCTTAACAAATAAAGATATTAGTTTTGATACTGGCATAAATATAAAAGAAAAGAATATAAAACTAAACCCAAATATTATAACTGGACATATTATAATACTAGTGAAAAAATTTGAAATAATAAAATATGGATTAAAACTATTAAAATAATATATATTTAAAGGTAATATTGTTATTTGGGCAGCTAAAATAACAGATAAAAATTCTTTTGCTTTCTTTTTTAGTTTTTCATATTTTTTCCCTTTACATTTTTCTTTTACTCTTTTTTTATTATCTAAAATTTCGAAGAACATTTTGTTAAACATTACTAGCCCTATTGTCCCAAAATATGTAAATTGTAGCCCCACATTCATAATTAAATATGGATTATATATAACAATTATAAAAAGAGAAATAGATAATGATGTCCAAATATCATTTTTCCTGTGAACCAAACTCGAAATAATAAATAGAACTCCCATAATTGTTGCTCTTACTACAGAGGGCGAAAACCCAGACACAAACATATATATTATAAGAATAATAATTGTGACAATTTTAGAATATCTTTTTCCTATTATTTTTTTAAAAAAAGCAACACTGCCTAATACCAAATAATTAATGTGCATTCCTGATACTGCTAAAATATGTAAAATACTTGAATCTTGAAAATTTTCTTTAACCTCTTCATCTATACCAGAATCGTCTCCCAACAATACTCCTTTTAAAATCTGTGCTCCTTGCTTATCAAAAACTATATCTATATTGTCTTCTATTTTCGAACATATTCTATTAGACAATCTCATAACTAGATTTTCTTTTTCCAGTACTTTTAAGTTTGAAATATTTAACTTTCCATATATCTTTTTAGTCTTTAAATATTTTTGTTCATCATATCCACCATAATTTCTCATTTTATTTGGTCTTATATATTTACCACTTATTTGTAAAATATCTCCTATATCTATTATTCTTTTATAATTGCTTTTCTTAATATAAGCATAAATCTTTTTTTGCTCGAACTGTTTATTTGTATTGGATTTTATTACTTTAATTATGTAACAATCATAATATTCCTTTTCTTCTTTTTTACCTTCTACAACACATACTAAATCACTTAAAAAATCTTCTGGTGAATTATATATTTTTTCGAATTCACCTTCTTTAATATTTATAATTACATTTGAAATAATAGAAAAAAAAATAATTAAAATAATTACTTTATGTGTAATTATTATTTTTACATATCTGAAATATCTTTTAAAAGAAAATATCTTTAACTTGTTTTTTTTATGATTTAAATATTTTTTATATACAAAATTTAAGCTGAAATAACTTGCAATAATAATAAAATAAAAGAGAACTATATTTAGTTTAAAATATAGCCCCCATAATATACCTATTATATACCCTATTATCGCAACTAAAATAGGTCTTTTCATAAAAATCCTTTCCTAATCGCTTAATTTATTACATTACTCTTCTTGCACCAACATAGTTGTTATAATAATATCCTGAATTAATTGTATCTGTTGTAATTCCCCTTGATGCATTTGCAGCATGAACCATTTGACCATTTCCTATATAAATACCTACATGATTAATCCCTGATTTTCCAAACATTACTAAATCCCCTGCTTGTAACTCGCTTTTATCAACTTCAGTACCATTACTATATTGACCAGCTGCTGTTCTATTTAAACTTACACCAAATTGTTTATAAATATATGATGTAAAACCAGAACAATCAAATCCGCTTGGTGTAGAACCACCATATACATATGGGGATTTTCCTATATAGCTCTTCGCTACTTCCACAACAGATGAATCTTGCTTTGAAACTTCATTATTTTTTGTATTTACATTATTTGAATTATCTTTACTTTCATTATCACTTTTACTATCACTAACATTAGCATCTTTTCTAGGATTATCCAAACTTCTTGAAGATTCTTTCTTAGTAGTAGATAAAAGTGATGAAGATATATACCCTTCTTTACCACTAACTTTAACTTTGCTCCATCCGTTTGATTCTTCATACACATCCACAGCTGTATTTACTGGCAATGTAGCAACTACTTCTGAAGAAGTATTGGCTTCTTTCCTTAAATTAACTGATGCTCCGTTAACAAATAGTGTTTTCAATACTGTATTTGAATTAGCTTGTTTTTCTTTTACATTATCTTGCTCTTTTAATTCATCTTTATTTTCTTGTTCTTCCTCAACTGTCTGCTCATCTTCTTTATGTACCTGTTCTTCTTTTTTTATTTTCTCTTGTCTTACCCATCCCTTTGCAAGTTGAGTTTCTACGCAAACCCATCCATTTATAATTTCAGTTATTTCTACCTCTTCATCTTTATTTACCTCAATTATATCTGTAGCATTAATTGTAGGAACTATTTTTAACTTTGTATTTTCTCCTATCTTCTGCTTTCCTAATTTTATTTCATTTGTTTCTACTTGCGTTTGTTCACTACTTTTTGTTTCCACTTTTTGTTCATCTTCTGGGGAATTAGATTCATCACTAACTATATTTTGATCCTTTTGATTTTGTTCTTGTTCGTCGTCTAATTTTATTAAATCATTTCTTAAGTACCCTGTAATTCCTTTTGCTTTAACCTTGTACCAATCTCCATCTTTTTCCAATATTTCTACTTTGTCATTTGCAGAAAGCAATTCTAGTATTCTACTATCCGAATTTGCTTTTTCCCTAAGATTTGCTGTCTCAACTACAACTTTTGCTGTATTGGCTGCAAAACTCATATTTATAAAGAACAAACTCATTATCCCCAAAACAGCTATAATTAATATGCCCTTTATATTTTTTTTACTTTTCATTTTTATATTACTCCTTGTTTTATAACATATTACATCCTCTTATTATTTAACGCTAACAGTATACACATAATTACCAAATTTGTCAAGTTTTTTCAATTTTGATATGGTTCGTCTATAATTCATTTATGATAATGTCTTAATAAATCATTTAGGAAAATGTCTTAATTCAGAATTTATGATATAAGTATATCTGATAATAATATTGGAGGTACTTATGAGAAAAGTTTAATTAAGAATGAATGAAGAATACAAAAAGTTGGCACTAATAATGGGTTGAAATTATTATTATTTTATTGTATAAGAAAAGTAAATTTTATTTTTTACGAGGGGGAATATATTATGAAGAAAAAGTTCTTAATTGTTGTTGCACTTATAGTAGTATTATTAATAGGATTATTTATTTTAACAGGTTGTGGTAATAAAAAAGAAAGTTCAAATAATATATCAGACAATGAAAGTAACTTAAATAAGAAAGAAGAATCTAGTTCGTCATCAAAAGATATAGTAATTGAAGGTGTTAAATACAAATTTGATAAAGAAGATCATTTTAGTAATGGATTTAATTATAAGTATTCAAGCTCTTTTGAAATTGATGTTTTAGGAACTACAAGATTTTATTCGTTATTAAATTCAGATAAAAATAAAAGCGTAGAAATAAGGGTTACTACTTCATCTATTACCCCAGAGCAGATTTTATCAGAAAAAGAAAGTAATTATTCTAATGATAATACAACAAATGTAAAATCTGAAAATAAGACAATTGATGACATTCAATGGTTTTATATTGAGTACAATAATACTCAAAAAGAAAAAAATTATACTAATCATGAATATTATTACAAATATAATGATGAATATTGTGTGATAAAATTTAAAATAGATAGTTCTATAAATGATATAAGTGAATTAGAACAAGAATTTATTAACAATGTAAGTTTTAAATAGATTTAACAGATATCAATTTAGAAAATCTTCCGACTTGTTAAATATAAGTTTGTATATTACGTATCTATTACTTGTATATTACAAAAAATAACAGCGAACGAACTTGAAAATTAAAATCTATTAATTTCAATATGTACAGAAGATTCAATTTAAAAAAAAGCGAACACACATAAAAAACCTCAGAAGTATTTATACTTCTGAGGTTTGATTGCTTTTGGTAAAAGCTCTTTTTATCTCTTAGAAAATTGTGGAGCTTTTCTTGCCTTTTTAAGACCATATTTCTTTCTTTCTTTCATACGTGAATCTCTAGTTAAGAATCCGTTTGTTTTTAAAGCTGGTCTATATTCAGAATTAGCTTCATTTAAAGCTCTTGCTATACCATGACGAATAGCTCCTGCTTGACCTGTAAATCCTCCACCTTTTACAGAACAAATAACATCATATTTAGCTGATGTATTAGTAACTGTTAATGGTTGTCTAACTATAACCTTTAATGTTTCTAGTCCAAAAAATTCATCTATATCTTTACCATTAATAGTAATTTTTCCAGAACCTTCTACTAATCTTACTCTAGCTATAGAACTTTTTCTTCTACCTGTGCCATAGTAAACTATATTTTCTTTTTTTGCCATCTTATTTTACCTCCCATACTTCTGGTTTTTGCGCTTGATTCTCGTGTTCACTTCCAGCATAAACTCTTAATTTTTTAATCATTTGTCTTCCTAAAGAATTATGTGGTAGCATTCCCTTAATAGCCAAAGTTAAGGCTTTTTCTGGATTTTTCTCAAGCATCACTTTTGCAGGAACTTCTTTCATTCCTCCAATATAACCTGAATGATGTCTATAAACTTTTTGATTTAATTTATTCCCTGTTAAAACAACATCTTTTGAATTTAATATGATAACATGGTCTCCTGTATCAATATTTGGTGTATAAGTTGGTTTATGTTTTCCTCTTAATAATTTAGCAGCTTCTGTTGCAACTCTACCAAGTGGTTTGTTAGCTGCATCAATTATATACCATTTACTTTCAACTTCGCCTTTTTTTGCACTATATGTAATATTATTCATGGTAATAATTACCCTCCTATTTTTAAATTATAATTTTTTTATCTATATGAAAATTAAACTAAAAACCACCGGGGAGAAGTTCTTGCTTAATTCATATTATCTAATTAGAAAGTTGTTTTACTTCTGTACTTTTACAAATGCGAAAATATTGTACTATAAAAAACCTAATTTGTCAAGCATTTAGCCAAATTTTTTATAACTAGTCGTTGCTGTTCAGTCATAACATTAATAAAACCTCAGAAGCATTATACTCCTAAGGTTATTATTAAAAATACTCTGTTATTCTATAATATCCAGTGCCTCACTTTTATTTTTTAATCCCTCTAAATTATAATAAGTATTAGGAATATTACCAACAATTACATTTTCCAGCAATAATACTTGATTTGTGATTTTTTTAGAAATATTATTAAAAGGCGTTAATATAGATATTTCACATTCAACTTTTAAATAAACTCTATGCAATGTTTGATTTATCCCTTGAGATATAAATTCACTTTTCAAATCTGTTTCAACATTCCCTATTGACGATATTCTTATCTTTACTCCTGGTCCTCGTCCTGAAAGAAGTTTAAGACCTGAAAAATTCCCAAGAGCAATTTCTACATTTTCTCTTCCTCTTTTATTAATCTCTTCTTGTATTCTTACAGCTACATCTGAAATTATTTCATTTACATATATTATATTGCATTTTATCATTGTAATATTTCCATTCATGTCCTTCTCAATTGAAAATAGATCATCATAAGTATGTTCTTTCATTATAATTGTTGCCTGTTCATTTGATACTATAGTAGCAATTGACTTAGCACGATTTTCACATAAAGTATTAAATATTGGTAATACTGCATCTAATATTGTTTTTGCTGTAAAAATTGCTATAATTATTATTGCTAGTATCTTAATTTTTTTTTCCACATCTTTCTTTTGTTTAATACTCCTATTATTTCCTATTATCTTTATTTTTGGAAGCTTTATTCTTGGTCTAGAATATATTTTATTCATAATTTACCATAGAAGATTCTCTTCTATTTACTCCACTTTTTGCATATCGAGGTACAAAAATTTTCTGTCCAACAAATATTTTATTTTCATCCTCTATTTCATTTACTTTAGCTATGCACTCCACAGTGCTTCCGAATTTCTTAGCAATATTCCATAATGTATCTCCTTTTTGAACAACATATATTATTATACTATAATCTTCAATTTCTCTTGCACCATTTGATTGTATTTCATTCATTATATTTAAATTAATATTATTATATATTTTTTGATTTACTAATAAATCTATAGTACAATTTATAACCCCTCCTTCTTGTATAATATAATCCGAATTTGCTACTTCTATCTCTATTTCTGAACTCGCATCTTTAACATCTTCAATTACGTATTCAAAAGGAATACTAGCACTTTTTGTATCTATTGAAATATTTGAATCTTTCATAATAAATTTCAAATTTAAACTTCCTTCATAAATTATTCTATTATTTAAACTCTTTTGTTTTTCTATAACTGGCATCACTTCTACACTTAAAATTTCTTGGTTTTCTATACCTTCTATCATTACTTTTTCTCTAATCTGCTTTAAATCCTTTTTTGCCTTTTTATTTGCTATTGTGCTTATTCTTTTTGTATCAAATTCCAAATTCTCACAAGGACTATACAAATCCTGAATTAAATGTATTTGTTTTTCCTCATAAACAAATGCCTTTACAACTACCTCTATTTCCATATAAATAGAATGTTCCTCTGAAGGATTTAACTTTATAACCATATTTTTTATTTCATAGTTAATATCACAGCTATTTTGTTCTGTAACATTTGGTATATCTATAAAACCTACTACTGGAATTTTTGATACAACACAATTTATTCTATTATCCTCTGTTAAGTATACTGTTGTTACCTTTGCTTCTGCTTTTGTCAATATTTTATTATAGCTTATTTTTATATCTTTATCGCAAATATCAATATCATTCTTCAATATTTCTGCTATATTTTCTTCAGCATTTATAGGTATTGTATCTTTTGCATATATCTTTGTTTCTCCCTTTCCCACTAAGGAATTTACACTTAAATCATCTTTTAAAACTTTTATGTCTTCAGAATCTTTAATTTCATTTATTATTTCTACTTCATCATTTGAATATATTTTAATTTCAACTTCTAATGTAGCTTTAATACCAATTTTCCTTCCATTTATTACTTTGCATTCTATTAATTTTAATTTTGTTTCTATTACCTCATCCATTCCTTCTTTGCAACCTGAAATATTAAATGTTTCAGAAAAATCTAAACTTGTATTTATTCCTCTAACTTTATCTTTTTCATCATCAGCTAAATATGTTATAAACGTATTCACAGAACCATCAATTCTTACTTTATCATCAAAAACTTCCTTTTTATATACACAAACAACACCACTTGTACATATTGTACTCAAAATATCTGGTTTAGAATCTGGAACTATCATATCTCCTTCTATTAACAATATTTCTTTTTTTCTAGCTACTACTTTATTTATACTCAAATTTTCTTTAATCGTATCTATAATCATACTTTTCCTCCTTGTTAATTTCTTAATAACAATATATTTTCCTTTTGTAATTTTATGACAATTATTTTTACTTAATTTTAAAATAACTAGGAACTCCAATAAATTTGTAATATGCCATCTTTTTATACATTCAATAGAAAAGTATTAATTTTTATTGCATAAAAAAAAGCAGATTAAATCTGCTTAGCTAAACTAAATTTATATTCTATAAAGATGCTTTTTTCCTTTTTATTTCATTTGTTAAAGGAATTAATGGACTATACGAATCTCCATCAAAAACTTCTACCTCTACTGTTCTAGTTAAAACATCTGTATAACTATAAGTTACATTTCTATCATTTTCCTCATATTTTACAACAAAAATATTAGGATACGCTTTTTCAATTGTAGCTTCTTTTTCAAAGGCTTTACTTCTTCCTAAAGAACCTTTTACTATTATCTTTTGTCCTACTTTTTCCAAGATATCAGTTTTTAGATTCGCTATATCAGAACGACAAATCATTCCTATCACCTCTTCCTTAAGATGGCTTGATTATAGCATCTTTGGCATAAATTGTCAAAAAAAGTAGGAGTATCTATATTCTCCATATTCCTTTATTTTCAATGGTTTCATCATTATTTTTTGTTATTTTACATTTATATTACAATTGTGTTACAAATATTTCATTATCAATTATCTACACTCTTATCATTTTACCTTTTGCCCCAATACCACTGATTCCCCTTTTGCCATCTCTTAATTCCCTTGCTATATCATCTATTGTAATATATTTGTATTTTTCTGTAAAAGCTACATTTTCTGCCACAACTAACGGATCCAAAAAATCAATTAGTATTCTTGCTGGAGAAGAAGCAAAGTTTGCTCCAGCTGAAATTATTCCCTCAAAATAACTTTGGCATGCACCAGCAAATATAACCAAGTTTTTATTTGTTTCTTTATCATATCGTCTAGCTTCTTTTACTGTTTCTATAAAATATTTTGAATTTCTATAATTATAAACATCGTGATACCCGCTTCCATTTTTTATCATTCCATCGTGCCCTGTTATAACAAGTATATCTGGATTGTACATTTTTAATAAACTATATACTAATCGAGGCTGTCTATTTTCAGGTATATTTTTTACTATAGCATTCAATCCTAAACTTTTATAATATTTATAAGATTTTTCAGTATACTTTCTATCACCATCCAAATGCAAAATTTTCCCTGTTATTATCTTTTCTTGCTTTCTATTATTATTACTAAACACTCCTATTTTATAATTCGACTTTAAGCTTACAAGTATTGCATTTTTTGTAATACTATTTACCTTATCATCTAATTCTTTCATTCGTTTTTTAGCTTTTTGTCTTTTTATAATTTCCAAATCTTCAATACTACTATCTGCCTCAATTCTGTCTACTAGCCCTTTTAGTATTGCTATTTTTCCTTTATCCGTATTTATTATACTTTTTACAATAAATATTATATCTTTATCATGCGATTTTCTAACTACAAAATCACCCTTTTTAATTTTACACAACTTTATTCATTCCTTTCCTTCTTTTAAAAAAACTTTTATATATTCATTTAACCAAATTATATTTATTAATTCATAATTACTATATTTTATGTTATTTTTTGTAAATTCGTGTAAAACAAAAAAATAAGTGGTATTTTCTACTTACCACTCATCCTAATTCAATTCTAATTTTTTAAGTGACTATATTTTAACTTTGTAGCCATACCCCCTCGTATATGTCTCTCAGCTTTGTTTTCATCTAAAATAACTCTTACTTTTCTTGCTAACACTGCATTTATTTTTTGTAATCTCTCAGACACATCCTTGTGTACTGTACTTTTACTTATCCCAAATTTTTTCGCCGTTCCCCTTACTGTATCTTTAGAATCTATAATATACTGTGCTAACAATACAGCACGCTCATCTATTGATGCAACACCCTTCATAAAGATAACCTCCATACGAATACATTTGTTTAATACTATTCGTATAAAAGCTTGTTTATGATTTTTATTTTATTTCGATTTTATTATTATATACCTTATCCAGTAATTCATCAGGATAGTTTTCATCTAAAAAAATATCTAACGAACTTTGTGGTAGAATATCTCTATGTCTTTTTTCTTGTCTATCTGCGGCCATACATGAAATAGTTATATCAAATACCATAAAAATACTAAAAATAAAAGTAAAAATTCTTATTTTCTTCCTATAAATAAGTAAAGAAATATTTTCAAGCCATGGATAAACCAATTTCAAAAAAATAACCGCTATTATCCCCCAATAAACACAATATAATAAACTAGTCCTTCCATTTAAATTTATAAAAAGCTTACTATAATCCCATGATACCGTTCCAAAAAAAATCTCTTGTAAAAATGAACACAAATACTCTAGAGTTCCCCCCATAATCATTCCATGCACAAAAGCTTCTTTAGGCTCTTTCACCTTGGAAATTAGAATATAGTATGCAACAGCTCCCATTCCATATATCTGAATGAATGGTCCATATATAAGTCCCTTTCTTATTTCCAAAGTTCTTGAATATACAAAAGCGTATATCATTTCGGCGAAGAATCCAAATATACTTCCTATTACAAATATCCAAAATAATTTAATTATAAAATTTGTTACTTTTCTATCTTTAACATCTTTTTTATTCATATATTTCCCCATCTATTTTTATTTTTATAATTATATACCAATTATAAAAAAAATAAAAGATTTGCACTATAAAAATTATAGCATAATTAGTATTAATATGCTATAATGTCTTTATATTTTATGGAGGATGTTATGTTTAGAATAAACAATATAAAAATTAGAAAAGACCTAACAGATTTAGAAGTTTTAGAAATTGCAATTAAGAAAAACAATATACATATGCAAGATATAATAGAATGGCACATATCAAAAAAATCTATAGATGCTCGAAAAAAAGATGATGTACATTATTCTTATTCCATTGATTTAAAATTAAAAAATGAAACAAAGTATTCAAAACTTGAAAAAATAAAAGAATTTAAAATGCCTAATATAGAATTAAATGCAAATAATTTAAATCCTTTAATAATTGGAGCTGGTCCAGCAGGTCTTTTTGCTGCTATCATTTTGATACAAAACGGATATAAACCCATAATAATAGAACAAGGAGAATGTGTAGAAAAAAGAAAAATTTCTATAGAACACTTTCAAAAAACTGGAAGTTTAAATACCTACTCAAATGTACAATTTGGTGAAGGTGGCGCAGGTACTTTTTCTGACGGAAAATTAACAACTGGAATAAACAGTCCCTTTTGTAAAAAAGTTTTAGAAGAATTTGTTAAATTTGGAGCACCAAAACAAATTTTATATCTTTCTAAACCTCACATAGGAACTGATAATTTAATTAAAATTATTAAAAACATTAGAGAATATATTATTTCAAACAAGGGAACTATTCTCTTCAACACTAAGGCTATAGATTTTAATATAGAAAATAATAGAATTAAATCTATACAAGTAGAAAATGTTATTTCCAAGGAAGTATCAGAAATAACATCTAATAAAGTAATTCTAGCAATTGGGCACAGTTCTAGAGAAACCTTTGAAACTCTATTAAAAAATAACTTCTTAATAGATAAGAAAAACTTTTCAATTGGTGTTAGAATAGAACATCTTCAAAAATGGATTAATGACGCCCAATATGGAAAAACCACAAAACTGCATCTTCCCCCTGCAGAATATAAGATGGCTTATCATTCTAAAACAGGAAGATCTTGCTATACTTTTTGTATGTGCCCTGGAGGAAATGTTATGGCTTCTTCCAGTGAATACAATACAATAGTAACAAATGGTATGAGCAACTTTTTAAGAAATGGTACAAACAGTAACGCTGCACTTTTAGTAAATATTACCCCAGAAGATTTTGATAGTCCACATCCTTTGTCCGGAATTGCATTTCAAAAAAAATTAGAAGAAAAAGCATTTGTTTTAGGTGGCTCAAATTATTTTGCACCAATACAAAAAGTTTCTGATTTCCTAAATAATAAAAAAACGGAAACAATTGGTATTGTTAAACCTTCTTACTTACCCGGAGTAACTCTATCTAACCTACATGAAATTTTGCCAAATTACATCTCCGAGACTCTACAAGAAGGAATTAAATATTTTGACACCAAACTTCATGGATTTGCACACCCTGATAGCATATTAACTGGCATAGAAACAAGAAGTTCTTCACCTGTTAAAATCTTAAGAAATGAAAATCTTGTTTCAAATATAGAAGGCGTTTATCCATGTGGAGAAGGTGCAGGCTACGCAGGAGGAATTATGTCCGCTGCTGTTGATGGAATTAAATGTGCTATTGCTCTTTTGCAATCATCTTAAATTCTGGTGACATATTTCTAAGCCTACTTACTGTTTCTTCTAGATTGTCTAATAAATAATCTACATCTTCTTTTATATTATCTTCTCCAAAAGTTATTCTTAATGCACTTCTCGCCAAATCATCTGATAAACCTATTGCTTTTAAAACATGTGATGGTTCTTGAGAATTTGAAGAACAAGCAGAACCACTTGACACACAAATCCCCTTTGAATCTAGGTTCAAAACCAAAGATTGCCCATCAACACACAAAAAAGAACAATTACAATTTCCAGGCAATCTTTTTTCCTTTGAACCATTTAAATTTACAAACTTTATTCTTTTCATTATTTCAGATAAAAAATAGTCTCTTAGCCCTTCTAAGTGTTTAATATGAACTGGTAAATTATAATATGCTAGTTCGCAAGCCCTTCCTAAACCTACTATTCCCGCTACATTTTCTGTTCCAGCTCTCTTGTCTTTTTCTTGATGTCCTCCATCAATAATTTTTTCAAATTTTATACCATTTTTCACATATAAAGCCCCTATACCTTTGGGTGCATATATTTTATGTCCAGATATAGATAACGCATCTATACCCATTTTTCTAACATCTATTGGTATATTTCCACAAGCTTGAACTGCATCTGTATGGAAAATTATATTATACATCTTAGCTATTTTACTTATAGTATCAATAGGTTGAATAGTCCCTATTTCATTATTTGCAAACATTACACTTATTAAAATAGTATCATTTCTAATAGAGTTCTTCAACTCATTTATATCTACAATCCCTTCCTTATCCACATTGACATAAGTAACATCAAAACCTTGATTTTCCAAACATTTACAAGTATGTAATACAGCCGGATGTTCTATCTTTGATGTAATAATATGTTTACCTCTTTTTCTATTTGCATATGCTATTCCTTTTATTATCATATTATCACTTTCAGAACCACCTGCAGTAAAATATATTTCATTGGAATTACAATTAATTAATTTAGCCACCTTTCTTCTTGCTTCTTCTATAGCCTTCTTTGAAATTCTACCTATAGTATATAAAGAAGATGGATTTCCATAATTATTAGTAAAAAAAGGTATCATCTCATTTAAAACTTCTTCTTTTGTTCTAGTTGTAGCAGCATTATCAAAATATCTTAATTTCATATTTATTTTTTTCCTCCTCAAACATCTGATTTAGTTTATATATTATATTCAAGTTGTTTTTTTTATTTACTTAATTATAAAAATTCATTAATCATTCATAACTATTTTTTTTATATTTTCAATATTATTTAGAGTTTCTCTATATCCATATTCGAAACACTTATCCAATTTTTCCACATCTAAAAGTCCTGTTTTGTCTGTTGAAATTGTTAATAAATAGTCACTCTGTTTTATACTTTCTTCTGATATTTTATTTCCCATTATATCTATTGTTCTCATTGCTATATCCATCATATTACTTTCATCTGTTATGTCATCAGCTTTAAAATTCACTGCTATAACTTTATCAACACCCTGTTTTTTTATTTCTATAACTGGAATATTGTTCAAAACTCCACCATCCAAAAACTTGTGATTTTTAAAAGCACATGGGCAAAAAACACCTGGAAAACTACTACTCGCTCTTACCGCTTTTCCTATTGAAATATCTGTTATATAATGTGATTTGTCTTCTGATATACTAGGAATCTTATTCGTAAATATATATTCCTTTGCATTTGAAATATCTACAGTTGGAATTACTAAAGGCATTTTTTTTACATTTTCAATTTTGGCTATACCCTTTCTATTGGCTAACTCATTGTAAGCTTCTTCAATACTTTCTCCTGTTTTTAACCCTGATAAGCAAACCTTTTTGTTCATCATAAAATTCCCTATGCCACTTATAATTGGCCCAGAATTAATTTCTGCAATCTGCTTTGCATATCTTTTAAATAATATGTATATATAGTATGGTGAATATCCGCATAGCATATAAAGAAGCAACTAAACTTCCAGAGCTAGTTCCTCCTATTGCATCAATTTTTATTCCATTATCATCTAATGCTTTTAATGCCCCTGCATGAGCAATTCCTCGTATTCCTCCTCCAGACAGCGCAATGCCTAACTTCAAAATAACACCTTCTTTATTTACTAAATATTATTTTTATTATTCTCTATTTATTATTAATTTAAACAAAAAAATTGAATTAGAAAAAACAAGTTTTTCTAATTCAATTTTAATGTTCATTCATATTTAATTAAATACATTTTTCTATATTACTATTTACTATCTTTTCTCTACTTCATCTGTATAATAAAACTCTCCATATCCATAAACTACTTTGTAATACTGTCCAATAAATGATGGTTCTACTGTATTATCTACTTCAAATTTAGGTTCAGAAGTCTCTTTTCCTTCTTCATTTATTGCTCCCCATTTACTATCTTTTTTTACAGCAGCAAATCCATATTCATTAAGCTCAGTAGCCTTTTCATACTTAAAGTCTACTATAACCTTACCGTTTTTATCTACAAATCCCCATTTATTATTTTGAGATTTTGCAAAAATTTTATTTTCAGGATACACTTCTGTATTTTTTATTTCCTTTCCTTCCAAGCTAATATACTTTGTTTCGCTGCTATTATATACTTTAATAAAATCTTTTTCTTTTTCTATAATCCCATTTTTCAGATTGCATATTTCTGTCATTTCATTTGAAAATACATGCATTTCATTCTCTTTTGTTATAGATGCCTGTATTAAATCAGTATCTTGAATTCTTTGTAATGAGTCATATTTTATTTCTATTTTTACATTGTCCTTATCATCTATTACTCCTAATTTTCCATTTTCTTTACTTACAATAAAATATTTATCATACAAATACGAAATATAATTATATCTCTCCTCAACTAATTTCTTACCTTCTTGATTAATTATTCCATATTTTGTACCATTTTCATTATTAATTCTAATTTTATATTTTTCATTATCAGTGTTTAAAATTGCAACATTAGAATTAATATTTGCCTCTGTGCCATTACTATTATAAACAATAGTGCCTTGGGCATTTTGTGCATATAAATAAATTCCTGTGATATCTATTTGGTCATATTCAACAGGTACTATCTGTTTTCCTTCCATATTATAGATTCCAAATTTTTTACTTTTCTCAACTTCAAAAACTTTATTATTTGAATCATAAACAATAGACTGATATTCATTTGGAATAATTATATCTTTATTTTTCATTACTCCTACTTGCCCATTTTTTGCAACAATTAAATATACATTGTTACTGTCATCTATACTTGTTACACGGTTTAATTGATTATACTCTGTCTTAATAATATCTTTTCCTTTATTATTTATATATCCATATCTATATCCCTCTTCTGTTTTTATAGATACAATATAACCAGAATACCTATAACCTTCATTTTCTATATAATATCCATCTACTTTTATTTCGTCATACTTATTATCTATTAATCTTTTTCCTTTTATATTTATAATTCCATATTTTCCATTTTGTTTTATTAATAACTCTCCCTCTTTATATGGTAGACTATCTATATCCTCATAAATTGGTTTCGTTATCTCTCTTCCATCAAAATCAATTAATCCATATTTACCATCTTTTGAATATTTAAGTACAGTTTTTTCATACATTAAATCACTTGCAATATTCCTAAGCCTTATGGAATCTACTGTAGTATAATTATTTAATATTTCCTTATTATCTTTATTTAATATTTTCTCTTCTTCATCTTTATAACATATAAATAAGTCTTTTTCAGGATTTGGTATCTTTATTTCTTCATATTCAGGTTCTATTATTGTATTACCTTGCCTGTCTATAACACCATATTTTGAATTATGCTTAAAAACAAAATATTTATATTCCTCTATTTTAGCAATTTCATATTTTCTACTATTTTCGTTGGTAACCTCATATATACTTATTCCTACTATTGCAAAAACAAATACCAATATTAATATAACTATAATTACATTTTTTTTCTTCATATAATAATTACCTCTTTCATCTTAGTTTCCTTTTCTACCACTTTCTATTTGTAAATCAACTCATGTAATATTCGTAACTTATTATACTTGTTTTTATATTTTTTTTCAAGCAGTTTTAAACTATAAAAAATATATAGTTTAACTTTTAATTACTAGTCAGACATTTGCTATATTAAAAGTCCTTAGCTAAGTGATTACTATATAAATATTTTGAGAATTAATCGAATGCGACTTTGAATAACTTAAAAATATTTATATAGTAATCACGTTAAACAGGACAAAAAATATTTTAAGGCTGACTAGTAACAACTTTTAATCTAGAAATAATAGAAGACTAATCTATAATTATAAATTAGTCTTCCTCACATTACATACCTGTAACAGGTAATTTTTTTTCTTGTTTTGATTTTACCTCTTTTACTTTTTCTAAAGTTTTTACTTCTACCTTTGGTTTTTCTTCTTTTTCATTATAAATATTTACTGTAACTTTTTGGTTAAGCAATACTTCTGTATCTATTAGTTCATCTTTTACCTGATATCCATCTATTGACTTTGATTCTCTAATATAATATTTACCTGGCAAAATATTTTCTATAACTATTTTGCCATCTTTATTAGTTTTCAATCCTGTATAAACAGTATTTTTATTTTCATCTAGCAATTCAAATTCAACATTTTCTAATGGTACCTTTTCTTCCATATCTTGCTTTGAAATTACTATTTTTGTTTCATTTTTAGAATAATTGTCTGTTGTTTCACCTGTAGAATCTTCATATATTTCAGCTGCCAATGCATAATCTTGATAGCCACTGTCAGGCGCTGTACCATATAAAACAGGCTTAGTTGCCATTTGAGTCTGTACTTTTATTTTTATACTTCCTCCTTCTTTTGTATTTTTAATTGGAATTAATATTTTAAATTTTTCATTTGGTGAAAAATCAGTCTTCTCCTCATTTGCTAAATTTGTTAATTTTATACCTCCTATATCTATTTTATTTTCATTTGATATTTCAACTTTATATTTTTTTATATTGGATTTTGATTCTATCGAAAATTCTTTAGACAAATACTGTTTTTCTATTTTATCTTGCTTCCACTCACCTTTATCTGTATTTATTATTACATTATTAGCTATTTTTGTTTCATTAGAATTTTGACTATTCTCTATAATTTTCTTCATAGCATTTAATGTTCTTTCTCCAGCATCTCCAATACCTTCATAATCTTCGGGATTATTTCCATGTATATAACAATATATTGCTTGTTTAGTTGCTGTAAACGCTTCTTCTTTAGTTTCTACTCCCAATTCTTGTAAAGATTTATATGGGTATCCATTTACAACTCTTCTCCATAAAGCAACATCATTTATTGTATCTTGTATAGAAACTGTATATGGAGTAGTTTCAGCACCAGGTTTAGTTTTATCTAAACAATATGCAGGAAATTCAATTCCATCTTTTATATATTGAACATAACTTACTCTAACCTCAGTGCCTTTATATTTTAACAAAGCACCACAATCTCCTGTTGAATAAATGTTAGCTGAATTTATATGCGTTGCATAAACAGTATTAATAAAATATAATCCTGCTAATATAAGTATAAAAAATCCTAACACTCCTTTGTAAAATATAGATTTGTTTTTTATTCTTTTCAAATTATCAATCTTCCTTTCTTAATAAATATGATTTTTATTATTTTTAATATTATATATATTACTTATTCTAATATTTCTTTTGCTTGCACACATCTTCTATAACTTGGTTCATTTTCTACACATGTTATTAATGTAAGCATATTTTCTTCAGTTTCGTTAAAAACTGACCAATCTGTATCTTCTATTATAAAATTATCTATAACTATAAATTTCTTGCTATTTCCATTAAAAAAATAATAAACTATATCATCCTCCCTTAATTCTTTCAAATTTTGAAAATAATTGTTTTTATATCCTCTATTATGAGCTGCTAAACCTATATTGCCATCAAACTTAGATGTCTCTTCAAAATGACCAACATAGTTGTCCATTACTTCTTTACTAGTACCTTCTTCTATATATGCTTTTAAAGCTATCTTTGGTATTTCTATACACCATTTTTCATCATATAGTAATTCACTATTCATTGCATCTTCTGAATTATTTTCTTTTGAAATTAAAATATCTTTTTCTGGAATTTGTAAATCTGATTGATTATCGAATTCTGTTTTTGAATAAAAAAAATTACCGACACCAATAAAACAATTATTTGATATAAAAAAATTAGTAAAACAAAATATTATACTTGAAATAATTAGACTAATTACATTCACATACCAAGTAGTATATCTAAACATAAAATATTTTTAATATCTACCTCCTTTAATAAATACTTCATTTGGATTTTTGTTTTGATACTTAATAATTTTTTCGAAAAAATTTTATTGAAATAATCTTTTGATTAAAATAATTTAAAAGTTAACTTCTTTACACCTATAATAATACATATCTTTTATTTTGTAAAGAACTTTTCATCGCAAAATTCGACACAAATGTTGGTTTGTCAAACATATGTCACACTTTATTGATAAATATAGTGTTTGAAAT